>DAOTXW010000107.1:0-25507 GCA_034435035.1 Anaerolineae bacterium | reverse complement strand
GCGCCGGCGCGGGGGCGCAGGCCGCCAGGCAGGCGGCGGCGATCATCGGGTAAGCAGCGGTGCGGCGGATCATGCCTCCACTGTAGCACGCTTCGCCGCGCCCGGCGAGGGCCGGCCCCGCCGATGTCATGGGCGGGATCATGACATTTCCACCCTGTTCATGCCGGAGTTTTTGGGTCATAATTGACTGACCGATGCACCGCCTGCCCGGCATTGATCGGCGCGGGCGGCCTGGCATACCATACTGGTCGGCGACACGACCGGCTGCACCCTGAGGAGATCCGATGGCCGATACCCCCCCCGAACCTGAAGAACGCGAAGGACGCCTGACCCTGCGGGCGCGGCTGCACCGGTTCTTCTTCCCTTCCCCGGCGGCCCCGCGCTGGGAGCGCCTGCTGCCCTACGGCGTGCTGGGGCTGGTGAGCCTGCTCATGCTCACCGGCGGCGCGTTCGCCTGGGAGTACACCAACTCGCCGGCTTTCTGCGGCGAATCGTGCCACACGATGCCGCCGGAGTACGCCGCCTACCAGGTGTCGCCGCACGCCCGCGTGGACTGCGTGGACTGCCACATCGGCAAGGGCTTCATCGCCACCCGCATCACCCGCAAGGCCGGCGACGTTAAGCACATCGTGTATCTGGCCTTTCGCTCCTACGAGCTGCCGATCTACGCCGGCGAGATGCGCCCTGCCAGCCAGACCTGCGAGCGCTGCCACTACCCGGCCAAGTTCTCCGATGACTCGCTGCGCCAGATCGTCCACTTCCGCGACGATGAGGAGAACTCCTGGTACACGATCTACCTGGCCCTGCGCACCGGCGGCGGCTCCAGCCGGCAGGGGCTGGGGCGCGGCATCCACTGGCACGTCGAGAACGAGGTCTACTTCGTCGCCACCGACCGCCTGCAGCAGGACATCCCCTACATCCGCGTCGTCAAGCCCGACGGCACGGAGGATGTCTACCTGGCGCTCGATTCGGAGATGACGCGCGCCGAGCTGGAGGCGATGCCGCAGGAGCGCATCGACTGCATGACCTGCCACAACCGCATCACCCACAACATCCTGACGCCGGAACGGGCGGTGGATGGGGCGCTGTCGCGCGGGCAGATCAACCGGGAGATCCCGTTCATCCGGGCGCGGGCGGTCGAGGTCCTCAGCGCGGAGTATGAGACCGACGACGAGGCCCGCGCGGCCATCCGCGGCCTGATGCAGGACTACGCCGATGAGTACCCGGAGGTCTACCGGCAGTACCGGCCCGACATCCAGGCCGCCGTCGAGCTGCTGGTCACCATCTACGATCAATCGGTGTTCCGCGAGCTGAAGGTGGACTGGTACACGCACCCCAACAATCTGGGGCACCGGGATTGGCCGGGCTGCTTCCGCTGCCATGACGGCCAGCATGCCAACGACGCCGGCGAGGTCGTGCGGCTGGAGTGCAACCTGTGCCACTCCATCCCGCAGGTGGCCGAGGCGGGCGCCATCGAGCCGACGCTGCCGCTGGCGACCGGCGTGCAGCCCGAATCGCACTTCAGCACGCTGTGGATCGCCATGCACCGCGATGCCTTCGACAGCAGCTGCCAGGCCTGCCACACGGTGACCAACCCCGGCGGCACGGATAACACGTCCTTCTGCTCCAATTCGGCCTGCCACGGCACCGCCTGGGAGTTCGCCGGGCTGGACGCCCCCGGCCTGAGCGAGCTGATCGCCCGGCAGCAGCCGGAGCCCGCGCCGGAGCAGACCGCTGAGGCCGGCGAGCAAGAACCCGCCGCGACCGACGAGCCGGGCGCCGGGCCGACTGCCGCGCCGGAACCGGCAGGCGACCCGACCTGGGACGGCGAGATCGGCGCGATCTTCGGCCAGAAATGCGCGTCCTGCCACAGCGCCGGCGTGGCGACCGGCGGCCTGGTGCTGGAGACGTTCGCCGCCGCCCTGGCAGGCGGAGAGAGCGGCCCGGTCATCGTGCCCGGCGACGCTGACGGCAGCCGGCTGGTTCAGATTCAGCGCGAGGGGCACTTCGCGCAGCTCACCGATGACGAGCTGGAGCGCGTGATCGCCTGGATCCTGGCCGGCGCACCGGAGCGCTGACGCCCCCGGCTGTTTCCCCTGCCCGGACGTCCGGCCCCGCCTGCACGCGGGGCCGGTTGTTTTCCCCTGTGCTTCATTAATGGGAGCAAGGGTGTGACATTTGTCCGATCATCCACGACATACGACACATGCCGGCAGATTGCCCTCTGCTTCATAATCCATAATGAAGAGTAGCCTGGCTCATCATCCAGGCTCGCCAGCCGCCCTCAGCGCTCTGGCGGCGCGATCTTCGTCCATCCGCCGCCGATCTACCCGATCGGCTTACGGGAGGTGAATCTTCCATGTGCATCCTTTGCCGAAACAGCCGCCACCTCCAGCCTCTGCTGCTTGCCGGCGCGATCGTCTGCGTCCTGGCCGCGGCGCTGGCCAGCCCGGCGCTGGCCCAGGACGAGGGCGGCACCCCGCCGGAGGGCGAAGGCCCCCGGTCGGATGTCTCGCGCTGCGCTGCCTGCCATCAGGATGTCATCGACGACTGGCAGGGCGGCCCGCACGACAATGCCTATCATGACGCGGTGTTCCAGGAAGGGTGGGACGAACAGGACAACGACCCCGCCTGCCTGGACTGCCATACCACCGGCTTCAGCCCGGCCACCGGGCAGTACACCGCCGAAGGCGTCTCCTGCGAAGCCTGCCACGGCGTCGTGCCCAACACGCACCCCTCGGTGCCGGCCCAGCTCAACAACGCCAGCGCATCGTGCGCGAACTGCCACACCATCAGCCAGGCCGAGTTCCGGGCCAGCCTGCATGAGGCCACCGGGATGTCGTGCACCAGCTGCCACTACGCGCATGCCAACGGGCTGCGTCTGGACAACGAGCTGGATCAGTGCCTGAACTGCCACGCCGGCCAGCTCGAGGGCTTCGTGGCGCACGAGACACACATCGAAAACGGTTTGACCTGCCGCCAGTGCCACGGGTATGTGCGCGTCGGGCAGGAGATCCCTCCCGACGGTCTGGTACCCACCGGCCACGACTTTCAGGAGCAGATCGTCGCCTGCCTGGACTGTCACGAGGCCGGCGTCAGCGTAGAGCCGAACCCGGATGGGACGCCAGTGGGGGACAGGACGGCTGAGTCCGAGCTGATGGCGGCTGTCGTGACGGGCCGCGACGCCCAGCTGAAGGCCACGGAACTCGAGGCCATCGTCCAGACCCTGACGCTGGAGCGGGGCAACGATCGCGCGCTGCGCCTGCTGCAGGGCATGGGCGGCGGGCTGGTGCTGGCCGGCATCGTCGTGTTCCTGCTGACGCGCCTGAAGCTGCGGGCCAGCCTGAATGGGGGTGATGAAGATGACAGCCAGTAGCGACCCCACACCCGTACTGAGCCGGCGGCGCTTCCTGGAGATTCTGGCCGGGGCGGGGGCCACGACGGCGGTCACCGCCGCGCTGGCGGCGAGCAAGTCGCTGCCGGCCCATGCCTCAGGCGAGACGGACAGCAATCACCGCTGGACGATGATCATCGACCTGTCCAAGTGCATCGGCTGCAAGTACTGCGTGTATGCCTGCCAGGCCGTCAATGACACAGCCGATGATATGCTGTGGAACGTCCACCTGCTGGATCGCACGGCCACCGGCGAGCTGTTTAACATGACCCGGCCCTGCCTGCACTGCCAGAATGCGCCCTGCGCGGATGTCTGCCCGGTGCATGCCACCTACCAGCGCGGCGACGGCATCGTGATCATGGATTACGACCGCTGCATCGGCTGCCGCTACTGCATGACGGCCTGCCCGTATGACGTGCGCCGCTTCAACTGGACGGCCCGCACCGACGTGAACAGCCGCCAGCCAGAATGGGGCGTGGCCGAAGTGGAGCGCCGCGCCCGCGGCGTGGTGGAGAAGTGCACCTTCTGCGTCCACCGCATCGACCGCGGGCTGGAGGCCGGGCTGACCCCCGGCGTGGACCGCGCCGCCACCCCCGCCTGCGTCAACATCTGCCCGGTCCGGGCGCGGCTGTTCGGCGACCTGAACGATCCGGAGTCGGAAGTCGCGCAGATCATCGCCACCACGCCCACGTTCCGCCTGCGTGAAGAGCTGGGCACGGAAGCCAACGTCTATTACATACCCGCGGAAGGGATGGTGATCGGATGACCACCCTGACACAGGCACTCACTCACGGGTACGAACACGGGCCGATGAGCCGGGGGATGAAGATCTGGATCGGCGTGCTGTCCGTGTTCCTGATCCTGGGCGCGATCTGCGGCGTGATCGTCTTCGCGCGCGGGCTGGGCGTCACCGGCCTGACCAACCAGATCCCCTGGGGGCTGTGGATCGCGCTGGACCTGTCGGCCATCAGTCTGGGGGCGGGCGCATTCATCATGACCGCCGTGGTCTACCTGCTGGGCATCCGCCACTTCGAGGGGGTGGCCCGCATGGCCGCGCTGGGCGGCTTCATGGGCTATTCGTCGGCCATGCTGGCGCTGGCGCTGGACATCGGCCGCCCGGATCGCTTCTGGCATCCGGTCGTCTTCTGGAACGTCCACTCCGTGCTGTGGGAGATCACCATGTGCGTGATCCTCTACTTCACGGTGCTGGCGCTGGAGATGGCCGTCCCGCTGTTTGAAAGCCGGCTGTTCCGCCGCTGGCCGGCGGCCTCGCGGGTGGGGCACTTCCTGCACCGCCTGACGCCGGTCTTCGCCGTGCTGGGGCTGGCGCTGTCGCTGCTGCACCAGTCGTCGCTGGGCGCCACTTACGGCATCATCGCGGCGCGGCCGCTGTGGTACAACCCCACCATGCCGGTGCTGTTCATCATCTCGGCGGCGGCGGGCGGGCTGGCCTTCACCGTGCTGGTCACGCTGGTGATCAGCCACCTGCGCGGGCGCTACGTCGTCAAGCACTACGTCCTGCGCGATGTGGCCATCATCGCCGGCGCGGCGCTCTCGTTCTACCTGTACCTCAAGCTGTGGAACTGGGCCTCCACCACCTACTACAGCAGCCTGCCCTCGCGGGAGGCCGGGCTGGACCTGCTGTTCGCCACCACGCCCTACGGCGCGACGTTCTGGTGGGTCGAGGTGCTGCTGGGCGGCCTGGTGCCGATCCTGATCTTCTTCATCAAGCGGTTCCGCAACAACGACTACATCCTGGCGCTGGGCTGCCTGCTGGCGATCATGGGCGTGGTCATGCTGCGCTGGAACACGACCATCACCGGGCTGGTGGTGCCCATCGACTGGTCGCCCGGCGTGGCCTACCTGTTCCCCCGCCTGAGCTACATGCCCACGCTGGTCGAGTTCGGCGCGTTCTTCGGGATCATCGCCTACTCGCTGCTGGGGGTGACGCTGGCCGTCCACTTCCTGCCGATCTACCCGACCGAGGAAGAGGAAGAGCACCAGCGGTAGCTGCATCCCGCATCGCCATGCCAACGGGGAGCGCGCCGCCCGGCGCGCTCCCCGCCGTTTCGCAGCCAGTAGGGTAAGCCCGACTTTCGCAGTTCGGCCCGCTGCGCTACTATCTAACAAGTCGCAGCGTGCGGCCCGGCTGCGCAGGGGACAGCCGGGGCCGCGTGGGTTCGCATCGGGTGCCCTGATGGAGCGTGCCGCCGCATGAATCCGTTCAAGCTGTTCCGCGACCAGACGGTCGCGGTCAAAATCAACATCGTGCTGTTTGTCTCGTTCATCCTGCTGATCGCGTTCATCGTGATCCTGACCGGCTCCAGCATCCGGAGCCTGGCGCTGGATTCCAGCGAGCGCCGCGTGGCCGAGGAAGCCCAGTCGATCAGCGCGCGCTTCAGCGAAGTCACGGAGATCTTCAGCTCGCACGTCGAGCATACGGCCAATGTGCCCGGGCTGGCCCAGGCGATTGCGGCGGGGAACACCATCGACGCCGAGGCCATCCTGCGGGCCAACGCCCACCCCGACGATTTCAGCCTGGTGGAAGCGGTGGCGCTCGACGGCCGGGTGATCACCCGCGTGCTGTGGGATATGGACCTGCTCGACAACCTGGATCGTGGCGCGGTGGTGGAGGCGGCGCTGGCCGGCTCGCCGGCCATCCGGCTGATCCCCGCCGTGGAGCAGGGCGGGCGCATCGCGCTGTGGATGGTGGTGGCCTACCCGACCGTGGACGACGACGGCCAGGTGGTGGGGGCGGTGCTGGGCGGGCGCGAGTTCGACACGGAGCTGCTGCGCGAGATCAACGCCGAGCGCGACAATGTGCACATTGCGCTGGTGCGCGAGGGTCAGGTGCTGGCCCACGACCTGCCGCTGGACGCGGACGAAGAAGGGGCTGCCGGCGGCGAAGAAGAACCGTCCTCGGACATCAACGACTTCGCCTTTGACTCCGAGGGCAACACGGTCATCATCCGGGAGGGGCAGGCTGTCAACCCCGGCGACTCGCTGATGCGCGGCAACCCGGATGAGTTCTTCGTCATCGCCATCGATCCGGAGGCCGTCGCGCAGGCCGCGCAGGGCCGGACGGTCATCGGCGCGGAGATCAACTACGGGGTCGTGGGCGTGCCCCCAACCCGGGCCGCCTATACGCCGCTGATCATCGGCGGCGATTCCAGCACGGTGATCGCCGTCCTGTTCCGCCTGGACGATCTGTTTCAGTTTCAGCGCGAGTTCACCAGCAACACCTCGCGCATTTTCGCCTTCATGGCGCTGCTGACGATCCTGATCGCCGCCTTCATCGCCCAGCAGACCATCACCACGCCCCTCCGCCGGCTGGAGCGCGTCGCGCAGCGCATGACGGAAGGCGACTACCGGGAGCGGGCGGTCGTGGAATCCAGCGACGAGGTCGGGCGCCTGGCCGCCGCCTTCAACGCGGTAGCCGACACCGTCCAGCGGCGCGAGGGCGATCTGCACCAGCTGGCCAGCTCGCTGGAACGACAGGTGCAGCAGCGCACCGCCGAGCTGGTGGAGCAGGCCGAATCGCTCCGGCAGACCAACCGCGAACTGGAGGCGGCCCGCCGCATCGCCGAGGAGGCAGCCCGGCTCAAGAGCGAGTTTCTGGCCACCGTCTCCCACGAGCTGCGCACCCCGCTGAACGCCATGATCGGCTTCAGCGAGATCATGCTGTCCGGCATGGGCGGCGAGCTGGACGACGACGCCCGCCACATGACCGAGCGTATTCTGGCCAACAGCCAGCGGCTGCTGGCGCTCATCAACGATGTGCTCGACCTGTCCAAGATCGAGGCCCAGCGCATCGAGGTCGCGCCGACCCCCTTCTCGCCGCGTCAGTTCGCCGAGGACCTGCGTTCCCAGAACGCCAGCCTGGCCGACCGCAAGGGCCTGGCGCTGGAGGTGGAGATCGATCCGGCGCTGCCGCCGCAGATCCTGGGCGATACCACGCTGCTGGCCCGCATCGGCGCTAACCTGCTCTCCAACGCCATCAAGTTCACGGAGGCCGGCAGCGTCCGCCTCCGCCTGGAGCAGGCCACCCCGGAACGCTGGCGGCTGGCCGTCCAGGATACCGGCATCGGCATCCCGCCGCATGCGCTCAACTTCATCTTCGACCCCTTCCGGCAGCTGGATGGGTCTTCGCAGCGGGCTTACAGCGGCACCGGCCTGGGCCTGACGATCGTGCGGGAGCTGGCGATGGCGATGGGCGGGCAGGTCAGCGTTGAAAGCCGGGTGGGCGGCGGCAGCACCTTCACCGTCACGCTGCCGCTGAGCGTCCCCGCGCCCGAGCTGGCGTAGAGGAAGCTGCGCCATGATCATCAGCCGAGACACCATCGCTTCCTGGCACGTGCTGGTTGTGGATGACGAGCCGGACAGTCTGGAGATCATCAGGCGGGTGCTTCACCATCACGGGGCGACGGTCTATACTGCCATCAACGGGAAGCAGGGGCTGGAGATGGTCCAGCAGGTGCGTCCCACCTTCATCCTGTCCGATCTGTCGATGCCCGGCATGGATGGCTGGGAGATGCTTCATCACCTGCAGGAGAACCCCCAGACCGCCGACATCCCGGTGGTGGCGCTGACCGCCCACGCTATGCAGGGCGACCGCGAGCGCGCGCTGGCTGTAGGCTTTCACAACTATCTGACCAAACCCGTCAGCCCCCGGACCCTGGTGGACGATCTGGTGAGGCTGTTCAACGCGCCGGATGGCAGCAGGCCGGACGGGCTGGCCCCGCAGTAAGGAGAGGGAGAGTCGTAATGCATGACTGGCATGCGATTGTGGTGGAAGATGAGGCAGACAGCGCCGAAGTCGTCACCCGCATCCTGAAATACCATAAGATCAGCTATGCCGTAGCCAGCAGCGCCGAAGAGGCCCTGACGCTCATTCAGGAGCGCGCGCCTACGATCATGATCGTAGACCTGGCGCTGCCCGGCATGGATGGCTGGGAGCTGCTGAAGCTGGTGCGCGGGATGCCCGGCACCGCGTCCATCCCGGTGGTGGCCGTGACGGCGTTCCATTCGTCCAGCGTGGCCCAGGAAGCGATCCGGGCCGGCTTCAACGCCTACTTCCCCAAGCCCATCGAGGCGACTTCGTTCGTCCGCGAGCTGGAGCGCATCGTCCGGGCGAGCTGAGGCGGTTCCGCGGCAGCCAGAAGGCAGATGGCGGCGGGCCATCTGCCTTTGTTTTCCCCGCCCTGCCGGTGCCGGCTCAGGTCAGGATGATCTCGATCGGCGTGGCGACCTCGCCTGCCTGCACCCAGCGGTAGTCCTCATCGTAGCCCATGTACGGCTGCGACCAGCGGAACAGCCACTTGGCGGCATCCGGCAGCACGTTGATGCACCCGTGGCTGCGCGGCAGGCCGTAGTTGTTATGCCAGTAAGCGCCGTGCACCGCCGCCCCGGTGTAAGAGAAGTAGGTGCAGTAAGGCACGCCGTTGACATCATAGGTGTCCACGCCCGGAATCTTGTAACCGCCGCGCATCCGGCGCGAGGGCCGCTTGCGCTGGACGTGGTACACGCCCTCCGGCGTGCTGAAGTCGAACTCCTCGCCGTCGTCGCTCTGATAGGTGGTGCCGGAGGCGATCTGAGTCTCGAAGACCAGCACCCCGGCCTCGTAGGCGCCGATGGTCTGCCGCCCCAGATCGATCACGATCCGCTTGTCGGTCACATCCGGGGAGATCGGGGAGAGTTCGGCGGGCTGCACCTTGCGCAGCGTGCGGGCGAGCACCCACGCCTGGCGGTTTTCCTCCAGATCATCGTAGATGCGGTACCAGGCGCGGCCTTCGGCATCGTCCGCCCGATCGATCACCCGGTGCACCTGCCCCCAGTACAGCTTGTAATGATCGTAGTCGAACTTGTAGCCCTCCAGGGAGGGGGCGCGGTGCTGCCAGGCCACCGGCACGGTCACTTCCGCCCAGAAGCCGCCGCCGATGCTTTCTTCCGCCTCGTTGAAGATCTCGTGGCAGGGGATCAGGTGGCCGGAGTGCATGTAGCCCTCGTGGGTCTGGAACCAGACCTCGCTGTGCCACTTGGCGTTGTACGGCTCGCCCCGGACGGCGCGGTAGATCGGGGCGATCACGCCGCCGAACCCGCCGCAGTCCCCGCCCACCGATCGGATGCGCCGGCTGTTGGGGGTGGGCTCCTCGAAGATGCCGACCGTGCGCTGGCACAGGTGGGTGTGGATCACCCGCCCCAGCAGCGGCGGATAGCCCAGCAGCTCGTTATACGAGTTCAGCTCGTTGTCCCAGTCGATGCCGCTGGCCCCGCTGTCCTGCTCCAGGGGCGCTCCGCTGGCGAACGCCAGCGCCCGCCGGACGTTCAGCAGCGCCAGCCCGGCGGCTGTCGTCCCGGCGGCCAGCATAAACTGCCGGCGGCTCAATCCCGGTTGCGTCATAACGGATCCCCCGTGTGCTTCGGCGGCTCCGGGCGGCAGGCGGAGCAGGGCGCGCCCTGCCCGTGCCGGGAAGCCGATCGCTGTCTCAGGGGGGAATTATAGCGGGCGGCGGCGCTGCGCTTCAACCCGTCATTTGGCGCATCAGCGGGCAGGGGGACCCCCGGCCTTATCCGGCGGCTGAGGCTCCGGCAGCGGCCCCAGGGGCTTGGTATCCCGGTTGCCGGTGGACAGCATCCCGCCGCTGGCCGCCGGCGCCGCCGGTGGAGCCGGCGGGGCTGCCGGGGCGGGCGGTGGAGCCGGCGGGGCCTCCGGGGCCTCCGGGACTGCCGGCGGCGGCTGGGGGTGCCGAGGTTCGGACAGCAGATCCTTGATGCGCGTCACCAGCTGGTCGGGCGCGAACGGCTTGAGGATGTAGGCCAGCGCGCCGGCCTCCATCCCCTGCTTCACTTCCTCTTCCTGCCCTTTGGCGGACAGGAAGACCACCGGGATATGCGCGACCTCCGGCATCTGCTTGAGGGCGCGGCAGGCTTCGTAGCCGGTCATCTTCGGCATCCGAACGTCGGTCAGGATCAGGTCGGGCATCACGTCCCGCACCCGGTCGAGCAGCTCCGCGCCGTTGGTGGTGCTGATCACCTCAAACCCGGCAAACTGGAGGGTGATGCTGACCAGATCGCGGATATCCGGCTCGTCTTCAGAGATTAGAATCTTCGGCATCCCTCGTACCCTGGTGTGAGCGGCCTGCTAACCCGGTTTGCTGCCGTTGGCCTGGCATGGCAGCCAGACCGTGAAGGTCGTGCCGACGCCTTCTTCACTCTCAAACGTGACGCGGCCGTGGTGCATGGTCACCAGGTGCTGCACGATCGACAGGCCCAGACCGGTGCCCGCTGTCTTCATCACCAGTTGATCCTCGCCGCGGAAGAACCGCTGAAAGACGCGCTCCTGAGCTTCTTTGGGGATGCCGATGCCGGTGTCGCTCACGTCGATGTTCACGCCGTCCGCCTCGCTGCGCGCCCGCACGGTGATCTTGCCGCCGTCGGGCGTGTAGTTGTAGGCGTTGCTCATCAGGTTCAGCAGGATCTGGGTGACCCGGTCGAAGTCAGCCTGCACGGAGGGCAGGTCGTCTGGCACATCGATGATGAATGTCAGCTCGCGCTGCTCGTTGTCGCGCCGGCCCTCCAGCGACTGCATGACATCCTGAATGACTTCGCGCAGATCGACCGGCTGCAGATCCAGCTCCACGTGGCCCTGCTCGATGCGCGAAATATCGAGCAGGTCGTTCACCAGCAGGCTCAGCCGGTCGGCGTTGTTCTTGACGATCTCCAGAAAGCGGCGCTGCTCCGGCGTGATCTCGCCCGCCGCGCCCAGCAGCAGCAGATCGGCGTAGCCCTTGATGCTGGTCATCGGGGTGCGCAGTTCGTGGGAGACGGTCGCCACAAACTCGCTCTTGATGCGGTCGGCGGCCACCTCGCGGGTGATGTCGCGGAACACCGACACAACCCCCAGAAACTCATCGCCGTGCAGCACGGGCGCGACGTTGACGGCCACCACCTTGTTGCCGATGGCGATCTGCTCGGAGAGGTACTCGCCGGCATGGCGCGACGGGTTGGCGCTCCACGAGCGCAGCATCTCCGTCCATTTCTCGGCGCCGGTGCCGTACAGGCCGGACAGGTCGGCGGATGAGCGCCCCAGCAGGTCGGCGCGGCGCAGTTCAAGGATGCGCTCGGCGGCGGCGTTGAACAGGATGATCTCGCCCGCCTGGTCGGACACCATCACGCCGTCAGCCACGGACTCAAGGATAGCCTGTGATTTGGCGGCCTCGGTCTGCTGGCTGCGCAGCATCACGCCCAGCCGTTCGGCCTGATCGCGGATCAGGCGGTACAGCTCGGCGTTGTTGATCGAGTTGGCGACCTGGTTGGCGGCGGCTTCCACCAGCCGCACGTGCCCATCGTGAAAGACGTTCTCCTCGTCGCTGGTGAAGAAGATGCAGCCGAGCACCTCCTCGTTGGCGATCAGCGGCGCGCCCAGCAGCGAGCGGTTGTGTTCGGTGCCGGGGGCGTTGATCCAGCGCGGGTCGAGCTGGACGTTATCGACGCGGATGCTGTGCCGGTTGTCCATCACCCAGCCGGCCATGCCTTCATGGCGCGTCATCATGATCTGGCGCCCGCCGGGCGGCAGGATCTCGTTGCTGCTCATCACCGCCCGCCAGATCAGACGTTCGGACAGCGGGTCGATCAGGAACAGCGATCCGTGCTCGGCGCCGACCGCTTCGCCGACCAGTTCCAGGGCGCGGTTCAGCACCCGGTCAAGGTCGAGGCTGGCGGTCAGCTCGACGGCGATGCGGTACAGCGTGTCGATGCGGTCGCGCTCCTCCTTCAACTCGCGGGTGCGCTCCTCGACGCGCTGCTCCAGTTCGGCGGAGAGGTTGACCATCTGCGTGAACAGCCGCGCATTGGTCATGGCGGTGGCCACCTGTGAGGCGAAAGTGCGCAGCAGGTTCATGTCGCCCGCGTCGAGCGGGTTTTCCAGCCCCGACTGCACGTTCAGCACGCCCAGCACATCGCGGTCGGCGATGATCGGCACGGCGATCTCGCAGCGCACCCAGCCCTTGACCGGCAGATAGTCCTGATCGCGGGCCACATCCGGCACAAACTGCGGCTGGCCGCTCAGCGCCGCCCGGCCCACGATGCCCGCCTCCGCCGGCAGCCGGCTCAGGCGGCGCACCTCGTCGGGTTCGTAGCCGTGATGCGCCTGCAGCACCAGTTCGGTGCCTTCCAGCGTGAACAGGCCGATCAGCGGGTAGCGGAAGGCGTTGGCCAGCTCCGTCACCACGCGGGTGAAGATCTCCTTCAGGTCCAGCGCCGAGTTCACCACGCGGGAGACTTCCTGTAGCGTCGTGGTCTCGGAGAGCCGCTGCTCCAGCTCGCTGTACAGGCGGGCGTTCTCGATCGAGGTGGCCACCTGAGCGGCGATCGGGCTGAGCACGCGCAGGTCGGCCTCGCTGAACGCGTTCTCGCGCTCGTAATCCTCCACCGCCAGCACCCCGACCACTTTCTCGCCGCTGAGCAGCGGCACGGCCAGGAACGACTTCAGCCCCGGCTCGATGTGATCGACGCCCAGCTCCTTCAGTTTGCCGGGCACATCGCGCGGGATATGCAGCGGCTTCTGCGTCTCGATCACGATGCTGTACAGGTCGGCCCCGTAGCCGATCGGATCGATGTGGATGCGCAGCCCTTTGCGCACCGCCAGCGGGAACTGCACCTGCCCGGTCAGCGCGTCGCGCTGGGCGACCGTCATCGAGTGCATGCCGAGCAGGTCGCTCATCTGGCTCTGCAGGATCTGGTACAGGTCCTCGGTGGAGATGGTCTGAGTGAGCGCATGGCTCAGCTCATTGATGATCGCCAGCTGGCTCAGGCGGCGCTGCGTCTCGTCGTGCAGGCGCGCATTCTCCATCGCCGACGAAACCGAGGTGGACAGGGCGCGGGCCAGCTCGATCTCCCGCGTCGTGAACTGCCGCGGCTCGATGCTCCAGACTTCCACCAGCCCGACCGTCTCATCGCGGGCCTGCAGCGGCAGCAGCAGGGCCGACGAGCAGCCGCGCGTGCCCAGCCGCTGCGCCTCCGCCACGGTCAGGCCGGGGTTGGAGGCGTCCAGCGTCAGCGCGTTGCCGGACTCCAGCACGCTGGCGGTCACCGGGTAGTCCGTCAGATCGCTCCGGTGATCGGCGGGGGTGAGGGGGCGGGCGCCTCCCTCGCTGGTATGCTCGGCCAGCGTGATCAGCGCGTTCTGGCTGCGATCCAGCAGCGCGACGGTGCAGCCGTCCGCCCCCAGCGACCGGATGAAGTAGCGCACGGTGTTGCTCACCACCGTGTCCAGATCGAGCGAGGCGGAGGCGATGCGGCCCGCCTCCAGCAGGATGCCCAGTTCGGCGCGGCGCACCACCGTCTCCTGGAACAGCTGGGCGTTCTGGACGGCGACCGCGGCCTGATTGAGGATCGTCTGCGCCAGCTCGATCTGGTCCGGATCGAGGTCATGGGGATCTTCTACGTCGATGGTCAGGATGCCGGCCAGCTGGGAGCCGATCGCCACCGGCAGGAACAGGCTGGCCCGGTACCCGTAGCGGGCGGCCACTTCCTTGAAGCCGACCGTCAGCGGGCTGGCGGCGACATCCTCCACCACCAGCGGGTCATGGCTGTCCCGCAGGCGCTCAAACAGCGGATGGCCGCGTGCCGGGATGCGCAGATCGTCCACCGAGCCATCCGGGTTGGAGGGATACTGCACCACCAGCCGCGCCGTCGCCCCATCCGGCTCCACCATCAGCGCGCTGCTGTGGGCGGCGCCGATGGCCTGCGCCAGTTCGTTGATCACCGTCTGCAGGATGCTGATCTGATCGAGCGAACCGCCCAGCGTGGACGAAACGCGGTTGATCAGCGCGAGGCGGCGGGTGCGGCGCGACAGTTCGACGGCGCGCTCGGAGGCTTCCTCAAACAGCCGGGCATTTTCCAGCGCCACCGCTGCCTGGCTGGCAAAGGCCGCCGCGATCTGCCCGTCGGCGGGCGCATAGGCGTGCGCCTCGACCTTCTCAAAGACGAGCATCCCCAGCAGGATATTGCCGCTGACCATCGGCGCGCCCAGCCAGCTGCGCATCGAGCGCACGCCGCCCGGCCCGGGTGGGACATCGGCGGCCTGATCGTCGCGGATGATCGGGGTCAGGCTGCGGGCGATCTCGGCGAACAGCGGCACTTCGTCCAGGTCCACGCTGAGGCCCTTCATCCCCTCATCGTCGGCAAAGCCGCGCGCCCCGGCCACCGTCAGGCGGTCGCCCTCCTCGCTGCGCAGCCAGATCGCGATCTGATCGTGCGCGATCACGTCCGCGGCCTGCGCCAGCGCCGAGTCCACCACGTCGGCCACGCTCAGGGTGGCGGTGATCTGCCGGGAGGCTTCGCTCAGGGCCGCCAGCTGCTGCCCGCGCTGGGCGATGTCCGCTTCCAGGCGGCTGCGGGTGGTGGTGTCTTCCATCAGAATCACCACGCCGTTGACTTCGCGTGTCTCGTCGTAGCGCGGGTACAGGTAGACGTTGATCGTGCGGGCCTCGTCGCGCACCGGGTAGATCACGTTGGCGCGTTCCACCGGCTGCCCCGAGTCGATCACCCGTGCAAAGTCGGACAGGAAGCCCATATCATGCAGCGTCCCGCGGGTGGCGAACAGGTCCTGGCCGATCATGTCGTCGGTCCAGCCAAAGTTCTGGCGCAGGAACTCGTTGATCGTCTCCACGCGCCCATTGCGGTCGGTCACGATGATGCCCTGCTGAATCGACTGCACCACAGCGTCGGTGTAGCTTTGCAGCTCCAGCGTGCTCTGGTAGAGGCGCACGTTCTCCAGCGCGGAGGATGCCTGCTGGATGAACAGCTCCAGCGGGCGCAGGCTGCCGGCGTCCGGGCGCTGGCCGCTGGTCGGCTCGCGCAGGTTGATCAGGCCGATGATCTCACTGCCGGCGTACATCGGCACCACCAGCTGGTCACCGGCCAGCCAGGCCGTGGAGGGCGAGTCCGTGGCCGGGACGGCGCCTTCGGGCAGGTGCCGGGCGAACCACGGGCTGTCGGCGGCCAGCAGGTAGCTCGACCCCACGCGCAGGGTGATGAATTCAGGATCGGCCAGGTAGTCGCGCCACGGCTGGCCTTTCAGGTAGCGGGCGGAGAAGGCGGCTTCCTCGTCCGCGCTGTAGCCGGCGCTGACGAGGTCGCCGACCTCCAGCGTGATCGGGTCAACCAGCGCTACGATGACTTTGCCCCAGCCCACCGACCGGATGCCGCGGGCGATGACGGCCAGGCGGTCGCCCAGGTCGCGGGTCTGCTGCAGGGCGGTGGTGATCACGTGCAGCTGCTGCAGGCGGTCGCGCTCGGCGGCGGCGGTGGCCGCTTCGGACTGGACGGCCTGATACAGCCGCGCGTTCTCATACTCGACGACGATCTGGCTGGCCAGCAGGTTGAACAGGTCGCGGTCGTCGTCGTCAAAGGCGGCGCCGGGCCGGGTGCTGCCCACCAGCAGGACGCCGCGTGCGCGGTCCAGGCGCATCGGCAGGGTCACCAGCGTCTGGACGCCCAGCGTGCGGGCCGCCTGGGCCGCCGCGCCGCGGCTGTTCTTGCCGCTGCCGGGCGCGAAGATGACCGGCCGTTCGCTGCTGTAGGTCGTCGAGAGGGGATCCTTGCCGTCGATCAGCGAGGCCGCTTCAAAGCCGCGCGGCAGGCGGCCTTCGGCGGCCACCAGATCCAGCGGGCCTTTGCCATCCGGCGGCCCCAGCGCGATCAGGCACTGGTCAACGTCCATCTCCTCGACCACCGAACTGGCGATGTTCTGCAGCACCGCCTGCGGCCCGCGCGAGGCATCCACGCTTTCCATGACGCGGTGCAGCGCCAGCAGCCGCTGGGCGCGCAGGGCCAGCAGATCATTGGCCTGCGACAGCTCCGCGTCCTTGCGGATCATTTCCTGCGACAGCTTGTCCAGCTCCTGGTAGGAGCGCTCCAGATCGGACAGCGACCGGCTCAGGTCGGCGGCGCGATCCTCCACCGAGCGGTACAGCCGGCTGTTTTCCAGCGCGATGGCCGCCTGATTGGCGAAGATCTCCAGCAGCTCGACGGTGTTGCGGTTGGGGATCGCGTTGTCGCGCGGCTGATCGACGGTCAGCAGGCCGATGATCTCATCGCTGGTGCTGCGCAGCGGGATCAGCAGCACGTCGCCGGGCTGCCAGCGCCCGGCCTGCCCCTTGCCCAGCGTCTCGGTGGTGCCCACCAGCCCCAGGGCGCCGATCAGCGCCTTGCTGTCGCTGCGCGGGATCAGGTAGGAGCCGCTGATGCGATATTCGTCGCTCAGGTAGCGCTGCACCACCTCCCACGCCACCAGCTTCTGGCTCATCTTGCGGGCCAGCGCCGGCGACAGCCCCATCTGGCTGATGTGCCGCAGCGCCTGCCCGGCGCTGTCCAGCGCGCTCAGCACGACGATCTGGAAGCCCGCCGACTCGCGGATGGCGCGGGCCACGGATTCCAGCGCGTCCTCAATCGACTGGTCGGACCGGAAGACGCGGCCCAGCTCGAAGATCTGGGTCAGCTGCTCGGCGCGGCGGCGCAGCAGTTCGCTGCGTTCCACCTGCTCGGCGTGGCGGGTGGCATTGGTCACCGCGATAGTGGCCTGAGAGGAAAGCGCCTGCACATACTCGGCGGCGCTGGCGCCCAGCCCGCCGGGCTTGTTGGCGTACAGGCTGATCACCCCGACCACCCTGCCTTCAAACTGGATCGGCACCACCAGCGCGGAGCGCGCCTCCGGCAGCGGGCTGGGGTAGTGGGGCAGCTTCTTGAAGTCGTCCACCACCACCGTCTCGCCGCTGCGGGCGCAGGCCCGTTCGATGATCTGCGCTTCTTCGCCGACCTCGGTGCCGAAGCGCATCCGGTCGCGCGGCTCGGTGCCGGCTTCATCCCATTCGAACATGACCAGGTTGCCCCAGCGGGCGCCCTCGGCACGCAGCGCCTCGGTGGCGATGACTTCGAGGATGCGCTCCAGTTCCAGGGTGGCGTTCAGCTCGCGGCTGATGCGCGAAACGGAGCGCAGCTCAGCGGCACGCTTGCGCAGCGTGGCATCGGTGTCCTGGTAGAGGCGGGCATTGTCGATCAGGGTGGCGGCCTGCCCGGCGAAGATGGTCACCAGCCGCTTGTCGCCGTCGTCGAACTCGCTGCCGTCGCTCTTGTTAGCGACCTGCAGCATCCCGAAGCGGCGGCCGCCGGCGCTCAGGGGCGCGAACAGCACCGTCCGCAGGCCGGCCGCGCGTGCGATCTCGCGCAGGCCCAGCCCGTCGATGCGCTCGTCGGTCATCACGTGGTTGGATTCCCACAGTTCGTCCTCGCGCCACATCTCGCGGGCCAGCCCGCGGCGCAGCGGGATGATGTAGTTCTCAACGATCTCGTCATGCATGCCGTAGAATGGGTGGCGAGCGGTGAGCTGCTCGCCGTCCGGGTCGTACAGCAGCAGGCCGCACACGTCCACGCCCATCAGCGAGGCGATGCGCTCGGTGAGCTGGCCGTACAGCTCGTCGGGGTTGGTGAAGGCGCTCAGCGCCTGGCTGATCTGCTGCAGGCCGCGCAGCTCGGCCACGCGGCTCTGCTCCTCGGCATACAGGCGGGCGCTCTCGACGACGATGGCGGCCTGATCCGCGTAAATCTGCAGCAGGCGGATGTCCTCCATCGTGAAGGGGGTGCCGTCGATCTTGTTGCTCACCTGCAGGACGCCGATGCGCTCCTCGCCGACGGTCATCGCCACCATGGCGGTGCTGCGGACGGCGGTCATCTCGGCCAGCATCCCGAAGCCCATCTCCTCCACCAGCCGGTCTTCCGGCACGTTGTTGGAGAACCAGAAGGAGACATCCTCCCACAGGCTGCGGGCAGGGCTGCCCTTCTCCAGCGAGATCTGGTAATCGGCGGTCACGCCGTCCGGCACGCCGTACAGCGGCTTCTGCGCGATCAGCTTCTCCTGCTCGCGGTCGTACAGCAGGACGCCCGCGCTCTCGGTCTGCATCAGCTCGGCCACGCGCTGGCCCAGCTGGTCGAAGAGCTGGTAGGGATCGCGCAGCACGCTGATGGCCTGCGCGATCTTTTGCAGGCCGGACAGCTCGGCCACGCGCTCGGCCTGGCTGTTATACTGGCGGGCGTTCTCGATGGCGATGGCGGCCTGCTCGGCCAGCAGCACCAGCAGCGCCTGATCCTCGCGATCGAAGCGGCCCGCCTCGGCGGACATCAGTTCCAGCGTGCCGATGAAGCGGTTGCGCACGGTCAGCGGGACGCCCAGATAGCTGTTGAAGGCCGGGTCGCCGGGGCGGGGCGCTGGCTGCGCTTCCGGGCTGCCCGCCGCCAGATTCTCGATCAGCAGCGGGCGGCGTTTGCGGGCGATCCAGCCGGCCAGCCCCTCATCCGGCGCGTAGCCCGGCTCGCCTTCGCCGGGCAGCGCCGCGCAGTAGGTTTCCGGCCCCAGGCGGAACCGGGGCTGCAGGCGCTCGCCCTCGGCGTCCCACAGGCTGATCTGCGACGCATCGGCGGGCAGCACCCGGCTGACGCCTTCCAGCGTGGCGCGCAGCGTGGTGGACAGGTTGAGGCTGGCGTTGATCGCCTGCACGATCTCCCCGATCACCTGCAGCGCCCGCGTGGAGCCGCGCTCCTCGCGGTCGAGCGTCGGCAGCGGAGCCTCCTCGCGCATGATCACGATGAACTGGGAGGAGGCGCCCACCGCCACACGGTGAGAAGCCGCCTCGATGTTGCGCTCGCCGAGGCTGAAGCTGGCCTGACCTTCCGCGGCGAACAGCTCCAGGAAGGCTTCGGGGGGGCTGACGGTCTGCGCCAGCCGCCACAGGTCCGGGTCGCCGGTTTCGACGCCAAACCAGGCGCGAGCCGTCTCGTTGGCGAAGACGATCTGCCCGCCCAGCCCGGCCACCAGCACGCCATCGCTGACCGACGCGAGGTTAACCGGGATGCCCGGCTCCTCGCTGCCGAACCTCTGCTGACGGCGGCGGCTGGCCAGCGCGGCGCTGAAGACGACGGCGCCGATCACCAGCATCCCGGCAATCACGAAGAAGATACCAAAGTCCACGAGCATAATCTTCTGGTCCGATCACCCTGCGCCCGGTGGGCGCGACCCGATCCTGTCCGGCATGTGTCCCTCAGCGGCCCGGTTTGTCGGCGGAGGTGGAAGCTGGCGGGGCGCCCGGCGCTGGCACCGTGGGCGGGGCATTCCCCGGCGGGGCCGGGGGCGTCCCCGGCGAGGGGGCGCTGCTGGCGGCCCCCGACTCCGCCGGCGGCGGGCCGGCGCTGCGGCGCCGTTCCTCGGCGGCGGCCTCGGTGATCTCCCGGATGTCCGAGAAGTCGCGCTCCGAGGTGACCGCGCCCACCGAGATGGTCATCAGCGGGACTTTGCGCTCCACCCCGCCGACCTCCATCTTGATCCCTCCCTGCTCCCGGTCAATGAACGAATAATGACTCTTGACGCCTTCATTAAATCGGGTCTGGATCAGCTCCCGGATCTCCGACACGGCCTCCGCGTAGCTGATCAGCACGAAGCTGTCGTTGCCGGCATGGCCGATGAAGTCCTCCGGCGTGCCCTTCTGGCTGACGATCTCGCTCATCAGCACGGCGGTGAAGCGCAGCACCTCGTCGCCGGCCACGAACCCGTATTTGTCCCGGAAGGGATCGAATTCGTTGATCCGCATGTCGAAGTACGCCCACTTGGGCTTGCGGATCACCTCTCGCAGGGCATCCTCGATCAGCCGCCCGCTGGGCAGGCCGGAGCGCGGATCGGTCAGCCCCATGCGCTCCGAGGCGCGGATGGCGTTGGCGATCCGCAGCCGCAGCTCCTCGATGTCGAACGGCTTGGTGATATAGTCATCCGCGCCCAGCTCCAGCCCGGCGATGCGGTCGCCGCGGTCATCCTTCTCGGTCAGGAAAATGATCGGGATGTGGCGGGTGCGGGTGTTGGTGCGCATCTGTTTGCACAGCGTATAGCCGTCGATATCCGGCAGGTTGATATCCAGCACCATGAGCTGCGGGAGCTGCTGCTGCACCATCCGCGAGGCATCCCCGCCGCGGGTTGCGACTTCGATGTCGTACCCCTGCCCGGTGAAGTAGACCTTCAGCATATTTCCGATGTCGGGCTCGTCTTCGACCACGAGGATTCTGCCCTTGGACATTCCTTGCCTCCCTGCACGAGGGTGGGTGCGCTGATCGGGATCCTTCCTGAATGGTAATCGATCCCCGGCAGACTGCGCCAGCGCCGGTTGGCGAAATGATCCCTGCTGACTATTCTTGGATTATAGTCGAAAAGTGCAAATTGCACCTTCCAGCCCACACAGGAGCCGCTGCCATGATCCACATTGTCACCGATACCGATGCCAACCTCTCCCGCGAGACGGTGCGCGAACTCGGCATCAGCGAGGTCGCCATCCACATCATCTTCGGCGACGAGGTGCTGCTGGAGGAGTTCGAGCTGGGGGCGGTGGAAGGGTACCGCCGGCTCAAGTCCACGAAGGTTTACCCCACCACCAGCCAGCCCTCGCCCGGCGACTTCAAGACCGTGTATGACCGGCTGCTGGCCGACGACCCGGCGGCGACCATCCTGTCGATCCATATCTCCGGGGCGCTCAGCGGGACGGTCAGCTCGGCCCAGCAGGCCGCGCAGATGCTGCCGGGCGCGGACATCCACGTCTTCGATACGCGCTCGGCCTCGCTGGGGCAGGGGCTGATGGCCGTCGAGGCGGCCCGGCTGGCCCGCGCGGGGGCCGCCGCGCCGGTCATCCTCGACCATCTGGCCGCCCTGCGCGACCGGATGCAGGTGATGTTCGCGCTCAAGACGCTGGAGAACCTGGCGCGGGGCGGGCGCATCGGGCGGGCGTCCTACCTGATGGGCAGCGTGCTGGACATCAAGCCGCTGCTGCGCATCACCGACGGCGTGCTGGACGGGCACAGCCGGCACCGGACGTTCAAACGGGCGGTGGAGGCGCTGTCGGCGATCGCGCGGGATGAGATCGCCGCGGCCCGCGGGAGCGGATCGTCGCGGCTGCTGCTGGGCGTGTGTCATGCAGACAGCCCCGTCGAGGGCCGGACCGTCGGCGAGGCGCTGACCGAAGCGCTGAAGCCCGATCTCCTGCTGACGGGCGAGGTGGGGCTGGGGCTGGGCGTGCACACCGGCCCCGGCGCGGTCGGGGTGTGCTGGGCGGTGCTGCCGGCGCCGTAGAGGGGGGTCAGCCCGCCGGCTGCGACCCTGCGCCGGCTGCGGCGCGCAGCGCGGCCAGTTCGTCCAGCGCCCGCACCAGGCTGTCCAGCAGGGCGTTCACCGGCGTCTCCACGCCCAGCCGCGCCCCCTCGCGCACCACGGCCCCGCAGATGGCGTCGATCTCGGTCGGCGCGCCGCGCTCCACGTCCTGGAGCATCGAGGAGCGGTTGGGCGCGGTCAGCCGGGCCACCGCCTCGGCGGTGGCTGCCGGGTCGGGGAAGGCCAGCGCGATGTTCTGCGCCGCCGCCACCGCCGCCACTTCGCGGGCCGCCGCGCCCATGATCGCCCGCGCCTGCGCCGATTCCAGCAGCGCCCCGTTGGGCACGCGCAGCAGCGCCGTCAGCGGGTTGATGGCCGCGTTGATCGCCAGCTTGCCCCACAGCAGGCCGGAGACATCGTCCACGCAGTGCGTCTCCAGCCCGGCCCGGTTGAGCAGCCCCGCCAGCTCCGTCACCGCCCCGCAGCCGGTCAGATGCGTCGTGCCCGTGCCGCCGACGCGCAGCACGCCGGGGCCGTCAGTCGCCGCGCCCTGGGTGGTCACGCCCAGCGCGGCCCGCCCCGGCCCCACATGCCAGGTGAGGATCTCGTAGTTGCCCAGCCCGTTCTGCAGCGTCACGGCCAGGCCGTCGGGGCGCAGCAGCCAGGCCGCGCTCTGTCCCGCCAGCCGCGTCCGCGAGGACTTGGTGAGCACCAGCGCCACCTCGAAGGCGCCGCGCAGCGCGGTCTGGCGCAGGGCGTCGGCGGTGGGCATGGCCCGCAGCGCGACCGGCTCCTCGTGCCCGTCCGGGTAGATGACGCGCAGCGGCCCGGCCCCCAGCGCCGCGATCTGCTCCGGCCAGGTGCCGAACAGCGTCACGTCCGCCAGCGGGGACAGCCGCGCCCCGAACAGGCAGCCCATCGCGCCGATGCCGAAGATAGCGATGCGCAGAGTCATGCCTCCCACAGGATCGGCACAGCGTATCGTGCCATCTCCGCATCAGCGGTCACAGGCTGTGCCTTCTCCAAAGAAGGTCTGGGCGATCAGCAGGCGATCAAACGGATCGCTGTGGTGATCGGGCAGGCCTTCGAGCGCAAAGACGTGGTCGGGGATCACGCTGACAATCTCCAGCTGATTATTATCCTGCTGCTGTCTGATGATCTCGCGCAGGGATTGCCTCAGTGTGAGCTTGCCTGCCTGATGCTTGATCTGCATTTCCCGGATCGATACCACGCTCAGCAGGACGGCGTTCTCCCGGTCGGCGACAGCCTCCCGTACAGAAACGGGCAGGCGATCAGGATCGCTGTCCATCCAGATGAATGCATGAGTGTCCAGAAGCAGTTTCATTCATCTTTTCCAAACCAGAAGGCATCAGGCAGGGGATCATCAAAGTCCTCGCGCATCGTGATCGCGCCCCGGTCGAGCCCAAGCACGCGTGGCGGCAGTGTGGAGAGGGGCAGCAGACGCGCCACCGGCTTGTCGCCCTTCACCAGCACGAATTCGGTCCCCTCGCTGACCTGAGCCAGCAGGCTGTCCAGATTCTCTTTGACTTCCTGAATATCTACCGTAAGGATTGACATAGCGCCTCCAGAGGCGGCATCCTCAACCTCCCTTTCGCCCAGAGTGTACCATAGAACGCTCAGTCAACTGCCTCCGCGCCCAGTTCGCGGGCCAGCAGCGCCCACGTGTCGTCATCCATGCTGAACTCGTGCTCCGGCGCGGGGAACGCCCCGCCGCGCACGTCGCCCACATAGGCGGCGAACGCCTCGCGCAGCGCCCCGGCCATGTCCGCGTATTTGCGGACGAACTTGGGCGTGAAGCGGTCGAACAGCCCCACCAGATCGTGCGTGACCAGCACCTGCCCGTCGCAGCCCGCCCCGGCCCCGATGCCGATGGTGGGCACGCCGACCGCGCGGGTGATCAGCCGGGCCAGCCGCGCCGGGATCGCCTCCAGCACGATGCTGAACGCGCCCGCGTCCTCCAGGGCGCGCGCGTCGTCGATCAGCCCGCGGGCCGCCTCCACCGTCTTGCCCTGGAGCTTGAAGCCGCCGAAGGCGCTCACGCTCTGCGGCGTCAGGCCGATATGCCCCTGCACCGCGATGCCCATCTCCACCAGCGCCCGCACCGTGCCGGCCATCCGGCGGCCCCCCTCCAGCTTGACCGCGTCCATGCCGGCCTCGGCGATGAAGCGGGCGGCATTCCGCCTGGCTTCCTCGACGCTGATCTGGTAGCTGCCGAACGGCATATCGCCGATCAGCAGGGCGCGTTTGGCCCCGCGCCGCACCGCCTGGCAGTGCAGGATCATCATCTCCATCGTCACCGGGAGGGTCGTCTCGAAGCCATGCACCACCATGCCCAGCGAATCGCCCACCAGGATCAGGTCCACGCCGGCCTGGTCGATCAGCAGGGCGGTGGGGTAGTCGTAGGCGGTGAGCATGGTGATCGGCTCGCGGCGCTCCTTCATAGCCTGCAGGGTCGAGAGGGTCACGCGGCTGTCCACAGCGGCATCTCCTTGAAAGAAGGGGTCGGGCCGATCAAACAGCGCCCTCGGACGGAGAGGGCGCTCAGGAGACGAGCCGGGGGCGGGGATGCAGAAGATCCGCCGCTGGCTGTCCCGCCGTTCCCCGTCCCATCCGCCCGGTGGGGCGGTACAGGCAGTCACGTCGGGCTGTGTGGATGACCGGCATCAGACGATCGCTCGCCGTCCGCGGCGCGGATCGACGGCTGCCCTCATTGTACGCCGGGATGCCGGGCGCGGCAAGGGGGATCAGCGCGGCAGCGCCAGCTCCGGCGAGAACAGCCCCCACGCGCCGTCCGGCCCGACGGCCGCCACGCTCACCCACCCGTAGCCGGACTGAAACAGCGCATCGGCGGTGAAGGACGTGATGCCCCCCACTTCCAGCACCGTGTCGAACTCCAGCGAGCCGGGGCGGCGGAAGGCCGCTGCATAGCCCGCCGCGCCGGGGATCGGCTCCCAGGTCAGCGTATCCGGCCCGGCCATGGCCGGCGTCGCGGGGGCGTCGGGGCCGTTGGCGGCGTGCAGCAGCATCGCCAGCGCGGCCCCCGCGACGGCCCGCAGGTAGGTCGGCGAGACGTGCTCCGGGCGATCCAGCGCCGAGTGCTGGCGGCCCGGATCCTCGATCGGCTCGATCAGCCGCAGCGCCGGGATGCCGGCCTCGCTGAACGACAGATGATCGGAGTAGCGGTAGGGGCGGTCGGGGGCCGGCTGCACCCGCACGTCGAAGCCCGGCAGCGCCGCCTCGGCCCGCAGCGCGGCGGCCCGCGCCCACGCCCGCGACGGCGATTCCGGCGGATCGGCGGAGAAGGCCCGCACCATGCCCTCGCCCGCCGGCCCCGCCGAGTTGCCTACGATGTCCAGCGCGATCATCGCCCGGATAGCCTGGCCGCGGGCCTGCGCCGCCTGCACATAGGCGAGGCTCCCGGCGCGGCCGTACTCCTCGGCGGCGAAGGCGGCGAAGACGATCGTCCGCCGCGGAGTCTCGCCGGCCAGGGCGCGGGCCAGCTCCAGCACCACCGCGACCCCGCTGGCGTTGTCGTTGGCCCCCGGCGCGGGCGAGCCGAAATCGTCCAGGCCGGCGGTGCGCGAGTCGTAGTGGGCGCCGATCAGCACCGCGCCCGCCGCCGGATCGGCCCCCGGCAGGATGGCGATCACGTTGACCTGCTCGGTGACGACCCCCGCCACGGTCAGCGGGAAGCGCTGGTGGGAGACCTCCAGCCGCCCGCCCGCGGCGGTGAACCGATCGGTCACATAGGCGGCGGCTTCGGCAGCGCCGGGGCTGGCCGCGTGCCGGGTGGGCAGCGCCGCCAGCGCGAACAGGTCGCCGGCCAGCCTCTCCAGCGAGAGGGCCGCCAGCAGCGCGGGCAGACGCTCCGCCACGGAGGGCGCGGCGGTCGAAGCGCCGGGTGGGGCCGGCGG
>DAOTXW010000106.1:0-5699 GCA_034435035.1 Anaerolineae bacterium | reverse complement strand
GCCTCGTCCTGCGGGTAGCTGATGACCTCCGGCTCCGGCAGCTCGCGGCCCTTGATCAGCACCGCCGAGCGCAGCCCGCGCCCCTCCTGCTGGCGCACCTTGAGCAGCCCCGGCAGCACCTCCGGCTCATCCTGCACCGGCGGCTCGGCGGCCTCCGCGAACCCGGCGGCCTCCGCGGACCCGGCGGCCTCTGCCGGCCCGGGTTCCGGCTCCGGTGCCGGCGCCGGCGGACGGCGCGGCGGGTACGGCGCGGTCGGATCGAGGCCGGAGGGGTAAGGGCGTCCGCCGGGACGGCGCGCACCCAGAGGCAGCTGCTTCTCCTGCGAATCGCGCTCGCCGAAGGGGCGGCGCGGAGGGGGGCGGTCGTCGCTCATGGCCCCGATGATAGCAGATGGGCGGGGTGAATGCTATCGCACCGGCAGGCGTCCGGCCGCTCACTCCCCCGGCGGGCGCAGGCTCTTCCACAGGCCGATCCGGCAGCCCGATGGATCCGTGAAGATGGCGAACTGCGCCACCCCCGGCGCCTCGGACCTGCCCACCAGCACCGAGGCGCCCAGCGCGACGGCCTGTTTGAGGTCCGCGTCCACATCCTCGCTGGCGACGTACACGATCACGTCGCCGCCCCGGTGGCGCCGCCCATCGATGGCCGCGATGCCGCCGGGGATGTTGCCGGTCCCCAGCGGGACGACGCCCGGCGGCGCGGCAGGCGGGGACGGGGTGCCCGGCAGCTCGATCCGCCAGCCGAACAGGTCATGGTAGAAGCGGGCCAGCGCCTCCCGGTCCGCGCCGGGGATGTCGATCCGCACGATCGGGTGTTTGTGGAGGGTCATCGGGGTCTCGGCGGGGTCATGTTTGCAGATTCAGCAGGCCGATCAGGTTGCCGGCGGGGTCGGCAAAGACGCCCAGCCAGCCGACGCCGGGGATGGGCACGCGCGGGACGATGACTTCCGCTCCCAGCGCCTCGGCGTGAGCCAGATCGGCGGCCACGTCGTGGCTGCCCACGTAGATCAGCACGGAGCCCGGCTCGCCGAGCGCATCGGGGTCGGCATTGAGCATGCCGCTGATCTCGCCGGCCTCGAAGGTCGTATACCGCTGGTCGGGGTAATGGCTGAAGCTCCAGCCGAACAGGTCGCGGTAGAACGCCGCGGCGGCCTCGCGGTCGGCGACGGACAGCTCGATATGCACAATCGGGTACTTTCTCAACGGCCTCTCCCGGGCCGCGCCGCGGCCAGCCCGCAATTATCGCGCCGGGCGCTGCCGGCTGCAACGATCCGCCGGCGGGCGGCCCCGCTGCCGGGCTACGTCCGGATCAGCCCTTCGCGGTGGAAGCGCTCAGCCAGGGCGCGGGCTTCCTCCCGGTAATCGGCCAGCACCCGCACCGGCACGGTCACGTCCATGCGCTGGGGAAGCTGCTGCCGGCCCGTGCTGTAATGCACGATCAGCCGGAAATTGAGCGTAGCCGGGCTGCCATCCCGGTATTCGACGCCCACCAGCCGGGTGCCCAGCCCGCGGAAGGCCGTGTAGCCGGCGTCCTCGTCGTACAGCCCGCCCGGGCCGATATAGACGGACGGGATCGGCGCGGCCAGCCGGCGGCGGTAAGCCGCTTCGGCTGCGGCCCGCCCCAGCACGCCGCTCACCACCACCCCGCCGACCAGTATCACGTAGAACGCGCCCAGCCCCGCGCCCAGCAGGACGAAGGTCGAGCCGCTGGCGCCCCGGAAGGCCCCGCTGAGCGCCGGCACCCCCACCGCCAGGCCCAGCATCACCGTGACCACGATGACCGGCAGCCAGGAGAAGCGGACGGCCTCCCGATCCTCGCGGTGGCGGCGCTCCGCATAGGCCCGCCAGCCCGCCAGGTCGCGGTACTGCGGCCAGCGCGCCCAGGCCCCGCCGTCGATCAGGCGGCTGATGGCGGCGTTCTCCAGCACAACCAGCAGGCCGATGGGCACGCCCAGCAGCAGCAGGATGCTGATGGACAGCGCGCTCATGGCCAGGAAGGGCAGCGACGCCTGCGCGGGCGTGGCCGTCCCCGTCGCCAGCGATGCGGCGGTGACCGCCGCCGTCAGGATGAAGGGAATGGCCGCCGCGACCGGCGGCAGGTAAAGCAGGCGGGCAGCCTTGTTGATTCGCGGCACGACGAAGCCTCCTTGCCAATCGGCGATCCGGGCAGAGGCACCAGTATAGCGGGAGCCGGCAGACGGTCAAGCCGCCGGTCTACCCCGGCGGCCCCTGTTCCCGCAGCGCCGCCAGCGCCTCCTCCAGCGTGGGGTACAGCGGCACGTCCCAGCTCCCGTACTGCTCCTGCTTGAGCGCATCCACGATCAGCCGCGCATCCCGGCCCGCCCCCACGAACACCGGGATCAGCCGCGGATCGGAGCTGGAGCCGGGCCGCCGCTGGACCTCGTGGGCCAGCCCGCGCACCACCAGGCTGAAGATCGGCACGTGGTCGAACAGCGACAGGTCGTTGATGCGGTACAGCCGCCCCTCCGCGTTCGCCAGCTCCGCATCGATCTCGGCGGCGACCTCGTCGAACAGACGCTCGATATCCAGCCGCGGCGGCAGGACGAACCTGACCACCAGCGCGGGCGGATCGTCAAGGCGGGTGATCCGGTAGCCTGTTCCCATGCCTTTTCCCCTCCACAGGTGAGCAGCAGGACGTTCAGACTATATCCTGCCAGCCGGCCCGCGTCCAGATTTCCCATTCCCCGCGGTGCCACTATACTCGACGTATCTTTTCGCCACCCGCTGAGGAGAAGACCTGTTGGCCGATACCGCCCGCACCCGACAGTTAACCGCCGACGACCCCGGCCCGCCGGGCGGCGCGGCGCATCCTGTGCTACCATGAGGAATCAATGCCCGTCTGCCTGTGAGGAGGAACCCGTGAACCCGCACCGCTTTCCCGCGCCCCTGATCGCCGCCCTGCCCCTGCTGCTGGCAGCCCTGGCCTGCGCCGCGCCCCTGCCCGGAGCGTCCGCGCCGACGCCTACCCTGTTCCTGCTGCCCACCGCGCCGGAGCCGACCGTCACCCCGCCGCCTTCGCCGACGCCCCCGCCGCCCGTCGAGGCCGGACCGCCGGCCCTGCTCGACCTGTGCGCCGTGCTGACCCCGGCGGAGGTCGAGGCCGTGCTCGGCGGGCCGGCTCAGGCCCAGCCCAACCTGGATTCCGGGGTCTGCGCCTACAGCCCGCTGACCCCCCCGCCCGGGACGCCCCGCACGCTGACTTTTGCGGCGGCCTATGACGGTGAGGCCAAAGCCCTGCTGCTGGTCGGCGTGGGCGTGATCATGGCCTTCAGCGGCGACCCGGCGGCCCAGCAGACCTTCGAGGCCCTCAACGAGCAGCTGCCGCAGCTGACGCTCAGCGCCCTGCTGGCGCAGGCCCTGCCCTATTATGAGCGGGTGGGCTACACGGTCACGCCGGAGCCGGGCGTCGGCTCCGAGGCGTACTGGCTGTGGTACGAGTCCGCCTCGCTGGGTCAGGTGCTGGCCCTGCAGGGCGAATCCTACGCCGCCGTGACCCTCACCGGCCTGCCGGAGGCCGAGGCCCGCGCCGCGGCCCGCGAACTGACCCTGGCGGCGCTGGGCCGGCTGCCCGCCGCCTTCACCGTCCTGCCCGGCGAGTCGGCCACCCCGACGCCGCTGGCGGCCAGCCCCACCCCGGAGGCGCAGCCCGCCGGCCCGCCCGCCGTCTGGGTCACCGATGTGGCCCGCAGCCTGCTGCTGCGCATCGACCCGGCCACCCGCGAGGTGGTCGCCCGCGTGGAAGTCGGCGTGTACCCCTCGGATGTCGCCGTCGGCGGCGGCAGCGTGTGGGTCACCGAGGTGCTGGATCCGGCCAGCAGCCGCCTGTCGCGCATCGACCCGGCGGCGAACGCCATCACGGCCAGCATGCCGCTGGCGGGCCGGGTCTGGCGCGTGGAGTTCGGCCACGGCGCGATCTGGGCCGCCGGCGAAAGCGGGATCGTGCGCATCAACCCGGCCACGCTGGACGCCGCCACGATCAGCCCGGAGCCGGCCACCGCGCTCGCCATCACCCCCGATGCGGTCTGGGTGACCCAGAAGGAGCAGAACCGCGTCCTGCGCATCGACCCGGCCACCAACACGGTCAGCACGATCGTGCCGCTGGAGGGCGATCCGACCGAGATCGACTACGGGCGGGATTACCTCTGGGTGCTGCAGCCGGGCATCGGCTCCATCGCCCGCATCGACCCGGCCAGCGGGGAGGTCACCGCGACGCGCTACCCGGCCCAGAACGCCACCGATCTGGACGTGGGGGCAGGCGGGGTGTGGGTGGCGGGCGGCCTGCGGACGGTGGCGCTGTTCGACGCGAACACCCCCGGCGCGACGCTGGAGGTGATCGAAGTGGGCAGCTACCCCACCGGGATCGCCGTGGGAGGCGGCGCGGTGTGGGTCAGCGGCCAGACGGAGGGGATCGTCTCGGTGGTGAACTGGCTGAATTACGCGGTGGACGCGGTGATCCCGACCGGCGGCCAGGTGGAGCGCCTCGCGATTGACGGGTAGGGGCCGGGGAGTCGCATCCCTGTGCGCGCTCATCCCCGGCGCGGCGTTTGTCGCCCCGGCTGCCGGGCGCTCCGTCTGCCGCTTCACGGACTCGATGGCCCTGCACCCCCGGCGCGCATCTCCGCGCCGCGCTATACTATCCAATGGACCCCGGCGCGCCGCACGGGCGTGCGCCGCATGCGCAGGAGAGGCCATGATCGACAGCCTGGTGGGCCGCCACGTCGGCCAGTACGAGATCATCGAGCGCATCGCCGAGGGCGGCATGGCGGTCGTCTACCGCGCCCGTCAGGCCAGCATCCGCCGCAACGTCGCCGTCAAGGTCATGACCTCTCAGTTTCTGGGGGATGCCACCTTCCTCCAGCGCTTCCAGCGCGAGGTCGAGCTGATCGCCCGGCTGGAGCATCCCCGCATCCTGCCCGTCTATGATTACGGCGAGTTCGAGGGCCGGCCCTACATCGTGATGGCCTACATGCCCGGCGGCACGCTCTCCGACCGCCTGCGCGACCGCGACCGCCCGCTCACACTGGACGAGGTCGCCCGGCTGATCGAGCAGATCGCCGAGGGCCTCGACCACGCCCACCATGAAGGCGTCATCCACCGCGACTTCAAGCCGTCCAATGTGCTGCTCGATAAGCACGGCAACGCCCACCTGGCCGACTTCGGCATCGCCAAGATCCGCGAGGATTCGCTCCAGCTCACCGGCGACCGCATCATCGGCACGCTGGCCTACATGGCCCCGGAGATGTTCCGCAAGGAGACGCTCACCCCGGCGGTGGATATCTACGCGCTGGGGGTGACGCTCTACCAGCTGCTGGCCGGCGAGCTGCCCTTCGCCGGGGATACGGCCCAGGTGATCGGCGCGCACCTGCACCAGCCGGTGCCCGACGTGCGCCTGCGCCGCGCCGACGTGCCGGCGGGCGTCACCGCCGTGATCGCGCAGGCCATGGCCAAGGACCCCGCCAGCCGCTTCGCCAGCGCGGGCGAGCTGGCCCGCCGGCTGAAGATCGAGCTGGGCGCGGGCCGCGCCGCCACCTATAAGGCCGCCGCGCTCCAGCGCACCGTCATCGAGGAATCGGCGGCGCTCTCCGGCGAGTGGAACACCGAGCCGGTCTACGGGCAGCTCCCGCCGCCGACGCCGGCGCACGGCATGGCCGGCGCGCCTCCCGCGCCGCCGCCGGCCC
>DAOTXW010000105.1:0-7427 GCA_034435035.1 Anaerolineae bacterium | reverse complement strand
GTGGTCGGCGGGGGTGCGGGCCGCCCCGCTGGCCGACCGGCTGGGCCTGGCGCAGGGGCCGAACGGGCGCGTGCGCGTCGCCCCCGACCTGACCGTGCCGGGCCACCCGGAGGTGATGATCATCGGCGACATGGCCTATGTGGAGCAGGACGGCCAGCCGCTGCCGATGATGGCCCCGGTGGCCCTGCAGCAGGGCGAGTACGCCGCCCGCGCCGTCCTGGCCCGGCTGCGCGGGGAGGTTCCGGCCCCCTTCCGCTACCGCGACGAGGGCGAGATGAGCGTGATCGGGCGCGGCAAGGCAGTGGCCCGCCTGGGGCGGCGGCTGTACACGGGTTTCCCGGCCTGGCTGCTGTGGCTGCTGCTGCATCTGCAGCGCATCGTCAGCTTCCGCAACCGGCTGCTGGTGCTGGCCAACTGGGCGGTTGACTACTTCACGGTGGACCGCAAAATCCGCCTGATCATCGGGCGCTGATCCTCACCGGGCAGCCGGCAGCCCCGAAGCGGCTGCCGCGCCCGCCGGGGGGAGTGACCTGCCATGACTGAGCGCCGCATCACCCTGCTGACTTACGGCTCGCGCGGCGACGTGCAGCCCTTTGTGGCGCTGGGCCTGGGCCTGCAGCGGGCCGGGCACGCGGTCCGGCTGGCCGCCCCCGCCGTCTTCGCCGACTTCGTGCGCGGGTATGGGCTGGACTTCTACCCGCTGCCCGGCGACCCCGCCGGGCTGGTGCGGGCGCTGGTCGAGCGCGGGCGGGGCCGCCCCCTGCCGACCCTCCGCGCCGTCTACGATCACGCCGTCCCGCTGGGGCGCGAGGTGCTGGCTGCCTGCCGCGACGCCTGCCGCGGGGCGGACAGCATCGTCCACTCGTTTCTGCTCACCCTGGCCGGCCACGAGGCCGCGCGGGCAACCGGCGCGGCGGAGTTCTCCGCGCAGCTGTTCCCCACGTTCTGCGAGACGGGCCGCTTCCCGGCGATCGCGCTGCCGGGTTTTTCGCCGGGCGCCGCCTATAACCGTCTGACGCACCGCCTGTTCTCCGCCGCCTTCTGGCATGGATCGCGGCTGGGCTACGCGACGATGCGCCGCCGCGATCCCGGGCTGGCCCCGCTGAGCGGCTGGCCGTTCGCCGGGCCGCGCCCCGTGCCGATCCTGTTCGCCTTCAGCCCGCACGTCATCCCGCCCCCGCCGGAATGGTCCGGGCGGGCCGCCGTCACCGGCTACTGGTTCCTGCCGGAGCAGGACTGGCAGCCGCCCGCCGTTCTGACGGACTTCCTGGCGGCGGGGCCGCCGCCGGTGTACATCGGCTTCGGCAGCACGATCGCCGGGGAGCTGGCCCGGCTGATCGACCTGGCGCGGGAGGCGCTGCGCCTCGCCGGCCAGCGGGGGATCATCGCTGCCGGCTGGGGCGGCGGGGCCGCCGGGCAGGCCGGGGGGGATGATCTGCTGTGGCTGGAGGATGCCCCGCACGGCTGGCTGTTCCCGCGCTGCGCGGCCCTGGTGCATCACGGCGGGGCGGGCACGACCGCCGCGGGCCTGCGGGCGGGCGTCCCGCAGGCGCTGACGCCTTTCGCCAGCGATCAGCCGTTCTGGGCGCGGATCGTGCGCGGACTGGGAGCCGGCCCCGATCCGATCCCGCCGCGGCGGCTGACCGCGGAGCGGCTGGCCGGGGCGATCCGGCAGGCCGCCGGCGATCCGGCGCTGCGGGCGCGGGCGGCGGCGCTGGGGCAGGCCATCCGCGCCGAGGACGGCGTGGCGCAGGCGGTCGCCCTCATCACCGGCGGCTGAGAGCGGCCTCTGGCGGACATTGCGCAGTGTCGTACAATGGAGGCACTGCGGATCATCGCTGGCTGCCCGGAGACTGCCATGACCCAATCACCTGCCAGCTCCCATTACTCCCCGCCGTGGACGCCCACCATGCGCCGGATCGCGGCGCTGCTGGCCGCCGCCGCGATCGGCCTGCTGCTGTGGCGCTTCCAGGGGCTGATCGGCCAGGTGGTGGCCGCCGCGGTGCTGGCCTACCTGCTGAACCCGATCATCGTCTGGCTGAACCGGCGCACGCCGCTGTCGCGGGGCGCCGCCAGCCTGCTGGTGTATCTGCTGCTGCTGGCGCTGCTGCTGGCCGCGCTGGCGCTGATCGGCGTGGCGGCCTACAACCAGGTCCGCGCCCTGATCGAGGGGCTGCCCGGCCTGATCGACCGGGCGCTGGTGCTGGCGGCCCGCATCGACCCGCAGCGCCCGCTGGTCATCGGCCCGCTGCGCATCGCCCCCGCCGACCTGGACTGGGCGGCCATCGAGCGCGAGTCCCTGCGGCTGCTCGATCCGGCGCTCCAGCAGGGACCGCGGGCCGCCGGGCAGGTGGCGCAGGGCACCCTGAGCGGGATCGGCTGGCTGGCGCTCACCTTCACCATCAGCCTGTATATCGCCATCGATATGCCCCGGCTGGCGCGCTCGCTGGCCGAGGCGATCCTCGAATCCGGCTACCGGGACGACTTCACCCGCCTGAGCCGCGAGCTGGTGCAGGTGGGCAACGCCTATCTGCGCGGCCAGGCCATCCTGGGGCTGGCGGTGGGGCTGGTGACCGGCATCGGGCTGGGCATCCTCGGCGTGCGCTATGCGCTGGCGCTGGGGATCATGGCCGGCTTTCTGGAACTCGTGCCGTACTTCGGCCCGATCCTCAGCGCGATCGTGGCCGTGCTGGTGGCTTTCTTTCAGGGCGCGAACCCGCTGGGGCTGGGGCAGGTGGAGTTTGCGCTGGCGGCGCTGGCGGTGATGGTGGTCGTGCAGCAGCTGGAAGGCAGCTTCCTGGTGCCGCGGGTGATGGGCGACGCGCTGGACATGCGCCCGCTGACCGTGATCCTGGCGGTCATCATCGGCGGGGCGCTGGCCGGCTTCGCCGGGCTGGTGCTGGCGGCTCCTGCCGCGGCGGCCCTCAAGCTGGTGGGCGGCTACTTCTGGCGCAAGATGCTGGGGCTGGAACCCTTCCCGGAGGACGAGCGCGCATCGGGTGGAGGCCGCTGGCGGCGCGGGCCGTCCCTGCTGGGGCGGACGCTGGCCCGCCTGCGCCGCTCCGATGAGGACGAGGGGTAGCTCCCCCTCGCCGACTCACCGCCCGGGGGCATTGAGAGGTGGCGGCTGGCCGCCGGGCGGGTAAAGTATAGGGGGCTGTGATCCCGCCGCCTGTGCACCGGAAGGAACCTGACGTGTCCTGGACGTTTACTCCTCTCAGCGCTCCCCTGCTGGTCGGATCGGCGATGCTGAGTCTCATCGCGGTGCTGGCCTGGAGGCGCCGCCGCATCCCCGGCGCGGCGCTGCTGGCGGCGCTGGCGCTGGCCTGCCTGATCTACGTCATCGGTTATGCTTTCGAGATGGGCAGCGCTACCGTCGAGGCGGTGCGTCTGTGGCTCAAGGTGGAGTATATCGGGCTGGCGCTGGTGCCGCCGCTGACGCTGCTGCTGGCGCTGACGTATACCGGCCTCCGCGATCGGATCGGGCCGCTGGTGAGCATCCTGCTGTTCTACGTGCCGGCCATGATCCTGCTGCTGGCCTGGACCAACGACACGCACGAGCTGATCTGGCGCGACCTGACCATCGACCCCGGCGGCGCGTTCACGCGCACCTTCTTTGAGCGCGGGCCGTGGTACTGGGTGCAGGTGGGCTATGTCTACCTGCTGCTGCTGGTGTCCGCCGGGCTGCTGGTGCGGGCGATCCCGCGCAGCGGCAGGCTGTACCGCCTCCAGCAGATCACCCTGCTGGCGGGCCTGCTGATCCCCCTGCTGCTGCACGTGATCTACCTGACGCTTGACATCTTCCCCGGGCTGGATGTGAACCCCTACGGGCTGACGCTGGCCACGGCGGTGATGGCGTGGGGCATCCTGCGCCATGGTCTGCTGGACATCATCCCGGCTGCTCGCCAGCAGGTGGTGGCCAGCCTGACCGACCCGGTGATCGTGCTGGATGTCCGCGACCGGGTGATCGATCTGAACCCGGCCGGGCTGCGGGCGGTCGCCCTCCCGATGGAACAGGCCGTTGGCCGCCCGCTGGCTGATCTGGCGGCCCTGGGGCCGGCGCTGATCGCCCGCGCCGCCGGAGACAGCCAGCCCGGCGGGGAGATCGCGCTGGCGGTGGGCAGCGAGCTGCGCTACTACGATATGGAAATCCTGCCGCTGGCGGCCGCCGGCCAGCCGGCCAGCGGGCGGATCGTCGTGCTGCATGATGTGACCGCCCGCGTGCAGTCCGGCCAGCGGCTGGCCGCGCTGCGCAAGATGGAAGGCGAACTGACCCGCAAGCTCAGCCGGCGCTACGTGATCGAGATAGCCGTCGATGCGGCCCAGCGCCTCAGCCTGGCCGACACCGCCATCCTGGCGCTGGTGGAAGGGGACAGTCTGCACGTTCACCAGGCCGCCGGCGCGCCCGCTCTGGTCGACAGCTCGCAGCCCGTGGATCGCGGCATCGTGGGGCGCGTGCTGCGCAGCCGGCAGCCCGAGCTGACGTCCGATGTGACGGGCGATCCCGATTATGTGGCGCTGACGCCGGGCATCCGCAGCCAGATGACCGTGCCGCTGATCCACAGCGGCCAGCCCATCGGCGTGCTGGTGCTGGAGACCGCCCGGCCGGCGCGTTTCACGCAGGAGGTCTTTGAGATCATCAACCTGCTGGCGGCGCGCATCGCCGCCGCGCTGAGCAACGCCATCCTCTACGAAGAGCGCGACCAGCTGGTGAGCGAGCTGGATGCCTTCTCCCACACGGTGGCGCACGACCTGAAGAACCCGCTGCAGACGATCCTGGGCTACGCGGAGATGTCGCAGGCTGTCGGGGGGCAGGAGCCGCGGCTGGGGCACTACCTCGCGGCCATCCGCCGCGGGGCCCACAAGAGCGCCGAGATCATCGATTCGCTGCTGCTGCTGGCCCGCACCCGCTCGGCGGACATCACCCTGGAGCCGCTGGACATGGGGCGTCTGCTGGAGGCGGTGCAGCAGCGCCTCGATCTGCAGATCACCGAGTCGGGCGCGCAGCTGAGCCTGCCCGACTCCTGGCCCGCCAGCCAGGGCCACGGCCCGTGGGTGGAAGCCATCTGGGTCAACTACCTGAGCAACGCGATCAAATACGGCGGGACGCCCCCGCAGATCGCCCTCGGCTGGGAGCCGCTGCCGGATCAGGGGCTGGTGCGCTTCTGGGTGCAGGACAACGGCGAGGGGCTGACGCCCGCGCAGATGCAGAACCTGTTCCAGCCGTTCAGCCGGCTGAACCCGGTGCGCGAGGGGCATGGGCTGGGGCTGACCATCGTCCGGCGCATCGCCGACCGGCTGGGGGGCGCCGTCGGCGCGGAAAGCACGCCGGGACAGGGCAGCCGCTTCTGGTTCACGCTGCCCGCCGCGCCCTGACGCCGCCGGGCAGCGGGGGGATGCACTCAGCCGCCTGAATCCTCCGGGGACAGCCCATAGCCCGTTTCGATCAGCTCCACCAGCCGCTGCGTGAAGCGGGCTGCCGGGGCGCCGTCCACGATGTCATGGTTCAGGCACAGGGTGATGCTCAGGATCTGCCGGGCCGCTGTCTGCCCGCCGGCGATCACCGGCTTCTCGGCGACGCCGCCCAGCATCAGGCTGAGGTTGTAGACAGGCGGACTCAGCGCCCAGCCGGCCCGCCCGAACCCGCCGACCGTGCTGACCTGCACCGTCCCGATCGATCGCTTCATCAGCCGCGGGCTGCTGAGCAGGATGCGGTAGAACACATCGCGCAGGCAGGCGGGCAGCAGCAGGAAGACGCGCAGGAACGGCGTGTTGGCCGCATGCAGCAGCGCCTGCGGATCGGCCTGGACGCCCCGGATCTCCCGGTGGATGTCGCCCGCGCTGCGCCGGTTGGCCGCCCGCACCACATGGGCCAGCGGGAACTTCTGCCCCTCGAACTCCACCTCGATCATCGTGGCGACATCCACCTCATCGAACACCACGACCTGATTCCAGGTGTTCAGGTAGCCCTGAACGGATCGGTTCTCATCGATGGCCCGGCCCAGGCAGGCGATGACGAACGCGGTGAAGGACAGTCCCTCGCCCGTGCGCGCCCGGTGGGCGCGGATCGCCCGGCGCGCGCGGGTCACATCGACCTCGAACAGCCCGTACATGGTGTTGCGGCGCCGGGCCATGCGGACGGTATCGGCCACGATGCGCCGCTGCAGCGGAAACGGGTAGATCGTGTAACGGTCGGGGCGGCTCATCACATACACCCTCCCCCGGCTGAGCGCGGCGGCCGCGCCTATCCCTGGCCGGACAGCAGATCGTCCAGCGGCGTGTTGTTCAGCAGGACCTGTACGGCCTCCACGCCGGGCAGCGCCAGGATCGTGTACTCGATCTGCGCCTTGAAGCGCGGCGCGTCGCACACCCCGCCCAGCAGCATATCGCCGCTCAGGTACACGGTCGCCAGCCCGCTGTCCACCGTCGCGCTCTCGACGGCCAGCGTGGACTGGTAGAGCGCGTTGTACAGCCCCGATTCCCCGTAGAACGGGTCGCGCAGCGCGAACAGCTCGGCCAGCGCCGCCTCAAGGGGCGCGTCGGTGGGCGCGATCGGGCGCTCGACGCCGACCACGCTGTCGCCGCAGCCGACCGGGTCGCCGGACGCGCCGTTGTCCTCCAGCGCGATCAGGTACAGGGTGACGCGGTCAACCGTCTCGGCGGCGCGGTCTTCGGCTGCCAGCTCCGGGCCGAGCGCGGCCCGCAGCGCGTCGGTGATGGACGGCTCCGCGCCGACGTACAGCACGATCAGGCTGCCCTGCGCGTAGAAGTGCGGCGGCGACGCCCAGCGCGTGACCGCCAGCAGGTCCGGGAGGGTGGCCTCAGCGGCCTGGCGGGCGGCCTCATCCGGGAACTGGTAGACCTCCACCAGCCCGCCGTTGACGGACAGCAGGGCCGGCGTCAGGCCGAACAGCCCGGCGGACGGCCCCTCCGCCGGCTCCACGGTGGCCCCGCCCGCGGTCAGGGCTGCCGCCAGCGCATCCACCCCGGTCAGGGCGGCGGTCGGCGAAGGGGGGGTATCCGTGGGGAGGGCGGCGGTGGGGGCGGCAGCCGTTGGAGCCGGCCCTTCGGTTGGCGGCGGCGGGGTGAGTGCGCCGGCGCGGGCGCAGCCCGCCAGCAGCAGGAGCGTCAGTGCGGCCAAACGGTGCAGATTTTTCATCGGGCGCATCCTCAGAGCGGGATCGATCCACGGCGCAAGTCTACCCCGGATCGCCTGCCGGCGCGATGGATGCGCCCCCCGCTGGCGCGCGCGCTGGATTCGAATATGCTTATCGTCAGCAGAGGGGTGGGCCGTGGGCGGCACCTCGGGCTGTGCCCTGTTGATACGGCCTGCCGTTTTAATGACTGTACTGTAATGAGGGAGGTCCTGTAAACTGATGACCACGCCAAATGAGGACAATCGCCGCCGCGGCGGCGGCGCCCGGCGG
>DAOTXW010000104.1:0-6244 GCA_034435035.1 Anaerolineae bacterium | reverse complement strand
CGTCCGGCGGCAGCGGGGCGCCCGGCCCGAACAGGCTGCGGGCCGGCGGGCTGCCCCCCGCCGGGGCCGCGAACAGGCCGCACAGATCAGCGCCGGCGGCATTGTAAAGAGTCAGCAGCGCGGCGGCCGGGGTGAGGGTCACCGCGGACGGGCCGCTGACCGGCACGCCCGCCGCCAGCGCGATGATGTGCCGGCTGCAGTCCTCCGCTTTGAGGTCGTAGGTGCCGGCGGGCAGCGGCTCCAGGTGAACCGCCTCGCCGGCGGCCACGATCTCGGTGTCGCCCAGCCGGTCGCTCCCCCAGTCCGGCTGATCCGGTGCGGCCAGGTACAGGAAACAGATCGAGCTGTCGGTGCGGTTCTCGATCCACAGGCCGGGCGGGGCCGGCGCGGCCGGCGTGGGCGGCGCATCGGTTCGATCGGGGGCGGGCGTGGGCGGGGGAATCGCCGGCGCTGCCGGCGTCGGCGCGGCGGGCGTGGGCGCCGGGGAGGATCCGCAGGCAGCCAGGAGCAGCCCGCTGATCAGCAGGGCCGGCAGGGGGGCAGCGTGGAAGGGGGGCGGCGCAGCCGGGGATAAAAAGCGGAGCGCACCGCGGATGTGAGGGAAACCAGCGGCGCGCTCCATAAACAGTCAGATCAGTCCGTGATGGTCCAGGTGGTCTCGCCCTCGAGCACCTCGCCGAAGCGCTCGACGCTCTGATCGTCGCAGGTCTCAACGCGCAGATCATAGGTGCCCGCCGGGATGTCGGTGATGGTGAAGCTGCTGCCGGGGGGCACGGTGTTATCCGCGCCCAGTTGATCATCCCCCCAGGAATCCTGGTTAGCCGGCGAGATATACAGGTAGCACAGGGTCAGGCTGCTCTGGTTTTCCAGAATCAGCGAAGCCGTCCCCTTGCTGCTGCCGGCAGCAGGTTCCTCAGCCGGCGGGGCGGCGGTGGGCGGGACGGCGGTGGGTGGAACGGCGGTGGGCGGGACAGCGGTCGGCTCCGTGGCCCCGCCGCCACAGGCCAGGGCGGCCAGCGCCAGAACTGCCAGCGCCGCCCAGGCCAGATGGCGGGGCAGCTTGGTAGTCGCAGTCATGACATTCTCCTCCGATAATCTGTTCATGGATTCTTGCCGCGGGCGCTTCCCTCACAGTCTGTCCGCACCCGTATGGGCGACTATTATAGGCGGTGGCAAAGGGGGCGCAACTGACAGGAGTCCGGGGGCGGCCTGATGGGCGCCCCCGGAGCAGCCGGACGCAGACCGGCGAGTGTCAGTCCGTGATCGTCCAGTTCGTCAGGCCGGAAAGGTTGTCCTCGTAGCGCTCGACGTTGCGGCCGTCGCACGTATCCACCCGCATATCCCAGATGCCGGCATAGACCGGGAAGATGCGAGTGCTGCCCGCCGGGATCGGGTTCCGGTCATCGACCAGATTGCGGCCCCAGGTTTCTTCTGTGCTGGGCGACAGATAGACGGCGCAGATGTCACCGGACGAGTTGTTGATGATGGCGACCTCATCGCTGGAACCGGAGACGGTCAGCGTGTTGCTCGGCGGCTGCAGGCTGACCTCGGTGTTCCAGGAGATCAGGTTATGTTCGCAGTCCTCCGTTTTCAGGTCGTACAGCCCGGGCGGGATGTCGGTGATGGTGTACTCAGTGCCCACCGGGATGGTGTCGGAGCCGAGCTGGTCATCGCCCCAGTTATCCGTGCCGTCGGGCACGATATACAGATAGCAGATCGAGCTGTCGGACTCATTCAGGACGACCAGTTCACCCAGGCCGGCGGAGGCTGAAGCGGGCTCGGTAGGTTGAGGCCGCGGCGTGGCCGTCGGGGTCGGGGTGGCCGTCGGGGTCGGGGTGGCCGTCGGCAGAGGAGTAGCCGTCGGCGAAAGCAGGCTGGCTGCCCCGCCCAGCACCACGAATCCGCCGCAGACCAGCAGCGCCAGCCCCAGAATGATCCCGCCGATCAGCAGCGGACCGCGGCAGCCGCCGCGCTTTTCGGGAGCCGGGGCCGGGACCGGTGCAGCAGCGGGAGCCGGCGCGGGACTCCACGCTGGCGGGGCCTCCGACGGGGCCGGGGGTGGAGGGGGGGGCGGCGGTGTGCGGGCCGGCGGCGGGGTGGGTGGGACAGCGGCTGTCAGGTACGCGCCATCCTCGATCACCGTGGCCTGCTGCTCGGCGGACGGGGCCGCCGCGCTGCTGATCGCGCTGCGCAGGGCCGCCGCCAGTTCGCCGGCCGTCGGGAAGCGATCAAGCGGCTCTTTGGCCATGGCCCGCTGCAGCACCGCCGCCACCGCGGGCGGCAGATCGGGGCGGTCCTGCCGGACATCGGGCACCGGCTCGGTGGCATGGGCCATCATGACACGCAGCGGCGTGTCCCCGGAGAACGGGTATTTGCCGGTGAGCATCTGGTAGAGCGTGACACCCATAGCGTAGATGTCCACCAGCGGGGTGACGGTCCCTTCGCTGGCCATCTCAGGTGCCATGTAAGCGGGGGTGCCGACAATGCCGCTGCCGGTGAGCGCCACCGTCGATTCGCTGATCTTGGCGATGCCGAAGTCGGCCAGATGCGCATTGCCGGCCTTGTCCAGCAGCACATTGGAGGGCTTGAAGTCACGGTGGATGACGCCCTCGCGGTGAGCATGATCCAGCCCTTCGGCGATCTGTTCGGCCATCCGCACCACCCGATCCAGCGGCATCGGGCCTTCCGCGATGAAATCGGCCAGCGTGCCCCCGGGCATGTAGGCCATCACGATGTAGGGGCGGCCCTGAATCTCGCCGTAGTCGTAGACGGGCAGGATGCGCGGGTGCTGGAGGCGGGCGATCACGCGCACTTCGCGCTCAAAACGCTGCAGGAAGCTCGGGTCATGCATGAAGTAGGCGGGCATCACTTTGATCGCGACGGTGCGATCGATCGATTTTTGATGCGCCAGATAAACCGTCGCCATCCCACCCTGGCCAAGCTGGCGGATGATCTCATACTGGCCGAGCGTCTTGCCGTCGAGCTCTCCGGGGGGCTGCGATGTAGACTGGTCGGACATAGTGGTTCCTTAACTCCCGTGAAAATGACGGTTAGCAGCCAATGACCAACCCTGTGCGTTGCCCGCCAGTGTGCATCAAAGCGTCGGAGGGTGCAAGTCACGCTGGCGGGGGCGTTGCCAACCCCCCGCTGTCCGGCTACAATGGCTCCAGCGCCTGCACCGCCTGACAGCCAGCGTGTCCGAGGTGCTATGGAACCGACTGCGGGGACGAAGCCCCGGGCCCTGGCGGCCCGCGTTGTCGATAGGCTGCTCTGTGTGCATCCCTCCATCACCGACAGCATCGACCGCCTGCGTGCGCGACTGCTGGCGATGCTGACCCTGCTGCTGCCGCTGGCGGTGATCCTGCTGAGCGGCGTGAGCGCTATCTCCCGCCCCGGCGTCCTGGACGACGGCGATACCATCACGTTCTATCTCATGGGGTTGGCCTGCCTGGCGGCCTACGGCCTGAACCGGGCCGGGCGCTTCCGGGCGGCGGCCAGGCTGATGACGATGGCGGTCACGGTGGCTGCCATCGTGGCGCCGTTCATGCCCTTCGCTGCGCCTACTTCGCTGACGGTGCTGCTGGTGCCGGTGCTGCTGGCCGGCATGCTGCTCTCCGCCCGGGCCAGCCTCTGGGTCATGGCGGCGACGCTGGGCGGCGCGACCCTGCTCACCTACCTCTCCCCGTTCGCCCTGTGGGAGGACCTGTCCTACTACACGGATACGCTGCTGATCCTCGCGGTGGTGGATGCCGCCGCGGTGGTGTTGATGTCGCATATTCACAGCCTGGAGCAGGTCCGGCGGCAGGAACTGGAGCGCGTAAACCGGCAGCTGGAGGAAGATATCGCTCTGCGCCGCCAGGTTGAAGATCGCTTTCGGCTGATCTCCTCGCTGATCTCCGACTATATCTTTGAGTCCGCCGTCACGCCGGAGGGGGGCGTGGTCAACCGGTGGCTGGAAGGGGCCTTTGAGCGCGTCAGCGGCTACTCCCGCGAGGAATATCGGGCCCGCGGCGGCTGGCGGGCCTGCCTCCACCCGGAGGATCGGGCGCAGGATGACCGCGATCTGGCCGAGCTTCAGGCCAACCGGAATGTGGTCAGCGAGCTGCGGGTGATCCACCGGGATGGCAGCATACGCTGGGTGCGGGTGCATGCCCGCCCGGTGTGGGATGTGACCCACAACCGGCTGACGGCTATTCAGGGCGCGGTGCAGGACATCACCGAGCAGCGGCTGGCCCGCGAAGCCCTCCAGGCCAGCGAGGAACGCTACCGCAACTTCGTCGAGCTGAGCGTCGAAGGGATCTGGCTGCTGGCGGTTGACGAGCCGATCCCCATCGACCTGCCCCCGCTGGAGCAGGTGCGGCGCATCCAGTACCAGGGCTACGTCGCCGAGTGCAATGATGCGCTGGCCCGGATGTACGGCTTTGCCGCGCGCGAGGACCTGCTGGGCCGCCGGCTGATCGACCTCTACGGCGGAGTTCCGGACGAGCGCAACACCGCCTCGACGCTGGCGCTGGTGGAGGCCGGCTACCGGGGCCAGGAGCGCGAAACCGTGGAGTTTGACAGCCAGGGTAACCCGGTGTACTTCCTGAACAATGCTGTTGGCGTGATCCGCGGGGGGAAGCTGGTCGGCGTGTGGGGGACTCAGCGCGATATTACCCAGCGCAAGCAGGCCGAAGCGGAGATCAGCCGGCTCAACGCCGAACTGGAGCAGCGCGTGCAGGATCGCACCGCCGAGCTGGAAGCCGCCAACCGCGAGCTGGCAGCGGCCCGCGACCGCGCCCTGGAGGCCGACCACCTGAAGTCGCAGTTTCTGGCCGCCATGAGCCACGAGCTGCGCACCCCCCTCAACGCGATCCTCAACTTCACCCAGTTCGTCGCCGCAGGGGTCAAGGGGCCGGTGAACCCGCAGCAGAAAGATGCCCTCGATAAAGCGGCCCTGAGCGCACGCCATCTGCTGGCGCTGATCAACGATGTGCTGGATGTTTCCCGCATCGAGGCCGGGGCGCTGACGCTGTCACTGGAGGACGAAGTCTCTCTGCGGGCAATCCTGGATGAGGCGCATGGAGTGGCCTGCGGCCTGCTGGTGGACAGGCCGGTGGAGGCCGCCCTGGCGGTCGAGCAGCCGCTTCCCGACATCCGCTGCGACCCCCGGCGCGTGCGCCAGATCCTGCTCAACCTGGTCGCCAACGCCTGCAAGTTCACCGAGCAGGGCCGGGTGACCATCCGCGCCAGGGGTTCGGGCGATGAGGTGCTGATCGCCGTTCAGGACACCGGCCCCGGCGTGGCCGCCGAGGATCAGGCCCTGATCTTCGAGACCTTCCGCCAGTCGCGGCTGGGGCTGCGGGTGGGCACCGGCACCGGGCTGGGGCTGCCGATCTCGCGGCATCTGGCGGAGGCGCACGGGGGCCGGCTGTGGGTGGAAAGCCAGCCGGGGCACGGGGCCACCTTCAACGTGGCGCTGCCCATCGCCGGGCCGCCCGGCTGAGCATCGATCAGGGCGCGGGAGCCTGCCCGGAGCCGTCGGCGGCCATGCGGAAGGGGGCGTAGCCGCCGCCGCGGTTGGAGAAGAAGGACAGCTGCGCTCCATCGGCGGACCAGGCGGGCGCGTTGTCATGGGCGGGGTTCTGAGTCAGGTTAACCAGCCCGGAGCCATCCGGGGCCATCACATACACTTCCTCGTTGCCATCGCGGGCGGTTGTGAAGGCGATCCGGCTGCCATCCGGCGACCAGTCCGGCTGGTAGTCCAGCGCCGGGTGGCGCGTCAGGTTGACGACGGCCGAGCCGTCGGCGGCCATCACGAAGATGTCCCGGTTCCCCTCCCGGTCGCTGGTGAAGGCGATGCGCGTCCCATCCGGCGACCACGAGGGGTCGGTATCCTCGCCGCCGCTGTGGGTCAGGCGGATCAGCCCGCTGCCGTCGAGGGCCATGACGTAGATCTCCGCCTGCCCATCCCGATCCGAAGCGAAGACGATCCACCGCCCATCCGGTGACAGGTCGGGGAACCCGTCGTTGGCCGGGTGGCGGGTGACGTTCACCGGCGCGCTCCCCGGCGCCTGCACGTAGATCTCGAAGTTGCCCTCGCCGTCGCTGGCGAGCACCACCGTCCCCGGCGCGGCAGCCGGCGTGCCCGTCGGGCGCGGCGTGGGCGTCGCGGTGAGGATCACGGTGGCGGGGGGCGGCGGGCTGGGCGTCGGCGTGGCGGTCACCGGCGGGCGCGGGCTGGGGGTCGGGATCGGGGTGTGGA
>DAOTXW010000103.1:0-106844 GCA_034435035.1 Anaerolineae bacterium | reverse complement strand
ACGAATCATGGGTCCCGTTCGACTTGCATGTATTAGGCACGCCGCCAGCGTTCATCCTGAGCCAGGATCAAACTCTTCATCCGGTCCTGTCTCTCGACAGCTCGCAGCCTTCCGGCTGCGCTTCTTCCTTCGTCACTCGGACTGGACGGTCTTCCGACCGCCCGCGCTCGCACGCTTTCCTACCACTTCTGCGCTTGTTAAGGTGCCCATCCCACCAACCAGTCCGCTCAACGCAAACCGCCGACTTCTTCCGCCGGCGGCAGGCACAGACATACACAAACTGACGTTTGCTATGTCGTATTGCCTTCTCCGCCTGATACGGTCATCAGCATAGATTGGTGAGAGCCTTGCCTCTAATTCGAATGCACCTGCATTATAACATGTTCTTAACATGCTGACAAGGGCATCCGAACAGATCCGCCCATGCACGCCTGTGTGCTGAGAACAGGACACAGGACAGTCGCAAGACCGATGATTATATAGTCTTGATGAAGAAATGCAAATTTCCGTTCCTGACTCCTCCAGCCTGAGAGCGGCCAGGGGTGCAGGAGCCGTGCTGAAGCGCCTGGATCCTGCACCCTATCTGGCCGTAAGTATTCGGTCAATCCTCTTCGCGCTTCAGATCGGCGATCCCCAGGATGCCGGTCGACAGCTGAGGCTGGCGGGTCTTTTCTTCCTCTTTGCCAAAGCGGATGATCTCGTCGGTATCGGTAATCGCTTCCACCGCGATGGCCAGACTCTGCAGCTCCTTCACCAGCACACGGAAGCTGGCAGGGATCCCTGGATCCTCGATGGCATCCCCCTTGACAATGGACTCGTAGGTTCGCACGCGTCCCTGAACGTCGTCGCTCTTGACCGTCAGCATTTCCTGCAAGGTATGAGCGGCGCCATAGGCCTCTAACGCCCACACTTCCATCTCACCAAAGCGCTGGCCGCCAAACTGAGCCTTACCTCCCAGAGGCTGCTGGGTAACCAGCGAGTAGGGGCCAGTTGAACGTGCGTGCACTTTATCCTCGACCAGATGCGATAGCTTGAGCATATGGATCACGCCGACGGTCACCGGTCGGTCAAAGGGCTCGCCGCTGCGACCGTCAAACAACCGCTGCTTGCCAATGATCGGCATAGGGCGATCGATCTCGAACTGAGCTCTATCAGCCATCTCACGAAGCTCGGCCATCGATACCCCTTCCGGCACCTCCTGGCCGTACTTGGTCAGCCACAGCCTCAGGCACACCTCTACCGCCTGATCATCTGCCGCAGCCCGCGCGGTCATGGAGCGTGGATCATCTTCAAAGACCAGGAGCGCATCTGGATCATAACCCCGCTCCCTCAGCCATTCCTGCAGCACCGCCCGCCGGGCGTAGATTTCGTCCTCAGCGAGGCGACCGCGATCGTAGCGAGGGTCTTTGCCCAACCACTCGTCTATGTACTGCCGCCGTGCATCATGATCATCCTGGATATAGCCGGGATCAGCATCAGCCTGCTTCAGCCAGGCCCAGGCATCCTCGGTAATCTGATCCCAGGCCTCATCGATCATCCAGGCCCGTGCCAGCTCCGCCTCAATCTCCGATTCTCGGGCACCATCAAACACCGGAGTGATGGCATGAAAACCAAGCCGGCTGGCTGCCCATCCCAGATGGGTCTCCAGAATCTGGCCGATATTCATACGCCCGGGAACGCCCAGCGGATTGAGGATGATGTCCACCGGAGTTCCATCCTCCAGAAACGGCATATCCTCGATAGGCACAACCTTGGAGATCACCCCCTTATTACCATGGCGGCCAGCCATCTTGTCGCCCTCAGTCAGCTTGCGCCGCTGTGCGACGGCAACCCGAACCATCTGCTCCACGCCGGCTGGCAGATCACGGTGCTCCTCGCGGTTAAAGACCCGCACATCGACAACTTTGCCACGTTCGCCATGCGGCAGACGCAGCGAGCTGTCTTTCACTTCACGGGCCTTCTCCCCAAAGATCGCACGCAGCAGCTTCTCTTCAGGGCTGAGTTCCTTCTCTCCCTTGGGCGTGATCTTGCCAACCAGGATGTCATTGGGCCCTACTTCAGCGCCGATCCGCACAATACCTCGCTCGTCGAGATCCTTGAGGGCCTCTTCACCCACATTCGGTATGTCATATGTGATCTCCTCGGCGCCCAGCTTAGTATCACGGGCCTCGACTTCGTGCTTCTCGATATGGATGCTGGTGAACTTATCTTCACGCACCAGCCGTTCAGAGATCAGAATGGCATCCTCGTAGTTGCCTCCATCCCACGAAAGGAAAGCGGCAAGCACGTCCTGCCCAAGAGCCAGCTGCCCATCATAAGTCGAGGAACTATCCGCGATCACTGTGCCAGGCCGCACGATCTGACCTTTAGTCACCATCGGCCGCTGATCGATATTGGTGCTCTGGTTGGAGCGCTCGTACTTCCGGAGGCGAAATGCGCGTTCGGAACCGTCAGGTCCACGCATCACCACGCGGTCGCCGGTCACGCTGAGGACTTCACCCTCTTCCTTAGCAGTGATCACCTGCCCCGAATCTCGCGCTGCCAGCCGCTCCATGCCCGTGCTGACGATCGGCACATCGGGTTTGAGCAACGGCACGGCCTGCCGCTGCATGTTCGAGCCCATCAAAGCGCGGTTGGCATCATCGTGTTCCAGGAAGGGGATGAGCGCGGCACTGATGCCGACAATCTGGCGAGGTGCAATATCGACGTAGTCAACACGGTCAACCGGCACAAAGCGAAACCGCTGATCCTGACGCGCAGAGACGCGATCGCGCGTGAGGTTGCCATAGTCATCAAGCCGGGCATTGGCCTGCGCGATCGTGTGGCGATCTTCCTCATCGGCTGAGAGATACTGGATTTCATCGGTCACAAAAGGCGCCACGGTGATCTTCTCAACCCTGGCTTTGGCCAGAATCTTCAACAGGTCCTCATCGACGAACTGCCCATCTTCGGCCAGCGTCTTGTTGCCGGAAACCACGTTGCCGCGCAGCACGCGATGCAGCAGGCGCGGATCGGTCGGTGACAGTTCATTGAGCACCCGGCGGTACGGAGTCTCGATGAACCCGTATTCATTCACCTTGGCGTAGGTCGCCAGACGGCCGATCAGGCCGATATTTGGACCCTCCGGCGTCTCAATGGGGCAGATGCGCCCATAGTGGCTGTGATGAACATCGCGAACATCAAAGCCTGCCCGTTCGCGCCGAAGGCCGCCGGGGCCCAGCGCCGACAGGGTGCGCTTATGCGTCAGCTCCGCCAGCGGGTTGGTCTGATCCATAAACTGTGAGAGCTGTGAAGACCCAAAAAACTCCCGGATGGCCGTGACGATCGGGCGGATATTGATCAGCGTGATGGGCGTCAGGCCTTCGCTTTCGCGGATGGACATGCGTTCGCGTACAACCCGTTCGGTGCGGCGCATGCCCACCCGCAGCTTGTTTTGGATCAATTCACCCACCGTTTTGACACGGCGGTTACCCAGATGGTCGATGTCATCCGGCCCGACCGCCCCGTTGTTGATCATGATCATGCGCTCGACGAGCTTGACCACATCGAGCTTGGTGATTGTGCGGTGCGAACGGGGGATGACAGGATCAAGTTCAAGGCGCTGATTGAGCTTGTAGCGGCCAACGCGCTCCAAATCGTAGCGCCGGCGGTCAAACAGCTGGCTCTCCAGATACTCCCGCGCATTCTCCAGCGTGGCCGGGTCACCGGGGCGCATCCGTTTGAAGAACTCAATCAGCGCGGCCTCAGCCACCGTCAGTTTGCCATCCTTTAGATCCCAGGACGGCTCCTGATGGATGGTGCTGGCCAGGTAGTGGTGATCCGGATCGGTATCGACGCCGGCAAACACTTCCAGAAGCTCTTCGTCAGCGCCCGTCCGGATCGGCGACAGCTCATCCATGCCATCATGCACAGCCGCCATCGCCCGCAACAGGATGGTCACGGGGATGGTGCGTTTACGGTTGAATTTGATGGTCAGGTAGTCGCTGCGGCGTGTTTCAAACTCCATCCAGGCGCCACGATCGGGTATCAGCTTGGCAGCCGCCAGCGGACGACCGGTGGCAGGCTCTTTTTCGGCACTGAAATACACTCCGGGAGAGCGAATGAGCTGACTGACCACGACACGCTCACTGCCGTTGATGATGAACGTGCCGTTGTCGGTCATGATCGGAAAGTCACCCAGGAAGATATCCGAGGTAAGGATCTCGCCGGTTTCCGAGTTGACCAGCGCAACCCTGACGTACAGCGGAGACGCATAGGTGAGATCGCGCTCCAGGCATTCATCCTGCCCGTACTTGGGGTCCTCAAACCAGTATGTGAGGCCAAGCTGGCGAGCCTCGTCGCTGGAGCCGGGGAAATGGAGTTTGAGCGTCCCATTGAAGCTCTCGATCGGCGAGATTTCGTCGAACAGCTCGCCCAGCCCATGCAGCTTGAACCACTTAAATGACTCAATCTGCACTTCGATCAGCGTGGGGAGATCGTGCACGTCCTGAATACGTGCATATGACTTCCTACCCAGTTCACGAACCATAAACCTGCACTCCTCCACTGCGAGCTGCCGGCCCGCGCCTGCTCCCAGAGACAACACAAAGCAAGGTACCACCTACACGGGGGACCTTGTTGTGGTGCCTTGCACTCCCGGTGTCGTTGAAATCGTCCGCAGCGCCCCTACTATGCGCGAACCCTTAGTATACCCGAATCGAGCCGGACGATCAATGGGTGCATTGTTAGAATCTGGTTGCCGCGGTGACTCATGTGGCTCCACGGCGAGCGTGCTCTACCGATCGATCCAGAGCCAGCCGAAGCAGCCGGATGATCTCCGCGATCTGGGCCTCATCAATGACCAGCGGCGGAGATACCATGACATGATCGCCGTTCACCCCATCCGCGCAGCCGGACATCGCATAGACAATGAGGCCACTGGCAAAGGCTTCTTCAAAGACGGTTGAAGAAAGATGAGAGCGGGCCGGGAAGGGCTGGCGGGTCGCGCGATCGGCGACCAGTTCAAGCCCCCACATCAGCCCCCTGCCCCGGACTTCGCCCACTGCCGGGTGATCATCAAAGGTCTGATGGAGCGCCTCCCCCAGCAGCCGGCCCATTCGTTCGCCACGGGCGATCAGATCATGGGTTTCCAGGTACTGCAGCGTCGCCAGGCCAGCAGCAGCGGCTACAGGCTGGTGGGAGAATGTCCCGCCGTGGTTGAAGTCGCCCGTCTTGCTCAGAAGCAAATCGACCAGATCGCCGCGGGCCGCTGTGATGCTAAGAGGCAGATATCCGCCGGAGACGCCTTTGCCCAGACAGATAATATCTGGCGTGATGCCCCAATGCTCGATCCCGAACCAGCGCCCGGTGCGCCCCATCCCGGTCATCACCTCATCGGCGATGAGCAGAACGCCGTAGCGATCACAGATCGCCCGGATGCGAGCCCAGTAGTTGTCGGGCGGGACCACCGCACCGAGGGTGGCGCCCGCAATGGGCTCCGCGATGAAGGCCGCCACCGTCTCAGGCCCCTGCCTGAGGATTTCCTCCTCCAGCGCATCCGCCGCCCAGCGCCCGCAGGTTTCCAGATCGTCGCCGACGGGGCAGCGATACGGATAGGCCGCGGGGATGTGCGGCATCTCCAGGAACATCGGCGCAAAGAGATTGCGCATTGAAGGCTTGCCAGTGATAGCCAGGGCGCCCAGAGTTGCTCCATGATAGGAGCCCCAGCGAGCGATCACCCGGTAGCGCTGCGGCTCGCCGCGGGCCACCTGAATCTGACGGGCGAGCTTCATAGCGGTTTCCGTCGCCTCCGAGCCGGATGTCATGTAGAAAAGCCGCGCATCCGGCAGCGGCAGGTAAGCTGCCAGCCGGCGTGCGTGCTCCTCCAGAGGGCGACTGGTGAACATAGTGGCGTGTGCGTAGGCGACATTTCTCGCCTGCTCGGCGATGGCCGCAGCAATCTCCGGTACCCCATGCCCCACATTCACGACCACCGGGCCGCCGGAGCCATCAATATAGCGTTTGCCCTCACTGTCCCAGAGATAGATGCCCTCGCCGCGAACGATCTCCGGCTTGTGATGCCTGAACTTACGGTGAAACACCTGACTGGGTACGGTCTGGCTCATCTTGGTTGCTCATTTCTCACAGAATACAGATAGGCATTGCCACGGCGGCCTGCCGTCTGCAGCACCCCCATCGCGCGCAGGCAGTAGGCCATCCGGCGGGCCCGATAGACCGGTTCGCGCATCGCAGCCGCCAGATCGCGGCTGGTAAACTCAGCCGGCAGGTCCGCGGGCAGCAGCGCCTGACAATCCTCGGGCGTGCTCAGCTCCAGGCGTCCCGTCACCTCCAGCAGGCGCCGATCCAGGATGCTCCATCCCGACCGCCGCCAGCTGCCGCGGCCGTCCTGACAGCGCACTTCTTCCTCCCGGATCAGCAGGATTTCGAGTGAGAAGCTGTCGCGGGCTATCAGCACAGGGAAGCTGACCAGCTGATCAAAGACATGGGCCGCCTGGCCGCGCTTCGGCGAACGACGGCGGCTCAGCTGTGTGATCCGGTCTGGCGCCAGCCTGACAATCCACCGTTCCACGGCAATGGGATACACAAGCCGGACAGAACGGCTCCGGGTGAGACGCTCGAGCTTGCGTTTGAGCGGTGCGAAGCTCCACGTCTGGATCTCGATCAGCTGATCGCCGCGCACCAGATCGATGACGTAGCCATCAACCGCTGCCTCCAGACGATCACCCGGCTGAGCGTACCAGGCTTTCAAAGCAGCATGCAGCGAGCGCTCGCCCAGTGTGCCAATCCCTGCTCGCCCGCGAGTGTCTTCACCCAACCCCGCCACCTACAACAGCTCAAAGATCGTCGATTCGCCCTGTCCAACGCCCACGCACAATGTCGCCAGCCCGTAGCGCATGGCGTGACCTGCATCGCGGCGGCGGCGCATCTCGTGCAGCAGGGTGGCTGTCAGACGGGCCCCCGAGCAGCCAAGCGGGTGCCCCAGCGCAATCGCCCCACCGTTGACATTGGTGATGTCATGGTTGAATCCTGCCTGCTCCATCACTGCCAAAGCCTGGACGGCAAACGCCTCGTTCAACTCAATGAGGTCGATATCCCCCATGCTGAGGCCGGCTCGTTTCAGCACCTTCGCCGTGGCCGGGACCGGGCCCAGACCCATCGTGCGCGGATCGACACCGGCGGCTGCGCTGGCAACCCAGCGTGCCATGGGTGCCAACCCGAGCTCCTGCGCCCGATCAGCGCTCATCAGCAGGGCCGCCGCCGCCCCATCATTCAGGCCGCTGGAGTTACCCGCCGTCACGGTGCCGCCCTTGCGGAACGCCGGCTGCAGCCGGGCGAGCTGCTCCAGGCTGGTATCCAGGACATACTGATCGCCCTCGCGGCGGTAACGCGGATGCTCATCCACACTCACCACAACCGGATCGCCCTTCTTCTGAGGGATGGCGACCGGGACAATCTCCGCCTGAAAGCGCCCCGCATTGATGGCATCGACTGCCCTGCGCTGGCTCTCGAGCGCAAAGGCATCCTGCTTCTCACGGGTGAGGTGAGGGTTCTGCTCGTAGATGTTCTCAGCCGTCTCGCCCATCGCCTCCAGCGGGAACATGGCCTCCAGGCGGGGGTTGGGGAAACGCCAGCCGAGCGTGGTGTCGTACATCGTCAAGTTGCCAGCGGGGAAAGCGCGCTCGGCCTTCGGCACAGACAGCGGCGAGCGGGTCATCTGCTCGACCCCGCCGGCCAGAAAGATATCCCCCTCGCCCGCCGCGATGGCGCGTGCCGCCTGATTGATGGCATTCAGACCAGAGGCACACAGCCGGTTGATCGTCACACCGGCCACGGAATGAGGAAAGCCCGCCAGCAGCAGGGCCATCCGCGCCACATTCCGGTTATCTTCCCCGGCCTGGTTGGCACACCCGAGGTAGACTTCCTCCACCTGCGCCGGATCAAGCGAGTTACGTTCCACCACAGCCCGCAGCGGCACCGCCGCCAGATCGTCCGCCCGGACGGATGCCAGCGCGCCTCCGTGGCGCCCGACGGCTGTGCGCACGATATCAACAATGACGACCTCGCGCATGACTCCTGCCTTTCCGAACCTGTTGAGAACTGTAGCAGGGCGGGTTATGCCCGGTGCCCATTGCCAGCCCAGGCAACCAGCCTGGATACCGGCCAGTCCGCCAGCGAGCGAATGATCAGGTCAGCATCTCCCAGCGGCAGCAAGACGGTCAGCGGATTAGGGACGGCGACGACAAGGATCCCGGCGCGACGGGCCGCGGTAATGCCATTCGGCGAGTCTTCCAGGACGATGGCTTCATCCGCCCGGACATTCAGCGCCGCCAGCGCCGCCAGGAACAGGTCCGGCTCCGGCTTGGTATGTCGAACATCGTCCGATGTCTGGATGGCGTCGAAGTGCCGCAGGAGCCCCAGCCGGCCCAGGTGTCCCTCCACCCATGCCCTTGGCGAGCTGGAAGCTACCGCCGTTGCAAGCCCCAGGTTCCGCGCATCCTCAAGGGCCTGCACCACGCCAGGCAGGGGCATGAGCGCAGCATTGAGTTCCGCAGCCCGCGCCTCGCGCTCGCGGGTGAGTGCAGCCCGATCCACCGAACGCCCGATCTGCGCCTCCAGGTAAGTCAGGGGCTCGAAGTCAGCCGAAAAGCCGCGCCCCACTGCGATCGCCCAGGCCTCCAGCGGCAGATGGGCACCATACCGGCGGTACACTTCCTGCCAGGTCTGGTAGTCGGCTGCCTCGGTATCGATGATCAGCCCGTCGAAATCGAAGATCAGCGCGCGGATGGTCACCGATACATCCCCTGCGGGTCCAGCTCAACCCGGATCAGGCGCAGTTCATCGGCGCTGGGCGCAGGGGTTTGCCCAATGGGATCTACAGCACGAATCGGCCACCCAACGTCGGCGCGCACCTCGTCGAGCGTCACCCCCGGATGCAGGTGGGTGACCTGCATCTCGCGCTCCGGATTATTGAAGTCCAGGATAGCCTTGTCGCTGATGACCAGATCCGGACCAGCGCCAGGCATGCCCAGGCGTGCACGCGCATCGCCGCCATCCAGGTGACCGGGGCTGGTCAAGAAATCCAGCTTATCGACAAAGGAGCGGCTGGACAGCCGCATGATCATATACACACGCCGGGCGTTGATGGCGATCTCGCAGGCGCCGCCGCTGCCCGGCAAGCGTACTCCGGGCGACTGGTAAGACCCGATCACGGTGGTGTTGAGATTGCCAAAGCGGTCGATCTGAGCGCCGCCCAGCAGCGCAACATCCACCAGCCCACGCTGCAGGTACAAACCAAACAGATCGGCCATCGAGATGACCGACATCGCCCCGGTCACCAGTGTGGGATCGCCGATCGACAGGGGCAAGCGAGCCGGCTGCGCCCCGTAGACGCCGGACTCATAGATCAGCTCGAGATCGGGGGCGACGGTGTGGCGAGCCAGATTACACGCGATGTTAGGCAGCCCTACCCCCACAAAGACCGTCCGCACACCCGCCATTGCGCGGGCTGCGGCTACAATCATCATCTCGGAAGCGGTATAGTCTGGCCGGGCTGAGGTCTCGCTCATGCATACGCTCCATAATCGACGCCGGGGGCAGGCGCTGGCCCCGGCTTGAGGCTGGCAAGCTTCTCTGCGCCCAGCTTTTGCAGATAGGCGGCACGGTCACTGACGCCATAGATCCACTCAGCCAGCCATTCTTCTGTCCGGGCCTGATCGCGTGAAACCCTGTCCCACATCAAGTAGAAGTCATTGTCGCGATCGTAGTAACCCTGAACATAGGAGGGATGCGCCCCGTAAGGCTCATGTACCACGGCATCGACGATCAGGCCTGGAATGAGCGTGCGGTTAGGATCGGCGCGAATGACGCTCTCGTCAACGATCTCCTCGGCGACGACAATGACGCTCCGCGCCGCGAAGGCCGCCTCCTTCTGCACGCCCAGCAGCCCCCACAGGTGGGCGTCACCGTGCATGCTGGCACGCTGCGCGTGGATGATGGCCAGGTCCGGGTTGATGGGCGGCACAACAGCGATTCGTTCACCGTCGTAGGGGCTGATCACCCAGCGGATATCCGGGTTTGCCTCCGGCATCTGTGACCCCAGATAGCTGCGGAGCGGGAAGAAGGGCAGGCGCATCGCGCCAGCAGTGTAGCGGCCAACCATCCCGTAATGCGAGTATTCCTCGATCTCGAGCGGCACCGGGATGCCCTTCTCAACCGCGCGCCGGATGCAGTGCAACGGCCCTACCCCTGGATTGCCGAGATAGCTGAAGATCAGCCTGCGGGCTACGCCAGCCGCGATCATCTGATCGTACAACAGGTCGGGAGTCATGCGGATCAGGGTCAGATCGCGCCGCCGCTGGCGGATGATCTCATGCCCTGCGGCGAAGCAGATGAAGGCGGTGAAACCCTCAATAGCAATCGACATGCCATCGCGGACGTGCCGGGCGATGGCCTCCTGCATGGTCAATCTCTTGTCGGTCACGGACGCCCCCGGAGATGGGCGTGGGGGCGCGGCGCACGCACCCCCACCGGATGGTGCATGGATCAGCGGATAACGGTCTGGCTCTGCTCGCGAAGGTAGTTCAGCAGGGTGTAATGGCCGCCGATATTGCGCCCCGACGAGCCACTGGACTTCCAGCCACCGAACGGCTGGTAGCCCGGCCAGGCGCCCGTGGTTGCCCCCGCGGCGCGGTTGACATATACCACGCCGGCCTCGATGTTATCCAGGAACCACTGGATCTCGTTCTCATCGCGGCTGAAAAAGCCCGCTGTCAGCCCGTAGACCGTGCCATTGGCCTTTTCCATCGCCTCCGGGAGTGAATCCACCGGAGCCACGTAAAGAATGGGGACAAACAGCTCGGTCTGCACCAGCTCATGCTGCTGGTCGAGATCGGTAATGATCGCAGGCTGGACATAGTAGCCATGCGCGAAGCTGCCCTCGGTCAGAACCTCGCCGCCGAACACAACCTTGCCATCGGCCCTGGCCTTGGCCATGAACCGCTTGTAGTCCTCATAAGCGCTCTTGTTGACCAGCGGCCCCAGGAAGACATCGCGGTCAGCGGCGGGATCGCCCACTTTGATCGCCCGCGTCTTCTCCACCAGCTTCTCCATGAACGGCTCATAGACGGCTCGATGAACATAGACGCGCGAACAGGCTGAACACTTCTGGCCACCCATCCCAAAAGCAGAGCGCATCACACCCTGGGCCGCTATCTCGATATCCGCCTTATCCGACACGATGGCCGGGTTCTTGCCGCCCATCTCAACCACCACCGGCTTAGGATAGGTGGGAGCAAAGTGCTGATAGACCTGCTTGAAGCCGATATCGTAGGAGCCGGTGAACGTAATCCCATCGACACCTGGATTCTCAACAAGCTCCATGCCTGTGCTGCTCCCCGGGCCGGTGATAAAATTGACCGTGCCGGCGGGCACGCCCACTTCAAGCAGGTACTCGACCATCTTATAGGAGGTGTAGGGGGCATCCGAAGACGGCTTGAGCACCACCGTGTTGCCGGTCACCAGAGCGGCCGCCACCGGGCCGCCCGCCAGCGCCAGCGGGAAGTTAAATGGCGCAACGACCGCCCACACCCCGTAGGGCTTCATGACATCGGTATTGGTGTCATTGGCGCCGAACGACTCCATTTTACGGACAAACCCGTTGTTGATGCGCATCTGATAGGCATAGTAGCGCAGGAGGTCAGCGGTTTCCTCAACGTCTCCCAGGGCCTCGATGCGGTTCTTGCCCATCTCCAGCACCATCATGGCCGAAAGGTCCATGCGGTTCTCGCTGATCAGGTCTGCAACGCGATCCAAGATGCGGCAGCGCTCTTCATAGGGGGTGGCTTTCCATTCCGGGAAGGCCTCGCGGGCCGCGGCGATGGCATCCCTGGCATCCTGGCGGGTGCCCTTCTGGAAGTAGATGAACGGCTCACGGGAGTCAATCGGGCTGTAGACCGGGAGCTTCTCGGCGGCCTCACGGCGCTGGCCAGCGATCAGCATGGGGAAGGACTGCCCGCGCAGAGCCTGGGCACGGGCCACCGCCGCATCGAAGGCGGCATGCAGCTGGTCAGGGTCGCCGGTCATAGTTGCGTAGGTGATCTTAAAGGGTGCAGACATAGGGGGTTTCTCCTGTGAATCGGTGATGGGCCATCCAAGAGGTGAACTAACCGTCTCCGTCAGGGGCTGCCAGAGAGAAAACGGTTGCGGCAACCTGATCATAACACGGGAAGCGGCAGTTGCCAACGTACCCCAGGCGCAGAAGGGCGGCGCTGGATCAAACGATCCATTGACCTCCGAGGAATGCGGGAGTAGGCTGGAAGCTATCACCGCGCAGCGGGCGGGGTTCTGTAACCGAAAATGGGCATATCGTCGGGCGCGGGGGCAAGGGCAAAAAGCGGCATAATGTAACGTCCGGCGAGTTATTTCGTCGGGCGCTAAGGGCCGGCGGCGGCCCTGCTCGTACCTGGCAGCCCCGCGTGCAATGCGCGTTAGCGAGGCCGAACCGGCAGGCACAGGCAGGGAAGCATTCCGTTACGTCTGATCGGGTGTTTCGTCGGGATGCGGGGTTTTGGGGAAGCCCCCCCGCGTGCGCTACAATCGAACTTACTATAGCCCGGAGCCGGGCCTGCGAGGAGCACCCGATACATGGATCATCCCGATCTGGATACGCGGCTGTACCGACGAACCATGGGTCTGTTTGCGACCGGGGTGGCTGTGCTGACCACGCGGTCGGCGGCCCATGCCGTGGTGGCGATGACCGCTAACTCGGTCACCTCGGTCTCGCTGGAGCCGCTGCTGCTGCTGGTGTGCGTGAACCGGGAGGCGCACATCGCCACGCACCTGATGGAGGCGGAGACCTTCTGCCTGAGCTTCCTGGCTGAAGACCAGGGGGCACTTTCGGACTACTTCGCCGGCATCTCGCGGCTGCCGGAGCCACCCGCCTTCCGCTTCGTGGAGTGGGAGGGCGGCAGCCGGCTGGAGGACTGCATCGGGGCGGTTGGGTGCCGGCGCAGCCAGGTGCTGGAGGGCGGCGATCACTGGATTGTACTGGGGGATGTGATGGCCCTGCACCGGCCTGACAACCCGGCGCCGCCGCTGGTGTTCTGGGGCGGGCAATACCGACGGCTGGCACCCCCTGACGAGGGAGCCCCCCGATGAGAGAACGACGGCTCATCGGCGCGGCCGGGCTTGCGCTGGCGCTTGCAGCAGGATGCCAGCCGCCACCTGTGCCGCCGGGCGAGGCTGCCGCCTTCGCTGCCGAGGTGGATCCGATCGTCGAGAACGCGCTGGAAGGGCTGAGCCGCAACGACTATGCGCAGCACAGCCAGGACTTCAGCGAAGAGATGCGGGATCGCATCGACCCGATCACCTTTCCGCAGGTATACGGCGAGATCATCGGGCGGCTGGGGGCATACCGATCGCATACCTTCAGGCAGGCGGTCGAACAGGGCGACCTGTGGGCGATGGAGTACGAGGCAGCCTTTGAGAACGACGCCGCGGTCAAGGTCACAGTGATCTTCGATCGGGATGACCCGGAGCACCGAATCCTGGGGCTGTGGTTTGATTCGCCACTGCTGCGGGATTAGCGGCAGACCACCGACCCGGGGGCATTGAACGCTGCGAAGCTGCGCTCGCTGACGCTGTTATGCCACATCGGGGGGTGAGGGCCTGCAGCGCGGCCCTCCCCACCTGAAATGCGCCCGGCAGGAAGGATGGCTTGACATCTGTGAGGGGCAATCTTACAATGACCTCAGCGGGGGGCAGGCGATTTGAACCATACTGCCCTGCGCCTGAGTAGATTAAAGGAGGTGAGCGCCACTGCGGATTTTTCACAGAATGGCTGTCCTATCAGTTTTCACACCTTGTAGGAGGAGAGTCCCCCAATGTCGAAGCTTTTTAAGCTGAGCCTGATTCTGCTGGTGCTGGCCGCGCTGATGGCAGCGTGCGCCCCGGCAGCCCCGGCACCGGAAGAGCCGGCTGCTGAAGAGCCGGCTGCTGAAGAGCCGGCCGCTGAAGAACCGGCCGCCGAGGAGCCGGAGCCGACCGAGGAGCCGGAGCCGACCGAAGAACCGGAGCCCGAAGGCCCGGTGACCTTTACCTTCGGAGCGCAGGGTGATGCAGTGCAGCTGGACAGCGCCGTGGTGACCGACGGCGAGTCGTTCCGCGTCATCGAGCAGGGCTGCGAGAACCTGGTCGAGTTTGACGGCGGGACGAACAACCCGGTCCCCATGCTGGCTGAGAGCTGGGAAGTCAGCGATGACCTGCTGGAGTGGACGTTCAAACTGCGCGAAGGCGTAACCTTCCATGACGGCACGCCGTTCAACGCCGAGGCAGTGGTTTTCAACTTCGACCGGTGGCGCTTCACCACCAACGAGTACCACTTCCCCGAACAGGTGTTTGAGTACTACGAAGCGATGTGGGGCGGCTTCGATGATGCCTCGCTGATCACCTCGGTTGAGGCCGTTGACGAGTACACGGTGAAGTTCACGCTGTCCGACGTGACCACGATGCTGCCGAACCTGGCGATGGCGATGTTCTCGATCCACAGCCCGACGGCGATCATGGAGTACGGGGTGGACTACGGCACACCCGAAGTCGGGTACGTCTGCACCGGCCCCTACGAGTTCGTCGAATGGGTGACCGGCGATCAGATCACGCTGGAGCGCTACCCGGACTACTGGGGTGAGGTGACGGGCAACGTGGAGCGGATCGTGATCCGCCCGATCGTGGACCCGGCTGCGCGCTTTGCGGCCCTGCAGGCCGGCGAGATCGATGGCTACTTCGGCGCGACGCCTGAAGACGTGGCGGCTGCCGAGGGCAACCCCGATCTGCAGGTGCTGCGCCGCCCGCCGCTGGTGAACGGCTACCTGGCGTTCAACTTCCGGGTGAAGGAACTGCAGGATCCGAAGGTGCGTATGGCGATCGCCATGGCGATCAACCGCCAGGCGCTGGTGGATGCGTTCTACGCGGGCGCAGGCGAAGTGGCCAACCAGTGGCTGCCGCCCGGCACGCTGGGCTACAACCCGGATGAGCTGCCCGGCTACACCTACGATCCGGAAGCCGCGCAGGCGCTGCTGGCTGAAGCCGGCTACCCGGACGGGATCGAAACGGTGACGGTCTACACGGTCGATGAGGCGGGGAATGTGACCACCACCGAGGATCCGGAGAACAGCGGCCAGCCGCTGAAGCTGTTCGTGATGCCGGTGACCCGCCCGTACATGCCTGATGCAGAGGGTGTGGCTCAGGCTGTGGCCGCCGACCTGGCCGCGATCGGCATCCAGACCGAACTGGTGAGCCTGGGCGACTGGGCCGTGTATCTGGACAACCGCCGCAACGGCAATCTGCCCGGCCTGTACTTCCTGGGCTGGACGGGCGATAACGGCGACTCCGACAACTTCCTGGGCTACTTCTTCGCAAACGCCCAGACACCGCTGGCGCGTGAAGGGTACATCCAGGTGCCGGAGGTCGCAGATCTGCTGGTTCAGGCCCGCTCTGAGACCGATCCGGATGTCCGCGCCGAGCTGTACACCCAGGCTGAAGCCCTGCTGGCAGAGGGCGCCTACCGGGTGTGGCTGGCCTACAACAAGCCGGCCATCCTGCTGAGGGCGAACATCTCCGGCTATGAGCCAAGCCCGACCGGCACGGAGTACTTCAAGACGATCGTGATCGAGTAAACGCGGCCCCGATCCGACACAGTGAGGCACACAGGCCCCGGCCGTTCAGCCGGGGCCTGTCCACACCGGGCGCGGAAAGCCCGGGCCCTCCACCGGCGGCCCTGCAGGGGGTTCCCGCGCCGGGTTTTCCGCTGACGGGCCGGTGGTAGGTGTTTTGCACCGCCCTGTGCTATAACGGTACCCATTCATCCTGATGCCGGCGCGGCATCCCGTGTCCTGTCAGGCCATCGGCAAGGTTTCCACATGACCACCTACATTATCAGGCGACTCTTTGAGGCGATCCCGGTGCTGCTGGGGGTCTCGATCCTGGTGTTCCTGTTCATCCACATCATCCCGGGCGACCCCGCCGTGACTCTGCTGGGGGAACGCGCCACCGAGGAGAACATCCAGCGGATACGCGAGCAACTGGGGCTGAACAAGCCGCTGTTCCTGAACTTCGGGGGCAGCGAAGCCAGGCCGATCGGTGAGACCGCTGTGCTGGTCGAGGAGCCTGGCAGCGAGGTGGTAACCGGGGAGTTCTCCGCCAATGCCCGCCTGACGGTGATAGAGCGCACAGACGGGTGGGTACGGCTGAGCGCCGTGGAAGAGGAAACCCTGCAGGGGTGGGTGCAGGACGAGGCCGCTACAGAAGCCGGCGGGACGGTACGATTCAGCGAGGAGCGGCTGCGGGCGTTTGACGAGCCGGTGGAGCGCGGCGCCCGGCGGATGGGGTCAATCGAAACGAATCTGCTGACCGTGGTCAGCCAGGGAGAGGACGGCTGGTACGAGGTCACGTGGAGCAAGGAGCTGGGACGGGCCATCGGCTGGATCCAGGAGGATCAGGTAGCGATCACGGTGCGCCCGCTGGACAGCCAGTACTTCATCTACATGGGGCGGATCCTGCGCGGAGACCTGGGCGAGACGATCCAGGGCCACATCCCGATCACCAGCGAGCTGCGTCGACGGCTGCCCGCCACGCTGGAGCTGTCACTGTATGCGCTGCTCATCTCGGTGATCATCGGCATCCCGATCGGGGTGATGTCGGCGGTATGGCGCAACTCGCTGCTGGACACACTGAGCATGATGGGAGCGCTGATCGGGGTTTCGATGCCGATCTTCTGGCTGGGGCTGATGCTGATCTTCATTTTCAGCATCCAGCTGCAGGCGCTGCCGATGATCGGGCGGCTGGATATCGACACGGAGCTGCGGGTGATCACGGGGGTGCTGACAGTTGACGCGCTGATCCAGGGAAACTGGAAAGCGCTGTTCGATGCGCTGGTGCACCTGACGATGCCGTCGCTGGTGCTGGCGACGATCCCGATCTCGGTGATCGCCCGCATCACGCGCTCCTCAATGCTGGAGGTGCTGCACCAGGATTACATCCGGACCGCGCGGGCCAAGGGGCTGAGGGAGCGGGCGGTCGTCTTCAAGCACGCGCTGCGGAACGCGCTGATGCCGGTGGTCACGGTGGTGGGGCTGCAACTGGGCATCCTGCTGAGCGGGGCGGTGCTGACGGAGACGATCTTCACATGGCCGGGGATCGGGCGCTGGGTGTTCGATGCGATCCTGGAGCGCGAATACCCGATTATCCAGTCGGTGACGCTGATCGTGGCCTTTCTGTTTGTGATCATCAACCTGGCAGTTGACGTCCTGTACGGGGTGCTCAACCCGCGGATCAGGCTGTCGTAGGCCCGCCGGAGGATAGCTGCTCATGTCCGAGATCCTAGATACCACCGCTGCCGCGACGCTGACCGAAGAGGAAGTGCTGCGGCAACGCGAGAAGCTGATGGAGTACCGCTCGGCGTGGAGCCAGGTGCGGCGCGCCCTGCTGCGCAACGGGAGCGCCCGCATCGGGGGGGTGCTGGTGATCCTGTTCGTGCTGGTGGCCGCGATCGGGCCGATTCTGCTGCCGTATGACGCGACGACGGACTCGAACCTGCCGGAGAAGCTACAACCGCCCTCGGCGGAGCACATCATGGGGACGGACAACCTGGGGCGGGACATCGCGATACGGATTCTGCACGGGGCGCCGGTGTCGCTGCGGGTGGGGATCATCTCGGTGGCGATCTCCCTGTTCATCGGGATGCTGCTGGGGGAGGTCGCCGGGCTGGCCGGCGGGGCGGTAGACAGCGTCATCATGCGCCTGATGGACGTGCTGCTGGCATTCCCGGCGCTGCTGCTGGCGATCGTGATCGTGGCGTTCCTGGGGCCGGGGCTGACGAACGCCATGCTGGCGATCGGGATCGTGGGCATCCCGGCCTATGCACGGCTGTCCCGGTCGATGGCGCTGTCGATCCGGGAAGAGGATTTCATCAGCGCGGCACGCAGCCTGGGGGCAAGCGAGTGGCGGGTGTTGATCCGGCATATCCTGCCCAACAGCCTGGCGCCGATCATCGTGCAGACGACGCTGGGGCTGGGCACCGCGGTCGTGGAGACCGCGGCGCTGGGCTTCCTGGGGCTGGGCCAGCAGCCGCCCTACCCCGAATGGGGGAAGATGCTGGCGGAAAGTCAGCGCTTCCTGCTGAGCGGCGCCTGGTGGGCGCTGGTGTTCCCCGGGCTGGCGATCGTGCTGACGGTGCTGGGGTTCAACCTGCTGGGCGATGGGCTGCGCGATGCACTCGATCCGCGGCTGCGCGGCCGGCTGGAGGGCTAGCGCAGGGACCCGGTCATTCGACGGTGGTGCGGGCCTGCACGACCGGCTCATCCGCCGTCCAGGAGTCATCGGCCAACCGACCCCGGGCAAAGAAGCTGTAGGTGCGGCCCGCCCCCCCGACGAACAGGGCTTCGCCGGGGGTGTCTGATTCGAGCCAGAGCACCCAATCGCCGGCGGCGGTTTCATCGCGGTAGTAGATCTCGTAGCGGCGGAGGGTCGGGTCGCTGGATTCCCACTGCACCATGAAGGCCGTGCGGCTGGTCTCCAGCAGAGGGAGCACGCTGACGACGGGCCGGGCGGGCCGCTGAATGAGAAAGACGGGCGGCCCGCCGATCATGTAGTTGACGGGCAGCCCGACGTGGTTGCGGTTGGTGGCCGGGTTGAGAACCACATGGTACAGGCCGTCCTCGCCCGGGCGGATGGTGGTCTGCTCGCCGCCGGCCAGGATGAGCACGGCCTCGGCGGACGAGGTGGGCAGCGCAGCCTCGACCTGGCGGCCGGACTCATTCCACAGGACGGTGATCAACTCGCCGCTGCCGGGGCGGGCGAAGGTCAGCCAGACCTGATCGCCGAGGGGGCCGCGCGAAGCGGTGAGGGGGACAAAGGGCTGGCTGGCGAACACCGCGCCGACGGTCTGGAAGGCGCTGTAGGCCGGGCGCGGGGTATCGGGCCGGGGGCCCTGGTTGAAGCAGACATTCTCGCGGCTGTTGCGCATCAGGCCGAGGGCATCGCCCCAGCACTGCAGGCCGGTATCGCACAGGCTGCCATCATGCGGCGGAAAGGTGGTGCCGGCGGGCTGGTTGCCGCAGTCATCGTAGAGCTGGAAATGGAATACCGCATCGGCGCCGGCCATGAAGGCGTAGGCGGCGCTCTGGATGACGTAGCTGGCCTGCTCCTGGGCCGTGGCCCGCCAGATCATCTGGTCGGGGCGGGTCGCCCACTCCGGCCCCGGGTAGTCATCCCAGACGGCAACGCCCGATTCGTTGAGCCAGATGCGGCGGTCGCTGAGGCCGTAGATAGCCAGCAGGCTCTCGACGCGCTCGACGGCCTGGTAGGAGGCCGCCGGATAGTTGTAGGCGTGCAGGGCGACCCGATCGAAGGGGAAGACCCCCTCCACCGGGGATGGGTCGTTCCGATAGAGGTTGAGCAGATCGACCAGGAAGCCAGGCTGCTCAAACAGCACCAGGCCGCCGACCATGATCCGGGCGTGGTCATCGGCGTGGCGGGCGGCGAGGTAGGCCACCTTGAGCATCCGGGCGTATTCCTCGACGCTGCCGCGCCAGAAGAGCGTGAAATCCGGCTCGTTCCAGACCTCCCAGACACGGATGCCGGCCCCGCGGGGCCAGCCGTCGGACTGAGCCAGGAAGCCGTTGGGGCGGTAGCGGTTCACGGCAGCATAGACGAAAGACGCCCAGGGGTTGGCCGGGTTGATGGCCTTGCCGCGGCCCGGCTCGTCGGAGCCGTCGGCGAAGACCGGCTCGAACAGGCCGGCGGGGACGCCGCGCTCGTCGGCGTAGACCGGCGCGGTTCCCAGCAGGATGGCATTGGTGCGCAGGCCGGCACGGACATCCCAGCGGACGGCCTCGTCGTAGTCCTCCCAGACGTAGCGGCCGGGCTGCTGCTCGATCTCGCTCCAGTAGAGGGGGAAGCGATCCCAGCCGATGCCAGTTTCGACGCCGACGCGCAGGCGGGCCTCGGTCGGGTCGTGATGGGCGCCGCTGACGAAGTTGAGGCCGAGGCGCTCGGAGCGGGGCGCCTCCGGGGCGATCGTGATGCCCCCCGGGAGCGCCTCAGCCGGCTCAGGCGTCGGCTGAGCGGCGGCAGGGCCGGGGGTGAGATCGCTGAGGTCCAGAGTCGGCTCCGGGCCGGCGGGCGTGACGGCCTGCGGCGGGATGAAGGTCGGGCCAAATGGGCCGATCATCAGCGGGGTGGGCGTCGGCGACGGGCCGCCGGGTGCAGGGGCCGGCGTGGCGGTGATGACGATCACGTAGGGCGTGCGGGTCGGCCCGGCCGAGGGCTGAAGCGCGCTCACCCCGGCGCAGCCTGCCAGCGCCGCGAACAGCGCCCCAACCGCGATATGCCTGATGGCAGAACCCCGCATCGATCCTCCCCTGAAGACCGCAGAACGCGGCAGACAGCCGGCCAAGCCCCGAGGCGCGCCGATCCGGCGGGCGCCGACAGAGGGAGATGATACCACCGATCGGCCTGAGCAACCGGGCGCAGGGTATAATGAAAGCGCACCGATCTGCAACCGTTGAAGAAGGAGGCACCCTGTGAGCTTTCCGACTTTCTACGATCCGGCCCGCGTGGGCACCCTCTACCCACCGCGCACCCTGGACGCGGTGCGTGAAGGCCAGCAGGCCCGCGGCAGGCCAGCCGCCGCGGACCGCGAGCGCGTCCTGCTGCTGCTGGTCGATCCGCAGGTTGACTTTATCCACACAGACGGGTCGTTGAGCGTGCCGGGGGCCGTCGCCGACACGCGCCGCACCATCGAATGGCTGCTTGCCTACACCGACCGGATCACCGGCATCATCGCCTCACTGGATACCCACACGCCGCTGCAGATCTTCTACCCGACCTGGTGGGTGAACACAGCCGGCGAGCCGCCGCCGCCCTTCACCCCGATCAGCGCCGCCGAGGTGGCCCGCGGGGAGTGGCGGCCACTGGTGGAACCGGACTGGTCGCTGGAGTATGTGCAGCGGCTCGAGAAGGAAGCCAAGAAGACGCTGATGATCTGGCCGTACCACACGATGGTGGGCACGCCCGGCCACAGCATCACCCCCGCGCTGTACGAGGCGATCACGTACCATGCCGCGGCGCGGGACAGCCAGCCGATCTTCATCGCCAAGGGGCAGATCCCCAAGACCGAGCATTACTCGATCCTGGAGCCGGAAGTGAAAGTGCCGGAAGCGCCGCTGGGGGATCTGAACCAGCCGCTGCTCGATCTGATCGGCAGCTACGACGCGATCTATCTGGCGGGGCAGGCAAAGAGTCACTGCGTGCTCGAAACTATCAGCTCGCTGGCTCGCTATTTCGGCGCACAGCGGCCCGAGTTCATCCACCGGTGGTATTTGCTGGAAGACTGCACGTCGTCGGTGGCGCATCCGGAGATCGACTTCGAGGCGCTGGCAAACGCGCAGCTCTCCCAATTCGAGCAACTGGGGCTGCAGCGCACGCGGTCGAGCGAACCTCCGGGCTGATGCCCGCCCGGCGCGTGCCGATCCGGACGGCGCGGTGTTATAGCCTGTGCCAGACACCCCTGATCCTGTCGCCCGCCGAAGGAGGAACTGCTCATGAGCCAGTCGATCGCCATCATCACGGACAGCACGTGCAACATCCCACCGGAGATGGCTGCCGAACACCACCTGTACGTCGTGCCGCAGCACCTGATCTGGGGTATGGATGACCTGCTGGATCTGAAAGATATCGTGCCGCACGCATTCTACGAGCGCCTGACCCGCGACACCGTGCATCCCAAGACCTCGCAGCCGCCTGCAGCGGAGTTCGTGAACTACATCGACCAAGCCAAGCGGGATGGGGCGAGTGAAATCGTCATTATCACGATCAGCCAGAAGCTGAGCGGCACCTACGCCTCGGCGATGCAGGCGAAAGACATGGTCGATGTGCCGGTGCACATCTATGACTCACGCTGCGTGGGGATGGGGCTGGGCTGGCAGGTGATCGTGGCAGCGCGCGCCCGCGACAGGGGGGCCGATGCCCCGAGCGTGATCGCCGCAGCCGACAACGCCCGGCAGCGGCTGGCCATGGTGCTGACCGTCGATACGCTGGAGTACCTGTACCGGGGCGGGCGCATCGGCGGAGCGCAGAAACTGCTGGGCACCGCGCTGAATCTGAAACCGCAGCTGGTGGTGAACCCGGAAACCGGGGTGATCGATCCCGGCGAGCGCACCCGCACCCGCACGAAGGGCATCGACAGCATGTACCGGGCCTTCTTCTCCAAGATGGATACCAGCCAGCCGCTGCACATCGCGGTGCACCACGCCGCGGCCGAGGCGGAAGGGCAGGCAGTGATGGAGCGAGTCAGGCAGGAGTTCAACCCGAAAGAGCTGTTCCTGAACGAGCTGACGCCGGTGCTGGGCACGCACGGCGGGCCGGGGACGCTGGCTCTGTGCGGGTACTATGGCGACTGATCCACCTCACCGGGCGAGATGACCCCATGGACCCTCTGACACCTGCCGATGTCCAGGCGGCGCTGAACCGTTTGGGGCTGGATACGTCGATCCGCCAGTTTGATGAATCTACAGCCACCGCGCCGGAGGCGGCGGCGGCCATCGGCACGGAGCTGGGCAGCATCGTGAAGAGCCTGTGTTTCCTGGTGGATGGGACGCCCATCATCGTGCTGGCGGCGGGCGATCAGCGCGTTGATGATCGCAAGCTGGGCGGGCTGTACAGCGTAGGGCGCAAAAAGGTCAAGATCGCGGATGCGCAAACGACGCTGGAGGTGACGGGCTACACACCGGGAGGCGTGCCGCCGGTGGGACACCGCAACCCGCTGACGGTCGTGATCGACCGGACGCTGAGCCGCTACGAGACGGTGTACGCCGCGGGCGGGGCGTCCAATGCGATCTTCCCGATCCCGTTTACGACGCTGGTGGAGGTGACCGGCGGCCAGGTGGCTGATGTGGCACGCGATGAGGAACGGGACGCTGACGCCCTCGCTTGAAGCGGGCCGGTTTCGCTGGCGGCGAGATTGGTTTAGAATAGGGGCAGACCCGGTCCGACTCGTGACCCTGATCGCTCAAGGGAGAGCACGCACATGAGGAACCTGCACAGCCTTCGCGCCCACGCCGTCTGGCGTGCGGCTGCCATCGCCGGAACCGCGGCCCTGCTGGCAGCCTGCAACCTGGGCCAGCCGCCCTCGCCGGAGCCGGTCGTCGGGGCCTCGGTGACGCCGCCGGTCGTCGGGCCCCAGGATCTGGGCCTGACTCCGAGCCCGACGCCGCCGATCCAGGTGCCGCCGACCGTAACGCCTACCCCCGAACTGCTGCCAGCCGAGAAGCTGGGGCCGATCACGGTCGAGGGAGCAGAGCATCGCACCACAGAGCCTGTGACGATAAAGGTCACCCGCGGCAAGTCCGTCTCGGCGGTGACCTGCTCGTGGGTGCTGCAGGATTCCGGGCGCACGGGTGCCCTGGCGACCCCCACCAGCGCCCAGCAGGACGACAATACCTTCATCGATACATACACCTTCACGCCCGATGCCGCCGGGACGTACACGATCAACTGCACCGGCGTGGCCACGACGGCCAGCGGCCAGCGGGCTGTGAGCGCGACGGGGACGCCGTTCGCCGTCGAAGCCAAAGGCTAGGCCGATCCGACCTGATCAAACAGCGGCGGTGGGGAGCATTCCACCGCCGCTTTGCGCTGCCGGGCTGAGGGGGATCAGGGCGCCCCGGGTTCCTGAGCGGTATCCGGGGCGGCTGGCTGCCGTCCAAAGTACAGGATGAGCGCCAGCCCGATGCCGCCGATCGCGGCAAACAGGACGCACAGGATCGCGTAGACAGCCGCCGGGGTGCGGGAACCCACCTGAGCAAAGGCACAGCCCTCGGCACAGGTCGGCGCGCCGGGGCCGCCGGTGGTGCGGAAGATCAGCCGTCCTTCCTCAATACCTTCCGGCTCGTAGGGCAGGCAACCGCCGCTGCTGCGGCAGTCGAAGAGCCGGAAAGCGCTGCGCGGAGCCGGGACGTCGAAGGAGGGATCCAGCGGCAGGCTGATCTCGGCAGGGGGGGCGGCGCACAGCAGCCACAGAGCCGGGCTGAAGCCATCGGTCTCGGCGGCCAGCGCCTCGACGATGGCCGGGTTGATCCGATCCGCGGTGACTTCCTCGCAGCCGCCAGCGCCGGGCGGCGGGGCGAGTGTCGGGGTCAGGGCAAGGGCCGGGTCGGTCGTGGCCGTCGCCGCGGGCGGCTGTCCGGCATCCCCCGCAGGCGTGGCCGTCGGCGGGACAGGGGTGGCGGTCGGCTGCTGAGGCGCAGGCGGGATCGCCGTGGGGGGAACCGCAGTCGGCGGAACCGCAGTCGGCGGGACCGGCGTGGCCGTCGGGGGGACCGGCGTGGCGGTCGCCGGGGCGGGCGTGGGGGTCAGGGTGGGCGTGGGCGAAGGCGTCGCCGACTGCACAGTGAAGACCACCGTAGCCCGCTTGGTATTATCGCCCTGGACGCACTGATCATCCTGCAGCTTGACGCACATGACGATGGTGTGCTCGCCATCGGCGGCATCAGCCGGGATCTTCCAGGCGATGTCAAACGGCTGCGTCTTGGGGATGGTGATCTCTTCCTTGAGAACGCCATCCCACTTGATAAGGCCCTTGACAGAATCCTCCGGCGCGATATCAAAGTGGTTACCCGTCAGGGTCACGTTCGTGCCGGGCGGGCCGACCTTGGGGCTGACATCGACATCCGCATCCTGAGCTGCCGCAGCCGGGGCAGGCGCGCCCGGCCCCACGGCCAGGACACCGAGCAGCCCGATCGCCGCGACCAGCCAGCGCAAGCGTTGATATCCGACACTCCTCACGAGCCTACCCCTTTCACTCCGCATTGATACCACACCCAACGTCAATCCGCGGCGGCGGCAGCGGGAGCCGGCCGCGCAGGGAACGCATACAGCACAGCCGCGCAGACTCCGCCGAGCAGAGGCAGGACCGGCAGCCAGGTGAAGACCGCCGTCAGGCCGATGCGCTCGGCGACCGCGCCCGTGACCGCCGCGCCGATCCCGCCGGCGACAAAGGTAAACCCCAGGGTGAGGCCAGCCATCACGCCGGGGCGACCGGGGAAGAGGTCCTGCCCCAGCAGCAGGGTGAGGGGCAACGAGGCCAGCAGGAAGAAGCCGGCTGCGCCGAGCGCGATCATCAGCCAGAAGCCGGATACCAGACGAAGGCTGGCCATCAGCGGGACCGACAGCAGCAGAGTGCCGATCACGATGCGGCGAATGCCGACGCGATCGGAGAGGAAGCCCGCGCTGAAGCCGCCCAGCGCCGCCAGAGCCGACAGGACAAACAGGGCGTTGCCGGCAAAGGCCACATTCTGCCCCTGCTGGAGCAGATACTGAGGCAGGTAGGTGGTCAGGCTGGCGCTGGCCCAGGAGCGAGCGATCACGATGAGCGCCAGGGCAGCGATGGCGGCGGTCGGGGCGGCGGCAGGGGCCGCCAGGGGCCGCCGCGGCTGCGCCGGCTCAGCGAGGGCGGAAGCGGGCATGGGCGGCGCGGGATAGCGCAGGCGGATCAGCGCCAGCGCCAGGAGCGGCAGCACCAGCGCCGCGCCGATGGTCAGGGCCAGGACGCCCCGCGGGCCATGCGCATTCAGGATCACGCCGGCCACCAGCGGGCCGATGGCATAGCCGGAATTGCCGCCCAGCAGAAAGACGGACATCGCGCCGCCGCGCCGGGTGGGATCAGTCAGGCGCGGCACGCTGCCCGCGCCGGGCGGATGGAACGCCGCCGATCCCAGGCCGCCCAGCGCCACCAGACCGAGCAGCACCTCAAAGCGGGGCGCATAACCCGCCGCGCCCATCAGGCCGACCTGCCAGACGATGCCCAGCAGGGCCAGGCGCGGCGCGAATGCGCCATCAGCGAGCAGGCCAAACAGGGGCTGAGCCAGCGAGGTCGAGAGGCTGTAAGCCAGCGCGATCAGGCCGATCTGGCCCTGGGTGAGCGCAAGGGGCGCGGTATGCGCCGCGACCAGGATGGGCAGCATCCCGCTGAAGAAGTCCACGATGAAATGCCCTGCCGCGAAGGACAGGAGGCTGCGGTTGCGAAAGAGCGACATAGTCCTCGGCGTTCACGATGGCCGGCGCGGCGCACGCCACAGACGCGCCGTGCGCCGCCAGGTCTCCATCTCGTAATAGGCCATCAGCAGGCTGAGCCGCAGGCCGTGCAGCCCGTCTCGATAGCCCTTCAGCGTCACGAAGCGCCACGCGAAGTGGCGGACAGGCGCAGTGAAGTACGTCCACGGCCGGGGCCGCCGACCCGCGCGAAACCGGATGCCCGCTTCAAAGTCCGTGTAGCGCTCCTGCTTGGCGATGAAGTGGGCCAGGTTGCGGTAATTGTAATGCACAAGGGGGCTCTCCAGCCACCCCACCGGGCCTTCCAGATGGACGGTCTCGTGCACCGGGCGGTCCGAATCATAGCGGGCGCTGGCGCGGTGCAGGAGGCGCAACTGATAGTCGGGGAACCAGCCGGCGCCGCGCGTCAGCCGCCCGAAGATGTAGTTGTGACGGGGGATCCACCAGCCGCGCTCCGGGCCGTCCAGGCGGGCGGGGATTTCGGCGGCCAGCGCCGGCGTGACCCGCTCATCGGCATCCACGAACAGGACCCAATCCGCCTCCAGGGCGTCCAGGGCGGCGTTGCGCTGATCGCCGTAGTTGGCAAACGGATGCTGAAGGATGCGCGCCCCGGCGGCAGCGGCCCGATCGAGGGTGAGATCGGTGCTGAAGGAATCAAAGACGACGATCTCATCCGCCCAGCGCAGGCTGGCGAGGCAGTCGGCGATATGGGCTTCTTCATTGTAGGTCAGGACGACTGCCGCCAGGCGTGACATCGGGCTACGGGCCGATCTGCAGGATGAGGCTGGCCCGCGGCGGGATGGCAGGAAACGGGGTGTAGCCTGCGAAGCCGCCCGCGCTGCTGACCTCCAGCGGCGCCGGGTCGCCCTGCCCCAGCAGCAGCCGGACCGTCGCGCCGCGCTCCAGCGGCCCTGCTTCGAGCGACAGGGCGTAATCGACAACCTCCTCATCAGACAGGTTGACGATCACCAGCAGCACATCGTCCCCCTCATGGCGCAGGAAGGTGTACAGCTCCGACTGGGTGGATTCCACGAACAGGAACTCGCCGCGGCGCATGGCCGGATGGTCGTTGCGGAGATGGATCAGCGCCCGGTAATGGTTGAGCAGCGAACCCGGGTCCCGGTCCTGGGCGGCGACGTTGCGCTCCTGATAGCCATCAGCCAGCGGCTGCCAGGGCCGCCCGGAGGTGAAGCCAGCGGTGCGATCCGTGCCATCCCACTGCATGGGTGTGCGGATGCGCTGATCGGGCTTCTCGCCGGGCATGCCGATTTCTTCACCATAGTAGATGAAGGGCACGCCGGGGTTAGTCAGGAGGAGCGTCGCGGCAGCCCGGGCGGCATTCAGATCGCCGTGCAGCTGGCTGAAGGTGCGGTTCTGGTCGTGGTTGGTCAGGAAGGCCGCATACTGGCCCGGCGGGTAAAGATCGAGCACTTTGCGCTGAGCATTCTCGATCGCGGTGCGGTTGCCGTAGCGAACCGTGCTGAGCATGGCCCCGGCCAGGTCGAACTCGAAGGCCAGGTCCAGCTCCGGGCCAATATACCTGGCGACCTGATAGCCGGGACTCCAGACCTCGCCCAGGATGAGGGCATCCGGGTCGGCCCGCTTGACCGCACGACGGAAGTCCTGCAGCCATGCGTGCGTCTCGGGCGTGTTCTCCTGAGTCTGGCCGCGCTCGATGAGATGTTTGGCGCCGTCGAGCCGGAAGCCGTCCGCGCCCATGTCGCGGAGCCAGAAGCGGGCGATATCCTGCATTTCGCGGGTGACGCGGGGATTGGTCAGGTTCAGGTCGGGCATGCCGTCCCAGAAGACCGCGTAGTAGTAGCGGTCGCCGGATCGATACCACACGTCCTGGCCCCACGGGCCGTTGTAGCCCGGGTCGGAGTCGCTCCAGATATACCAGTCATCATAGGCCGAGCCCTCGCGGCGCGCCTCGCGGAACCACGGATGATCCCGGGAAGTGTGGTTCATGACCAGATCGATGATCACGACCATGCCGCGGCGGTGGGCTTCGGCGATCAGGCGCTGAAAGTCCTCATTCGTCCCGTAGTCCGGCTCGACGCGACGATAGTCGGTGACATCATAGCCGTGGTAGCTGTTGGACTGGTTGATCGGCATCAGCCAGATGCCCGTCACGCCGAGATCGTCGGTGGTGGCGGGATCGCCATCATTGAGGTAATCGAGCCTCTCGATCAGGCCCGGTAGATCCCCGATGCCGTTGCCATCGCTATCGGCGTAACTGCGGACAAAGATCTCATAGAAGACCACGTCATTCCACCAGCCCGGCGCGGCCGCATCCGAAGCCGGCGCACAGCCGCCCAGCCCAAGCAAAGCCGCTAAAACGGTCAGCGTCAGCCCAACCCGATTCATATCCGATAGACTCTTTCCTAGAGCTCCCGCGTCAGGCGGATGACCTGCCGGTAAGCCTGCACCAGCGCGCGGCGCGGCTCCTCGGGCGAGGCCGAGTCACGGGCCGTCTGTTGGATGAGGCGGTTCATCCCGGCGCGAACGATCATCCGGGCCAGTATCTGCCTGAGCAGCGGGTAGTGCTTACGATACAGACGCAGGCGCGCGGCCCACAGGTTAACGATCGATTCGGGGCGCACCTGCGAGGTGCTCATCCCTCCATAATGTACCACCCGGGCAGCCGGCACGCACACCGCCGTCCAGCCGGCGGCGCGGATGCGGAGCGCCCAGTCAACCTCCTCGCAGTAGAGATGGAACTGCTCATCGAACAGGCCGGTCTGGCGGATGACCGCGGCGCGGAGGAGGAAGGTCGCGCCCAGGGGATGATCCACGCGGAACGGCTGCCCGCCTTCATACAGCGCGCGCGGGTAGCGGCCGTTGAGAGCCGTCTCGCTGAGGCGGGCCAGCGCGGGAAACAGATCGATGGCCAACTGCGCGAGGCCCGGAAAGGCGAAGGCGCTGTGCTGGAACCGCCCGTCAGGGTAGATGAGGCGCGCACCGGCCAGCCCGGCGCCAGCGGCCTCCAGCCCGTCGATCAGGGCAGCGATCGCGCCGGGCATGACCACGGTATCCGGGTTGAGGAGGAGGACGTAATCCGGCACCTCCGCGCCGTCCGGGAAGCCGAGCGCCCGCAGGGCATGGTTGTTGCCACGGGCAAAGCCAAGATTCTCGCCCGGCTCCAGAACATGCACCGGCAGCAGGCCATAGTCCGGAAAGACGGCACGGATCGCCTGCGCAGTCCCGTCGGCGGACCGGTTGTCCACCACCCAGACGGATGCCTCCACAGGAGCGCTGCGGAGATCGGCCAACAGGGAATCGAGGCAGGCCAGCACCAGCTTGCGGACGTTCCAGGTAACGATCACGACCGCGAGGCGCGGCCGTGAGGAAACGGTATGAGTCATCCGATCCACCCTGCGAGGCAGCGCCCAGGCAGGCGCGCTACGACAGCTGAGAGGTGCAGTTTGGGCAGCGGCTGGCTTTAACCGGGATGTCGGTCGCGCAGAAGGGGCAGGTCTTCGTGATGGGCGCCGCCGGGGCTTCCAGCTGCTTCTTCTTGATGCCGATTTCCTGAAGCCGGTTGGCCCAGCGCACGAGCAGGAAGGTCGCCAGGGCGACAATGAAGAAGCTGATGACGTTGTTGATGAACAGCCCATAATTGATGGTGGCTGCCCCGGCAGCCTGCGCATCAGCCAGGGACGTGTAGTGGCCGCCTGACAGGTTTAGATACAGGTTAGAGAAGTCCACCCGGCCCAGCAGCAGGCCAAGCGGCGGCATCATGATATCCGTGACCAGTGAACTCACAATGGAACCAAAGGCGGCACCCAGGATCACACCGACCGCCATATCGATCATATTGCCCTTGATCGCAAACTGCCGGAATTCATCAAAGAAACCCATCAGACAACCTCCCGTTTGAGATTCAATGAATTATCCAAGCGCAGCGCGCGGCGAGCTGCCTACTGGCTGAGGTCTGACGGATCAACGCCGGCGCCGGCGAGCAGGTCGCGGAGGTCACTGAACGCTGAGTCGTCCACGGGGCGCAGCGCCTCGCCGCCCAGCAGGGCCGCGAGATCGTCAAGGTGGGCCGCCGCCAGATCCTGCACCAGGGCGCGCATCGGCTCGTCCAGCGCCGAGGAAAACACGAGCGCCTCATTGGGAACCGGGGCCAGCTCTTCGAGCACGAGCAGGCGCTCCGGGAAGGCGAGGCCGCGCACCTCCTCATGAGCGCCGGCTGTCGTGGCCCCCAGGCCGCACTGGCCCGCCTCGATCAACCGGACAACCTCCTCGTCGCTGCCCGCATCGACGATGCTGTACATATCGGTGAAGGTATCGACGCCGCGGGCACGCAAGGTCAGGGTTGGCATCACCCAACCGTTCAGGGATTGGCCATCCGGACGACAGAAGACACCGCGGTAAGACTGGGGGAGAAACGCATCGCGGGCCAGGAACTGCCCACGGGTGGCCACGGCGCCCTCGCGCTCCAGCACGTAGGCGGCGGTCCCGCAGCCGTCCCGGCTGGCAGCCAGATAGCTAAACGCATCGAGTGAGACGGCGACCACCGCGCGATCGCACAGGGCGCGGCGGGCCTCCGCGTAGGCATCGGTCAGCCGGAGCACGAGGGACAGGCCCGCTTCATCGGACAGCTGGCTGCTGAGCGCCTGCGCTCCGTCCTGCAGTGATGCCGCCTCCGGGGTGACCAGCAGAATCACCAGCGGGTTGTCGGCGCTGCCGGGCGGAGGCAGGGTAGGCAGGGGCGGCAGCGGAGTGGGCACCGGAATGCTGGTTGGCATGGCGCGTGCGGGGCCAGGGGTCGCATCGCCACGACAGCCGGCCATGAGCATCAGGGCCAGAACCACTCCACCCCACAGCAGGCAGCGGTTTCGCGCGTGAATAAGGTTTCTCTCCTGAGCCATCGCCCCAATGATACAGCACCCCCTCCCGGCAGGCAAACCTGCGGCTAGGGGGAATCGAGCGCGGCAGTGATGATTTCGATCCAGTGCGGATCGACGCGGTTGTTCAACGCCGAGATGCCGACATCTTCATGAATGAGGCCAGCCCAGAACTGCTGGGGGTTGCGGGACTCGACGATGTTCAGCAGGCGGATGCCACCGGTGACCACCGCCCGCTGGCCGGGCATGAGGTAGTAGTGCACTCTGCCACCGCTTTCGAGCGGGGTGAGCGTCTCCGGGCTGCCCAGCGCCCAGCGCCAGGGGTAATCGGTCAGGCAGGTGTCGCAGTTGATGCCGACCCGCCAGGCACCGGACTCTTCGTAGAAGCCAGTGCTGGAGTACAGCTCGTCCTGATCATAGATATAGCCAGGCTCCGGGCCAGTCGTGCGGATCGGGGCATCCCCGTAGTTTTCCACCGTCAGCTCGAACGTGAGCACGTCGTTCAGGATGACCGTCTCGGCGGAAAAGCGGACGGTATCGCCCACCGGCTGGGCAAGGATCTCGGCCAGCGGCACGCCGCCATCGCGCAGGGTCAGGGCGCCGCGCGCCCGGACGCGCTGACCTTCCGCGTCGCGGGCCTCCACCAGCACGCGGTACGTGCCGTCGGGCGGGGGATCGGAGCCATTGTCGATGCCGCCGTCATATTCGAAGCTGTGGCGGCCCGGCTCGCCGGGGACGCGGCCACCCTCATACTCGGGGATGAAGATGCGCTGGCCCTGCTCATCGACCAGATAGACGGAGAGGTCGGCCTCCTTCGGAACGAAGACGTTGATCCAGACGCGGTCGTCGATGCCGTCCTGGTTGGGCGTGAACACCGGGGGGGAGATGGTGAACTCCTGAATATCGGGGAGCTGAGGGCTGGCAGACTGGATGGCCAGGTCTCCGGTCAGCCGGTCGGCGCGGCCAGTGGCCGTATCGCGGGCCTCAATCACCCAGGTGTAGTCGCCATCAGGCAGCAGGCGGGCCAGCACCTCGCCCTCGACCGGCTCGCCGGGGCGGACGAAGCCCTCGACCACGCCGCTGAACAGGACCTCGTAGCGGCCGCGGGGACGGATCTCATCCTGGCGGAAGCTGTAGCGCTGTCCGCCGACATCTTCGAAGTAAATCGACAGACGCGCCTCACGGCGGAGGCGGTAGGTGATGCGGGTGGCATCGTTCTCGCCGTCGGCATTGGGGGTGATGGCGCGGCTGCTGAACGCCGCTTCGACGAGCACCGGGCCGCGCGGGCGGCTGGCGAGGAAAGCGACGACCAGGATCAAGGTCAGAACGATGGCCGCAAAGCGGATGGTCATGGCGCGTTCGAGTCGCACGATTCGCTCCGAGTGTCTCAGAAGGGCGCGGAGTCCCGGCCCATAATGCTGGCGAGTCTATCCCACCAGCGCCAACCCCGGCAACGGGCCGGGCGGATCAGGGGCCGGACAGCACGCGGATCTGCCCGATGCGAACCGCATCGCCGCCGCCCTCGACAGGGAGGCGAGAAAGCGCGACCGGATCATACAGCCCAACAAGCACCTGATACTCGCCAGCCGCGATGTCGGAGGGCAGCACCAGGGCACGCAGGTCGCGGATGGGGCCACCGGTTCGCCAGCCCGCTGCCGGCGGAGCATCCAGCTGCGCGACAGGAGCCTGATCGGCGCCCGCCGTGACGTGCACGAAGACGACATAAGGCGCATCCAGCGGGCCTGAAAGGCGCCACTGGAGGGCCAGCGCGATCACGGGGGGCGGGCTGATCGACGAGCGGGACGCCTGGAGCGGCGCGTAACAGAGTGCGATCCGTCCGCTGTCAAAGGCGGCGCACTTCTGCGGCGGGCCGGGGTTATCGAGGCGGGCGGGATCGACGAACAGAGTCAGCTGGCTCTCGCCGTACCAGGATGGGGCGGCGGATGGGGCGTTGAGGAGGAGCCAGCGGCCCACATCGTTGATGGGATCCTCGGCGGCGATGCGATAGGTCAGCAGCCAGGCACGCCCGTGGCGCTCCAGGATGCGCGCCAGAGACGGGTCACGCTCGCCGGGCGCAAAGAAGCTGCTATAGTAGACGGGCGCGCGTCCCGGCGGGAGGTAAGCGGAAAGCATCCCCGGCTGCCAGGAGTAGGAATAGATGAGCGCATCGCCGGGCTGCAGGGAGGTGGTCAGGTCCGCCGCAGCGGGCCGCAGGTCAGGCGACGGCTGCGGGAGGGCGGCCTGAGCGCGCACCTGCCACACTGAAACCGCGATCAGCGCGAGGGCAGCAGCGCTCGCCGCGGGCCGGCCCAGGGAAGGCGAGCGGACAAGATGCACCAGCCCCGCGCCAGCCAGCAGAGCCAGCGCCGGCGTCACATAGAGCAGGAAACGCGCAAAAAAGAACGGCAGGAAGAACTGGACCACCATCCCCAGCAGCAGGGGGCCGAGCGCCCACAGCAGCAGCAGGCGGCGCGCGCGCCGCGGGGCCCCGGGGAGGACGAGTCCTGCGGCCAAGAGCCCGATCAGGGCGGCGCCGGCCAACCCGGCAGCAGCCGGTGACGCCGCCGGGCCGGCCGCAAACTCGGCGACAGATTCGGCCAGAAAGGCGAGGGGGGTGCGCGGCAGCAACCCGACATTGGCGGCAGCCGAGCGCGTTCCCGCGGCGGCAGCGGGCGCCGTCGCCAGCACCCAGGGCAGCCAGACCGCCGCGCCAATGAACTGCCCCCCGGCCCAGACGGCCAGCGGCGGCCCGATCGCGCGCCAGCCGCGCCCCCGGCGCAGAGCCGCCAGCGCGAGCGCCAGCGCGGCGGCATCCAGGCAGAACAGCAGCAGGAGCGCCATGTAGTGCGATCCCACCGCCAGCGCCGTACACCCTGAGAGCGCCGCCGCCAGCGCCAGCAGCACGCCAGAACGTGCCCGGCCTGAGGGGCGGGAGGCCATAACTATAAGAAGATGCAGGCCCAGTGCGATCGCGGTCAGGAGAGCCAGCTGGACAAGCTGATAGTGCTTGACTTCACGGCTGTAGTAGACCTGCATGGGGCTGACAGCCAGCCAGGCGGCAGCGGCCACGCCAGCAGCCGGCTCCAGACGCAGCCGGCGTCCGATGCGATAAGTGAGCGCAACCGCCAGCACACCGGGCAGCGCACTGAAGACGCGGGCGCTGAAAGGGCCGGCGCCGGCGCCCCGCGTCCACCAGCCGAGCAGAATCCGGTAGGCGGGCGGGTTGGTATCCTCCCACAGACGGTGGTAGCGCAGCACGTCGGCCGGGGCCATCTGGCTGAAGGTCAGGCTGACGCCTTCATCGAACCACAGGCCGCGCGCGTCCAGCTGCCGCAGGCGCAGGGCGGCGGCGATCAGGAGGATCAGCGCCAGAAGTGCCAGGGGGGCGGCTCGTCGCGCACTCACAGAGCAAGTATAGCCTGCCCCGCCGGCGCATCACAATCCCACCTGCCCTGTGCCTACCATACTCTCGACAGTTATTACGTTCGGCGCCGCCCCTGCGGTCAGGTACGCTGCCGGGTCGGCAACACAACTCGCTTGAGGAGGCGCGATGAGCGCCCTGCCCGCCGGCGCGTGCGTGTAACGGCAGAAGAAGCGAGCCAGACAGCGTTGCCGTCTGCCGGTTTGTGGGTATACTCCTGAGATACCGATTCACAGGACACCGGCGGATGGCAGCGCTCACGGCGCAGCAGGCGCTCGAATATATCAACAGCTTTGACGACCCCTATCTGGCCGCCATCCGCAACCACGGCAAGCAGACCTGGGGACTGGAGCGCATCCGCAGCCTGCTGGCGAAGCTGGGCGATCCACACCGGCGCTATCCGACTCTGCACGTCGCCGGGACAAAGGGCAAGGGATCCACAGCAGCCTTCATCGCCCAGGGGCTGCAAGAATCCGGCCTGAAGACCGGGCTGTACCTGTCGCCGCATCTGCAGGACTGGCGGGAGCGAATCCAGATCAACCGGGCGCTGATCGCAGAGGAGGCGCTGGCACAGCTGGCGGCAGATATCCAGCCGCTGACCCGCCCGCAGGAGGGTCTCAGCACCTTCGAGCTGACCACCGCGCTGGCGCTGTGGCACTTCGCCCGGGAGGGCTGCGATGTCGCGGTGATTGAGGTGGGGCTGGGCGGACGACTGGACGCTACCAGCGTGATCGAGCCGGCGGTCTGCGCAATCACGAACATCAGCCTGGATCATACGCAGCTGCTGGGCGATACGCTGGCGGAGATCGCTGCAGAGAAGGCAGCCATCATCAAGCCCGGCACGCCGGTAGTGAGCGCCCCGCAGGCCGCGGAGGCGCGGGCCGTCATCGAGGCGCAGGCCGCGGCTGCGGGCAGCCGACTGGTACTGATCGGGCGCGACTGGGGATCGAGGCCGGAAGCGCTGAGCTGGGAAGGGACACGGGCACGGATCGGCCCTGCCGGGGCGGAACGCGAAGTGATGCTGTCGCTGGCAGGCGCGTTCCAGGTGGAGAACGCCGCCGTCGCCCTGGCTGTGCTGGAGGAAGCACACCGGGCCGGCATCCCGGTCAAGCGTGAAGCAGCCTGGCGCAGCCTGGCGCATGTGCGGTGGCCTGGCAGGCTGGAGATCGCGGGGCGCGACCCGCTGATCATCCTGGACAGTGCACACAACCCGCACTCGATCGAGCAGCTGGTGACGGCGCTAACAGCCCTGGGGGGCTATACCTGGCTGGGGTTTGTGTTCGGCTGCATGGCCGACAAACATGCCGGCGACATGCTGGAGGCGCTGCTGCCAGCCGCTGACCGGGTGATCTTCACCCGCATCGACCATGCACGCGCTGCGCTGCCTGCGGATCTGCTGCGCACCGCCGAGCAGATCGCCGGGGATGCCCGGACGCATGGACAGGAGTGGGCAGAGCGGGCGGCTCTGAGTGTGGAAGATGAAGCAGCAGCGGCTATCAGCCGGGCGGCAGCGGATGCCCCTCCCGGCGGCGCTGTCTGCATCACCGGGTCCCTGGCGCTGGCCGGGCTGGCACGCAGCCTGCTGGGGCTGCCGGCAAACGAGTGAAGCGAAGCGGCGGCCCGCCACCGGGCTGCCTCCGCAGGTAACGGAGCAGGCATGAGTCACTTTGACGATGAGTTTCCCTTTATGCTGGGCTCGCTGGCCGAGTTTGACGGCACTCGCGAGATGGAGCCTGGTGAGGATGGGTTGATCGAGGCCTCGCTGATCCCGCTGCGGGATCTGGTGATCTTCCCCAACATGGTCACGCCGCTGTTTGTGGGTCGGGATCGATCGCTGGAGGCGATCGAGGCGGCCCAGCAGCGGCATGAAACCATCATCTGTGCCGCGCAGATCGACCCGGATGAAGATGAGCCGCGCCCGGATGGAATCTACAGCACCGGCGTGGAGGTGGCCCTGGGACGTACATTGAAGATCCCGGATGGGACCACCAGCGTGCTGACGCAGGGGCGGCGGCGGGTGCAGATCGTGGAGTTCACGCTGACCGACCCGTACTACCGCGTCAAGGCGCGGCCCATCGAGGAGCCTACCGAGCGCACGCCGCAGATCGAGGCCCGGATGCGGGCGGTGCTGGGGCTGTTCGAAAAGTGTGTGCGCCTGAACCGCGCCCTGCCGGAAGATGCCTATGTATTTGCCATGAATATCGAGGAACCGGGGTGGCTGGCCGATCTGGTGGCGACCACGCTGAACCTCGACGTGGAGGAGCGGCAGGACCTGCTGGAGATCGCTGACCCCGGCGAGCGGCTGATGCGGATCACGTCGCTGCTGGCCGAGGAACTGGACGTGCTGGAGCTGGAGGACAAGATCCACAACCGGGTGCAACAGGAAGTGGACAAGTCCCAGCGCGAGATGTTCCTGAGGGAGCAGATGCGGGCGATCCAGACCGAACTGGGTGAGGCAGATGTCTTCCAGCAGGAGATCAGCGAGCTGCGCGACCGCATCCTGGAGTCGGATATGCCGGAGGCGGTCCAGGAGAAGGCGCTCAAGGAGGTCAGCCGGCTGAACGGGATGCCGTCAATGGCCCCGGAGGTGGGGATCATCCGCACCTACCTGGATTGGCTGGTCGAACTGCCCTGGACGCGGCAGAGCGAGGATAACCTCGACGTGGCCCACGTCGCGCAGGTGCTCAATGATGAGCACTACGGGCTGGAGAAGGCCAAAGATCGCATCCTGGAGCACATCGCCGTGCGGAAGCTGGCGCCGGACAAGATGAAGTCGCCGATCCTGTGCTTCGTCGGGCCACCGGGGACGGGCAAGACCTCGCTGGGGCGGTCGATCGCCAGGGCGCTGGGGCGGGAGTTCGTGCGGGTGTCGCTGGGCGGGGTACGGGACGAAGCGGAGATACGCGGTCACCGCCGGACGTACATCGGGGCGCTGCCGGGGCGGGTGATCCAGACGATGCGGCGGGCCGGGACGGTCAACCCGCTGTTCATGCTGGACGAGATCGACAAGCTGGGGATGGATTTCCGGGGCGACCCGTCGGCTGCGCTGCTGGAAGTGCTCGATCCGGAGCAGAACCACGCCTTCTCCGATCATTACCTGGAGGTGGACTACGATCTGAGCCGGGTGATGTTCGTGACGACCGCCAACTTCATCGACCCGATCCCGCCAGCGCTGAAGGACCGGCTGGAGCTGATCGAGTTCCCCGGCTATATTGAAGAGGAGAAACTGCAGATCGCGCGGCAGTTCCTGGTGCCCAAGCAGATGGAAGCCAACGGGATCGCGGACACCGGCGTGCGGTTCGATGAGCTGGTGCTGCAGACGATCGTGCGGGACTACACCTACGAGGCCGGTGTACGCAACCTGGAGCGTGAGATCGCCACCATTTGCCGCAAGATCGCGCGGCGGGTGGCGGAGGAGCGGCCCTATACACGGCGGCTGACGCCCGCCAGCGTACAGAAGTACCTGGGGCCGCCGCGCGTGCCGGCACCGCTGGTGAGCGAAACCGACGAGATCGGCGTGGCGCAGGGCATCGCGTGGACAGAAGTCGGCGGAGACGTGCTGCCGGTTGAGGTCACACTGATGCCCGGCAAAGGAAACCTGACGCTGACCGGGCAGCTGGGCGAGATCATGCAGGAAAGCGCACAGGCAGCGATGAGCTACACGCGCTCCCGGGCGGAGGATCTGGGGATCGATCCGGACATCTTCGAGGAGACCGATGTGCATGTGCACCTGCCGGAAGGGGCGATCCCCAAGGACGGCCCATCGGCGGGGATCACGCTGGCGACGGCGCTGCTGTCGGCCTTCACCAACCGACCGGTGCGCAAGGATATCGTGATGACCGGCGAGATCACGCTGCGCGGGCGGGTGCTGCCGGTCGGAGGAATCAAGGAAAAGGTGCTGGCGGCGCACCGGGTGAAGATCAGGAATGTGATTCTGCCGGCCAAGAACAAGCCCGATCTGGTCGAAGTGCCGCGACGGGCGCGCAAAGATCTGACCTTCATCCTGGTGGATCGAATGGATCAGGTGCTGGAGGCGGCCCTGCTGCCGGCCATCAAGCCGGCGCGGCGGAGGCAAAGCCCGGCACGCAAGAAGAAGCCAGCCAGCGCTTCACGCACGACAACCCGGCAGCGGACGCGCCGCACCCCGACAGCGACCACGCCGGGCATCAACTCCGATCGCAGGAAGGTGCCATGACCGATCTGATCACCCAGATGGTCCAGTTTCCCGCCAACGGAGGCAGCACCCCGGGGTATCTGGCCCGCCCGACCTACGCCGGGCCGCACCGTGGGGTCGTGCTGATTCAGGAATGGTGGGGGCTGGTGCCGCACATTGAGGAAGTAGCCCGGCGGTTTGCACGGGCAGGATTCGTGGCGCTGGCACCCGATCTCTATCACGGCCAGACGGCCACCGAGCCCGATGAGGCCCGCAAGCTGGCCATGGCGCTGGATCGCGGGCGAGCGGTGGCGGAGATCGCGGCGGCAGCGCGTTACCTGAAGGCTATGGATCAGGTGCTGCCCAAGTGGGTGGGTGTAGTCGGGTGGTGTATGGGCGGCGGGCTGGCGATCTCGGCGACGGCACACAGCGGGGATTTTGCGGCGGCGGTGGCCTTCTACGGCCAGCCGCTGGCAGCGGACGATGTAGCGCGCATCCAGGCGCCGATCCTGGGGCTGTATGGAGAGGCCGATCACGGCATCCCACCGGAGCGCGTACACGAGTTCGAAGCGGCGCTGAAGCAGTATCGCATCCCGCATGAGATCACCATCTATCCGGGCGCGGGACATGCCTTCTTCAACGATACGCGCCCACAGGCTTATCATGAGGCGGCGGCGCGCGACGCGTGGGATCGCACGCTGGCCTGGCTGCGGAAGTATCTGGGCTGACCGCGGGGGGGCACGGGGAAGCACGCGGCAGGCTGGCGGTCTGCCGCGTGCCGGTTCACAGGGAGAAGACTGTGATGAGGCAAGGGCATCTGATGATGATGGCGGCGCTGGGGCTGGCGGCGCTGGCGTGCGAGCTACCGGGCGGGGCGGGCAGCGCGCCCGCGGCCACCCTCCCGCCGGGGGCGGAGGCGACGGTGGCCGCCGCTGGCACGGCCGGGGCCCTGCCACCTGCCCCTACCCCGACCTTCACGCCGATCCCGGGGCCGACAGCCGCCCCGACGCCGGCGGGGCCTCTGCCAGCACCGCTGTACTACATCGGCGAAGGCCAGCAGATCTTCCGGCTGGAGCGCGACGGGGTCACGCGAAGCCAGATCACCTTCGAGCCGGCCCCGGTGGAGAGCTTCGATGTCTCGCCGGCTGATGGATCGGTGGCCTACGCCAGCGGCAACAGCCTGTACCGCGTTGACGCGCTGGGCGCAGGCCGCGCCACGCTGGTGGTCGGGCCGCCGCCGGCCGCGCCGGACGACTACGCCGCGCAGGTCAACGGCACCCTGGGCGCGGTCAGATGGTCGCCGGACGGCACGCGGATCGCCTACGGCCTGGGCGGCGTGATGGTATACGATGTCGCCAGCGGCACCACCAGCATGATCAAGGCCAGCAGCCCTTACCCCGATCTGAACGCAGAATTGCCGCCGGGGCCGATCGAGTTTTATGCCCCGGAGCAGTGGTCACCGGACGGCAGCCGCCTGCTGGTCAACGTCTCGTACTTCCCGGAGGCGGGCGGGCTGGACATCGTATCGTTGACCGGCGGCGGCAGCGTCCGCCTGAGCAGCCCCGATGGAATCGTCTGCTGCGCACCATCATGGAGCCGGGACGGTTCAGGGATCTACTTCGCCTCACCGGTACCGGGCTTCATAGCCAGCGGGCTGTGGCGGGCGGATGCAACCAGCGGCAGCAGCGTCACGCTGATCGCGGGCGAGACGGGCGGGCTGTTCCAGCTCCCGAACTTTCCGCAGGAGCTGAGCGACGGCCAGCTATACTTCTTCTTTGCCACCAGCCCCTCGTTCCCTGAAGGAGAGGTGCTGCTGACGATGCACCGATCGGCGTCGGATGGAGTCACCGGGCGCACCGCGCTGCGCAGCGACGCCCATGCCGTAGGCGAGGCACTCTGGGCTATGGATGCCAGCGGCGCGGCGATCACCGATTACACGGGAGCCGACTTCACCACGTACCCGGTCGTGGGCAAACTGTGGTGGCTGCCGGCCGATGGCAGCCCGGCGCTGGCGCTGGGCAGCGGCCACAGCCTGCGCTGGGGACGCTAACTGCACGGACGGAGCAGGCGCGTACCCATCCACCCCTCGATCCCGAGGCTGGAATCAGGGGGCAAGATCGGGTAGACTCAAGGGCTGTTTTGCACAGGAGAGTCCCGATTGATGCGATGGATGCGCGTCTGGTTCGGCGCAGCGGCGCTGACAGCAGCCGGCCTGGCATCGGCTGCTCTGCCGGCGCGCGCGCTGACGCCAGCGAGGCAGATCAGCCCGGATACGCTTCTGATCATCAGCCCGGTGCCGGGCGAGACGGTCAGCGGTGTCCTCCAGATCGTAGGCACAGCGCTCGATCCGGCCTTCCTGCGGTATGAACTGGACTGGGCGCCCGATCCGCCGGTCGGCGACGCGTGGCAGCCGATCCAGCCGCCGATCTTCCAGCAGGTCCGCAGCAGCGTGCTGGGCATCTGGGACACGACGAGCGTCCCGGACGGCCAGTACCTGATCCGCGTGCGGCTGGTGCGGGCCGACGAGAGCAGCATCGAGACGCAGGTTCGCGTGCAGGTCGTCAACGCGACCGCCACGCCAAGCCCGTCGCCCGCGCCCACTGCCACAGCCACGGGCCTGCCCGGCACGCCTACTGCCGGCCCATCCCCAACGCCGCTGATCCAGCAGCCGCCCACTCGCACGCCACGCCCAACAGAAACACCCGGCGGCCCGACGCCCACCCCGGCGCCTCTGCTGGCGGAGTCGCCCTTTGAGCCGGCCAGGCTGCGACAGGCGGCGTGCAGCGGGGTGTATCTGGCACTGGCGATCTTCGGAGGGCTGGCAGGCTACGGGCTGATACGGGCAGCGGTGCGCGGCCAGCTGCGAGCCGTCTGGTGGCAGCTTCAGCGCGAAGTTCTGAACCCGCTGATCGACACCCTGCGCCGGGATCGGTAGCCGCGGGCCACCATGAAGGCCACGCAGCAAGACCTCCAGCCCCTGATCCCTGGATCCTCGATGAGCCAGCGCGCCCTGATCGTCGGCCTGGGAAACCCCGGGCGAGAGCATGAGCACAACCGGCACAATGTCGGGTTCCAGGTGGTGACCCGGCTGGCCGCCCGGCACGGGCTGACCTTCTCGCGTCAGCAGGCCAGCGCCCTGATCGCAACCGGCAGCATCGGGGAGCGTCCGGTGGTGCTGGCCCGGCCAATGACGTACATGAACCGAAGCGGCGGCCCCACAGCCGCACTGGCACGCTTCTACCGCATCGAACTGGCTGATCTGCTGGTGGTCTTTGACGACCTGGATCTGCCGGTGGGCACAATCCGCCTGAGGCCGGGGGGCAGCGCGGGCGGCCAGAACGGCATGAAAGACATCATCCAGCGGCTGGGCTCACAGGAATTCCCGCGGCTGCGGTTCGGGATCGGGCGGCCGCCGGGGCGGCGCGATCCGATCGGATACGTGCTGCAGGATTTCAGCAGGGAGCAGGCACCGATCGTCGAGGCGAGCCTCGAGCGGGCCTGCGATGCTATCGAGACCTGGCTTCGGGAGGGGATCGAGCTGGCGATGAGCCGCCACAACGCTCCCGCCAGCCCGGGGGAGCAGTGAGTGATGGAGAGCCGACTGGACCTGAGCGGCCTGCTGGGCGCGGTGCGGGAGGCCAGCGCCTACCGGACGTTGCTGGGTCATCTGAAGACGACCCGGGGGAACGCCGGGCCGGCGGGGCTGATCCGGGCAGCCCGCCCGGCGGTGGCGGCGGCGCTGGCCCGTGACCTGGGCCGGCCGGTCATCCTGGCGACGGCGCGCGTTGATCAGGCCGCCGGCTACGCAGAGCAGATCGCGGCCTGGGAGCCGCAGCTGCCCGTGCTGATCTATGCGGAGCCAAACCCGATCTTCTACGAGCGCGCAGCCTGGGGACCGCGCTCCACCCGCAGCCGCCTGACGGCGCTCGCATACCTGGCCGGAGCCCGGGAGGGCAGCGCCCCGCCGGCCATCGTGGTGACCTCCGCCCGCGCCCTGATGCAGCGCACCCTCCCGCGCGAAGAGCTGGCCCGGCAGACACTGACGTTGGAGGTCGGCGGGATCGCCTCCCGCGCAGGGGCCAGCGGTCTGACGAGTCGCTGGCTGGCGATGGGCTACGAGCCGGCTTCGCTGGTGGTGGAGCCGGGGACGTTCAGCCGGCGCGGCGGCATCCTGGACATCTTCCCGATCGCCGCGGAATGGCCGGTGCGGATCGAGCTGTGGGATGATGAGATCGACACACTGCGGCTGTTCGATCCGGCTTCTCAGCGCAGCCTGGAGTCCTGCCGCCAGGTCACGATCACGCTGGCCCGCGAGGCGCTGCCCGCGCGGGGCCCTGAGGTAGCGCAGCGCCTCGCGAGGTGGCTGGCCGAGCGGGTGGGCAGCGACGCCGCCGATCGCGATCTCACCGCCTCGGCAGATCAGCGCGGGCTGGAGAGCGGCAGCGCTTTCCCGACGCTCGAGTTTTACCTTCCCTGGATGATCGACGAGTGCGTCAGCCTGCTGGACTACCTCCCGCCCGACGGGCTGGTGCTGGTGGACGATCTGCAGGATCTGGCCGATACCATCGCGGAGCTGGAAGCACAGGCGCTGAGCCTGCGCGAAGCGCACACCGCCAGCGGGGACATCCCCCCGGACATGCCGGCTCCGCTGGTCACCTGGGATGATCTGCAAGACGGGCTGCATCAGGCGATGCTGGTGGAGCTGGGAGGGACTCCGGTGGACGACGAGGCAGCGCCGGGGCGGCTGTTCGCGCCGGGGCCGCGCTACGGCGGTCAGCTTCGCAGCCTGTTCGAGGAGGTACGCAGTATTCTGAGAGGCCAGCGGGATCGGGTGGCCGTCATCTCCCAGCAGGCTTCGCGGCTGGCGGATCTGTGGCAGGAGCACAGCGGCCAGCGCCTCACCCCCACGGACCGGATCGGCGACCTACCCGTTCCCGGAAGCCTGCACCTGCTGGCGGGCGGACTGGCGCAGGGCTGGGTGCTGGAAGGGCCTTCGGGCCGGACCCATCTGCTGACCGACGCCGAGATCTTCGGGTGGCGGCGGCCAGAGCCGCGCCGGCGGGCAGCGCCACGGGCCATCGCGCCGGAGGACTTCTTCGCCGATCTCGCCCCGGGAGATATCGCCGTTCACACCGAGTACGGGATCGGGCGGTTCACCGGCCTGGAGAAGCGCGTGATCGGCGGCACGGAGCGCGAGTTCCTGCTGCTGGCCTACGGCGGCGGCGATCAACTGTACGTGCCAATCCATCAGGCAGACCGGCTGAGCCGGTACGTTGGCCCGGACGACAGCGAGCCAGAGCTGTCGCGGCTGGGGACGCCGGAATGGAGCCGGATCAAGAGCCGGGCGCGGGAGGATGTCGAGCGCAAGGCGCGTGAACTGCTGGCGCTGTATGCCGCCCGCGAGGCCGCGGCCGGGCACGCTTTCTCACCGGACAGCCCGTGGCAGCAGGAACTGGAAGCCTCGTTTCCTTACCTGGAAACGCCCGATCAGCTGACGGCGGTGCAGGATGTCAAGCGCGACATGGAACGCCCGCGCCCGATGGATCGCCTGATCGCGGGGGATGTCGGCTATGGCAAGACGGAGGTCGCCCTGCGGGCCGCCTTCAAGGCCGTGATGGATGGCAAGCAGGTTGCGATGCTGGTGCCGACCACCGTGCTGGCGCAGCAGCACCTGGAGACGTTCACGCGGCGGCTGGCAGCCTTCCCGGTGCGCGTGGAGATGCTGTCGCGCTTCCGGACACGGGCGGAACAGGATGACATTGTCGCAGGGCTGGCCGCCGGGAGCATCGACATCGTGATCGGCACGCACCGGCTGCTGGGACGGGATGTCATCTTCCGCGACCTGGGTCTGCTGATCATCGACGAGGAGCAGCGCTTCGGGGTCACACACAAAGAACGGCTCAAGCAAATGCGCACCGAGGTCGATGTACTGACCCTGACAGCGACGCCGATCCCGCGGACATTGTACATGAGCCTGACGGGCATCCGGGATGTAAGCACCATCGAAACCCCGCCGGAGGAGCGTCTGCCCGTCATCACTCACGTAGGGCGGCGCGACGACGATCTCATCCGGCAGGCGATTCTACGCGAGAAGGATCGTGGGGGGCAGGTGTTCTACGTCCATAATCGAGTGCAGACCATCCATGCCGAGGCGCGGTATCTGAACACGCTGGTACCGGAAGCGCGAACCGGGATCGGACACGGGCAGATGCCCGAAGCCCAGCTGGAAGCGATCATGGATCAGTTCGCGGATGGGCAGATCGACGTCCTGGTCAGCACCAGCATCATCGAAGCCGGGCTAGACATCCCCAACGCCAACACGCTGATCGTGGATCGGGCCGACCAGTTCGGGCTGGCCCAGCTATATCAGCTGCGCGGACGAGTGGGGCGCAGCGCCGCGCGGGCCTATGCCTACTTCTTTCATCCGCCGCTGGCGCGGCTGACGCCCGAAGCGCGGGCGCGGCTGGAGACGATCGCAGAGCAGACGCAGCTGGGAGCCGGGATGAACATCGCCATGCGCGACCTGGAGATCCGCGGGGCCGGGGAACTGCTGGGTACGAGGCAGCACGGCGCGATCGCCGCAGTGGGCTTCCACCTGTACACCCGGATGCTGGCACAGGCGGTGCAGCGGTTGAAGCGGGAGGGTGAAGATGGCGGGCCGGTAGAGACCGCCCCGGCGGCCCCGCTGGAAGCAGTCACGATTGACCTGCCGATCCCGACGTACCTGCCGACTGACTATATCCCTGACGTCGGGCTGCGGATACAGCTGTACCGGCGGCTGGCGGATGTTGCCAGCGCCCAGGATATCCGGGAGCTGGGCGCGGAACTGGCTGACCGCTTCGGGCCGCTGCCGCCGCCCGTGGAGAATCTGCTCTACCAGCTGGAAGTGAAACGACTGGCCCTGCTGGCCGAGGCTGAGGCGGTGACCGGTGGCAGCGATCAGATCGCGATCCGCCTCACCGGGCTGGCGCACATCGACCGCGCCAGCCTGCAGCGGGCGCTGGGTCATGACGTGCGCGTCAGCCGGACCGCCATCTGGCTGCCGACCGCCGGGGGCGGCTGGCGCGAGGCGCTGCTGGAGGTGCTGGATCTGCTCGCGCAGCGGATTGCCGGCAGCCGCGCCCGCCCGTGATCGATTGCATGGCATGAAGACTGTATGGTAGAATGACTCCTGCGTGGATCGCCCAGCCTGGAATCAGGAGGTGGCAAGCAACGCACAGGCCGCAGGAGGCCGCTGTGAATGAACCGGTACTGGTACTAAACGCGAACTACGAACCGCTCAACATCTGCACAACGAGACGAGCGATAGGCATGATGCTTATGGGCAAAGCGGAGCTGGTTGTGAATGGGCGAGGCGTGATCAGAACCGCCTCGCTGTCATTTCCGCGCCCCTCGATCGTCCGGCTCGCGTACATGGTGCACCGGCCGCGCCCGCGCGTGAAGCTGGCCAAACGCGAAGTCTTCCGGCGGGATGGATATACCTGCCAGTACTGCGGGGAACGCCCGGCTGTGCTGACCATCGATCATGTCCTGCCGCGCCATCGCGGGGGCGCTCACTCATGGGAAAACCTGGTGACGGCCTGCCCGGCCTGCAACCGCCGTAAGGGGGGGCGCACGCCGCAGGAGGCCAACATGCCGCTGCGCGCGCAGCCGCGGGAGCCGAGCCCATCGGCGCAATACCTGTACGGCCGCCTGCTGGAGGCGCGAAGTGAGTGGGCGGAATACATCGGCGGGTGGTGACGCGACACCCCGATCCGAGATGAACCAGGGGGGCTGCGGGCCGGCAGCCCCCCTTCCGTTACGACCCGATGCCCGCCAGCCGGCTGGCTACCGGGATTCCGGTTCCAGAAGCCCGTAGCGGCCATCGCGGCGGCGGTAGACCACGTTGATGGTGCCTGTATTGGCATTGACAAAGGCAAAGAAATCGTGCCCGAGCAGCTCCATCTGTTCGATGGCTTCTTCCTCATGCATTGGATCGGCGGAGAAGTGCTTGCGCCGGATGACCATCGGCGGTTCGAACTCCTCCTCAGCCAGTTCGACGGCGGTCTCGTAGCCGGAGAACGCCTCGCTGTCCCCGCGGCGACGGCGTTTGCCCTTGAAGCGCTCGATCTGCCGGTAGATTTTGTCTACAACGGCATCCACAGCCCCGTACAGATCGGTGGTGCGCTCCTCAGCACGGAGGATGGGCCCCCGGACATGACGCAGAGTGATCTGGGCGATCTGGCCTTTGCCCATACGGTTCGTCTTTTCCTCGGCCAGATCAACCCGGATCTCCAAGATATCCGGCATGTAGCGGTCCAACCGCTCGACCTTGCGCTCGATATAGGACTGCAGACGCGGGGTCACCTCAATATTGCGCCCGTGAACCAGGATGTCCATTCCAGGCTCCTTTCCTCTTCGGGATGTAGGTGAAGCTGAGCATCCAGCGGCCACCGTGCGCCGCAGCAGACACTCCGCCAATCGATCGGGTCAGACTGCGCGGGCCAGAGTCACCGCCCGCACACGGGCCGCGCCGGCCCGCAGCAGCGCCCCTGCGCAGGCCTGCAGAGTCGCGCCGGTGGTGCATACGTCATCGACCAGCACGATGCAGCGCCCGGACAGCGCCGCGGGATCGCCCTCAAAGGCGCCCTCCACATTAGCCTGCCGGGCGGCGTAATCCAGGCTGACCTGGCTGCCGGTATCCCGGGCGCGGCGCAAGCCACCCGGATAAAGGACGGAGACCTGCCAGATGCGCGCCATCTCATCGGCGAGCAGGCGAGACTGGTTGAAGCCGCGGGCGCGCTCACGCGCCGGGTGGAGAGGCACCGGGCACAACACCTCGCCGGAGGCCGGGGCCGGGACCGCCGCAGCCAGCGCGTGTGCCAGCGGCGCAGCCACCGCTCGCCGCCCCTCGTACTTCAGAGCGTGCAATGCCTGCCGCAGCGTGCCGGAGAAGCGAAAGGGGCTGATCACCGACTCGAAGCCGCGGGGCTGCGCCCGGCAGCGGGGGCACAGGTCGGCCTGCGCTTGAATCTCGCCGCAGACCGGGCAGACGAATGCCCCGACCGGCTCAAAAGCCGCGATACAGGCGCCACACAGCAGGGAACCCATCCGCCGGCAGGCCACACAACGCGGAGGAAAGAGCAGGTCCAGCACGGCATCTGTCAGCCTGCGAGCCTGCCCGGCGAGGCTGTTGTGTTCGGATGGGACGACCGGCATGATGACCGCCCCTGGAGAAGGGCCCACACCGCCCCCCCCGCCGTGCGATAACGCCGGCAGGCTGAAGGGGTTACTGTCCTCCTGTAAAGAACTGCTTATACAACTGTATTCCCGCCGGGCCAAGAATGACCAGGTAGATGGTCGGGAAGATGAGCAGCACCATCGGGATCATCATCTTGATGGGCGCCTGATTCGCCTTCTCCTGCGCGCGCTGACGGCGTTTGATGCGCATCTGCTCGGCCTGGATCTTGAGGACGCGGGAAATACTCACGCCGAGCTGGTCTGCCTGGATGATCGCGGCTACAAAACTCGTCACATCCGAGACATCCATGGTCTCAGCCATGTGCCGGAGGGCATCCCGGCGCGCCTTGCCAACTTGGATCTCACGGATGACACGGCCAAACGCCAGGGCCAGCTCGTTATCCCACTTCTCATGCACCTTGGCCATGGCCTGATCAAATCCGAGGCCAGCTTCCACGCAGATCGACATCAGGTCAAGAGCGTCCGGCAGGGATTTCAGGATCTCGGCCTGGCGGCGGCTCACCTTACTGGAGAGCCACATCTGGGGCATCATGAAGCCGATGGCGGCCCCGCCCAGCGTCCCGCCGATCGCCCATGCCGGGCCGCGCCGGCCGAGCATGATCAGCATCAGGATCGCCAGGCCAAAGAGCGCCACCAGGCGGATCGCCCAGACGACCGGCGGCGTCAGCCCACTGGGGTTGCCGGCCAGATCGAGCTGGCGCTGGGTCTTTTCGAGCGTATTCTGCGGCGTGAACTGGGTGGTGAAACGAGCAACGGCCTGCATGATGGGCAGGAGGACACGCTGCGAGAACGGCACCGACATCTCGATATCTTCGAGGCTGGTGGTTACTTCCTGCTGAACGGCATACTCAGCCAGGCGGTCGGCCAGTGGGTCGCGCTGATTGGCATTGGAGATACCCACAGCCAACAGGCCGATGGCGACCAGGATCACCACCCCGATGAGGATAAAGGGTAACAGCGCAATCAGGCTTGGCATAGGACTATCCCCTAACCCCGAAACTTAGACCTCGATATCTGTAATACGCCTGATGATACCCCATGCGACCGCGATCATGATCAAGCCCAGCGCAATCATGGGCCAGCCGCACGGGATGGGCAGGCCCGGGATAAAGGCGCCCACCGGGGGTCCATAGAAGAGCTGGCCCATATACTCAGGCCGGAAAAACAGCAGGAAGACCGCCAGGCCGATAGGCAGCATAGAGATCAGCGTGCCCGTAGCGCGGCCAGAGGCCGTCAGGGTGCGGATCTCGCCCTTGATGCGCACGCGCTCGCGAATCGTATGGCTGATGGTATCCAGGATCTCAGCCAGGTTACCGCCGACCTCACGCTGGATATTGACGGCGGTGAACACCAGATCAAGGTCTTCGCTCTCAATGCGGGACAGCATATTGTTGAGCGCGGTCTCAAACGGGATGCCGATGGAGATCTCGGCCACCACACGCTTGAACTCCTCGCTGGCCGGAACCGGCGCTTCGCGGGCGACTGATTCCATGGCCTGCGGGACGCTGAAGCCCGCACGCAGCGAGTTGACCCACAGATTGAGGATGTCGCCGAGCTGCCCTTCAAACGCCTTGAGCCGGCGCTGCTGGGCGATCGAAACATAGATGCGGGGGACGAACAGGCCGCCGATGGCTCCAACGCCAGCGAGGGCAAAGTTACGCCGCAAGATGAAGGCGACCAGGGCAAATAGCGCCGCCATCACCAGATGCATGATCAGGTATTCGGGCACGGTCAGCTTGACGTTGGCTTTGCGAAGCTGTGACCGGATGTTGCCCGCCAACCCGCGTTTAGCCAGGAGGTTATCCAGCCGCTCGGCCATCGCCTCGCGGGCGGAGGGGCCGGCGGCCCGGGCGACGGCATCCTGCGGGCCGGGCTTCCACTCGCTCTCAATCAGCGTGTTGATATTTTCCAGGCGCGCTTCGGTCGTGTCGCGGCGCCGGGCCGATGTCACGATCAGGGCTGCGATCAGGACGAGGATCAGTACAGCCCCGATGAGAATGACCAGCAGTGGCATAGTCGCTACCTCCCCACCCCTGTTGCGCGGTCGCTGTGTGTCGGATCAGGCCAGTCTAGCGCCGGCCGATGCCGAAGATCGACGGCGGCAACTGGATACCGGAGTCGATGATCTTATCGATGTACTTGGGACGCAGGCCGGTAGGCACGATGCGCCCAATGATGCGATTGCCGTCCATGCCAGTCTGTTCGAAGACGAACAGATCGGACATGGTGATCACATCACCTTCCATGCCCTGCACCTCGGTGACCTTGGTGATCTTACGGCTGCCGTCGCGCAGGCGGTCCTGGTGAACGATGAGGTGAACAGCGGACGAGATCTGCTCACGGATGGCGCGCACCGGCAGATCCATGCCGGCCATCAGCACCATCGTCTCCAGGCGCGCGAGGGTATCGCGCGGGCTGTTGGAGTGCGCGGTGCCCAGCGAGCCATCGTGGCCGGTATTCATGGCCTGGATCAGGTCGAGCGCCTCGCCGCCGCGCACCTCGCCGACGACGATCCGGTCCGGGCGCATACGGAGGGAGTTGATCACCAGGTCGCGGATGGTGATCTCCCCCTTGCCTTCAATGTTGGGCGGGCGGCTTTCCAGGCGCACGACATGCTCCTGCCGAAGCTGGAGTTCAGCCGCGTTCTCGATGGTGACGATGCGCTCATCACTGGGGATGAAGCCCGACATGATGTTGAGGAGCGTCGTCTTGCCGGAGCCGGTGCCGCCGGAGATGACGATGTTGAAGCCCGCGATGACGCACGCCCGCAGGAACTCCATCAGCTCCACCGTCGCCGAGCCGTAGTCAATGATGTTCTGAACGGTGAGCGGCACCTTGGAGAACTTGCGGATGGTCAGCGCCGGGCCATCAATGGCGATCGGGCGGATGACGGCATTGACGCGCGACCCATCCGGGAGGCGGGCATCGACGGTGGGCGACTGCTCATCGATGCGGCGCCCGAGCGGGGCGACGATGCGGTCAATGATGCGGCGGAGGTGCTCTTCGCTCTCGAAGTGCACCTGGGCGGGCTCGATGAGGCCCTTGCGCTCAACATACACCTTCTCATGGCCAACGGTCATGATCTCAGTGATCTCCGGGTCTTCCAGCAGGGGCTCCAGAGGGCCAAACCCGAGGATCTCGGCAACAATCTGCTCATGGAGACGCCGGCGCTCATTACGCGCGAGGATAATATTCTCCTCGGCCAGGATCGTATTGAAGATCTCATCGATCCGCATGCGGAGTTCTTCGGACTTGCTCAGGTCGAAGCTCTCGCCGGGGCCAAGCTCATCCAGCAACCGGCGCTGGACCAGGTCCTTGACGTCAACGCCGCTGCGCACCATGTCATAGGTCGGCTCACGGCGCTGGCGGAGGGCGGACACGCTGTCCTGAAGGCGTCCGCTGGTCGGGCCGGCCACGCCGCCGCCAGCTGCCGGCTGTCCTCCCTCGCCGCCCTGTTGACCCTGCGAGCCCTGTTCAATGCGCTTCAAAAGACTGGACACGTGTGGTTCCTCCCTTTATGACCGAGCCGCTACCCACCCAGGATTCCACCGAACAACCCCGATCGGCGCTGAGGCACCGGGACTTCTTCCTCTTCGATGGGAGCAGCTGCCAGGCTGTCTCTCACTAATTGTACCAGATTCGCCAGCGGGCGAACGGACACACCGCGGCGGGGATCGACCATCACGAGCGGAATGCCCTGATTGAGCGCCTCGACAGCGATCGGGTCATCCGGGATCTGGGCCGCCACGGGGTGCTTGAGGAAGTTGGCAATCTGATCAGGTGTGATGCGGCTGTTCTTGTCTGACTCGTTGAGCACGAGCACCACATGCTCGCGGGGGAACTCCGCGCTGGCCAGCTCATTGAAGAGCAGGCGAGCATCCTTGAGGGACGGCATCGTGGGGGTGGTCAGGATGACCAGGCGGTCGGCGGCGCGCAGGGTGCCCACCCACACTTCATCCACCATAGTGGAGGTATCCACAACCACGTAGTGGAACTCCTGTTTGAGGGTGTTCAGCATGTTCGTCATAAGCTCGGCGCTGACATGGGCCGCTTCCGAGGGGTTGGCCGGGGCGAGCAGGAGCTTGGCGCCGCTTTCATGGGGGATGAGCACGCGCTCACCCCAGTCTGGCTCCAGGCCCTCGGGTTCGGAGGCCATCTGGATCACCGACAGGATATTCTGCTGGCCGCGGGTATTGAGGAAGACCGCCACATCACCGAACAGCAGGTTGCTGTCAACGATCACGGTCTTGCGGTCGGGCATGAGGCGGGCCAGCCCCACTCCCAGGCTGATGGCGACTGTGGTCTTACCGACGCCGCCCTTGAGGCCCATGACGGCGATAACCGAGCCATTAAGGCTGCTGCGCGGCGCCGCGCCACCCGGCACGCCTGGAAGCGCGGTCTGCGCCACATACTGGCGGGCGGTTGCCTGCGCGATCTCGTGGTCGCGCGCCGCCTTTTCGATGGCATTGGCCAGTTCAGCAGAAGTGATCGGTTTGGCGACGAAGTCTGAGGCACCCTTCTGGAAGGCCTGCCGCATGTAGTGAGCATCATCCTGCACCGAGACCACGATGATCTGGGTGGCAGGCATCTCCCGCTTGATGATCTCGGTCGCGGCCAGCCCGTCCATCACGGGCATGTTGATATCCATCAAGATCACGGTGGGGCGCAGCTCACGCGCCTGCTCAACGGCAGCCTGCCCATTCTCGGCAAACCCCACAATCTCGATATTATCTTCGTACTCAAGCAGACGGCGGGTGCCATCGCGTGTATCGTCGTTGTCATCAACGATAAGGACCCTGATCTTGTCCTGCATATTCATGTCTCACCCTACCCCTGGCGGCGCGACGGGCGCGCGATTTGACTTACTCATCACTCATCAGCAGGCGCTACTTGTTCCATGCCGGGAGCCTCGCGCAGCGAAGGCTCGAGACTATAGGGGAGCCGCGGCGGAACCTGTACGCTGGAAGTTTCAAACACATACTGCAGCGTGACGCTGGAAGTGGCCTGGTTGGGGGCGTCCTGCACCGAGCGGATCGCCGCATTGATATCCACCCCGGAGACGACGGCCCAGGTCAGAACGACTGCGTCCTGCGGGGTAACGCCCAGGATGAGGACCTCTGGCCGCCCTGCCGGGACGGTATCGGCGCTGCGCTCGGCCGGCGGCACCCCGAAGAGATCTCCCTCCGCCGGCGCCTCACCGACGTAGAGCACAACCGCATCCAGGATGACACGCTGGGACACCGTGCGCGGGCGCTGAGGCTCGGAGGGAACCACATTGGCCAGTTCGCCCGGCGGGATGGTGTCAATCCGGCCCAGGACTGCCGCATCCTGAGGGGTGACGATCGCAGTGACGCGCGCACCATCCTCGGTGAATATCCCGTACTGCACCTGATACACCCAGTTGGGCAATGCCGACTGGAACTCCTCATCGACATCCAGGACGGTGAAGGTGAAGATCAGGTCAAGGTGATCCCCGGCGCGAACGCTATAGCCGACGCTGGAACGCCGATCGACGGGCAGGGCCACCGCTTCCATGCCGGGCGGCAGCAGTGCCCCGATGTCAGAGCCAGTGCGGGCCAACTCGGTCAGATTCTCGACCAGGGCGGCACGCAGCAGGGGCTGCTCGCGCTCAATGTCGGTGCGGGCAATGCGGCCCACCACCTGTTCCCGGACGACGGCCTCGGGGTCCTGACCGGGCTGCACCACAATCGCATCGACGGGGACCGAGGCAGCCGGCCACTCCCGCATACCGACGGCATTATTATAGGCATCGGTCGGGATGGTAAAACCGCGGGGCAGCTTCTGCAGGGCAACGATTACCTGCAAGCGGTCATCAGGGTTAAAGACCACCTCGCGGGCCTCACCGACGCGGCCAGGCTGATCACCGGCACCGCGGGAGGCTCCAGGCAGCACGATCGGCGCTACCACCAGGAGCGCCAGCGCGGTGAGGGCAATCGACACCAGCGCGATGACCGCGCCAAACAGCAATATGCGACCGCGGGGCATCAGTTTCGCCTTTCGGGTAGGAGAATCGACAGGCTGACCATACTATACCTGAATCGAATGACCTGTCAACTGGGGTGATCTTCGGGATAGATTTGAGATCGGAGGCCGAACGGCTGCGAGTCGGCTGTCACCCTCACCCCACCCCTGAGTCGAAATACACCCGATCTTCGCCTGGCGAGCCAGATGCCCAGCAGCAGGCCCCGCTGACATGGGGCGGGGCCTGGCGCTGAGCTGGCTGCCCCCATCCTCACCATTGTAGACGACGGCAGCGGCAAACTGGATAGGTCTTGAGTACTTTGTAATACTATTCTAATAACGGGCACCTCAGCCCAGGTCTGCGCTGTCCCGCAGGTCAGCCGGCTCAGGGCCGGAGGGGATGCTGAATTCGATGCGAGAGCCCTGTCCGGGCGCGCTGCCGATCTGCAGGGTTCCATCGACCAGCGTGATGCGTTCCTGCAGAGCGCTCAGCCCGATCTCGCTGGCCGGTTCGAGGGTCAGTTTGCCCGTGCCGTAACCCCGACCATTGTCCTCAATGATCGCGATCACCCGGTCATCGCCCAGCTCCAGGGTGACACGGACAGTGGTGGCGCCATGCCCCCGCGAGTTACCCAGCAGTTCCTGGATGCCACGGAAAACCAGAACTTCGCGGTACCCCTCAAGCCGGCGCTCGCGGCCCGTCATGACGAAGTCAGTTGCGATACCGGTCTGTTCCTGAAAGGCGCCCAGATAGCGTTTGACGGTCGGGACCAGGCCCAGATCCGTCAGCATCATGGGCCGGAGATTAAATATGAAGTCGCGCACCCGCTGGAAAGCCTCGCTGGCCGCGGTCTTCAGGGACGCCAGTTCTTCGCGGGCCCGTTCGGGGTTGCGGTCAAACAGCTTCTGGCAGATCTCCGCCTGCAGGATGAAGTTGGTGAGCGAGTGGGCCGGGCCATCATGCATGGCGCGGGCCAGACGATCGCGCTCCTCCTCCTGCGCATCGATCACGCGGATGATCATCTCGCGGTCGGTCATGCCCGTACCGCGCGCGCCGGGCGCGGGCTCGTCCACTCGAGTCAGCGCATCGAGGGCGCTCTTGATCGCCTCGACCTCCTGAGTGGCCACCATCTCCTGCGCCTGGAGCTTCTCCATCTGGCCACGGACATTCAGCAGGCGCTGCTGCGCCTCGAGCGCCTCGCTGTACACTTCCCGGATCGTGAGGCGCGGGACCTGTTCAAGGGTGGACTCGATGCGGCGGACTTCGCCAACGACGGTTGCGTTGCGCTGAGCCAGCTGCTCAACCTGGCCGCGCGACTGATCCAGTTTGCTCTTGATGTCGCGCAGGGTCGCATTGACACGCTCCACCTCGGCTCGCAGGATATCAAGGGCCTCATCTTTACCGGTCGGTGCCTCGCCGGGTTTCTGTGCCTGTGCAGTCGTCATTCGTGTCTCCTCAGCTCGTTCAGGCGCCCGGTTTTGAGCGCGAGTTGTCATCTGTGAGCCGCACCCAGCCGCGCTTGAGGGCGAAGACGGCGGCCTGGGTGCGATCTTCGACCGCCAGCTTGCGGAGGATGGCTGTCATATGATTCTTTACAGTCTGGTGACTGATGCGCAGCGTCTTGGCAATCTGCTTGTTGCTCAGCCCGGAAGTTACAAAGTGAAGGATCTCCATCTCGCGGGCGGATAGAGGAGACATTGCATCGCCGGTATCGAGGTAGTAAGGCGCCGCCCTGGACTCCACACCCTGCTCGATCCAGGCAGCAATCCCCTCGGCGTCAAAGACATGGTCGCGTACCACAAAGCGGCCGCTGAGGACATGACGGATCACGTCGACCAGGTTCTCCGATGGGATTTCCTTGGCACAGTAGGCCGACGCACCGGCCCGCAGCGCGTGGATGGCCTGCTCGATATCGTCATAGGCCGTCAGCATGACGATGCGGGAAGGAACCCGCTCGGCTGACAACTGGCGCGTGACCTGGATCCCGTTCATCTGCGGGAGATTAATGTCCATGACCACCAGTTCGGGCCGGAGCGCGCGGACCAGTTCGAGCGCTTCCTCGCCCGTGCCGCACTCACCTACCACCTCAAAGTCGGGCTCCAGTTTCAGATTCAACAGCACCCCCTGGCGGAAGATCTGATGATCATCCACCACTACGATCGTATGCGACCGCTCGGGACTACCAGATGTATCCGGGCCCATTCCAGCCTCAATCTACCTGTCAGTCAGCAACCATCCAGAGAAGCAGTTTCAGTCTACCACGGGCAGGAATCAAGGGCAAGGCACTCTCAGCGGGGGGCGGTCAGCGCAGGTCCAGCCGTCAGCGGAACACCGCGCAGCGCCCGGGGGATGGCGAAGCAGTCGCCTTCCCGGCTGATCCAGTAGACTGTCATGGGGCCGAGGCCCGAAGCGCCCCGATAGCCGGGCACTTCAGCCGCCGACCAGATCGCGCAGAAATGCGGGCTGGCAAGCATGGCCTGATACTGGGGGTTCCAGTTCGGGAAAGCGATCAGGTAATCCGCCGGGCCCAGCAGCACGAACCGCGTCAAGGCGCCGGCGTCGTTCATGTGCGGAATGACCTCGGGCGAGATCAGGCCGGCCAGATCGACCAGCGGATGCGGGGCGTAGTAGCCCAGCGCGCCGATATCATGGGCGGCGATGACAACCCCGGCTCCGATGTTGCGGCGCACCCAGTGAGCCGTCTGGACCATCTCATCTTCGATGAAGGCGACATCGCGCCCATAGGCTGGCGCGCCCAGCAGGCCCAGAAACAGGGGAAAGATGAGCGCCAGACTGGTCAGCCAGGCCATGCTGATCAGGCGCACCGGAGCCTGGAGGGCGCGGGGCCGGGCCAGCCGGAGTGTCCCGCGAACCCCGTAGATCACAATCAGGGGGATGATCGGCATGGCATACCGCCCGTGCTGGTAGATCACGGGCAGCCGGGCGGCATACAGCGCAAGGTGCATAATCACCCAGAGCCAGGGGACGAGCGAGATTCTGTCGGTGCGGTAGCGGAAATCCCGGTAGAGGTCGTGGACCAACCCCGGCAGCAGGAGAATCTGCGGACCGACGAAGGCGACGCTGAGCTGCTCCCACAGGCGTTGAAGGTATGGAACCGCCCACAGCGCGGCATACTCGGTCTGCTTGGCGTAGAAGGTATTGGGCCAGATCGAGCTGCTGAGGGCAAAGTTCAGACCAAAGAAGGGGGCTACAATCAGGTCGAAGCCGACCGCCGCCGCCACTGCCCAACCGATCCGGTGCAGCAGCCGACCCGGGACGATCAGGCCGTACAGCCCGCCCACTACCGCGGCGAGGACGCCTTCGGGGCGGGCCAGCATGAGCAGGCCGCCCCACAGGCCCAGCAGCAGGCCATCCTGCCAGCGATGGCCGACCAGATCAGGGTCGCGGCGGCGCAGCCAGAGCCAGAACCAGACCAGCAGCGCGGCAAACAGGGAAGTTTCCATTCCGGAGGCCGCCGCCCAGACCAGATGCCACTCCAGGCCGACGCCAATGCCGACCAGCAGGGAAGTGCGCGGGGGATCCTCCTCAAAAAGCCGGGCGGCGCCGAGCGCCAGGGCGATCAATGTCAAGAAGCCCACCGCCTGTGTCCACCACCACGGAGCGATCCGCAGCAGATGGGCGGGCGCGATCAGCAGGGTCCATAGAATCGAGGTGGAGCCGGTACTGGGCACATTGGGGACAAACGCCCACTGTCCGCTGACGGCAAGATTGCGGGCATAGGTCTGGTAGATCCAGGCGTCATCGAGCGGAAAGCCCACGCGTTCATAGCGCAGCCAGCTCACCAGCAGGAACAGCGCATGGCCGGTAAGACAGGCCAAAGCGCTCAGGAGATCGCGCAGCCCATGGGTCAGCTGCCGACGATGGGAGGAAGGGGGAGGAACCATAGGTGCTGTATGCGCGTCTGATCAGTGATCCAATGTTCTGAGGAGAAAGGGTACACTAACTATGTGGAGAATGCTATTAGCTGCGCTGGCGGCAGCCGTCGTCACGGGCTGCAGCCCAACGGCGCCGGGAGGGGCCCGCCCCAACCCCGATGAGCCTGTCAGCTCGGACGATACCCCGCAGCCGGGGATCCCCCCGACACCGCGCGGGGGCGACTGGATCACCGGAGAGGCCGCCGTGGACAGCATCGAATTGCTGACGCTGGAATCCTTCCCACTCCAAGTGCAGGCCGTGGTGCGCGGGAGCCTGCCCGACAGCTGTACCGAGATCGATCAGGTGGCGGCCACGCGAAGCGGGACAATCTTCACGATCCAGGTCATCACCGCACGGCCCGCCGATCAGGTCTGCGCCGAGATGCTAACGCCCTATGAGAGAAATGTCGCCCTGGACGTGTACGGCCTGCCCGCCGGGACTTACACGGTGACAGCCGCCGGCGCCAGCGCCTCGTTTACCTTCAGCCAGGACAACATCCTGCCAGATGCGCCGGCGGCGGACGATCCGGGCAGCGGCAGGCAGCCGCCCGGGGAACCCGGCTCCGGGAGTGTCCTGCGCGGCCTGGCCCATGTGACCGCCGTCGAGGTGCAGCCGCCGGCAGGGCCAGGGCCGATCACCATCGTGATCCGGGGCTGGCTCCCGACCCCGTGTGTGCGGATTGTCAACATCGGCGAGGAGCTGCGCGGCAGCACCCTGCAGATCACCGTCGAGACGGAGGAGCCGACAGATGTCGCGTGCATCCAGGTGATCGAGGAATTCGAACAGACCTACACGCTGCAGACGCCGCTTACCCGGGGCAGCTATCTGCTGCAGGTCAATGAGATCAGCGCGCCGCTCAGCGTACCATAGGCAATCAGTCCGGCGGCAGGATATGATAGAGATAGACCGGATCGCCGCTCCGGAATACCTCCAGCAGCGCCAGACGCGGCGACTGCGGACCCTGCCAGTACAGATCGGACAGGCCGGGCGCGACATTGCGATCCACCACCAGATAAGCGATGCGGTAATCATCCGCTGCCTGCAGCAGCATCGCCTCGCCGCCGGCAGGCAGCGGGACTCCACCCCGCCCGGTATGGACAAAGAAGCCGGGCGGATTGTTGACCATCACAGGCCGGTCAGGAGGCACCCCCAGCGCGTTCAGCGCCTGCCCAATTTCATCGTAGATGGCATCCGCCTGATTCCAGACGATCACGCCGCGATAGGGCAGACCGACGACGCCACGCAGGACCAGGTACCCGGTCAGCAGGGTCGCCAGCGCAATGGCCGCTGCGCCAAACAATCGGCGGGCCCGGGCCGCCGGCCAGCGGCGGCGGCGTGCCGCCCATGCGATCGCGTCGTCCAGCCCCAGGGCCGCCGCCGCCGTGATAAACGGCATGAGCGCGCCCCCCGAATGGAGCCACCCGCCGCGCAGCCCGGGCAGAGTGAAGGCCAGGGTCATGGCGGCAAACAGCAGCAGGCCATAGATTGCGGGGATCGCCAGCCAGGGGCTGCGCCAGCGGCGTGTCATGCCGATCAGCGTGAAGGGGGTCAGGAAGATCAGGTTCTGCACACCGATGAAGGTGGCCAGATTGCCCAGCAAAGCCTGCCACTTGGCCGCCAGCAGGGGCCCCGCCCCGGCAGCGAAGTAGCGGGCAGGCGTCAGCGAGGCAGGCGGGTAGATAAACAGCTCGTTGTAGTCGAGCAGCCAGAGAGTGCTGAAGCCGCCCGGCGGCTGCACACTGCCAAAGACGGTCAGGTTGCGCGCCCACCACAGGCCCATCGCCATCAGGTAGCCGAGCGCGATGGCGGCGAGGCCGGCCAGGCGGGCACGGAGGCTGCGCCCGCCGCCCGGGATCGCGGCGGCGGCAGCCAGCACCGGGATCAGCAGGAGGCCATCGGCACGAGCCAGATGCGCCAGACCGGCCGCCACACCCGCAGCCGCCCAGCGCCACGGAGCAGCGCAGCCGCGGGCAGAGGCTGCCAGCGCCAGGGCCGCCGCAGCGGCCATCGCGAACGGCGTGAACGAGTCCGGGAGCGACCAGTAGATCACATAGAAGCCGCTGAAGGTCATCAGCAGACCGGCATGCCAGGCATGGCGGCGCTCTCCGATCTGCGCAGCCACTTCATAGGCGATGATCGGGAGGCTGGCAGCCAGCAGGACAAAGGGCACCTGAGCTGCATCAAACGGGGGCAAGCCGGGCAGGGCCACCATCGCCAGCGCGCCCAGCAGCGAGGGCAGCGGCTGCCAGTAGCCGAAGGCCGGCGCTGGCAGGGAAGCTGGCGCAGAGAGATACTGCCAGAGATAAGGTTCGACCAGCGGGCCGCCCCGCACCAGAAGGGTGGCCCCCGCGAAATAATAGTAGGCGTCGGTGTAGCCAGGGCTTGCCACCAGCGCTGCTACCGCGCCGTTGACCGCCAGGCCCAGCGCCAGCAGGATCAGGCGGTCACGCAGGCGCTGGCTCACGGCAGCCCCCCGGGGGTCAGGGCATACAGATTATAGGCGCCATAGCCATTCCAGAGCAGCATCATATGCCGGCGGCGCAGCTCATCGAGGGCAGCCATGTCAGCGGCACTCAGCGGCTCATGCGGCTCTTCGCGGTACAGGTAGTCCAGCCCGGCTTCAAAGATCAGCACATGGGTGATTCCCTCCTGCTGCCACTGCGAGGCGATCTGGCCCGGGTCAGGCTGCACCTGGCGGTCATGCCACCACTGGTTGATCAAGGAGTCCGGCACGCAACGGCCCTGTTCGCAATAGAAGATACGCGGCTCCCAGAGCGTCAGGACGCGGGCGTCCGGCGGCAGGCGGTTGATCTCCTGCATGGCCGCGTAATGGGCGCCCAGCCTGCGGAGGAGATAAGCCTGCTCGCTCTCCAGCCCCAGAAGCACACCGGCAGGGGCGGCACGGACTGTCGCTACCCCCGAGGTGAGCAGCCCGGAAGCCAGCACCACCAGCACGATGGCCCTGCCCGGGCCGATCAGACCGCGCAGCCGCGACTGCACCACGGCAGGCGCATCCAGCGCCAGGCCGCCGACCAGCGCGAGAAGGGGGAAGACTCCGTGCAGGAGACGACTCTGCACCAAGAACCAGGACGCCGCCGCCCCGACCAACCAGGCTGCATAGGCTCCGCCGGAGATGATCAGCAGAATGACCACCGCAGCGCGCACCGGCACGGGCCGTCGGCGCCAGCCCACAGCGATCAGGGGGAGCAACCCAACCAGCAGCGGACTGATTGACGCCACGTAGGGCGCGTGGCCTTCACGCCCGAATACCGTTGCCTGAAGGGGTACTACCAGCAGGTTCCCGAGGCTCAGCCCGGTGCCTGGCCTGAGATAATACCAGCTATCAAGGCGATCAAAGCCGGCAGTTCCCCAGCCAAATGGCGAGATGGGGTTGCCATCCAGCAGCGCATTCTTGATGAGCCACGGAAGGAACACCAGAAAGGCAACTCCCGCGGTCAGCGTCAGCCGCCGAAGGAGGACTGCCGCCCCCTCGCGGCGGCTGATCCAGGCGACCGCCGCTGCGACGCCCAGGGCAGCGCCGGCGGAGGTATACTTGGTGCTCATGGCCAGCCCGATGAAGATCCCCGCCCACAGGGCGAGGCGCGTTCTGAGCGCGGCGCTGGCTTCGCCGGCTGCGCACAGGATCAGAGCCGCCGCAGTGATGTGCGCGGCCCCCGCCAGGTCTACATACGGCCAGCCAGCTTCCAGCCACAGGGACTGGCCGGTCAGGAGGATCACCGCGGCCAGCCAGGCCGCCTGCGGCGACCCGAGCCGACGGGCCGATCCTCCCAGCAGGATGAGCGTCAACACGCCAAAGCCCCAGTGCAGAACCGCCGCAGCCTGCGGGCGAGCCAGGAGCATGAGCCACAGGTAAAGCATCTCAACATGCTGCGGGAAGCCGAGGAAATGATTGTCCGGGACGGACAGGATGCGACCTGCCTGAAGATAAGCCTGGGGGCCGGCCAGATGGTAGGTCAGCGCATCCCATGCGGTGGGAGGCGCCAGAGCCAGCAGCAGGCTGAGAGCCAGCAGGGCTGCCACACCGCGGCTCAGCCAGCGCGTCAAGCGGTCGGGCGGTGGACTCGCGGCGATGGCCAGGTGATCGGTCAGCGCCGCCAGCCAGACGCGGATGGGCCGTTGCAGGACAGCCAGAGCGGCCAGGCTCAGCACCCATGCCAGCCAGGAGGGCGGCAGCCGCCCGGCCAGCCCTATGAGCAGCACTGCCACACTGACGGCCCCCAGGCCCACCAGCGCCCGCATCGCGGCCAGCGTGAGAGGATGGAGGCGGGGCAGGCCCGACCGGATCAGCAGGGTGCCCAGCCCGGCTGCCAGCAAAATCAGCACGGCCACCGCCAGCAGATCGCGGATGAGCAGGAGCAGAGCCCGGGCGACGGGCAGATCGATCGGGGGCTGCACAATCAAACTGCTGACGGCCAGCGCTGCCAGGAAGCTGAGCGCCAGGACTGCACTGGCACGGACACGGCTCACGGCTGGCCCTCGCGCACAAAGACCCGCGCGACTGCGTCCTGATACACCAGCGACCAGTCCCGGGACCCGGCCAGCACGGCGGCCAGGGGGCTGCCCGACTCGACGAGGACGGTCTGGATGCCGGCCTCATCAAGCGCGGCCTGCCAGCCATCCTGCGCAAAGGCAACCTGGATATAAGTCCTGAGCAGGGAATCCGTATACAGATCGGTGCGGCCATCCACATACACCGGATAGTCGCGCAGGGCCCAGATCAGATAGCCGCCCCAGTTGTAGCTGTTGAACAGCATCTGAGGCGGGTGAGTCTGCTCGATGAACTCCACGGCGCCGACAGGCAGGGAAGCGCGGCGAGCCTGCTCAATGGCGGATGGATCCACGGCCAGGCTGAACTTGTAGGCGCCCGCGCCCAGCAGCAGCACGAGCAGCAGCCAGTTCAGCGCCCCGTACAGGCCGGTGCGCGGCAGGCGCTCCCAGCGCAGCACGATGCGGCGCTCCTGCAGCAGCGCGTTAAGGTGCTCGGCCAGGACGGGCGCGGCCGCCAGCGCGAAGGTGGGGATGTTGCGCCCGGCCAGCAGGGCCATGTAGGTCGCCGCGCTGACCAAGACGGCGTCGCGCCAGTTCAGGCGCCGCGCCGAAGCGGCAGCAGCCACCAGCGTCAGCAGCAGCAGCCAGATCGTGGGCCAGGTTTCGCGCCGGTGGAAGTCGGGGGAGGCCCACTCCTGGATGAAATCCTGCAGCGCCCGGATGCTGACCGTCTGGAAAGGCACCAGCAGGACGCGCGGACCCAGCGGGTTCACGCAAACGGCCAGCACTGAGACTGCTGCCACCTGCCCCAGGCGCAGCAGCCGCTGGAGCGGAAACGGGACAGGGGCCCCGCGCGCCGACGGTCCGCCCAGCAGCCCATCGGCAGCCCAGTGAACCAGCTCGCCCAGCATGCCCAGAGCCAGCAGCAGGAAGCCGATCGCGAAGCCGCCATGCAGGTTGGCCCACACGAGCATCACGGGCGGAATGAGCCACAGGCGATCGCCCTGCCCCTGCTGAAAGCGCCGCAGCAGAAACAGCACCACAGCGCTGAGGGCAAAAGAGGCCATCTGCGGGCGCGGCGACCAGAAGACCGCCGCAGCCGCGGCCGCCAGCAGCACGCTGAACGCCCGCACCAGCGGATCGCCCGGGCACTGGCGAAAGACCAGCACCATGCCAGCCGCCGCGAGGCCAGCCGTCCACAGGACCAGGCCCGCATCGCCCAGCAGGCGGTACAGAGCATACAGAGTCACCTGGGACAGCCAGGAGTGATTGAGCCAGACTGCCCCGGGCCGCGTATGGCTGAAGGGATCGGCCTGGAGGTGAGCACGATGGGCTACCTGCCACTCGCCGGCGCGCAGATGCCAGAACGTGTCCGTGTCGAGGGGAGCACGCGCCGCCATCGCCAACACGCCGACGACGGCCAGGATCGCCAGCAGCCGGGTCAGGGTCAACGCCTCGACAATCCGCCGCATGTCATACTCCGCGATCAGGGCCGGGTCGATGTGAAGTGCCCATCAGGCGCGATCTCGTCGGGCCGGACCGGGCGCGAGAGATCATAGAAGACCGTATACGGCCCGACAGCGCGCTCCGCATAGCGGACGCCGAGGGCCGCAAAGCGCCCGCGCAGGAACTCGTCCAGCGCTGGCAGATTGCTGGTGACATACGCCACCCGGTCGGCGGCGGCCACGGCCTCGGCATAGGGGCGATAGCGCTCATCGGCGAAGGTATAGCTCAGATCGGCCTTGTAGGGCAAGCGCGGGGTGAAGATGAGACGCTCCCGCGTCAGGAACGCCAGCCGATACGATACCCAGTAGTTGCTGTAACCGCGGTCAGCGCCAACGGAATCCAGAAATCGGATGAGATGCGCATCGTATTCGTGAGGCAGGTGCGAGATGAGGTCGAACTGCGTGGTAAGTCCCGGAGGGTCGCGCAGAATCGAACGGACATTGCCCCACAGGTTATAACCCAGGCAGAACAGCAGCAGGGCAACCGGCAGGGCAGGCTGCAGACGGGCCGGCAGCCCTTCCAGCCCGCGGCGGGCGCGGCCGAGCCAGTCAGCCGTCAGGAGAGCCAGCGGCGGGTAGAGATGCAGCAGATAACGCCCGGTAGGATCGCGGCCGAACGGGGTTGCCACAAAGGCCGCCAGGACGATCAGCCAGCCACCGATCAGGGACTGCAGCGCAAGGCGCGCGCGAGGCTCCTCAGTGGGGGAAAAAGCCCGACGCAGCCCGCGCCAGCCCGCCAGCGCATACAGGCCGGCAGCCAGCAGGCCCGCCGGCAGGGCGATCCACTCGACTGACCAGGGCGGGCGCAGGCCGGTGAGCGCCGGCAGATTGAACAGGAACAAAGAGAAGAGGCGCTCGCCGACCTCACCCACCAGGCCGGCGTCCGGGCGGTTGACCCGGGCGCCGAGCAGGTCGGCCGCTGTGCTGCCGCCCACCCCGCCCGCCAGCGTCGCGGCGATCCAGGGGGCTGCGCCCAGGAGAAAGCCGCCGGCAGCAGCGATAAGGCCCTGCCATGAAAGGCGATCCGGGGCGCCGCGGCGCAAACGCCCCAGCGCCAGAAGGGTCAGCGGGCCGGCAGAGACGACAATCAGCGCCATGCTCCACCAGCCGACCCCGGCCAGCAGCCCGGCCAGCAGCCACCCGACCGGATGGCTCCGCCGCCCGCCCAGCAGATTCCAGCCCAGCAGAAGCAGCAGGTTGTTGAGCAGCAGCACCTCGCCATAATCGCCGATGCCAGCCGTTGTATACAGGCTCGTCAGCACCGGCGGGAGGGCCACCATCAGCGATGCGGCCCCCGCGGCGAAGCGATCCGCCGACAGGCGCCAGGCGAGCGCATAGGTGGTGGCGACCACGCTCACGGCCAGCAGCGCCTGCACCAGGCGAGCAGCGAAGATCGTCTGGCCGAAGACGGCGAAGGAGGCAGCCACCAGATAGGCATCCAGGGCGCCCATATAGGCCTGCCCATAGAAGAACAGGGGCCGCGCACCCTGGAGGATATGGCGGGCCATCAGCGCCAGGATCGCCTCGTCGGCGTTGAAGGAGACACTGCCGGTGAACCAGAGCACCGCCTTCAGCGCCGCCGCCACAGCCAAGGACAGCCACAGGCTGGGATGCGCCCACAGGCGCGGGGCTGTCGGGAGATGAGGCCGATCAGCCATCAGTCAGCCTTCTGTGCGTAAGCGGTGATCAGATCGCCAAAGTTAACCGGCAGCGGCAGGCGGTCGAGTCCGGTCAGGCGAGCAGCCGCATCGAGAGCGTCCGCCAGCGGCGGGCTGTAAGGGCGCAGCCGGGTGGTCAGATACCTGAGGCGCAGAAAACGCCCCTGCGGACGCACCGCGACGACCCGCAGCCCGGCCTTCTCCAGCGCGCGCGCCAGCGTCTGGCGGGTGAAGTAATAGACATGCATCTCCATCAGCCAGGGCCAGCGCGCTCCCATCAGGCGGGCAAAGGGGCTGGCGATATCCATCGTGTGAACGGCCACCCAGCCACCGGGTTTGAGGATGCGGTAAACATGTCGCAGCTCGCCGACCGGATCGCCCAGATGCTCGATCACATCCCACATCGTCAGGGCATCAAAGCTCGCCGTGGGGAAGTCAGCGGCCTCCAGCGTCCCCTGGATCATGTTAAGGCCGCGCTGGCGCGCATAATCCACGGCCCAGAACGAAGGCTCCAGGCCCCAGGCCTCCCATCCGGCCGCGGCTGCCTCCTCAACAAAGACGCCAATGTAGGCGCCCACGTCGAGGAGACGGCGGCCGCCGCCGGGGCCGCTGAAGCGCTCCAGGCTGCGCAGATGGCGCCGGAAGGTGATCTCCCGCGCCTCGCGCTCCTGTAGATAGAGAGGATCGACTACCACTTCGTAGTTGTGCCTGATGGCTTCGCGGCGGGGGCGGGGATTGGTGTAGACCAGCCCGCAATTGGCGCAGGCAACAATCGGCGGGTGGATGCCGTAGCCGGGATGCGTGCAGCGGAACGCTTCCCATCCGGTGCCATTCAGGTCCGGTGTGCGCGTATCAGGGAAGCGGAGTGCTGTGTCCGAGCTGCCGCACAGGTTACAGACGACACGCTCCATATCCGGAGCCAGCGCAGGGTCGGGGGCGGTCACGTGGACGCCTGTCGGGGAGGCCGCCCGCGATCGAGGCGGAGCAGCCGCCGCCCGGTCAGGCGCAAAACGGTGTAGATGGCGCGAAGGATCTCCTGCTCAGAGATCTTCGATTTACCCTGTGTGCGGTCAAGAAAGGTGATAGGGACCTCACCAACGCTGAAGCCCGCATGCTGAACCAGATACAGCATCTCGATGAGGAAGGAATAGCCGCTGGAGAAGATCGTGTCCAGGGGCAGGGATTCCAGCACCTGGCGGCGGTAGCAGCGGAAGCCGGCGGTCGCGTCATGGGCGCGCAGGCCGAGCATCGTCCGGGCAAAGGCATTGGCTCCAGCGCTGAGCAGCCGGCGACGAAAGGGGAAGTCCGGCGTGCCGCCTCCGCGGACGTAGCGCGAGCCGATCACCAGATCGTGCCCGCGGCGGCTGGCCTCCACCAGGGCCGGGATGAAGCGTGGATGGTGCGAGAAGTCAGCATCCATGGTCATGACGCGCTCCACCCGCCCGCCGGCGAGCGCCGGATCGAGCGCGAGCTTGAACCCGGCCAGGTAGGCAGTTCCCAGACCAAGCTTGCCAGCGCGGTGAACAACCCACACGCGCCCCGGGTACGCGGCGGCCAGCGAGTCAGCGACTTCACCGGTGCCGTCCGGCGAGTTATCATCGACCACCACGACACCGATATCCAGCGGGAGCTCGAGCAGCATCCGCACCAGCTCGGCGATGTTGTCAGCCTCGTTGTAGGTTGGCACGACCACCAGCGTATCGGCCACGCAGAACGCCTTTCAGCGGTTCGGTCTGGGAGGAACCAGGTAGGGATCGAGCGCCTGGATCGCCGCATAAACGCGCAGCGCGTCCGCCTCACGCCCCCCGGCGCTGTACATCTGCGCGAGGGCCAGCCACGCGGCAAAATCATAACCGGCAGGGCCCGGAGCGTCAAGGCGAGGATCGGGCAGCCATTTCAGACTGCCGCGGCGGGCATAGGCGACTACATCCCAGGCCTGATTCTGGATCGTCAGCGGGCCGTAGCCCTGGTAATAGGACTCGGCGGCGGCCAGATCGCCCGCCGCTTCGGCCAGCCGGCCCAGCACGTAGTAGCCCCGCGGCTCACCCAGAAACAACGCAATACGGGCATCACGCTCCGCGCCGGCCGCATCGGCCAGCGCCAGGCGCGCCTCGGCGCGGGACGCGTAGAACCGCCCATCTGCCGGCGTCGCGCTGATGGCCTGATCCAGCCAGCGGAGCGCCGCCGCCGGGTCTTCGTCGAGGCGCAGGGCGGCCTCGCCAGCGCACCAGTCCGTGATGGGCGGTGAGTCCGGTGAGGGGGTTCCGCTGCGGAGCGCCGCCACAGCGGGCCAGCAGCGGTCAGGGATGCGGGCGAGGCCGGCCAGCGGTATGACATCGAGGCCGTTTTCGGCCAGGTAGCGATCGCGGGCTGCACGGCGCAGATCGGTTGTTTCCCAGAACGGGGAGGCCGCCATATGGGGGGCGTAAGTCAGCGACTGCTGGTAGGCAGCGGTGGCAGCCTCCCCGTTCCCGAGGTGAGTTTCCACCTCGGCCAGGCGCAGCCAGATCAATGGAGTGAACGGCTGGAGGGCAGCGGCACGCTGCAGATGCTCTCTCGCTGCCAACCAATCGCCAGAAAGGCTGAGCAGCAAGGCATAGTTAGTATGCAGCAGATCGTAGCTATCCTCGCGGGACAGGGCCTCTCGATAGGCCGACAGCGCAGCGGGCAGCGCCGCCGGGTCTTGCAGGGCCAGCTGTCCGGCAAACTCTGCCTTCTGCGCCGCGTACATCCCCATAGCGGGATCGAGAGCCTGCGCCCGCCCGATAGCCTCCAGCGCCCCGGGCAGGTCATCCTCGTCAGCCAGGGTGATGGCCCTGTGAAACTGCTGCTGCGCCGCATCGGAGAAGGCCCAGCCCGCCGCGGCGGCGATCACCGCCAGGAGGGCGGCCGCCGGGGCCAGCGCCCGCAGACGGGCCGCCGCCGGGCCGGGTTCGCGCTCCAGCGGATAGACCAGGTAGGCCACCAGCACCAGCGCGGGCAGCAGGACCGGCGTGGCGGCGGTGAAAGTATCGAAGAGATTGTGAGCCGAGAAACCGGCCAGCGCCGCCAGCGCGCCGGCCACACGCGTGCGGTCGATGCCGCGCGCGCCGCGCCAGCGGCGAAAGCCAGCCAGGAACGTGGCGCCCGTCATGACCAGCAGAGCGGCCACCCCGGCCCCGCCCTCCTCGGCCCAGACCTGCAGGGGGATGTTATGAGGCCGGATATGGTCGCGCGTGTACGCCGGGTCGCGCACCACGCGCAGCGCTCGCCCATAGCCGTATGGCCCCACACCGAGCACGGGGTGCTGCAGACCGATCTCCCAGGCAGCGTTCCAGAGCGCCGAACGCTCACGATCCCCGGTCCGGTGGCCGGACAGATCGGCCTGGCGCGTCCAGATGAAGGCAAATCCGGCAGCGAACAGCACCAGCACCAGGGCGGCGGCCAGGAAGCGGGGATCACGGACAGCGGTCCGGAGGCGCGCTCGCAGGCTGGCCATGCTGGCCAGCTTCAGCAGCATGAACGTGGGCAGCGACACAGCCAGCGAGAGGAGCCCGCCCCGCGAAAAGCTGAGCGTCTCGATCAGCACCGCGCCGGCCAGCCACAGGGCCATCCCGCGGCGCGTCTCCGGCGAGTGCGTGGAGATCAGCCATGCCAGCCCCACCGGGATCAGGATCGCCATATAGCTGGAGAGGTAGGTGGAGATCAGGAGCGTAAAGCTGAGGCGATAGATCTCGGGGGGGATAGGCTGGGTCAGGCCGCCAATCGGCAGCCAGGGCTGGAGGAACAGCGGCAAAGGCGGCACCCCGGTATACCAGGAGGTGAACTCGATCAGCCCGATCAGAATCACAACCGCCGATGCGAAGAAAAGCGGTTCAAAGGCCGCACGCGGGCGCACGGCACGCATCAGATCGACCAGGGCATACAGCAGCAGGATGTGCATGCCGAGCCGCCACAGCTCTTCGACGCTGACCCGCGGATCGACTGCCAGAGCAGTGGATAGGGCACAAACGGCGAAGAAAGCCGCCACCGGCCCATCGATCGGAGCAGCCGGCCACGGGCGCCGACGCAGCAGCAGACTGAGCAGCCACCCACCGAGCAGGAGAGTCAGCAGCCAGTGGTGCACAATGCGCGGGCCGATGCTGAGATCGGTGATGTAGCTGCCACCCACAAATGTGAAGTACAGGGCGAGCAGGATCAGCAGGGTTCCTCTGTGCCGGGCGATCACCCTGCTGAAACGAATGGGAGCGTGTGATTCCACCTGGATCGTGTTCATGTCCCCTGCATACGAATAACACTGGCAACCGTGCGCAGTAGAATCAGGATATCAAGGAGCAGCGACCGGTTGCGGATGTAATAGAGATCGTACTTGAGCTTGATCAGGGCATCCGCCTCCGAGCTGCCGTATCCGTAGTTGACCTGCGCCCAGCCGGTGACACCTGGCTGCACCGTCAGGCGCGTGCGGTAAAAGGGGATGGTCTGCTGGAGGCGCTCGACGAAGTACGGGCGCTCCGGGCGCGGGCCGATCAGGCTCATCTCCCCCAGCAGGATGTTGATCAGCTGCGGCAGTTCATCCAGCCGTGTCCTGCGCAGGAAACGGCCCACGCGGGTCACACGTGGATCGTCCGCAACGGCCCACAGCGGGCCCTGCCGGGCCTCGGCGTCCACCGTCATTGTCCGCAGCTTGGTCAGCCAGAACGTCCGCCCGGCGCGGCCCACGCGCTCCTGCCGGTAGAAGATCGGGCCGGGCGAGTCCAGCCGGATCGCCAGCGCGATCAACGGCAGCAGCAGCACGAACCCGGCCAGGCCAACCAGGCTGAGCAGGACATCCATCATCCGCTTGAGAAGCGGATAGGGATCAAAAGGCGAACTCCCTTCAAGGGGAAGCACCAGATTCCAATGCCCGCCAACATACTCGACGGGGACCATGCCGGTCAGCCGTTCATACAGCAGCGGCATGGGAGTCATCGGGACGCCCTGCTCATAGCTGTCCATGATACCCTGGAAAAGCTCGCCATCGACGCTGGCGCTGGCAGCCAGAATCACCTCTCCGATGCGGTGCTGGCGGACGATGGCGGCCAGGTCGCTGCCGGTTCCAAGCAGCGGTATATCGTGCACCGCTGCCGGGTCGGGGTCTTCCGCGGTGCTGATTACCCCGACGATCTCATAGTCATCGGGGGCGTAGCGGTGGATGGCATCGATCATGGCCGCTGCAGACCAGCTGCGCCCGACGATGGCAGCACGCTGCTTCAGCGGCACCCAGCCGATCAGAAACGGGCGCCCCAGCCGCCACAGGGCGATAAGCCCATATGACAGCGCGGCATAGTAAAGGATGAACAGGCGCGGCAGCGCATCCCGTTCCGATAAGAAAAAGATGAGCAGATAGATCACCAACAGCTGGAGCGTGATCTGCGCCAGCCGCACCTGGCTGCGCGCCCAGCGCGCCGTCAGGGCAAGATCGTAGAAATCATTGGCCGCTGCCAGCATCAGCCACAGAACGGTGAGGATGATAAACCAGTGCCCCTGCGAGAGGATAAAACCAATATTGTAATCGCGGCTGCCCACCTGCGCCCACACCCACAGCGCCACCAGCACCGCGAGATTGACCGCAGCCAAGTCGCCGAGAGCAAGCAGCAGTTTACGCTCGGACACCGGAAGCCGCAGGCTCCAGCTGGATGGCGCGTGATCCGGTCGGTGTTCAGGCTTGTGCATCGGCTCCTCGATCGGCAGGGCTGCGCAACTGCCGGCCCTGCAGCCGCCCCCCCCCCAACAACAGCGTCCAGGCTGCCAGCGCCAGGGCGCTGACCAGCGCCCCCGTGCGCAGGCTGGCCGGGCGATAATCAAACGTGACGATATGCTCGCCAGCCGGGACCTCGACGGCCCGGAAGGCCCCGTTAGCGCGCTGGATCGGCACCGGGTGGGCATCCACAGCGGCCTGCCACCCGGGATAATCCGTGTCAAGCAGCAGCAGCGTCCCCGGCGCTGGACTGGAAACAACGATCTCCAGCGCCGCAGGATCATCGCGCCGGATCAACGCGCTGCCGGGCCCGGGCCCGGCGCATTGTACCGCGCGCTCACCGGCAGGGCGACAGCGAGCGAGCAGCGCCCGCGGCCAGGGGTCGGGAACCGCATAGGCAGACACCGGCCCGACCCCGCCAAGACGCTCCAGGTACGGGCGCGGTGTGACAGACATCAGCACGCCGATATTGAGCCGCCGCAGGGCATCGATCCCCGCCGCGCCGGAGGTCGAATCGGCGGCAGCCAGCGCCGCTGTGTGCGCCCCGACCTGCAGGGGATCAAAGCTGCCCGCTGATGGGATCCCCTCGATCATGCCGAGGTTGGGCAGCAGAGAGACTCGCAGGTCCTCATGGAGCGCCCACCCTCCGGCGTAGAAGTCGCGAAAGCTGTAGAAAGCCTCGAACTTGGCGGCATATTCCTCATCCGCCGGGTAGTAGACACGCGCGCCGGGAGCGGCCTCCGCGGCGAGGCGCGCCAGCGGCACATCCCGGTGATAGTAGTCAGCCTGCACGGTGGGGTTGAGGCCGCTGTGGGCAGAGACCAGGTCAATGGCCAGGAGGGCCAGCGCCGCCAGCTCCCAGCCGGCGCGGCGGGCGGGCTGGCGCTCGGCGCGGCGGAGCAGCAGGGCCAGCGCGGCAGCCAGCGCCAGCATCACACCCAGCCGGATCACCCCGAACTGAAGTGTCGGAGGCGTCCCGTAACCGGTGAAGGCGGCCAGCGCCGCGCCGCTGAGCGTCATGGCCAGCCCGGCCGCCACGGCCCGACGCGCCCACGTCAGCCCTCGCGGTGATGTCCGCCAGCCGCTGGCTCCAAGCCCGCCCAGGACGGCCAGCGCGAAGACCGCCAGCAGAGTCCAGCGCGTCGGGCCCTGGAAAAGATTGAAAGTCGGCACATGATCATAAAGCCAGGGGAAGAGCGGGGTGTTGTGCCCCAGGGCCAGCAGGAAGACCGGGGGGATGATCGCCGCATAGAATGGCACCACCGGGACAGGGCGGGGCGCAGCCAGCTTCCGATGCGATCGGGCGTGAACGACGACCGCCCGGCCGGCGAGCATCAGGGTGAGCAGGCCCACGTAGACTGCATCCTCCCAGTAGTTACCATAGCCGCGGAAGGTGCCGCTGGCCGGGCTGCCGAAAAGGTTGGGCGAGAGGAGCGTCAGGAAGCGCCAGGGCCAGAAGGAGTAGGTCAGCGCGAAGTCCCGGCTTACACCGGCCGCCCGCTGGGAAGCCTGCATCAGCTCCAGAGTGGGCGCAAGCTGGATCCCCGCCAGCGCCACACCCAGGATCACCGCAGCGAGCGCCGCAGCAGCCCGTCCGAGCCGGGCCGCGGACGCCGCGGCGGGAAGCGTCCCGATCCGCCAGAGGGTATAAAGACCTGCCAGCACCAGACTGTAGAAGGCCGTCTGGGCGTGGCCCGCCAGCAGCAGCAGCCCAACGACCGCCGCCAGCGCTGCGCTGCGCCGGGCCAGATCACCGGAAGCGGCTGTGTTCGTGACCAGCCGATCGACGCAGAGGATCAGCCAGGGCAGCCAGGCCACGGCTGCGGTGATGCTCAGAAAGCCAAAGCGCCCGATCAGATAGCCGCTGAGGCTGTAGGCCAGCGCCCCAATGCCCTGCCCAAAGCGGTCGGCGCCCAGTGCGCGCAGGTAGGCCATCATCCCCAGCCCGGCCCACACCAGATGCAGGACGCCGACCCAGGTCATGGCGAACTCGGCTGGCAGCAGCAGGTGCAGCCAGTTCGGCGGGTAGAAGACCGCCACCTGATAGTTCGCCAGCAGGGGTGCGCCATGCCCGACCAGCGGATTCCACAGCGGCAGCCGGCCCTGCCGCAGTGCCGAAAAGGCCGCGTCACGCCAGGGATAGAACTGGAGCAGCGGCGTGCCCCAGTAGATCACCTCGCCAAGCAGCAGCCGGCGGAACAGGGCGGACAGCGACAGGATCAGGGCGATCGCCGGCAGCCAGCGCCGCAGCCAGTCTTTCATGGGCGAACCACCTCATAGAGCACGAACTCACCGCTGGCCGCGACCACCCGCAGCGGCAGATCACCCGGATCAAACGCACCTCCCGCCAGCGCACCCTCCTCCGGGCCAACCCAGATGTAGGTCACGCCATAGGACTGCAACGCATCCGGGGGTCGGTCGCCCCGGAACCAGTCCGCCACGAGGCGCTCCTTACCGGCAAAGTCAGGGGTTTCAAAGGCATGGCCGACCAGCGAGCGCACCGGCGCGGCAGCGGGAAGCTGCACCCCGGCAGACTCCGCAGAGAGGACGACCGCGCCCGGCCGGGCATTGACCCGCAGCCAGTCCATGACCGCCGCCCGATCGGGGGGCAGATAGGCGCCGCCCAGCGCGCTCAGGCTGATGGCGCCGACCAGCAGGAACAACCCGGAGGGCAGCAGCAGGGACAGCAGCGCGGCGGCAGCGGCACGAATCGCAGGGAGCCCACGCGGCGCAGCCAGCCGGTACAACCCGAGGACGGCCAGCGTCGTGAGCGGGATCATGAATCCCTCGATCAGACGCAGCCGGAATGGCAGCGGGATCAGCCACAGGAGCGGCGCAGCCACCACCCAGCCGAGAAAAAGATCGGTATGGGCGGGGCGCTCCCGCCACAGGTGGATCGCACCGGGGATGGCCAGCGCCGCCTGCAGGCCCGCCAATGCGATCAGGTGCAGGGGATGGGGCAGCGGCAGCCGGTTCTGCGCCGCCCAGGCACTATAGACGGGGTCGCCGCCCACGCTGAACAGAGTCGCGATCGCCAGCAGAGCACCGGGCAGGCCAGCCGCCGCCGCCATGATCAGCAGGCGCCAGGGGACGGCGCGGGTCAGCGCCAGGCGGGCCAGCGCCCAGCCCCCTGCGATTCCGCCAGCCACCGCGATGTAGAAGGGCACCCCGATGACCGCCAGCAGCCAGCACGCTCCCCCCAGGGCCGTTCTCCGCCAGTCGCCGCGCTCGACGCCGGCCGCCAGCAGCAGCAGCCCGCCCAGCAGCGCTGCGCGCGCCAGCAGGACGTGCGGCAGCGCCAGCAGCGGCACCATGGTGGAAGCCTCGCCCAGATACAGGTCCAGCGGCAGGCTCCCCAGCGGCAGCGGCTCCCGCGCCAGCAGGAGCATCAGCCAGCCCAGGCCCCCTCCCAGGGCGATCAGCGCCCAGGCCAGCCGCCGGCGGGGCGGATCGGGCAGGATCAGGGCGATAACACGGTAGAGCAGCGCCAGCAGTACGATGCCCAGGACGGCGCGGGACGCATGATAGACAATCACCAGACGAATCAGCGGCACGCGCGCGTCCGCCCCGATCGAAGCCAGCCGCCCCAGCAGCAGATACACCAGATACAGCGGCGCCGGAGAGTGCGGCTCGACGGCGTATACATTCTGAAAAAGCCACGCGCCGCCCGCACCCAGCCGCATCTTGGCATAGTAGCTGAAGACGTCGCCAGGAAGCAGCAGGGCGCCGCTGTACGGGTGAGCAGCAGTCGATCCCAGCAGACCGATCAGGTGCGGGGCACTGGTGAGCAGCGTGATCAGGCCGATCATGCCAGCCAGCCAGCGGCGCTCAGCGGCGGTCACCGCTCCACCTCATAGATCGTATAGCGGCCAGCGCGGAAGGCTTCGCGCAGGCCCAGCGCCTCCGGAGACAGGCAGGATGAGGCGCCGGAGCACACCGCCTGCTCCGGCGGACCCAGCCAGACGTAGGCCGCACCAGAGTCCCGCAGCAATGCTGCCTGCTGATCCGCCGGCAGCGCGCCGGCAAAGAACGCCTCCGCCTGCGCCCGCTTGGCATCGGCCCGGACCGTCTCGGGGCCGTGGCCGACATACACCCGCACCGGCGCATAGGCAGGCAGCACATTGCCGGACTCGTAAGCCGACAGCACCACCTCGCCCGGCGCGGCGCGGACGCGGAGCCAGTCCAGGGCGGCCACCTCATCCGCCGGGTGGTAGATCGGCCACCGGGGGCGGAGCGCGGTCAGCGCCCCCCCGCTGATGAGCAGAACCGGCGAGGGGAACAGGGTCATCAGCGCCAGGCCGGCCAGTAGCTGGCGCAGCCGCCAGCCTGTCCCGGGCTCCCCCGACGCGGGCTTCTCGCCCACCAGGCGCCACAACCCAAGCGTCACCAGGATGCACAGCGGGGCGATCAGCCCCTCCAAGAGGCGGCGCTGCACATTGATGGGCAGGTAGGCCAGCAGGAGCGCCAGGGGCGGCCAGATCACCAGCAGCACGCGGCGGGGCGTCCAGCCGGAGCGCCACACGACCAGAAACCCCGGCACAGCCAGCGCCGCCAGCAGGCCATAAGCCAGTACGTAATCACCCGGGGGCGGCGAGGGCAGCCGGTTCTGCGCCGACCAGGCCGCAAAGACCGGATCGCGCGCAAACAGCCAGGCATTGTAGATCAGCACGATCAGCGGCAGCACCCCGGCCAGCGCTGACAGTCTGAGCGCCGCCGCCGGGAAGCGCCGCTGGGCCAGCCAGCACCCGCCCAGCCAGAACCCGATCAGGGCGCCGAGCAGGGCTGCATAGAAGGGAACCAGCACGCCCATCGCCAGCCAGGCGAGGCCGGCCAGCAGGGCCGGGCGCGGGTGACCGCCGTCCACGGATCGCAGCAGCAAAAGCCAGCCAGCGAGCAGCAGGCTGCGGGCCAGCGCCAGATGGGGCAGCCCGTAGAGCGTCAGCAGTGTGAAGCCTTCTGGCACGTAGAACTCGACCGGAAGGCGATCGGCGGGTACGCCGCCCTGCGCCAGGGCAACGACCAGCGGAATCCAGCCCAGGCCGCCAGCCAGCGCCGCGAGGATCCAGGCCAGCCGGCGCTGCGGCGGCGGCTCCAGATATTCGGCGGCGAAGCGGTACAACACCACCAGCAGAATCGCACCGCATACCAGGCGCGCGGCGTGATACGTGATCACCAGCGCCGCTGCAGACACCCGTCCGCCACCGCCCGCGATCGCCGCCGCCAGCTTGCCCAGCGCCAGATGAAAACCAAACACGAAGCCACCCGGATGCGGTTCGGTGGTGTACACCAGGCGGAACTGCCACCCGTCATAGGCCCCATAGCGCATCTTGGCCAGGTAGGAATGCATATCCTCGACGCCGAACAGGAAGCCGCCGAAGGTCCAATCCGGCTCCCCGGCAGACAGGCCAATCAGGTACGGCGTCGAGGTGGCCAGGAGAATCAATGCCCCGACGATCCCTACCCAGATCCATTCACGCGCCGCGATCCCGGGCTTCATGCAGCGCCCTTTCGACGGCCAGCCAGCGCCCAGACAGACAGACCCCCCGCCGCCGTTCCGCTGATGGCCGCCCCGGCCAGATCGGCCCGGGGACGGTAGGCAAGCTCCAGCGTGGAGGCGCCGGGCGGCAGCGCGACCCCGATCAAGCCGCCGCCGACCTGCCTGATGGGAATTGGGCGCCCGTCAACCTCAGCACGCCAGCCGGGCGCCCATGCCTGCGCGATCACCACGTTTAGCGGAGAGTCGGCAGCGTAGCGGGAAACCTGCCAGCGGAAGTGATCCGGGCCGCCGCAGGCAGCCGGGAGGATCACCGAATCCGGGGGAAGGCCGGCAGCATCCGCGCGTGCCGCGCCATCTGCCAGCTGGTACAGCCAGACGCCACCGTTCCGCCCGCGGAACGTCAGCCGGGAATCCTCCACAGGAAAGCGGGCCACCACCCAGCGAACATCGAACGCCGCCAGCAGCGCTGTGTCGGGATGAGCCGCCCTCAACGCACCCCGCACATCCTCCGACTCCGGGGGGATCGGCGGCGCGGTGATGCTGTAGCCTTCCAACGATACGCCGGCAGCCGCTGCGATCAGGTCGGCGCTGGCCGCCAGCTGAAACGGATCGGCGCCGTGCAGCGCCCACAGGCCTGCCTGCGCCGCGCCCGGCCCCAGCAGATCAAAGGAAGGCGAGTAGACCCGCCGGCAGCCCGCATCCAGCCGGGCGGCCAGCGCGGCATCCGCAGCCGACACCTCCGACACCGGGCGGCCCTCGATGAGCGACCGATCGAGCATCAGATAACTCAGCGCCAGCACACCGATCAGCAGGGCCGCACCGGCTCTCTGCACCCGCAGCGCGGGGATCGCCGAGAAGCGGCGCGGCAGAGGCCCGCGTCCAGTCAGCCAGCAACCCGCGCCGGTCGCAATCAGCGAGACGCCGGCTCCCACAAAGGCGCCGCGCACCCCGGCAGGAAGCTGGCCGACCACAGAGGCCGAGGCTGCCAACCACACCACTCCCGCAGAGGCCAGCCCGGCAGCAGCCAGTCTCCCCCCACGCGGCAGAGGCCGGGCGAGCAGCGCATCCAGGCCGTGGGCGGCCAGCACGATCACCGCCAGCGATACGACAAACCAGGCCCGCGAGGGGATGCGCAGCCATGACAACAGCGGCAGCAGCTTCGCTGCCGGCGCGAACAGCGGCCCCCGGTCGCCAAGCGCCCACAGAGCGGCAAGCAGTGCCATCGCCGCCCAGCCCAGCATGAGGCGGCGGGGTTGGCCGCGAATCAGCCCGGCCACGCCGAGCGTCAGCAGGGGGATGCCCAGGAAGGTCATCCATTCGTGAAAGCCACCCCGGTCAGCCAGCAGCACACCGATCAGATGCGATGGAGGGAGGGAGAATTCCGCGGCCTGTGCCGGCGTCAACGCCGCACGCGTCAGGTAAGGCGCCAGCGCCAGCAGCGGAAAGCTCTGAACCGCCGTCAGCAGAACAACGATCAACCCTGCCAGCAGCCACAGACCCCGCCGGATTGGCTCGCGGCCATCGGCCAGCAGCCCATCCAGCAGAGCCGGCAGCAGCAGATAGGCCGCGATGCGCAGATCAGCCAGCATCAGGAGCGCCGCCAGCACTCCAACGAGCGCCGCCCGCTGCGGCACCGGGCGCTCGCGCAGGCGGCGCGCCGCCGCCATCAGCCACGGCACCCAGCCCAGCGCGTACAGCACATCGAGATGGCCGGCCCCCAGGTGAGCGATGGACTTGGGCAGCAGCGCCCAGGCTGACGCAGCCAGCAGGCCCGCAGCCAACCGCAGCCCGGCTGCACGCGCCCAGACCAGCATACCGAGCGCCATAATCACCATGTGGGCCACAGTCAACAGATTCAGGTGAGCAGTAGGCGGCAGGATCAGCGCCAGCCACTGGGGCGGGTACCAGACCTTGGTCAGCGGATTCGCGGCGAAGGGCTGCCCGAGCATCCGGGTGGGGTCCCAGAGCGGCCAGCGGTGTTCGCGCAGAACGCTCTGGCGCAGGAAGTGCGCATTGGGCCAGTGCGAGACGGCAGCATCCGAGTAGCTGCCTGCCGGCGGATAGGGGAGCGTGCCGGGAGGAACCAGCCACAGGCCGATCAGCGCGGCCGCGACCGCCGCGCCGCAGGCCGCCAGCAGCCACGGCTGGCGGCCGCTACTGGCCGTCAGCCGCATACACCGCCACCTCACCCCGAGGGGACACAAAAACAGGCGACCCAGATGGCAGGCAGCGATCGGATGCGCCCGCCGCCAGCCCGCGTTCGCGGGGGCCGACGACGATAAATGCAGCCCCTTCATCCCTCGGCAGGCTGCACTGCCGACCTGCATAATAGGCTTCGACCCTGCGCTTTCGCTCAACTGCCCGGAGCGTCTCAAAAGGATGAGCATAGACAGGGCGCGGCCCGTACAGCGGCAAGAAGAGACCCAACTCGGGTGAGGACAGCACCACGTCATCGCGTCCGGTGTTATCGCCCAGCCACTCCAGCGCGGCCGCCTCCTCGCGCGTGATGTAGTACAGGAATCCCTGCTCTGGCGAGAGGGTGCCGAACAAGGGCAGCACGATGGTCAGGATGAGGGTGGGCAGAAATGGCAGGAAGGCCAGAATCACCACAGCCGGACGCCAGCGCGGCGGAGCAGGCAGAGCCAGCACCCGCCACAGGCCGCGCCCGCCATAGATCGCCAGCGGGATGATCAGCCCCATGGAGAAGCGGCGCTGCAGGCCCAGCGGCAGATACAGGCAGATCGCTCCGGAAATCAGCCAGCCAAGAAGGAAGACATCCCCGGTGTGCAGCCGCTGGCGGGAGCCCCACAGGCCAATCGCTGCGAGCGCCAGCAGAGGCCCGAACGCGATCAGGTAGTCCCAGATCGGGGGAGAGGGTGTCCGGTTCTGCTGCATCCACGCAGCAAAGACAGGGTTGGCCTGCGAGATCGCCCAGGCATTGTAGAAGGCCAGCGGGGCTGCGACGATGACCATGATCGCGCCCCAGGAGATCTCCCGGTAAGGAAGGCGCCGCTGCTGATACCACAACCACACGCACAGAGCCACGTATCCCATGCCGAGCGGGAGCAGCACGAACGGCGAGAGGCTGACCAGGACGAGTGTCCCGAGGGCAAGCGTGGCAATCGGGGTGCTTGCCTCGACCAGCGGGGTGCGCTCGACGATCACCATCCGCACGAGAAGGTGGGCGATCCCGGCGGCGATGGCAATCGCCCAGGGGAAGTGGGCATTGGCATAGACGGCCTGCAGCGGGAAGGCTTCCGGGATGAGCAGAACATCCGGCGAGACGTGGCCGACCATCAGGGCCACCCACCCAAGCCCGGTGCCCAGGACGGCCAGCCCCCAGGCGATGCGGCGCTGATCAACACTGTCGGTCCAATCAGCAACCAGCCGGTAGATCAGGATGAACATCACCATGCCGCCCACCAGACGGGCAGCATGAAATACCAGAACCGGTTCAAGGGCCAGCAGACGGGCGAGATGGCCCAGCGCCAGGTAAAAGGTGAACAGGAAGACACCCTGATGCGGCTCCGGGGTGAAGGGAAGCGTGAAAAGCCATGAACCCCGGTAACCCTGATCCATCTTGGCCAGGTAGCTGATTCCATCCAGGGGATTGACCAGCATACCCATGAAAAGGCGATCGGGTACAGCCGCTGCGTAGGCCCACACCAGAGGCACACAGAGGACGATCATCAGCAGCCCACCTGCGATGTATACCCAGCGCCACTCGGTGCTATCCACCACCCGTTCGGTCATGTTTCTTCTCTACCCTGCGTGATCGTGTGTATCCCTGACCGCCCTTCCCTGGTCCGGTTTGCTGCCCCTTTTCACCCGATAGTATAATGTGCCCCGTCTATAAGGCGAAAGTGGGGGCACCACCCATCTTCACCCCCCCAGATATTTTACAGGGTCGGCGCACATACAAAGAGCACTGCGGTGAGTCAGTCGGGATCGCTATACCATCTTCAGACCCTGGACAGCGAGCTGGAAGCGGTGCGGACTCGACTGGCGGAGGTGGCTGCCCTGCTGCAGGATGATCGGGCCGTGCAAACCGCACAGGCGGCTCTGGATGATGCGCGGAACCGGCAGCGCCAGTGGCAGACGCGCGTCAATGAGATGGAGCATGAACGCGCATCCCTGCGCGACGAGGCTGCCGCAGCTGAGGAACGCCTGTACTCCGGCCGGGTACACAATCCGCGCGAGCTGACCGAGCTGCAGGACAAGGTCCGGGAGCTGACCCAGCGCCGTGACGCGCTGGAGGAACCGCTGCTTGAGGCGATGCTGGCATCCGACCAGGCTGAGGCGGACTGCGCAGCGGCGGAGGCGCGACTGTCTGCCGCCAAGAAAGAGCACCAGCAGGCGGCAGGCGACCTGGCAGCCGAAGAACGCGGACTCAGCGCACGCCAGGCGCAGCTGGAGGCGGATATTGCCCACAGCCGGCAGACCATTGATGCCCAATATCTATCGCTGTACGACCAGCTTCGCCGCCGCCCCGGCAGGGTCGCTGTTACCCCTGTGATCCGCGATGAGTGCGGGGTATGCCATGTGCGGCTCACCTCGCAGCAAGCGCAGCAGATTCATCGGGGGGAGGTTCTGACGTGCCCAACTTGCGGTCGGATTCTGGTCTTCCGATGAGGGGAGCGCTGTGATGTTCGATGTGATCTCGCTGATCGCCGGCGCGGTCATGGCAGCGGCACTGACCGTGCTGGTGTTCACGCAGCGCGAGCGCCTGCTGTCACTGCGGACATCCGCCGCACAGGGGGTAGTGTCAGCCCGCCGCCGGCTGTCGCGCGGGGTCGATGCGCGCTACCGCGAGGCGGTGATCAAGCTGGCCAATGGCTGGCATCTGGCCGGGCACCTGGTGCCTCTGGAGCGGATCGCTGTGCTGCCGCGCCTGTATACCCTGCCGCCTCCGCACGATCCGCTGGAAACCGACGAAGCGGCCACCGGCTATGACGGGCCGCTGAATATCCTTCCCCTGACTCCGGACTGGCCACAGGCCATCGGCGCTTACCAGATGCCGGGGGTCCTCCTGGAGCGGCTGCTGCGCACCGGCGATGACGTGGCCCTGCTGGGCCTACCCGGCAGCGGGCGCAGTGTCACGCTGGCGCTGATCGCGCTGCTGGTTGCCCGGCAAACAGAAGCCACGCAGAAAGGGGGGCTGCTCAGGGAGCAGCGGCTCCCCCTGCTGATCCACCTGGCAGACCTGGAGCTGACACCGGAAGCCCTGGGCAAAGGCGTTGATCCGCTGGTGCCGCTGCTGAGCGCCGCCCGATCGCAGCTGGGGATCTTCGCAGCACAGGCCCTGAGAGCCATCCGCAGCCAGTTTGCTGCCGGCAAGGGTTTGATCCTGGCCGATGCCTGGGATGAACTGCCGCTGCACAGGCGCCTGCAGACCGCCGAATGGCTTCGACTGCTTAAGGCGACTTACCCGGGCAACCAGTATGTGGTGAGCGGCAGCCCTGTCGGCTACCGGCCGCTGCTGGAAATCGGGCTCAAGCCGGCCTTTCTGATGCCGTGGGGCAGCGCCGAGTATCAGGAGCTGGGGCGGCTGTGGGCAGCAGCCTGGCCGGAGATCGGCGGCACGCAGAAGGAACCCGCCCCGGAGCCAGATGCAGAAACGGTGAGGCTGGCGATACGCGGAAACCGGGCGCGCACCCCGCTGGATGCGACACTCAAGATGTGGGCCATTTTCGCGCAGGACGATCCCGGCACCGGACCGATCGGCTGGTACCAGAGCTACCTGAAACGGGTCAGCCCGGCGCCGGAGCTGCACGGCGCACTGAAACGGATGGCGGAGATCTGGCTGTCACGTGCCGACGACATCGGCCTATCGCTGGAGGAAGTTAACGCCCAGATCGATGCCGCGCGCGCCGCCCTCCCTCAGCGTGTGCCGATCAGCACACCGGATTTTCTGTTCATGGTCACAGCGCAGACGCACCTGCTGGCCGAGCGGCCCGGGCGGCGCATCACTTTCTGGCATCCCGTGATCGGCGCATACCTGGCTGCTGAGTCACTCAAGTCGGCAGGCTTCCGCGATGAACTGCTGGATGGCCGTCAGGCGAGTAATCTGACGCTTCCATTCCTGGCCCAGCTCACGGACATGACCCCTTATGTCCAGGCGCGCCTGTCAGAGGGGACGACAGCGACCCGCGACGAGATTCTGACGATGGCGCTGTGGGCCGCCGATGCCGATCCGCAGGCTGCCTGGCGGGCTGACGTGTTCAGGGTGCTGACGCAGGCATTTCTGGCGCCAGCCGAATTTCCGCTGGTGCGCGAGCGCACCATGGCGGCACTGGTCGCCTCACGTGACCGAAATGTGGGCTTCATCTTCCGGCAGGGCGTGCAGCATGAAGACGCGAACATCCGGATCCTGAGCCTGCTTGGCCTGGGTGCGCTGGGTGAGCCGGAGATGCTGGTGCACATCGGAGAAGCACTCAGCGATCCGCAGCCGTGGGTTGAAGCGGCGGCAGCCCTGGCGCTCGGCGCGCTGGGCACACGGGCAGCGCTGAACTACATGCTGCAAACCCTGCTGACGGGACGCGAACTGGCCCGGCGCGCAGTCGGGGAGATGCTGGCAACCAATACCGCAGGAGAGGGGCATGACATCCTGCGTGAAGCCATGCAGGAACAGGATCCAGCCACCAGGCGAGCCGCGATCTACGGGCTGCAACTGATCGAGGCTGATTGGGTGACCGATCTGCTGGTGGACGCCCAGAGCCATGACGATCAATGGGTGGTGAGAACCGCAGCCACGAATGCCCTGGAGGCACGCAAGCACCCACCGGAAGGCCTGCCGGACCTCCCACGCTTGCCAGAAGACACAGACTGGCTGGTGGTCTGGCTGGCAGAGCGCGACCAGGCCGTCCAGAGCGGGCCGCGAGCGGTCAGCCAGATGATCCGGGCCCTCCAGGAAGGCGATGAATCGACCCGCCTGGCAGCCGCCGAGACGCTTGGAGCGCTAAGCCTGCCGGAGGCCATTACGCCACTGTATGCTGCTCTGCGCGATCCCAGCGCGATGGTGCGCGACTCGGCTTATCGTGCACTGGGGCGTATCAGTACCGCAGTGGGCCACCCTGTACCCTCCGTAACCTGAGGCCCCTGCCCCGATCATCAAAAAGACCGGGCTGACTGCCTGGTTTTTTGCGTTGGCGGCTATGTGGCTGCGCGGTTACTGGGTGGGGGCAGCGCACAGAAACATGCGCTGCTGATCCGTGTGATATTCAAAGCGCTCCTCGCCAATAACCAGGACAATCCGGTAGCCAGGCGTGATGACCTGCTGATAGGCTGCACCGGGCAGTGCGCAACCGAGGCTGGAGTCGCTCCAATCGACCGCCTCGCTGCGAGCCAGAGCGATCTCGGCGGGGTCGATCCCGCGCTGGGCCGCTAACTCGGTGCGGGCCTGCTCGATAAACTCCAGCACCAGAGGGTCACTGATCGCGCCACCGACTACTGTCTCATCCCGGCAGAGCACCGCCGTGCCGGTGCGATCGGTGTGCACGCTGTAGGTCGCATCCCCGGCGGCAAGCGTCACCATGAACCCATCGGTCACTACCTGGGGGTAGGTCTGTCCAGGAAGCGGGCACCCCAGGCTGGCATCCTGCCATTGAACAGGCAGCGCACTGATGAGCACGATGTCCTCCGGGGGAAGCATCAGCTCGGTTGCCACGAGGCGGATCGCGGCCTGCACCGCAGGGGCCGGATCGACCGGGAGGATCGCTGTCGCCACAGCCGGCAAAGAGGGCGCCGGAGAGGTGGCCGGAGGCACTGAGGGGATAGGGGCAACGGTCTGCGCCGTCACCGGCAGGGCGGAAAGCGGCGGCAGGGTCGGGATCACCACAGGCGCTGTCTGGGCAGGAGCGAGACAGGCGGTCAGCCCGCAAGCCGCGGCTGCAGCCCCCGCAACCTGTAGAGAATCGCGCAACCCCATCTGGCCCTCCAGTTTCTCAGGGCCACGCACCGAAGCTCAGCCGCGCCGGGATTGTCAGCCGGGCTACTCGTCGTCGTCCGGGACTGGCGTGTCTGATGCGACCGCTCGCACCATTTCCTCAACATCCTCCGCCCGGATATTGAGGACGGTGATCAGCTTCTTGCGGCTGTTGACTCCGGCGAGTATCTCAATATCGCTGGTGTTGACCTTGAGAAAGGAAGCCAGGAAGCTGATCAGTTCCTCGTTGGCTTCCCCCTCGACCGGGGGGGCCATCAGGCGGATCTTGATCGTGCCATCTTCCTGAATGCCAACGATCTCCGTGCGGCTGGCCCTGGGCACAATCTTGACGGTGAACGCCGCTCCCCGGGAGGCATCTGTGATGTTGAAATCATGCAGGTCGCGCATGCGCGGATAACCTTTCAATAAGTGCCGGGGGCAATTGCCCCGTGCTGCGCTGCTACCCTGCGAGTATACGCAGTACCTGCTGGAGCGCAAACACGATCAGCATGGCGACCATGGGGCTAAAGTCCACCATCCCGGCGGTCGGCAACAGCGCACGGATTGGCTCCAGCACCGGCTCAGTCAGCAGGTAGAGGAAGCGCACCAGCGAGCTGTTGCGATCCACCGGGAACCAGGAGATCAGCGCGCGCGCCAGCAGGATGAAGCCGTACATGCCAAGAACCAGATCAAGCAGGCCAAAGATCGTACTCAAGGTAAATCATCCATCCTTTCCGCCTGAAGCGGCGGGCGCTAAGCAGGAACCTCCCTGCCGCAACGATCAGCCGCGCGGGCCAAAGATCGCGGTGCCCACCCGAACCATCGTCGCGCCTTCTTCGACAGCGACCTCAAAGTCAGCCGTCATGCCCATCGAGAGATGCGGCCACTGTATGTGCGGGAACCGCTGGCGCAGAGCGTCGCGCAGCCTGCGCAACTGCCGGAAGATCGGGCGAGACGCCTCCGGATCGTCGCTGAGCGGCGCCATGGTCATCAGCCCCTGCACCTGGAGGCCGGGGAGGGCCAGCATAACCTCCACGTCAGCAAAGAAAGCCCCGGCGCGAAGGGCATCCTGCGGCCAGCTGACCAGATCAAAACCATACTTGGTGGCCTCGCCGCTAATATTGACCTCCAGCAGAACCTCCAGCAGCCGGCCAGCGGCCAGCGCATCGCGGCTGAGGCGCTGCGCCACCTTCAGGCGATCCACCGAATGCACCCACGGGAAGATCGCCGCGACCTCAGCCGACTTGCGGCTCTGGATATGCCCGATCATGTGCCAGGTCACGTCGGCAGGCAGGCGGCTGGCGGCCGCTGCGATCTTGGGGCCAGCTTCTTCTACGCGGTTCTCACCAAAGTGTCGCAGGCCGGCAGCACAGGCAGCCTCCACCGCATCGAGGCCGCAGGTCTTGGTGACAGCGACCAGCAGTACCTCATCGGGGCTGCGCCCGGTACGGTGCGCCGCATCGCTGATGCGCTCCTGCACACGGGCAACCCGCTGCGCGATCCCGTCCCTCATGCCGCACCTGCTGGCTGCGGGCTGCCCCTCAGGGTGATGATCACGCCGAACCGCCCGGTTCGCCCGTGCTCACGCCGATGAGAATAGAAGTCGTCGTTGTGGCAGGCGGTGCACAGGTTGGCCGCCTCGATGTGCGTCACCCCGGCACGCCCCAGGTCGCGGCGGTTGGCCAGCCAGAGGTCAAGGTGCGCCCCTTTGCCGGCCCCCCCGGGCGGCACGATCACCTCCTGCCCAATGCCATCCCAGGCAGCGAAGGCCTCCACGACCTCTGGCCCCACCTCATAGCAGCAAGGGCCAATCGAGGGGCCAATGCCGGCGACGATATCGGATGGGTGTGAGCCAAAAGCCGTGGTCATCGCAGCCACAGCCGCAGAGGCCGCGCCCGCCAGAGTCCCGCGCCAGCCCGCATGCGCCAGGCCGATCACCCTGCGTACCGGATCGGCCAGGATGATGGGCACGCAGTCCGCGAACCGCATCACCAGCGGGACATCTGGCACAGCCGTGACGATCGCGTCGGCCCGGGGAGGGGGCCAGGGTTGGGGGCTGCGGTCCCGGATCACCAGGACATCCGCGCCATGCACCTGCCAGGTGGTGCGGGAGTCTGTCTCGCTGACGCCCAGCGCCGCCGCCATCCGGCGGCGGTTTTCCAGCACGCCATCCAGTGCATCGCCAACTGTGGAGCCGACATTGAGTGAAGCGTAGGGCGCAGGGCTGACACCCCCATGCCGGGTAAACACACCGTGAGTGATGCCCGGCAGATCATTCAGCCCCTCAAAGCTGTAGTAGAGGATCTCTCCGCACTGATGCTGTTGCATGGCTGAAGTCTAATCGCTAGCAGACCACTTTGCAACCACTTTCACCAGCCGGAAAACGGGGTCGGGTGGCGCAAGATGCCCACCCGGCTATAATGAAACGAGCATGCCAGTACAGGGCAGAGGATGGGGGATCCGCTCACAGCGACGATGGAGGGCACAAACGATCTGAGCCTGCTCAGCGCGCTGGGCAGCTCTTTCAGCGCCATGCTTGATCTCCCCGAGCTGCTGCGGCGGGTAGCTGACGCCACACTTGAGCTGACGGGCGCTGCCGCGTGTCAGGTACAGCTTATCGACCCCGATACTCACCACTTCTCAGCGGACGGCGCGAGGGCAACCCGGGCGCCGGACGGTCAGCCCATGGTGGTGGCTGACGATCCGGTGGCAAGCTATGTGATCGCAAGCCAGCGCCCGCTGCTGATCAGCCCCGGAGACAACCTGGACCGCTTCGGGATCGAAGCGGATCTGAGCGCACCGCGTCTCTATGTGCCGCTGCTGTCGCGGGGGCGTCCGCTCGGCCTGCTGGTAGCCACTGCCGATGCCCCTACGCTGCGCTTTGCCCAATCGCAGTTGGACCTTCTGACCGGGCTGGGCAGCTATGCCGCCAGCGCGATCCACAATGCCCTGCTGTACAAGCAGGCACTGGATCGATCTGTTGAGCTGGGGCTGCTGGTTGAGTCAGCCAACGCGATCTCGTCGTCGCTGGAGTTGGGCCAGGTACTGAACGCGATCTCCCGGTACCTGATGCGCGTCCTGCAGGCACACTGGTGCATCATCTCAGGCTGGGACGCTGAATCCAGCGCCCTGCGGACGATGGCTGAGTATCGGTCGGCGGTGTGGAAGCCCGGCGCCGGCCCTGTGTTTGACCCCTCCCTTGATCGCTTTGCGATCCATCAGCAGGCTCTGCTAAGCGCCAAGCCCCATTCAGTGTGCCGGGCGGAGACACCAGAATCAGCGGTGCTGGCGGCACTCAGCTGCGGCCGATTGTTGGTGATACCCGTACAGGTTGGAGGGCGGCCGGTCGGGCTGGCTGAACTCTACAGCGTACACCAGACGGGGCCATTCACCCCGGCCCAGATCGGGCGATGCCTTCGGGAGCTTCTGATGGTAGCTCCGCAGCTGGCAATGCAGAAAGTGGGCGAAGAGAAGACGGTTGATCTGCGGGATGCTGCGCGATCGCTGTTAAGCGCCACCGACACGGATTTCTGCAGGCTTTACCAGCAGACCGGACGAGGGGGCCAGCTAGCCGCCGTGCTGGCCTACGGAAGCGGCACCGGCTATGAGGCGATGAGTCCCAGCATAAGCTCGCACAATCTGCCCACCCTCCGGATTGTGCTTCGCGAGCAGCGCATCGCCGTCCTGCGCCAGGGCGATACGGCCCTGCATCCGCTGGAGCGCATGCTCTTCAGTGAGACCGGGCCAGCGGCCATGCTTGCCCTGCCCCTCGTTTTCCGGGATGCCACGGTCGGTCTGGTGCAGCTCTACGATCTGAATCCAGAGCGTATCTTCAACCCGCGCGAGATGGGTCTGGCGCGCGCACTGGGCAATCAGGCTGCTGTGGCGCTGGAAAATGCCCATCTGGTGCGCGATCTACAGCGCAGCCTGGCTGAGATCCAGGCAATGCAGGGGCACCTGGTGCGGGCGGCCCGCCTGAGCGCCCTGGGCGAGGTTTCGGCCGTGGTAGCTCATCAGGTCAACAACCCCCTGACCACCATCCTTGGAGACGCCGAACTGCTGGTCGAAGATTTGCCCCCCGCCCTACCCCAGCACGCATCCGCACAGGCAATCCTGCGGGCGGGGCGCCGCGCCAAAGAGGTCGTTGAGCGCATCCTGATGATGGCACGGGGCCAGGACAGGAGCAGCCTGGACAGCGTCAACCGCACTATTCGTGAGGTGATCGATCTGATTGGACCTCAGCTTGCACAGCACAGCATCACGCTGGAGTGCAGCCTGGCCAGCGATCTGCCGCCCATCAATATGAATGCCAGCCAGCTTGAGGACGTATGGATGAACCTGCTCCTGAACGCCCGCGACGCCCTGCTGGAACAGCCAGACGGTCAGGGGCATGTATGGCTGTCTACATCGCTGTCAACGGAAGGCGATGCCGTGGTAGTAGTCGTGCGCGATGACGGCCCGGGAATCGCGCCAGAACACCTGGGTCGTGTTTTCGATCCCTTCTTCACGACCAAGCCACACGGGCAGGGAACGGGTCTGGGATTGTATATCTGCCGGCAGATCATCAGCGATCATGGCGGCGAGATCGCAGTAAGCAGCGCAGCTGGCACAGGAACCACGGTCGCGGTTCGCCTTCCCACTGTTATCAATCAGCCGGAGACGGTTGCATGGCAAGCATCCTGATTGTGGACGATGACGCCGAGGTCGTGGGAACGATCTGGCGAGCACTGAGCCGCGAAGGCTATCACATGTTGACAGCCGACTCTGCGGCACAGGCACGGGGTCTGCTCGCGGAGCAGCGGCCCGATCTGCTCATTCTGGACATCATGATGCCCACCCAGGACGGGCTAAGCTTCTGCGCTGAATTGCGGGCTGATCCCCGGTATCAGCCGATTCCGATCCTGTTTCTGAGCGCCCGCTGGCGGACGGATGACATCGTGCGGGGCCTGGACATGGGGGGCGATGATTACCTGACGAAGCCATTTGAACTCCGCGAGCTGAATGCCCGGGTACGCGCCCTGCTGCGCCGCACCCCTGCCGCCGACATGAGCGGAGTGCTCTCAGTGGGAGGACTGACCCTGCATCCCGGCACCTTTCAGGTCACCACTGCCGAGCAGCAAAACATCCAGCTCACCAGCACGGAGTATTCGCTGCTACGCCATCTGATGAGCGCACCGGACCGCGCCCATTCGGTACGCGACCTGCTGGACAGGGTGTGGCAGTACCCGCCGGGAGTGGGCGATCCAGACCTGGTGCGCGCCCACATCCGCAACCTGCGGGCCAAAGTCGAGATGGACAGCAGCCATCCGATATATATTTTGACCATTCATGGGGTGGGCTATATGGTGAGATCGTCCATCAGCGATCCCGAACAGCTGGCACATGATTGACACACCCTTCGCCCTCGCTGCCCTGTCGATCCACCTGCCGGTGGGCATCCGGCACGCGCAGGAGCGCGATCTGCCGCGGCTGGAATGGGATGCCGAAGCGTGGAGTCTGCGAACGCTCTTCCGGCAGACATTTGAGGAGTCCCTGACAGGGCGGCGTGCGATGCTGGTGGCGGACTGCCAGGGATGGCCGGTTGGCCGGCTGTTCATGCAGCTGGCGCCCAGCCATACTGATTATGCAGATGGATATACGCGGGCCTACCTGTTTTCGCTGCATGTGCTGGCCCCCTTCCGGGGACACGGAATCGGATCGCACCTGATCAGAGCTGCCGAGCAGGTGGCCTGCTCGCGGGGTTTCAGGCTGACGACCATCGCGGTGGCGCAGGAGAATCTGCGCGCCCGCTCTCTGTACGAGCGTCTGGGCTACCGGATCTTCCGGCAGGATCAGAGCAGCTGGCGATATCACGATCCCAACGGGCAGGAGCACCACATCCAGGAAACATGCTGGGTGCTTTCCAGACAGTTGGATTGCCGCCCCCCTTTCAGCCCCATCGATGAAGGAGCGTTGTCATGACCGGTGTCCGCCACACCCCCTGGTCGCACAGCGAGCCGCCCACCGAAGCCGCTGTCCGGGCAGCCCTGCGCGAAGAAGGGCTGGAAGGCTATCGCTGGGCCAACAGCAGCGGCGACCGCTACCCGGTGCACACGCATGACTACCACAAGGTGATCTACTGCATCGAGGGCGGCATCTGGTTCACCCTGCCCGATGAGGGCGACCGGGCCATCGAGATGGAGCCGGGCGACCGGCTGGACCTGCCAGCGGGCGTGCGGCATGGCGCCATCGTCGGTATGGATGGGGTCGTCTGTCTGGAAGCGCACCACCTGCCCTAATTGACTCCCGTTCGCCGCTGTGTGAGTCCCGACGAGGCATTCATGGTCAGGCACATCTCACGCCGCAGCTTCCTGATCCTGGTCACTGGCGCCGCCGGGGCGCTGGCAGCTTCCTGCCGCCCGGTAGATACCGATTCTGCGGCCATCCCTACGCTGGTGCCAGATGGCTTCGCCCCCACCCCGGAACCGGACGCCGCGGGCGCCGCGGCTCGCTCCACGCCGGCTGATTTCTCACAACCCGATCCTGCTCACAGCGAGCTATTACTGGATCAGGAAACGGCGATCACGCCGCTGGAGCATTTCTATGTGCAGCACTGGCGAACGACGCCCGCGCCGATCGACCCGGCGAACTGGACGCTGACGATCCATGGGCTGGTCGATAGGCCGCTGACCGTGACCTACGCCGACATCATGCGCACCGAGCGTATCAGCGTGATGCGCACCCTGGAGTGCATCGGCAACCCGGTGGGCGGGGGGCTGATCGGCAATACCACCTGGACGGGGTTCCAGCTTAAGCCGCTGCTGGAGGAGGCAGGAATCAAGCCGGAGGCCGTCAGGGCCAAGTTCTCCAGCGCCGATGAGTACCGCACCGCCGTGGACCTGGAATGGATTCTCCAGCCGGATACGCTGCTGGTCTATGAGATGGACGGGCAACCGCTGCCCCATGAGCACGGATTCCCACTGCGGATTCTGATGCCCGGTCTGTATGGCCAGAAGATGCCCAAGTGGCTCACCGGAATCGAACTGGTTGCAGAAAGATACCTCGGCTACTGGGAGACTAACGGTTGGAGCGACATCGCGGAGGTCAAGACGAACTCGCAGATCGTGCTGCCAGCCAACCTAACCGCCCTCAGCGGGAGCTTCGCGCTGCAGGGCTGGGCTTACGCCGGACGGCGGGCCATCACTGCGGTGGAGGTCAGCATCGACGACGGCCCGTGGCAGCCGTGCGAGCTACTGCCCGGCCCGTCGCCGCTGGCGTGGACTCAGTGGTGGACGATCTGGACGCCGCGGCGCAGCGGCGCCTTCACCGCCGCCGTGCGGGCCACTGACGAAGACGGCTTCACCCAGTCTCGCCCCGGCCAGCTGCTGGAGTCAGCGTACCCCGATGGCACCGACGCTATCCACAGCGTGGCCTACCACGCTCAGGCGCCGGACGGCTCCTGACGCCAATGCGGCGGGCTTCCTCCCCCTCTGCTCCGGCGCTCGCCCGCCGGCTGGCCGCTGTCCTGGTGTTGTTCGGCGCCCTGTTAGCGATCCCGTCAGCAGTTGTCTCGCGGCTGGAAGAAAGCGACCGGTTCTGCGCCTCCTGTCACATGGCGCCAGAGCGCACTTACTACAATCGTGCCCAGTTCGCCCTGGCCGGCGTGGAGCCGCTGGCCGACCTCTCCAGCGCCCACTACCGCCCCGAGCCGGCCAGCCTGGAGCACAGCGGGGCCTTCCGCTGCATCGACTGCCACCGGGGCAACGGAGGGCTGCCTCACCGCGCCACCGCCCTGGCGTTGGGCGCACGGGACACGGCGATCTACCTGCTCGGCCAGCCAGACCAGGCTATCGAGAAGGCAACAATTGAGGTTCCCGTTCTGCTTACGGAAAGCTGCATTAAATGCCACGCGGAGACGCTGCTGGTGGTCGGTTTCCCCAATCACTTCCATAACCGGCTGCCGGCGACGGCCCGCCTCTGGCAGCGCGGCGCACCGCTCAGCCTGCCCTCCGCCAACCCCGAACTGTACCGGGCGGCACTGGAAGCGGGGCCTGAGCCAATCCACGAGAGCGATCTGCTGTGCGTGGACTGTCATCTGGCCCATGTCAGCACGCCGGGTGCAGAGCTGGCATCATTCATCGATCTCAATAACGTGGTCTATCCGGCCTGTGAGGAGTGCCATCGCACAGCCCTCGGCGAGCCGCTGGGGCTGGCTAACCTGTCCGTGCCGCAGGGAGATGACACACCTTAGCCCGCGTCGCCCGCCTCCAGGGAGAATATCTGGGTAGTGTGGGCGGCAAACTCGTCGATTGGAACCAGGATACCGTGGGTGGCATATTCCCGGTTCTGCGCCGGGCGCGTGGGGTAGCGTTCGGCCCAGCCGGGCAACTCGCGGCGGAGGACCTCCAGGGGAATGACGTAGATCCTTGACAGGGCCGGGATGTAGTAGACCAGATAGTCCGCGGAACTGGTATAGGCCCAGCCGGCCCGATCGCTGGCATCCATCGAGATCGTCTCGACGAAGACGTGGCCAGTCTCCTGTGCACGGAAGTCTGTCTTGTACTCCACGTAAGCTACTTTGCCATCTTTGAGGAAGACGCGATCGATCCCGCGCAGCTGCTGCCCGCGCGTGGCCGGCTCGATGTAATGTCCCCGGGAGCGAAAGAAGCGGTCAAGAGCGGCCTCCCCGTCCTCACCCCGGGTGCGCTGCGCGTCAAAGTCGTGCACCGGCGATCCTGCTACTCCGGCGGGCCGCAGGCTCCGGACTCGTCGAACGTCCAGGCCGCCAGATTCCAGGTCGGGGGATCAAATGGGCCGGGCTGCAACCCGCAGACATAGATCGCGCTGGCAGTCACCTGTGGGCGGGCGAACAGCGGCAGCACAGGAACCTCCCCCGCCACCAGCGCCTGCTGGCGCCCATACAGCGGCTGCTTCTCGGCTACAGTCAGCGCCCGGACAGCCTGCACGGTGAGCAGATTGGCTTCCTCGCTGCACCACCCGCCGAAGTTTTGACCCTGATAGTTGTTGGTAAGGGCTGGCGTGCTGTCGTAGGCCAGCACCTCCACCTGCTGGGCTGGCGTTAGCCATCGTTCCTCCAGCTGCCAGCGATGCACGGGCACGCGATCAATGGGGTGCAGGAAGACGTCAGCCCCGAGCCACCGGCTGATCCCGCCCGGATCGGGCGATGCCAGCGCGGAGAACAGCGCCAGGTCAAAGGCGCGGCGTGTCAGCGGGCCGTCGGCAGCAAACAGAGCTGCAGCAGGGAGCGCCTGCACCCGGACGCCTACACCCACTGCCGCGAGGTCGGCACGCACCTTTTCGGCAAGAGTTACCCGGTAAGGATCATCGGTCGTGATGAGCAGCGGAGCCAGCGGCGTACCTGCCTCAACCTGCCATTCCCCGCGCTGGCAGGCATAGACGCCGCCCGCACCCTGATACTCGCGCACGCCATCGCCATCGGCATCGACCCAGCCTGCCGCATCGAGCAGCGCCGCCGCGGCAGCCGGGTCATAGGGCGGCAAGGCGCCCGGACTGGTGTAAGCCCAGTGGTCAGCCGGCAGCCAGCTGTCCATCACCGGCGTCAGCCCCTGGACGCCGATCTGCGCGAGCGCGGCCCGGTCAACCGCCCGGGCTGCCGCCTGCCTGACCCGCGCATCGGCGAACAGCGGGAGGCCGGAAAAGGGGTCGGGATAGGTGTTGAAGATAATCTGCTCGGATACGGCGCCGGGGACGACGGACGCCCGCAGTCGGCCCGCCGTCTGCGCATCGGCCAGGGCGGGCAGCACTTCGTGGCCCGCCCCGGGATCCAGCATCACATCGCAGTTGCCGGATGTCATCTCAGAGGCGGCCTGCGCCGGGTCGGCCAGAAAGCGCATACGGACGACCGGGATCGGCGGCGCGGGTCGATAGTTCGGATTGGCCGACAGCAGCATGTGGCTGCCCGCGACCCACTCGGTCAGGGTGTAAGGCCCGAGGGTCGGGGCGGGGCGGCGGGCGTAATCTGACGCTGCGAGGGCTGAGGGGTCGATGCCGCCCAGCACATGCGCGGGCAGGGGCGGCCCCGGCGGCACATAAGGATATGCCGAGTCGCCCTCCAGCGTGAGCTCAAGCGTCCGATCATCAACCTGACGCGCCTCGATGATAGTCACCGACGCCTCAGGCGGGGAAGCGGGCAGCGAAAAGCCCAGCAGGGCATCCGCCGCGGTGAACGGCGTGCCATCCGACCATACAAGCCCTTCACGGTAGTGCAGAGTCACCAGCAGCGTATCATCGGGACCGCGACGCAGCGTACCCGCCTCAACCGACGGCAGCGCAGCCAGCAGATCGGGCTCCGGCAGATAGTCGGCGCCATAGGATACTGCGCGCGGCAGAAGAGCGGCGGCAGCGGCACGCCCGGCGGCATTGGTCCGGCCCAGCAGGGCGTCAGGCTCCTGCGTCAGGCAGAGTACCAGCTCCGCCTTAAACGGAGTCGGGGAAGGCGACGGCTCCGCCTCGCCAGCGGGCGCGCTCACAGACGCATCGCCCGGCGCGGGCGATGGACCAGCCTGCGGCGTCTCGCCTCCACAGGCGGCCAGCAGGACGCACAGCCCCAGGCCGCAGGCGGCGCGCGCTGCCCGGAGCCAGGTATCCCGGGAGCTACTCACGGAGGCGCTGACCATATTGAGCCTCGTAGTAAGCGCGGTACTCACCGCTTTTGATCTTGCGCCACCACCATTCATTAGCGAGATACCAGCGCACGGTCTGCTCAAGCGCGGATTCAAAGGCAGCCTGATGCTCCCACCCCAGCGCATGGATACGCGCATTGTCGAGCGCATAACGCCGATCGTGTCCGGGGCGATCGGCTACCGGGCGGATGAGCGATTCGGGCTTGCCCAGGATCGCCAGCATCTGTCGCACGACATCCAGATTGCGGCGCTCATTCTCGCCGCCCACATTGTACACTTCGCCAGGCTGGCCCCGGTGCAGGACCAGATCGATGCCCGCGCAGTGATCATCGACATAGAGCCAGTCGCGCACCTGCATGCCATCACCATACAGCGGCAGCGGCTCGTCATCGATGGCATTGGTGATGAACAGCGGCAGCAGCTTCTCCGGATACTGGTAGGGGCCGAAGGTGTTGCTTCCACGGGTGATCACCGCATTCAGACCATAAGTGGCATGAAAAGCCCGCACCATCAGATCGCCGGATGCCTTACTGGCCGCATAAGGGCTATTCGGTTCCAGCGGATCCCCCTCACGGAAGCAGCCTTCCGGGATGGAGCCATAGACTTCATCGGTGCTGACATGCAGGAAGCGTTCCAGCCCGTGCCGGCGGCTCTCGTCGAGCAGCACATAAACTCCATAGGAGTTGGTCTGGATGAAGGCATCGGGGTTGAGGATGCTGCGATCAACATGGGTCTCAGCGGCAAAGTTGATCAGGGTATCGATGTCGTTCGCCTGAAGCGCACGCCGCACCGCAGCGCGATCGGTGATATCGCCGCGCACAAACTTGTAACGCGGGTTCTGGGACACGCTTTCCAGGTTATCCAGATTGCCGGCGTAGGTCAGCGTGTCGTAGACCACCACGTTGTAGTCAGGATGGCGCTCCAGGGTGCGGTGCACGAAATTGCTGCCAATGAACCCGGCCCCACCGGTCACCAGAAGGTTGCGCATGAGTATCGGCCCTCGCTTTGGCTTCAGTCAGGCAGGGGATTGTATCCAGAAATGGGGTAAATGCCAGCCCGCGGAGAAAAAAGTGCGCCCCGCCGGTGCGTCTGCCGGCGGAACCAACGGGAAGGCTCATTGTGCCACCAACGATTGTGGGGCGCTCTCGCGGCTAACTGCCCACCTCGCCCAGCAGCGCTGCCCGCTCCATCAGCGCACCAGACTCCGCCGCGGCGCCCTGCTGGAAGGCCGAAACATCGATCCGTCGCAGCATCAGCACGGAGACAAACAGGAACAGAGCTTCGGCCAGGAAGACGACGATGTAGCCACCCAATGGGCTCCCCAGGCCGACGGAAATCGCATCGCGTACTGCGCCGCTCAGCACCTGACCGATCAGGCGGGAAATGGCATTGGCCATGCCCCAGGCCCCGATGTAGAGACCGACGTTCTGCGGGGTCGTCATATCGAGCATGAGCGACAGATTGGATACTGTGGACAGGCCGGTACCCAGGCCCAGCACCACGATGCCACCATAGAACAACGCAGGGCTGGCGATCAGCCCGGTGGCTGCAATGGCGACAAAGCCCACCAGAGCGCCCCAGGCGCCCACCCGGGCCACGCCCCGTTTGCTGAAGCGCGTCTGGAACCAGCTGGCGGCCATAAGCGCAGCCAGCATACAGACCCCCCAGATCGAGGTGATCCGGGTGGTAGCCTGCACGGAGAGGTCCAGAGCCTGCGCGCCAAAGGGCTCCAGCAGAACATCCTGTCCCAGCAGCGCTGCCAGCAAGATCACCAGGTAGACAAAGAAGAAGCGCGCCTGGGGATTGCCCGCCACAGTTCCGGCCATCTGCCGCCACGAATAACGCTGCTCGGCGGGTGCATCAGCCGTCAAGCGCGGCTCTAACCCGGCCAGGCCGACCAGGCCGGTACCCAGCGCGACCAGGCCGACCATCTGAAAGGCGCGCTGGAGTGCCGCAGGGGAATAAGGATCGACGATCCGGCCGACCGCGATGGCAGTGAAGATAATGCCCAGGATCATCATGAAGAACATGGTCGAGATGGTGCGGCTGCGGCCCTGCGGGTCGATCTCAGAGGCCAGGGAGAGGTATGAGACCGACGCGAAGTTGTAGCCCATCCCCCACGAGCCAAAGGCCGCCGCGCTGAGCGCCAGCGTCGCAAAGGACCATCCCTGCGCCTGGATCAGGCGGACGGCCAGTGGAGCCAGGAACGCGCCGCCCACGCACATCACCAGGCCCAGCGCGATGTAGGGAGTGCGGCGCAGCCCCAGTACCGGGTGATGGTCGGCATAGGAGCCGACCGCGACCTGAATCGGCGAGAAGAAGTAAGGCAGCGCTACCAGCAGCGTGACGATCGTAGCGGCCAGCCCCATCTCATAGATCATCACCCGGTTCAGTGTGCTGGTGAACGGCACCAGAGTGATCGCCACGGCGGTATGAATCAAGCCCAGCTGGAGTCGTTTTCGCCACATGATGACATTCTACCGGTTGTATTCAGAAGATGAGGCGGTGTGCATTGCCTCCCTTCGGGTGGGGGAGTCCTGTTCTCCCCCACCCGTCAGAAGGACAAGGAGAATGCATACCGCAATCGGTAAGCCAACGTATTCAGCGAGCGCCGCTGGCCGGCGCGATCGCCGGGGATCTTTCTGGTGCCAGCTCCGGCCGCGTCGTGGCTGCGATAAAGCCGACGAAGATGAGGATCGCGCCCAGCAGTTCGCTGATGTAGAGAAATCCACTCAATCCGAACCGGCTTAACAGACCCCCCACCGCCGGCATCATCGAGCCGGCAGCGATCAGGACATTGCCGATCACGCGGTTTGGCATGATGCGCTTGCGCAGGAAGATCCAGGCTGAATAGATCGCGCCACCAACCAGCAGGATGACACCATACAGATTGAAGAACGGGGTGAGTGAGCGCACGCCAGGGCTGACGATAGCATGGCCATACAGCTCGCGGCCGACGGCCAGATCGATCTCCCCCGCGGGGTCTCCCTCGATGGTCACCATCAGGGAAGTTGGCCCGTAAGACGTTACGCTGACAGCCCGATTCCCGACGCTTGCACTGATAGCCGGCAGTATGCCCGGCTGCACATCGACCGGCACCGGCACCTCGGCGCCCAGCGCAGCCGCTTCCGCCAGCAAAGACTTGGCCAGCGGGGTCAGGCTGCGATCGGAGATCGCTCCATCGCGCAGGGCCGTCCCCTGCAGCGCGCCCGCCGCCGCGGACACTATGTCCGCCTCGTCAAAGCCGTCAGCAGGCCGCACAGCGACCACCTCATCCGCGATCATGATGGGGGCCAGCCGGGCAGAGAAAACCCTGTACGCGCCATAGAGAGACGCCACAAGCAGGATCGCCAGCAGGAGGCGCGACAGCCGCACCCCTCCGATGCGGCTGCGGATCAGGAGCTCGGCGGTGCCCTGCCCCAGCCAGGCGGCGACAAGCATCGCGCCAAACAGATACCACAGCCGGAAGACCAGCCCACTCCAGCCCATGGCCGTATGCAGCGCCTCGGTCAGGCTGCCGATGAAATACATCAGCAGGCCGATGCCCCACAGCAGCAGATGCCCGGCCCGGCCTCCTTTGACCAGGTAGCGGCGAAAGACCAGCACGACAAAGACCAGCATGACGGCAGCGGAGACGAAGGGGAGCAGGGCAGTCAGGGTCACGGAGAAGCTCCTATCAGCGAGAGATGCGGTTACAGCGTGCCCAATCCGAAGACGAGGAGGATCACCACCCCCACCAGCACCACCAGCGCCAGCGCCAGCAGAATCAGCGCAGCCGGCACAATCCAGTGAAAGGTCAAGGAACTGCTATCAAGGCGAGTTACCCGGCCACGGCGGCGGTTGGATACCGGGTCAGGCGCAGAATCGGACAAAGAATCCTCCACAAAAGGGAGATTTTATAGAATTACACACATTTTAGCAGATAATTTGGTGTTGTCGAGTCTTTGTGTCATCTCATCCGGCTGACAGATGTCACCCGGGCCGCTGCGTGCTGCCAGATCGGCAGGCGAGAGCGGGTTGTGAGCTTGCCCTGCTGAAGGGAGATGTCGGCGGGCGCCGCGGCTGAAGCAGCCGGCAGGATGGGCGCCTTGAGGAACGTTGCTTTTGATCAGCCAGCGCCGAGCAGACAGGTCATGATATTAACGGATATCGCGACCGACTACCCGGCGGCAGAAGATGTACGCCACCTTTCGAAGATGGCGCGCATCTGTCGGATATGAGCCGGGACATGATCCTCGTAGACGACCAGCCAGTCCTCCAGTGTCATCGTGCCGTTCTCGGGATGCTCGATGGTCTGATCCCATACCGGCCCGGTCAGGCCGTGGATCAGGCGGTAGGTGGCTGCTCGCAGGTGGCGAAACAACGCCACCGCCGCATCAGGGTCCTGATCGCCATACTGAAGCGCCTCAACCCAGCGATTCTCGTCGTAGGCCATCACGGTGCTGCCCGGCTCGGCGATACACCGGCGGCAGCGTACATACGAGTTCGCCTCGCTGTCGGCGAGATGGATGATGATCGCCCGAACCGTCCAGGGATCGTCGGGGCTGCGGTAATCCCACATCGCACGGGGAAACTCGGCAAGGGCTGCCTCCAGCAGGTCGGCGGCCCGTCCATAGGATTCAATCCTGCGGCTGCGTTCTGCGATATCCATGCTGCCTCCTTACTGGCCATCCGGCTGGGCAGCCGATGGCTTCTCCTCGTTGGCCAAATTGGCCTCCGCCCGCAGGCGATCGATGCGGCGCTGGAGATACGGCGAGAAGTATCCATGATAGCGATCCCATAGCTCAGGCCGCCGCCAGTCATCGCCCGTCACCCTGCCCCGGCAGGAAGACGATCCGCAGGAGCAGTCAAACTCGTCATAGGCTGTCCCATCGCACATGGCATAGTCGAGGCAGGCTTCTTCGCCCGGCTCAATATCGCGCATGGCGACCAGGGCGATCTGGCCGCACAATCCGAGGTTGGGTTCGCAGGAATGGTTGATGAAGTCCGCCTCGTCGTAGGCGCGAGTTGTCACCAGATAGAGATCCTCCTCGATCTGCACGCTGTAGCGGCGGGCGATCTCATGCAGTTCAGTCAGCTGCGATGCGGTGAGGACATTCCCCCCCCAGACGGCGACTACCTCGCCTCTGCGTATCCATTCCCGGGCGATCATGCCATAGCCGCCTTTCTCCGGCAGACGAACCGCCTCGAGCTTGTGGGAAAGCCAACCGCCAGCGGTGGTATCGTGCAGAGTGGTCATCTCAGTCCACCCTCTGGAACGCCACCAGCATGCGCTCGGATGCCGGTGAGAAATCCAGGGGCTGATTCAGGTCGTAAGACCCGTACAGCCCAACCATCCGCATCCGACCGCTGAGATCGGCGATCAGGCTCAGCTCCTGGGGGTACAGAAGCCGCTCATCGGCTGAATCCCGGATCACCTGATGCTGACCGTGATCGTTGATATGCATCTCCAGCTCTACGCGGGCCACGCCAGTGCCCAGATCATAACGGGGCTGATTGGTGCCCCAGACGATCTCCACCTCGACGCCTCCGCGCTCACCACGATAGCGAAAGTCCCGATAGTGAGTGAAGGAGAGATCGCGGGGATGGGTCAAATCAACGAGGTAGACGCCGTGCGAGGTCAGGTTATTCGCCACCGCCCGGAAGTGGTGCACCTGATCGGCGTTCTGAGTCAGAGCATCCAGACCATCGAACATGGTGAAGGCGATGTCCACCGGGCGAGCGAGCTGAAAATCACGCATGTCCTGTGCGATCCACTCCAGGGCCAGCCCTTCCAGCGCATCCTTATCGCGGGCAAAGGCGATCATTTCCTCGCGCAGATCGAGCCCCACAGCACGCAGCCCGCGGCGGGCGAATTCGCGCGCATGGTAACCAGGACCACAGGCAATATCCAGCACAGACTGCGGCTCGCGCCCGGTGAAATGGCAGTAGAGATCGTGGATGAAGTTTACTTCGCAGCTGACATCACGGTCGAAGACGATATCGTAATAGACCGCCTGCTGATACAGAAAATTGTGCTTGGCCACTCTCACCCCCTATCTGAAGTGAAGAATGGCGCATAATGATAACCATGTGAACGCAATACGCAAGAGGAATCCAGCACACACACACACGGAAGCAATCAGGGCGGCGGCCCGGTCAGCTTTTCATGCTCAGCGCGACCCGGGCGCGCTCCAGGTCCACGCTGAGCACGGTGACGGCAACCACATCGCCCACACTGACGATCTCATAGGGGGACGACACCCGGCGATCCGCCATCTGCGAGATGTGCACCAGACCGTCCTGCTTCACCCCGATGTCCACAAATGCGCCGAAGTCAACCACATTGCGCACGGTGCCGCTCAGACGCATTCCCGGCCGGAGATCCTCCAGCCTGAGCACATCGCCACGCAGGATAGGCGCCGGGACATCTTCGCGAGGGTCGCGGCCCGGCCGCTGCAGTTCGCGCAGGATGTCCATCAGGGTCGGGGCGCCGATCCCCAACCGGCGCGCCAGCGCTTCCACGTCGAGGGCGGGCTGCAACGCGCCCAGCCGTGCCGCCAGGTCAGGGTCGTCCAGCTCAAGGCTGAGCGCGCGCAGGATCGCCTCAACAGCAGGGTAGCTTTCAGGGTGAACGCCTGTCCGATCCAGCGGGTTGGCACTCCCGGGCACGCGCAGGAACCCGGCGGCCTGCTCAAAGGTCCGGTCACCCATTCCTCGAACCTGCCGGATCGACTCGCGATCAGGGAAGTTTCCGTGGCGATCGCGATGCTCTACGATTTTTTCTGCCAGACGGGGGCCGACACCGGCCACATACTGGAGCAGCGCCGGCGAGGCCGTGTTGACGTCCACGCCCACCGCGTTGACCACGCTCTCAACGACGCGGGCCAGCGCCTCCGCCAGCGCGTTCTGATCGACATCATGCTGGTACATGCCGACGCCAATGCTGCGGGGATCGATCTTGACCAGTTCCGCCAGCGGGTCCTGGACGCGGCGCGCGATGCTGACCGCGCCGCGCAGGCTCACGTCCAGATCGGGCAGCTCCGCCCGGGCCAGCGGGCTGGCCGAATAGACCGACGCGCCCGCCTCGCTGACCAGCAGATAGCGCAGCGAGCGATCCGCCCGGCCGAGGATCAGGGTGGCAACCAGCTCTTCCGTCTCGCGACCGGCTGTGCCATTGCCGATCGCGATCAGCGCCACAGAGTGACGCTCAACCCAGCGGCTGAGCGCGGCCATCGCTCCGGACACGTCCCGACGCGGCTCATGAGGGTAGATCGTGCCGGTCTCCAGCACCCGCCCCGTTACATCCACCACGGCCACTTTGCAGCCTGTGCGGAAGCCAGGGTCGATCCCCAGAACCGTCAGCCCACGGATGGGCGGTGTCAGCAGCAGACTGCGCAGGTTGGTTGAAAACACGCTGATGGCGTGCTGATCGGCCCATTCCTTCAGATGGCGCCGGATCTCCCGCTCGATGGCCGGCGCGATCAGGCGCTCATACCCATCCGCCACGGCCCGGGCCAGATCGCCGGCCAGCGGAGAACGTGCATCGGGAGGGTAGAGCCGGCGCAGCGCATCCAGAGTCGAATCGGCATCGACCGCCACGCTCAAGCGCAGCGCTCCCTCCGCTTCGCCGCGGTTGATGGCCAGGACCTGATGGGGTTTGAGCGCCTTTAGACGGCTATTAAAGGCATAATAGGTTTCATAGGTGCGGCGCGGGTCCTTGTCCGGGTCGGTCAGCACGGCACGGAGCTCACCGGTCTGCCAGGCGATCTGGCGAGCCAGTTCTCGCCCGTGAGCATCATCGGCGATCACCTCTGCCACGATATCGCGCGCCCCCTGCCACGCATCCTCGGGGGCAGGCACCTCATCCGAGAGATAACCGGCTACAGCTTCCTCGCGGCTGAGATCGAACACCTCCTGCGCCAGGATCCAGGCAGCAACCGGCTCAAGGCCGCGCTCGCGAGCCGCACTTGCGCGGGTACGCCGGCGCGGCTTGAACGGCAGGTACAGGTCTTCCACCGCCTGCAGCGTGTCTGCTGCCTCGATGGCCTGCGCCAGCTCCGGGGTCAGCACCCCCTGCTCCTCAATTGACCTCAGCACCACCTGCTGCCGCTCCTCGACCCGACGCAGCGCATTGAGCCGATCGCGGAACTCAGCCAGCCGGGCTTCATCCAGGCCGCCAGTCATCTCTTTACGATAGCGGGCAACAAAGGGGATCGTGCTGCCTTCATCAAAGAGGGCAGCCGTTCGCTCTACCTGCTGGCGGCGCAGCCCAAGCTGGGCCGCCAGACGGCCAAGAAGATCCTTCACGGTTTTGCATCCTTTAGCTGAGCCAGCGTATGCACGGGAGATCGAGCAAGCGACCCGCGGCAGGCGTATTGTAGCACATCAGCCGCACCGGTCCGGGAAGACCGGTGACGGCTTCGGCAGGTCTCCAGCGGCAGGCCCACGAGGGATGAGAATCAGGGCAGCCTGATAACGCTGTGATCCCCCAGATTGAGCTTCAACGAGCGCGGCTTATGGTTATCATGCTCCACGGCTGCATTGCGCCCGATCAGGCTATCCTCGATGCGGATCGGGATGTTCAGGATGCGGCTGTGCTCCAGCACAATGCAACGCGTCAACTCGCTGTTCTCGATGACAACATCATGATAGACGCTGGTGAACGGCCCAATGAAGCTGTCCTTGATGAGGGTGCGCTCCCCGATGATGGCGGGGCCGCGCACGATGCTATTGATGATGTGCGCCCCTTCCTGCACCGTGACGCGGGGATCGACATACGAATCGCCTTCGATGATGCCCGCAATGGTGGGCACCAGCTCCTCCAGAACGCGCGCATTCGCGTCCAGCATGTCCGCGGGCTTGCCGGTGTCGATCCACCAGCCCTGATGCACATAGGGAAACACGCGGTAGCCGCTGGAAACCAGCCATTGAATGGCATCGGTGATCTCCAGCTCGCCACGCGCCGAAGGCTGGATCGCCTGCACCGCTCTGAAGATATTGGCGTCGAACATGTAGATGCCCACCAGCGCGAGATCCGAGGGGGGGTCCTTCGGCTTCTCGATCAGGCGCCGGATCCGGCCATCGCCATCCAGCTCGGCCACGCCGAAATGCTGTGGATCCGCTACCTGCTTGAGGACGATCTGGCTGTTCCAATCGCTGGAGGCAAACTGGCGGATCAAAGAGCTGATGCCGCCTTGAATAACATTGTCGCCCAGAAACATCACGAACCGGTCTTCGCCGAGGAAATCCTGCGCGATCTTGACCGCATGGGCAAGCCCCAGCGGCGCTTCCTGGGGGATGTAGGTGATCGCCACCCCCCAGCGGCTGCCATCACCCACCGCCTCACGGATCTCCGGGCCGGTATCCCCAATGACAATACCGATCTCGGTGATACCGGCGTCGCGGATTGCCTCGATAACCCGGATCAGCACCGGCTTGTTAGCCACCGGGATCAGCTGCTTGGCGCGAGTATAGGTCAACGGGTAAAGGCGAGTGCCTTTACCCCCGGAGAGAATCAGGCCTTTCATCAGCGGCGTCTCCCTGGGTAAGCCATACAGGCCAGCTCACGGTTCACTCGGCGGCAGGTGGGCTGTCCGAGAGCTCTGGTCCCGACAGGCCACCGGGGCGAGTCTCAAAAAGTGATGAGGGCGGCGTCCTATCCTCATGGGATGGGTTATCGGCCTGATCTGCTGCGGCGCGGGCCTGCTCTATCTGTTCACGGGAGATGAACATCTCTGGCCGGGAATCATGGACAGGGTCGCGGGGGGGCAGTTCATCGTCACCCGGGGCCTCTGTGATGGAGTCCGGCTCGCCTTCATCCAGCCAGACGGGGTGGCGGCGCAGCCCGGACAGATCTTCGCCATCCATCGCCCGGTGGATCAGGGCCGCCGCCCGCACGCCTCGCCAGCGCAGCACCGCAGCGCCTACCTCAGCACTGGCATGAGAGGGGCCAGCGCCCACATAGCCGGGCCAGTCGGGCATGTGATACAGCTGGTTCCATTCGATAGTGCGCAGATGCCGATAGGACGGATCGACCAGATCAGGGCGCAGACTCAGCATCAGCGAAGTCTCGAACATGCCGGCATGGATGCTGCCCTTGAGTGCCACTTCCTCAGCCGTCGTCAGGGGACGTCCCAGCAGAGTCGCCAGGCCGGGGATCACGTCCAGAGCCGCGCCCGCCATCACGTAGCCGGACGGCTCGTACATCACCAGGCCGGGGTGACGGGCACGCATCTCGGCACAGACCTCCTCCAGCACGATGCTCTGACCGGGCCCTCCATGGAAGTTGACCGGGAACACATGGCGGAAGCCAAAACGCACCAGCTGTTCGACGATCTCCATAACCAGCAGCTTGAGCGCCGCATGGCTGATCGCCACGCTGCCTGCTGCGGCAAACAGATCGGGGCGGCGCGTATCGATCGGATCTGCCCCATAGGGAAGCAGAGGCATCAGGAGCACATGCAGACGGTGATCGTTGTCCAGCAGCCACGACGCGGCAGCCAGCGTCACCGCCTCAGCGGCGAAGTTGTCCACTCCGAAGGGCAGGTGATCGCCGTGCTCCTCCAGCATGCCCACAGGCAGGAGCACGACTGTGCGGTCCCGGTCGAGGGCTCGCAAATCCTTGAGGGCAATCTGATCGTATCGGTGCAGCCGTGCGTGCGTCATGTGCTTGACCATATCTCCACCTCCCCGGACCTGCTGGAGCAGCCCCCTGCGGGGTATCTATTGGCCGTAGTAACCACCCATGCTCGAATCAACGCTGGCATTGGTGAGGACGGCGCCTACTATTCTTACGTTGACGCGCGCCAGCAGGTCGCGGGCGCGCTCGGCGTGATCGCGCCGCGTGCTGCCCGCCCGCATGACCAGCAGAACCCCATCAAGGCGGGTCGCCAGCAGGACGGCGTCGGTCACCGCGATCACGGGCGGCGCGTCGAACAGCACGATATCCGCCGAATCTCTGAGCTGCTGGACAATAGCATCCATGCGCGGCGAGCCGAGGAAATCCGCCGGGTTGCCGGGCAGCGGGCCGCTGGTGAGCACCTGCAAACCTTCCACGCCCACCTCACGCAGCGGCGGCGAAGACAGCCCCTCGAGCACCATGGTGGTGAGGCCCGGCTCAAGGCTCACACCCCAGATGTCGTGCTGGCCGGGGCGGCGCAGGTCGCAGTCCACCAGAATGGTGCGCTTGCCGCCCTGCGCCATCGTCACAGCCAGGTTTGCCAGCGCAGTGCTCCTGCCCTCCTCAGGCGCCGGGCTGGTCACGACCAGCGTCTGAAGCGGCTCATTGAGACTGGAGAAGATTAGATTGGTGCGCAGCGTCCGGTAAGCCTCACTGGCCGGCGAGCGCGGGTTGGTCAGGGTGATCAGGTTGGGCTGGGTCATATACTCCCTCATTCAGTGAGTCAGCAGACGGCGCACTCAGCCCTCAACAGGGGGAATCGCGCCGAGCACGGCGACTTCCAGAAAACGATCCACGTCCTCAGGCGAGCGAATGACCCCGGCCTCCAGATACTCGAGGACAAAGACGATGCCCACCCCGATCACGAAACCCAGGATGCCGCCGGCGGCTGTGTTGATGGTTGTCTTGGGGCTTTCCAGCACATAGCGCGGATCGTCGATGACCTGCGCATCGATCCGATCCTCGCGGCGCACCTTCTGGTTCTCTTCGTTGCGCCACTGGATGAACAACTCCGCCCAGGTGCGGGCGATGTCGTTGGCCAG
>DAOTXW010000102.1:0-8940 GCA_034435035.1 Anaerolineae bacterium | reverse complement strand
GGGCAGCGCCCGGGGCCGGGGTCGGCGCTGCCGGTGTCGGCCGGGCAGGCGGCGTGCTGGCCGGTGGTGCGCTGGCCGGCCCGGCGCCTGCGCCGGGCACTCCTGCCTGCCGGGTTTCCTTCGCCGGGGGATTCGGGCGGCGATCAGAGGCCATCGTTCAGCGGCATTCGTCTATCGGTCACTGGTGGGATCATGGGGCGATAGTAGCATGGCTGACCTGATCCAGCAATCACCCCGCCGGACACAAAAGGGGCCGCATGCGGCCCCCTGAGCGCCCCGAACGGGAGCGCGCTCACCCGAACAGATCGTCATGGCCGTTGCTGTCCATGCCGCGCAGACTCAGCCCCAGCCGCCGGTGCGGCCCGTCGATGTTCAGGATGCGGGCCTTGATCCGGCTGCCCTCCTTCACCACGGCGCGGGGGTGCAGGAACTGCCCCTCGGCCAGCTCGGAGATGTGGATCAACCCCTCCAGCCCTTCCTCAATGCAGGCGAAGGCGCCAAAGTCCACCACGTTGGTGACCACGCCTTCTACCGTCTGCCCCACCTCGTAGCGGCGATCAACGGATTCCCACGGGTCGGGCTGAAGGCGCTTCAGGCTCAGCGCGATGCGCTCGCTTTCCTGATCGACCGACATGATGTACACCCGCACGCGCTGGCCGGTGGACAGGATATCACGCGGGTGGGAGACGCGCCCCCAGGACAGCTCGGAGATGTGGATCAGCCCTTCCACGCCTCCCAGATCAATGAAGGCGCCGAAATCACATAAATTGGTCACGGTGCCTTCGATGATGCTGCCGGCGTTGAGGGTGGTCAGGGTGGCCGCGCGCTGGCCCGGCTGGACCTGGGCCGCGCGCTCGGAGAGGATCAGCCGGTTAGTCGAGACCTCCAGCTCGATGATCCGCAGGCGCAGCCGCTGGTTGACGCGCCGGGCCAGCAGATCGCGCCGGGTGGCCTCGTCCGCATCGACCGGGAAGTTGACCAGCTGGCTGGCTGGCACAAAGCCCCGCAGGCTGTTCCACGAAACCAGCAGCCCGCCCCGGTTGTAGCCTGTCACCACCAGGTCGATGGTCTCATCCTGGCTGTGCGCCTGCTGGGCGATTGCCCAGTCGTGGGCAGTGGGGTGCTGAGAGCCGCCGTTGTGCAGCGAATCTCCCAGGTGGCGGCCATAGGTTTCCCATCCGCCGGCCCCTGGCGAACTGCTGCTGGCAAACTCACCTTCCTTAAGCAGCGCAGACCAGTAGCCTTCATCGGTATCCAGTTGGGGTTCAATGGGGGGAATGTTGCCTTGCGAATGACGTTCGGTAGACATGGCTCGACTACCTTCCTCAATACGCTTCTGGTGATAAAGGTGTTCCCGATTGCACTACACACCTGCTGTTACCCGGGCAACCGCCTGGCGTCCATCTGCCCGATGGCTGGCGGCGGGGATGCTGCCAGCACGAACACCGGGCGGCTGCTATTGGCGAGACAATTATCTAGCATGCCAGAACAGCGTGCAAATGTCAACCCGAAAGTAAGCAAAAAGGGGGGCATTTTCGAGATAATGGGTGCCGGGGGGCGCTTGCGGGCGCGGGCGCCGGGCGGTAAGCTGATGCTCTCAACCCCTTCACAGGCAGGGCAGGTGTATGATCCAGATCGGAGACATCCAGATCACGCTGATCAACGATGGGCAGGTGCTGTCCGACCCCGGCGGGGTATTCGGGCTGGTCCCCCGCGTCCTGTGGGAGCGCGTCGTCCCTCCAGGCCCCGACGGCCTGATCCCGATGGCGCATCACTGCCTGCTGGTGCGCGCTGCCGGGCGCATCATTGTGGTCGATACCGGCATCGGCAGCAAGATCGACCCGCGGGCGGCGCGGAACCTGTCGCTCACCCGCCCGGACGGCAGCCTGATCGAGGGGCTGGCGCGGCAGGGGGTGCGGCCGGAGGATGTCGATCTGGTCATCAACACGCACCTGCACGCCGATCACTGCGGCGGCAACACCCGGCTGGAAGGCGAGCAGATCATGCCGGCCTTCCCGAATGCGGAGTACTGGGTGCAGCGGCTGGAATATGCGGATGCCGCCTTCCCCAACGAGCGCACCCGCGGCACCTACTACGCGTTCAACTTCGCGCCGCTGCTGGCCTCCGGGCAGATGCGCCTGCTCGACGGCGAGACGGAGGTCGTCCCCGGCATGCGCTGCGTGGTGACCCCCGGCCACACCCGCGCTCACCAGTCGGTCGTCTTCGAGGCGGGCGGGCAGGCGGCCCTGTACGTCTGCGACATGGCCTCGCTGGCGGCCCACTTCGCCCGGCTGGCGTGGATGACCGCCTACGATGTCGAGCCGCTGGTGACGCTGGAGACCAAGCGCCACTGGCAGAAATGGGCGCTGGCCCACGACGCGCTCCTGATCTTCATCCACGATGCGCGCATCCCGGTCGGGCGGCTGGTGGAGCAGGACGGCCGGCTGGAAGTCATCGCGGCGGAGGCTTAAACCGGGGTTAACAGGAGCGAGGTACTCTATTCCGGGACGGCAGCCGATGAAGCCGTATTCGGAGGAAGAAACCCCATGCATATCCTGGTGACGAATGACGATGGCATCTATGCGCCGGGCATCTTGGCGCTGCAGAAGGCGCTGCGCGGCATCGAGGGCGCCGCGGTGACGGTCATGGCCCCGGCGCAGAACCAGAGCGCCGCCGGCCATCGCAAGACGCTGCACGATCCCCTGCGCATCCAGCCGGCGGCGCTGGCCGATGGCACGCCCGGCTTTGCCTGCAGCGGCTCGCCCGCCGATGCCATCGCGCTGGCGCTCATGGGGTTCATCAAGGAGCCGGTGGATATCGTGGTCAGCGGTGTCAACCAGGGCGCGAACCTGGCCCAGGACATCACCTACAGCGGCACGGTCACCGCCGCCATGGAGGCGGTCATCTTCGGCGTCCCGGCCATCGCCGTCTCGCTGAACTCCTATACCGAGCAGCAGTTCGACCACGCGGCGGCCATCGCCGCGCGGCTGGTGCCGGTGCTGCTGGCCCATCCCCTGCCGGAGATGACTCTGCTCAACGTTAACGTGCCGCTGCTGCCCGTCCGGGGCGTGGAAGTGACCCGCCAGGGGCGCCGCCGCTATCACGATGTGCTCGTTGAGCGCATCGACCCGTCCGGCCACCCCTATTACTGGATCGGCGGCGACCGCCCGACCGGCGACGAGGACGAGGCCGGCACTGACGTGTGGGCGGTGGCGCAGGGGTGCGTCTCCCTGACGCCGATCCACCTCGACATGACGGCCCACCAGGAGCTGGAGTCGCTGCGCCGCTGGGAGGTGAAGATCACCAGCTGACGGGCGAGCGGTTACGGATCGAACAGGGGCAGCCGGTGGATCGCGCTGCCCCTGTGATATTGGCCTGCTGGCTTCCAGACTCAGCGGCGCAGGTCGTCATCCCCCTCAGAGTACTCGATATCTTCGTCGCGGCGGCGGCGGAAGAAGCCGAAGAACGCCAGCAGCCCCAGCCCGGCTGCCCCCAGTGCGATGCCTCCCGGCACGATGAAGCGAGCCAGCCCCACCGGTTTGGCCGGCGGCGCATCCGTCGGTTCGGGCGGCGGCGGCTCGTCCGGGGTCTCGGGTTCCGGGGAGGGTGTGTCAGTCGCCGTGCTGGTGGGCGGGCTGGTGGCGGTTGGGAGGTCCGTCGGGGTGGCTGTGGGCGAGTCTGTTGCTGTGCCTGTGGCCTCGGCTGCCGGCTCTGCTGTGGGTTCGTCGGTGGCGGGCGGCGGCCCGGCGGGGCGCGTGGTGGCCGTTGGCTCCACGGTCGCCGGGGCGCAGTCCAGCGGGCACGAAGTGAAGTCCTCCAGTGCGCTGCATATGGCGTCGCCGCAGGTGAGGGTCAGCGGGCAGTCGGCGGCACAGGTGTCTACCTCATGCCGGGCGCAGATCTGGTCGCCGCACACCGAGGGGCAGTCGCCGCAGTTGAACGTGCCTTCCTCGCGTTCAGGCTCACAGATGCCGTCATTGTCACAGCCGCGGTCGGGCGGATCGTCGCTCTCGCAGCGGCCGCAGTCCCGCGGGCAGTTGCGGCAGTTCTCGTTGTACGGCGCATAACTGTCACAGGTCTTGTCCCCGCAGACGCCGTAGGGCGGGCGCGCCAGCTCCGCCGCGTGGCCCTGATCGGCGGCGGCCGCGCTGGCCGCGTTAAAGGCGAGCAGGAAGCCAGTCCCGGCAGCCGCGGCGATCAGCAGCCAGCTGCGCAGCGGAAGTAAGGGCTGCCGCTGGCGGGAGAGAGTCAGTCCGTCCATCTATGCCTGTCACTCCTGAAGCAATGAATCGGCGTTGCGCAAACATACTACGATCCGGCTGCGCGGCGCAACCAGGAGCAGCGGATGGGGTCGAGCCTGTGCGGGGGAGTCAGCCGCTTTCGGGCGAGCTGTCGTCCTCGACCGCTTCGCTGTCCGGCTCGCGGCGGCGGCGCACCACCAGCAGCACGGCCAGCAGCAGCAGCGCGCCGCCAGCCGCGCAGGCGAGCATCAGCGGCGGCAGGGAGTTTGGCGGCAGAGCCGGCTGATCCTCCGCTGCGCGGGCAAACGAGCAGCCCGGGTTGCAGCGCGGGCCGCCGCCATCCCCGGATTGCCAGCAGACCTCCGTCTCCTCCAGCGCCGTGGCAGCCAGCGAGCGGCATTTCCCGGTGATGCCGCAGTCCAGCAGCTGCACAGCGGGGAGGTCGTCCGCCGCCAGCCGCAGGATCGGGTCGGCGGGCAGGCATACTTCGTCGGGGGGCTCCTCGCAGATCAGCCAGATCGGAGCCGAGTAGCCGCCGCTGGCCTGCACAAAAGCGCGCGCCGCCCGCCGGTCGATCTCGGCCAGGCCCACCACCCGGCAGACGGGTCGGCCTGCCGGAGCCGGCGTCGGCGTGGAAGTCGGCGCGGCGGGCGGCTGGCGCGTCACGGGCGTATCGGTCGCGGTGGGGGCGAGCGGCTCGGGCGTATCGGTGTCCGTCGGGGGCGGGGTGGTCGGCGTATCCGTGGCCTGCGGGGTCGCCGTGGCAGAAGGCGTCGCGGTGAGGGTCGGGGTGCGGGTGGGCGGATCGCAGTCCAGCGGGCAGGTGGAGAAGCTCTCCAGAGCGCTGCACACGCCGTCGCCGCAGGTCAGCGTCAGCGGGCAGTCGGCGGCGCAGCTGTCCACCTCATGCGGGGCGCAGATCTGGTCGCCGCAGACGGAGGCGCAGTCGCCGCAGTTGATCGGGGTTTCGCCCCGATCCGCCTCGCAGACTGCGTCGTTGTCGCACGGGTTGCCCGGTTCCTCCGGCTCGCTGCGGCAGCGACCGCAGTCCGCCGGGCATGAGTGGCAGGATTCGCCCATCCCTGGCTCGCATTGGCCGTTGGGCGATCCGCCGTAGCAGCCGCTGGTCTGCGCCGCGGCGGCGCCGGAAGCAGGCGCCAGTGTCAGCGCCGCCAGCCAGCCCACCACGACCAGGCCCGTTGCCGCGCTCCCGGGCAGATGTCTGAGGATGCTCATCGGCGCCTCACCGCGGACGGTCCCCATCACGCGCCAGCATAGCATCGATCGCCCGCGCGCCGCAACCGGGGCAAGGGTTGCCAAATGGAACCCTTGCGAGTAGACTGTCCGCGGTTGCAGAATCCATCTATGCGAGGATAAGTGAAGCGTTTGCATCCCCTGAGACTCTCCAGCGTGTTGATGGCGGCAGCAGCCCTGCTGCTGGCAGCCTGCGGGGCCGGCTCCGGCGCCACGCCCGCTTTCGATTTCACACCGGCGCCGGGTGGGGAGCCGGGCGGAGCGCCCGCCGAGACCGGGGACGGGGTGGCGGCGCTGGTCAACGGCCAGCCGGTCAGCGTCGAGGCCTTCCAGCGCGAGCTGGCCCGCTTTGAGGCCGGCCAGGCGGCGCTGGGCTTTCAGGTGGCCGATCAGAGCGGCTACCGCCAGCAGGTGCTTGACCTGCTGATCGAGCAGGAACTGATCCGCCAGCAGGCCGCCGCGCAGGGCATCACGGTGTCGGATGCCGAAGTCGATCAGTTCATCGCCGGGATGGTCGCTGAGACCGGGCAGGAGTATTTCGACAGCTGGCTGAATAGCAGCTACTATACGCCCGAGGAGTTTCGTGAGGCCATCCGGCTGGACCTGATGACCAACCGGCTGATCGCGCCGATCCTGGACGGCGTCCCAACCCGCGCCGAGCACGTCCATGCCCGCCATATCCTGGTCAACACCCAGCAGCAGGCCGAGGAAGTGCTGGCCCGCCTGACCGCCGGCGAGGACTTCGCCGCGCTGGCCGCCGAGTATTCCGTGGACGTGACGACCCGCGATATCGGGGGCGACCTGGGCTGGTTCCCCCGTGGTGGGCTGCTGGTGCCGGAAGTCGAGGAGATCGCCTTCAGCATGACGCCGGGCCAGACCAGCGGGGTGGTGCCCAGCGCGTGGGGCTTTCATGTGGTGCAGACGCTGGAGTTTGAGGCCGATCGCGAGATCGAGAGCGAGACTCGCCAGCGGCTGATGGAGCGCACCATCGAACAGTGGCAGCAGACCCTGCGGGATGGGGCGGATGTGCAGCAGATGATCGACCTGACCTCGTAACGGCAGCGCCGGGCAAGGAGGGTGCGGCATGCAGAGCTCGCGGACGTCGGATCTGAATGGCCTCTACAACGCCGTGACGGTGATCATGCTGGGGATGACGGCGCTGGTCTGCGTGGCCGCCGCCTTTCTGGCGCTGCGGCCACGGCCGGCTGCCCCCGGCGTCGCTGCCGAGCCGACGCTGTTTGCGCTGCCGAGCCAGACGGCGACGCTGGCAGGCCCGACGGTGAATCCCACCTGGACCGCCTCGCCGACCCTCACTTCGACCAGCACCGCGACGGTCACCCGCACCCCGACCGCCACCAGCACGCCAACACCCACCGACACGGCCACGCCGACGGATACGCCCACCCCGACCGACACGCCGACGATCACCAATACGCCCCGGCCCACCAACACCGCCGCGCCCACCAATACCAAAGAGCCATCCTCAACGACCGAATATCGTCAGCGCGGCTCGATCACCTATACCGCCAACTTCGCTAATGGGGCGGGCTGCAACTGGGCCGGGATCGCGGGGCAGGTCTTTAACGCCAGTAATGACCCCAAATCCGGGGTGCGGGTGCGCATCACCGGCGGGGGCATCGACGAAGTGGTGATCTCAGGCAGCAACACCGCCTACGGCGCCGCCGGCTGGGAGCGCTCAGTGAATAATGCGCCCAGCAGCGGCGTCTTCCGCGTGCAGGTGGTGGACGACAACAACAACCCGCTCTCCGAGGAAGTCACCGTGCAGATGATCCCGGAGTGCGACAAGAACCTGGCCATCGTGAACTTCAAGAAGAATGACTGATCAATCGGCCCCCCTGACTGACCGGATGAGGACGCTGTGAGCGACTTCGACCCGTTTGGCGCGTATGAGCCGGAACAACCTCCCACCCTGGAAGAGGAGCGGCAGCCCCGCCGCCGCGCGGCCCGCCGCCGTTCGGGCGGCCTCTTCGACATCATCAGCGGTCTGTTCCTGCTGGCGACCGTGGCGGCCATTATCCTGACGGTGCTGATCATTCAGAACCCGCTGTCGCCGCTCAACCCCTTCCCGCCCGCTCCGCTGCCGCCTACCCCGACGCTGTTCCTGCTGGAGGGGGCGGACCCGAACCTGCCGCCCACCTGGACTCCGTCCCCGACTTCGACGGAAGGCCCCACGCCAACCCGTATGGCGACGGCCACCCGCACCCCCACGCCGCAGGCCACTGCCACCGGCATCACGCCCCTGCCGGGCGCGACCAACACCGTCGCGGTCTTCCCGTTCACCCTGCAGGACGAGGCGGTCACCTATGCCCGCAACACCAACGATGAGGACTGCGCGTGGCTCAGCATCGCCGGACAGGTATTTGACATCAACGGCGAGCCGGTGCCCGGCCTGCCCATCCAGGTGACCGGCGAGGGCTTCGAGCAGATCGAGTTCAGCGGCACGGCCACCCAGTTCGGCCCTTCCGGCTATGAGGTGTTCCTCAACCCTAACCCGGTCGAGGCCGAGTTCGTGGTGCGGCTGCTGAACACGACCGGCATGCCGCTTTCCGAGCCGATTGTGGTGCGCACCCTGTCATCGTGCGATCGTAATGTCGCCATCGTCAACTTCGTCCAGAATCACGAGTTCTCGCGCTGATCCCCCGGCCCGGACGGCGCTCCGGCTGTCCCCGGCGGGGGCAGCCGCCTGAAGATCCCGGTGGGCACGCTCTACATCGTCCCGACGCCGATCGGCAATCTGGAGGACATCACCCTGCGCGCGCTGCGCGTCCTGGGCGAGGCCTCGCTGGTGGCGGCGGAGGACACCCGCACCACCGGCCGCCTGCTGGCGCACTTTGGCCTCAAAACTCCGCTGATCAGCTACCACCAGCACAACGAGATCGTCCGGCTGGAGACCATCCTGGCGGCGCTGGCGACGGGCGACGTGGCCCTCGTCTCGGATGCGGGCACGCCCGGCCTGTCGGATCCCGGCTATCTGCTCATCCGCGCCGCGCTGGAGCAGGGGGTGGCGGTGGTGCCGCTGCCGGGGGCCAGCGCTCTGCTGCCCGCGCTGGTGGCATCCGGCCTCCCCGCCGACCGCTTCACCTACCTGGGATTCCTGCCCCGGCGGTCGGCGGCCCGCCGCGAGGCGCTGGCCGCGGTGGCTGCGCTGCCGCATACGCTGGTGATCTACGAGGCGCCGCATCGCCTGCTGGATGCGCTGGCCGATCTGCGGGCTGTGCTGGGGCCGCGCCCGGTGGCGGTGGCTCGCGAGCTGACCAAGCTCTTTGAGGAGATCTGGCGCGGCACGCTGGATGACGCCGCGGCGCACTTCGCCGCCCAGCCGCCGCGCGGCGAGATCACGCTGGTGGTGGGCGGGGCGCCGGTGGACAGGCCGGCGGCCTGGGACGCCGGGGCTGTCCGGGCGGCGCTGGCCGAACGGCTGGCG
>DAOTXW010000101.1:0-117836 GCA_034435035.1 Anaerolineae bacterium | reverse complement strand
GGCTTTCCAGCACATAGCGCGGATCGTCGATGACCTGCGCATCGATCCGATCCTCGCGGCGCACCTTCTGGTTCTCTTCGTTGCGCCACTGGATGAACAACTCCGCCCAGGTGCGGGCGATGTCGTTGGCCAGGTCGCCGTTGGGCTGCTCGACATCGATCTGGATGACCAGCCGCGAGTCATCGCTGGCGATCGTGACATCGCCGCGCAGCGCCTCAGGAGTCATATCCAGCTGCAGCACATCGATCACATCGGCGGCGCGGTAGTTGCTGTCCATCCAGGCAACATACGAGCGCAGCAGGGTCTTGGCGGCCTGCGCTTGACCGAAGTCTGTCCGGGCTGGCTGGACGAGGATCTTGATGGTTGACTTATAGACCGGGGCGCGCTGCTCGAGAATCTGGCTGAACACGAACGCTGCCACGGCGGTCACTACCGCCAGCAGAAGCATGATCCAGCCGCGGCGCCAGAGGATGCGCGCATAAGTTTGAAGTTGCATGCTACCTTCCCTGATAGCCGGGTTTCAGACCCTGTTGTATCGCAGCGGAAACAGACCGGGCAGCCGGGCTGCGCAGCGACACACTAGTGTACCCCATCCGGGGGCTGCTGGAGAATGGCGCCTTCATCGCCGCACCGGGCGCCTCCCGGTATGGTGCCGCGGCACTTCAGCCAGCACGACCAGCCCCAATGCCTCCAGATCGCGGCGCTCGTGGAGGGCAGGATCCAGGTATTCGACCAGAAAGGCGAGGAAGATGCCCGCGCCCAGGCCCAGTGCCAGCCGGATCAGCGGCTGCAGGCGGGCACTGAGCGGCGGCGGCACCGGTACGATGGATGGCTTATCCAGCGCCACAACCCGAAGGCCAGCCTGCCCGATCTGCGGGAAATACGCGCCGCTGCGCTCGCTGAGCACTGCGGAGGCCGCCCCGGCAATGGATTCGAGCTGGTCAGCATCGGGCCAGCTGATGTGCAGCACCATGACACTGCGCTCGTTTTCAGAGGCGAAGGCGCCATGCAGAGCTCCCGCCGGGATGTCCATGCCTTCCGCGGCCAGCCGGGCACTCACTTCGTCCGCAAATGTGCTGGTCTTCACCCAGTCGGTCAGCGCGTTGACTACATATTCGGAGGCAAGCCACGGATAGTAGCTGGAATCCTCGTAGCCAGCCGCATCACCCGCGGGCGGCTCCGCGCCGGTGAAGCGAATCGCGGCGGCAAAGCCTCCGCCCGGTGGGGTGCGCACATAGCTATAGGCCGCGGCGGCCAGCGCCGCCAGCGCCGGCAGGGCGATCAGCCACCAGCGGCGGCGAGCGATCCGCCATAATTGTCGCAGTTCCATCACATCACCTGTCTCGATTCTGGTGGGCCTACCGACAGCCGCCCACGGCGCTCATCATAACGCGCAGAAACAAAAGCAGCTATCGCGCGGTCAAACACCGCCCGGTCAAAGCGGGCGGCGTTCGCTACACAGGCGCGCTCATCGAAGGTGCAGCTCCCCAGACGAGCCAGGGCCTGGCTCAGGCTATCGACCGTCTGTTGATCAAAGAACAGGCCGGTTTGGCCCTCAACAACGGTGTCCAGCGCGCCCCCGCCGCGGAAGGCGATCACCGGGCGGCCGGCAGCCTGCGCCTCGACCGGAGCAATGCCAAAGTCCTCCAGACCGGGGAAGATGAAAGCGCGGCAGCGGGCCATCAGATCCGGCAGATCGGTATCCGGCACGCGCCCCAGGAAGCTGATCGTGGGGCCAGCCAGCGCCTCCAGCCGGGCCCGGTCGCGGCCATCCCCGGCCACGATCAGCGGCAGGCCCAGCCGGGTGCAGGCCTGCACTGCCAGATCGACGCGCTTATAGGGGATCAGGCGGGACACCACCAGGAAGTAGTCCTCGTGACGGGGAGCAGGTGTATAGCGAGCAGTTTCCACCGGGGGATAAATCACCACCGAATCGCGTCGATAGAAGCGGCGGATACGATCCCGGATGTCCGAGGAGATCGCGATGAAGTGGTGGACGCGCTGTGCAGCCTCGTAATCCCAGCGACGCAGGCGTCGGATGACCGGTTTCAGAATGGCCGCGATCGAATGCGAGAGGTTTTCGCGCGCGGTATACGCTTCGTACTGCCAGACGTAGCGCGTTGGCGCCAGACAGTAGCAGATGTGGAGCGCTTCACCGACCCGGACACCGTGGCAGAAACCGCTCTTGTTGCTCAGCACAACCTCATAGCCGCTGAGATCGAGCCTGTCGAACATCGCCGGATACAGGGGCAGGTATGGCTGATGGTGCGTATGAATGCCCGGCAGGCTATTCATCCAGGACGGGCGGATATCCCAGCTGCGGTACGCGGGCGGCATCCGGGCGGCATCATAGATGGCCGTATAGATTGGCGCACCGGGGTAGAGCGCCACCAGCGCCTCCAGGACGTTTTCCGCCCCGCCCAGCTGATTCAGCCAGTCATGAACGAGCGCGATTCGCACCGTCATCCCCCTCCAGCAGCCTGGCCCGTACCGGCTGAAACGTGCGCCGATGTTCCGGGCAGGGCCCCAGCTGCACCAGCCGGGCGCCGTGATCCGCCGTACCATACCCCTTGTGGCGGGCAAATCCGTAGCCGGGGTAGCGGGCATCCAGCTCGGTCATCAGGCGGTCACGGGTGACTTTGGCCAGGATGCTGGCAGCCGCCACGCTCAGCGAGTGCTGCTCAGCGCGGGGCAGGCAGCGCTGCGGCAGCGGGATCGCCGGCAGGCGCACCCAGTCGATGATCAGCGCCTGCGGCGCGCACGGGAGCGCTTCAACAGCCCGCTGCATGGCCAGGCGGGTCGCCGCTGCGATCCCCAGCCGGTCGATCTCGCCGGAGCCAGCCAGCCCGATGCCCGCCGCAGCCGCCTCAGCCACGATGACATCGTACAGCGCCGCACGCCTCGCCGGGGTCAGCAGCTTGCTGTCGCGCACACCGGCCAGCGCCGCATCCAGATCAGGGCGGCAAATCGGCAGCACGACAGCGCCAGCCACCACCGGCCCGGCGAGCGCGCCGCGCCCGGCTTCGTCCAGGCCGGCCACCAGCTGGCAGCCCTGCGCCACAAAGGCCCGCTCCAGCTCCAGGCCAGGCTGCGCTGTCAGCACAGTCCACCTGCCATCTGCGGAACAGGCGTGCGTTCAGTCATAGGCGCCCCGCCAGCCGTTCAGGCGCACCTTGAGCACCTCCAGCACCATCTTGACCGAATCCCGGATCGGGTTGACGCGGCTCTGCGGCTTGTAGTACCAGGTGATCGGGATCTCGCGCAGACGATAGCCGCGCCGCCGGGCAATGAACAGCACCTCAGGGTCGAACCCCCAGCCGTTGATCGTCTGGCGGGCGAACACGTCCTGCGCCACTTCGCGCCGGAAAGCCTTGAAGCCGCACTGGGTATCCTGAATGCCCGGGATTGCCAGCAGACGCACGATCAGGTTGAAGATGCGGCCCATCAGATGGCGATACTCCGGCTCGCCGATGCGCCGCGCACCCGGGACTTCCCGGCTGGCGATGGCGACATCGTAGTCAGCATCGGAGTCGGGCACGAACTTGGTGATTTCGTCTACCGGCATGGAGAAGTCCGCATCGCACATCAGCAGGTACTCGCCCCGCCCCGCCAACATCCCGGTGCGGACGGCAGCGCCCTTCCCCTGCGCCGGCTCATGAAGGGCCCGTGCGTAACGGTTCGCCGCCGCAAACGCCTCGGCGATTTCGCCCGTGCGGTCGCGCGAGTTGTTATTGACAACGATCACCTCGATCGCATAATCCCGGGCGGACACAAAACGGGCCACGTCGGCCAGGCTCTCCGGCAGGCGGTTTTCCTCATTGTATGCGGGGATTATGATGGAGAGCAGCGGAGTCTCTGCTGGAAGCGCCATACCATCCTCATTGGCTGTGAAATGCAACCTGCCCGACGCCGCCCGAGCCTTCAAGCAGGTGGCGTCAGAATCGATTCAATATACTCGATGGATACCGTGCGCGCCGCCTGGATCGCCCGCCTTTTATGCAGCATCTTCGGCAGCCCCACCAACCCGGCAAGCATTCCGCGCAGGGTGGCACGAGCCGCCGCGCCCCGCCACGCCCGGATCGCCGCCCCGCCACGCCGGAGCTGCGCCCGCAGGACCGCCGGCCAGTAGCGGCGCAACAGAGGGCCGGGATAGTTCTTGGCCAGCACCCAGATCGTATTACGACCATCATGAAAGCTCGCCGTCGGGCCGCCGCCTGCCGCCCCCAGATGATGATACACGACCGCCCGAGGCGCATAGACGCAGCGCCAGCCTGCCAGCTGGGCACGCCAACCCAGATCGACATCCTCGCACGAGAAGAAGAAATCATCGTCCAGCAGGCCAACGGCGTCAAGCAGTGCGCGGCGATAGACCGACGAACCACCGCAGGCGCTGAACACATATTCTTCACGGTCGAACGGCGGACCATCCGGCTGCCACACTCCCCGGTTGCCGGGCAGGCCATCGACGCCGTAAAAGTCGCCGGCAGTGTGCAGCGTGTCACGCCGGGTGAACAGCAGCATCCTGCTAGCGACCGATCCGGCCTCCGGGTGACGCTCAAAAGCCGCTACCACTTCGGCGATCCAGTCGGGCGCTGCCTGCGTATCATTGTTGAGCAGCGCTATAAACTCCCCGGACGCAGCCGTGATCCCCGCATTGCAGGCCCCCGTGAAGCCGCGATTCTCCGGCAGCGCCACCAGCCGGACTTCCGGGTACCGTGCTGCGATCAATGCCTGCGAGCCATCGGTTGACGCGTTATCGACGACGATCACCTCAAGGTGCGGGTAAGTCTGGGCGCGCAGAGCGTCGAGGCAGGCAGGTAGATAGGCTATGCCGTTCCAGTGGGGAATCACCACTGAGACAAGAGCCGGTTTGATCACGCAGTGCCCTCCTGCTGGCTGACCATGTAGGCGGCCAGCGCCTCCTGCCAGGGCCGCAGCCTCACGCCAGCGGCGGCGGCAAAGATATTCTCCAGTGGAGAAAACGGAGGCGGGCTTGACGGGCGCGAGAAATCCGCGCTGGTGATCGGCTCAATGGCCAGGTGGCCCAGCCCGGCCAGGCGGAGAGCCGCCTGCGCAAACTCGTAGCGGGAGCACATCCCCTCATTCACCAGGTGATAGACACCCGGTCGGTCCACTCCGATCAGCTGCGCGATGGCTGCTGCCAGATCGGACGCCAGGGTCGGAGAGCCGATCTCATCGGTCACGACACGCAGCGGCTCCCCCGCCTTTGCACGGGCGAGGATCCGGTGGACAAAGTTGGAGCCGCCCGGAGCGTAGAGCCAGGAGGTCCGGACAATCTGGTATTCAGGTGCATAGCGCTCGACCACCTGCTCGGCCACATACTTGGAGTAGCCATAGGGGTTGGGTGGATTGCGCTGATCATATTCCTGGTAGGGCCGCCCGGCGCGCCCATCAAAGACCTCGTTCGTGCTGATTGCCAGCAGCCGCGCGCCGGCCCGGCGGCAGGCCAGCGCGACATGGTACGTCCCCACCCCGTTGACCTGCACCGCCTCCGCCGGATGGCGGGCGCAGTAATCTACGTCGGTCAGCGCAGCCGTATGGATCACCCAGTCGGGCCGGAAGGCGCCCAGGGCAGCCTCAACCTGGCCCAGATCGGTCATATCCCACCCCGGCAGGCTCGCACCCTGCACATCGTGGCCGGCGAGGGCGGCCTGCAGAGCCCTGCCAAGCTGACCATCATGGCCGGTGATGAAGATTCGCACGGCGGCTCCTGTTGGGTGTAACCGGCAGAGTCGGGGCTACCAGGCCGGCAGACGGCTGCGATTATACCTGCAAAGCGCCTCGATCACACGGCAGGCTCCGGCAGCAGGGCAGTGAGCGGGCGGCAGCCGTCTGTCGCCGGGTCTGCATCAGGTACGATGAACCCGCCGGCGCTTTCAGCAGTAAGTTGTTGAGGATATAATGGCTTACAGAAGTCATGGGCAGGATACTGGCTGCCGCCATCTGCCTGAGGGGCCACGTACGATGAGTCAATCTGCCAGGCGTTCGGGGCGATCACAGGGTGACTGGCTCGAGCGCATCATCCGCCAGGCGCTGGAGCAACGCATCGCCGAGCATCAGCCCCCGGATTACGGGCGGCAGGCGCTTTTAGCCCGTGTACAGGGTGGCGCGCGATCGACAACAGCATTCGAAGGCCGGGCGCAGGGGCTGGGTCTGTTGGCCGATGAGCGTGGTTTCTACTCGGCTATCGGCTACTTCGGGCGGGATTCCCACCTGTCCCTCGCGATCAACAGCTTCACCAGCCCTCTGCTGGCTCTGATGCGCTGAAACCTGCGCCCCTGAGAGAGGCGCCCTCTGCGCCCGCGCTCACGCGGCATGCCGATGGGCGCGGTTCAGCAGGGTTCGTCGAGTCAGCGCCAGCCAGACCGACGCGAGAGCCACCTGCCCGGCTGTCGTCAGCGCCGCCCCACCGGCCACCATCGCCAGCAAGTCCCAGCCATTCACAGGCTCGTAAGTGTAGTAGGTATAACTGCTGTAGGGATCGAGCAGGGTCACGATCGCCAGGGAGAGGATCGCCCAGCCCCAAATGACGGCCAGCGCGCCAGCAAGGTCGGCCCCCAGCCGGGCCGTCAGCGCAGCCGCCAGCCGATCGGGGCGGCGCGGCGGAGCCAAAGCGGCCGCCAGCGCGCCCAGGGCAGCGCTGTAGCGCAGCCTCAGAAAAGGGCCGATCACGCCCTGGACAGCCAGTATACAGCCCGCCAGCCATGCCGGCACACTTTTGAAAGCAGGCAGCCTCAGTATCCCCAGGATGCCCTCGCTGACCGGGGAACCCAGCCAATTCGTATAGGCGTGGATCACCGTCAGCAGCCCCATGCCGATCAGGCCAATTCGGACGGCAGCCACCGCTGCGGCCAGCACGCGCAGCCTGCGCCCGACGATGCGGAGGCGGTGGCCCGGTCTGGACCCGGCAGCGCCCGCGCCCGCCAGCGCGCCCAGCAGGCTGAGCAGCCAGGACAGCCCCAGCTGGATGATCCCCAGGGCGGCCAGAGCGCCGCCGATCCGGCCAGCGATGAGGTAGTCGCGAGGAGTGGAGACCCACGGCGGCGGCGCGGAGCCGAACAGCGCAAAGATCAGCACCAGCGCCCCCGATCCTGCCAATGTCAGGGGCAGGCAGCCGATCTGCAGAACGCGCCGCCAGCGCCGCCGCGACCCGTGCTTCCAGGGAGCCGGGATCGTCACTTCGCGGCGGGGTCGCCGCTCGGCGGGCTGCGCGTCTTTCATGGCCGGCTCAGGCTCCGATCTCACGAGCCCGGCGCTGCATCAGCCCGAGCATGATGAGCGCCAGGGCGAGCTGTGAAGCCGCCACTGCCAGCGCAAAGCCGCCCACGGTCAGGCTGAGCGCCCAGATCTGCTCCAGGTCGGATGGCGTCGGCATTCGGTGGAATGCTTCAATCGCCGCATAGGATGGGTTGCTCCACTGGTCAATGAAGAAACCGAGCAGATAGATTGATAGGCCGCTGAGCAGGATTGACAGAACCCACAGGCCCAGTCGTCCTACCAGCCCGGCGGCGATTGCCTGGCCGCGGCTGCGAGCATAGACGGAAGCGAGCATGCCTATCGCCCCGTTGAGCAGCATCTGGAGCAGCGGCTGCCCGAGGTAGACCAGCAGCGCCAGCGCCCCGCCGATCAGCGGCGGCAGCCACCTGATCTCCAGCCAGAAATCGCGCCAGTCGCCGCTGTCCCAGTAGTAGAAGACCTCGCGAAGCAGGACGCTGGTCAACAGGATGACGATCGTCCCGGTGCTGATCACGCGGAGCACCAGCAGCCCGATCAGCGGGCCGCGCACCTGGGACAGAGCCGCCGCCAGCTTGGAATACAGGATCTCGCGCAGGGAAAGGGTCGTGGTTCGGAGCAGCCGCCAGCTCTGCAGCTCGATCTCGCCGCTGATCAGGGGAGAGACCTGGGCGATGGTCAGGATGCCGGTCAGGGCGCCTGCTGCGATCTGAATGAGCAGGATCACTGCCAGCGTCAGCGCCAGCAGGACCGTCGCCAGCTCCATCGCGGCACGCCAGGAGCTCATCACCTGCATGAAGCCGGGCACACCTGCCACCGCCAGGATCAGGGTGAGCGCCAGGCCGGTGATGCCGAGCACCGCCGGCACATAGCTAATCTGGAGCAGGCGCAGGGCATGGTTGCCCACCCTCCGCTGAGTTTCCAGGTGATAGACAGGATGGCGAACCGTCGCCCAGACCGGCGGGAAGCGCCGACCCGCCGCGGGTGCATCGGTCACCGAACCCGGCGTGTCTGTGGACATGTCAGGGTGCCGGAGGAGGTTCATCAATATGGCCGAGGAAGAGCATGGCTGCGATCTGCCGCATTGACCCATCTTCGACGTTGATCTGCCAGGTATCATACAGGCCAGGCTCACGGGTCGTCAGCAGGCGGCCTCCATTGGCCGCCCAGCCCAGCGGGCGATGTCGGTCGCGGCCCAGTTCAGCAATCATGCGCTGTTCGCCGGTCACGATGTTGGCCCACTGGAGCCGATAGGTTTCCAGGCCTGTTGGGCCGTAGGCATCCAGGTAGATCAGCTCGCCACCGGGCGTGAAATAGGGGTATCCCACCTCGGTGATGAAGCCGGATGGGGCGGGGATCGGCTCAAAATAAGCCAGCACGACGCTGCTGACCAGGTTAGTCACCACCACAGGCTGCTGGAAGCGGTCAGCGGGCAGGGTGCGCACCAGGTAGGCTCCATCGGCCGAGATATGAGCGTCACACAGGAGGGCCTCCCCGCAGGCAGGTTCCCCCGGCAATTGGGTCACCAGCCTGCTATCCGTATCCACAACGTACAGATCATAGCGCCCACTGAACAGCGTCTGATGAGTCAGCCCGGCCGGGCGGCGGTCATAGAAGATCCTGCGTCCATCATTGGATACTCGCAGCAGGGTGATGCGCTCGCCCGCCTGCAAGGCAGCGCTGCTGACCGGGCGCGCATTGGAGCCATCTGTGCCAGCAACGCTGATCGTGTAGCTGCCGGCCGCATCCACCGCGATCCAAGCTGCAAACTGGCCTGTCGCGCTGGGCAGGAACTGATAGTAGGCCGTCCCCGGCGGAGGGCTGGCGAAGGTCACCGGTTGGACAGCGCCAGCGGTGTTAGCGCGCTGAGGAATCCGGGTACCAGGCTGCAGAAAGTACACAAACTGCCCGGCACGTACTGCCTGGCCATCATCGGTGCGGATGGTGATCTCGGTCACTTTCTCGCCGGTCACAGTGCTGACCCAGCGCAGCAGCTGGTCTCCGCGATCATCCGGGGCGCTGAGGTAAACATCAAACGAGCCGCGCAGAGGCGGGATATCGGGCGAGACAGCGTCTGGAAGCGGTGTGGGCTGGGTAGGGATGGGCAGGGCCGTGGTCGCCGGGGCAGGGATGGGCGTCAGGGTCACCTCCACGATCTGCGGAGGCGGCAGTGTTGGTGCCGGGGTCCCGCTTGCTGCTGCTGGCGCGGTGGCACCGCCGGTAGTGACGACGGGCAGCAGCCCACAGCCAGCCAGCGCGATGAGCGACATGCAGGCAGAAAGCAGCCGCCCGAACCGGGCATTGATCAGGCACTTCCTGTCCAGAGTTGTCATCGACCCCCCTCCTACCGATCCCCCCCATCCCGGGACATCAGCCGGGCGCGCACCGCCGACACCAGCCCGGGCAGCAGCGCTCCTGATGGCCCCTGCAGGAAGATGTGCGCCTTCCGCGTGATCAGGCTCGGCTCCGGATTGACCTCAATCACCGTTGCGCCGGCATCCCGGGCAACCCCCGGCAGGGACGCGGCAGGCTGCACGACCCCCGATGTGCCTACCACGATCATCACATCGCAGGCGGCAGCCACTGCAAAAGCCCGCTCCAGCGCAGCCCCCGGGAGTTCCTCTCCGAACCAGACCACATCGGGGCGCACGCGCGCCCCGCAGGCAGGGCAGACCGGGGCATGATCGTCATCAAAAGGCACATCGGCCAGATCGATCAACGTCGGCTCGCCCCTGCAGGCGCCAGAGCATTTGTAACGGTCGATCCGCCCGTGCAACTCGACAATGTCGGTGCTGCCTGCCCTGGCATGCAGCCCATCGACGTTCTGGGTCAGCACCACCAGCTGCGGCACCAGATGCTCCAGCGCAGCCAGCGCCAGGTGTCCGGGATTCGGGGCGGCGGCGGCGACCAGATGCGCCCGATAACGGTACCAGGACCAGACCAGGTCCGGGCTGCGCCGGAAGGCGTCGGGGGTGGCCAGATGCTGCGGATCGTAGCGCGCCCACAGCCCATCCCGGGCTTCCCGGAAGGTCGGTACGCCGCTCTCACGCGAGATGCCGGCTCCACTGAAGACCGCCACCCGCTGCGCGCTGGCCAGTGCGGCAGCGGCCGCTTCAACAGCCGGTTGATCAGATCTCACGCCCGGGCTACTCAGCTGCTCTGCCGGCTGACCATCGTCACCGACTTGACAACCAGACGAAGCAGGCCCAATTCCAGCCGGTCGCCGGGCTGAAGCGCATGGCGCTGCCCCGGCTGGAGGTATTCGCCGTTGACCCAGGTGCCATTGGTGCTGTCAAGATCGACAATGTACAGGGCGTCGCCTGTGGGCAGCAGCACCGCATGCTGCCGCGAGATGCCATGCTCCAGCGCCAGGTGAGGCGACAGGTCCAGGTCAGGTGCGGCCTCACCGCCGGGATCAAGCCGCCCGATCACCAGGCGTTCGCGGACATCCAACCCGATCGTCGAGGGCTTGCGGGCCAGGGTCGTCAGGATGATCCGCCACGCAGGCGGCTCCGGCAGGCGCGGCACCAGGCGAACTCGATCCGTATCGTCCGTGGTGGGTGCCTGAGGGCGCGGCAGTTCAATGGGTGACGGGGGCGGGATGGCCTCGCGCAGGATGGTCGCCGGGGGGCGGCGAATGCGCCGGGGCAACGGCACGGCGCCCGGCGGCTGAGGCCGGCGCAGCGGTTTGAGCGGCCGGGTATCGGTCTCCGGGTCAAAAGGCGGCTCAACGATCGAGGGCCCCTCGTCCTCAGGCGGCTGGCTCATTCGTCACTCCCTGATACCCTACTGGGAATCGGCGCTGATGTCGTTAGTCCCCTGGCTTTCGGCGGGAGCGGGCCTGCGTGAATAGCCCACAAACAGGCCAATCCCGAGCATCGCCAGGGTACCGGGGCTGCTCCAGCGGCCCCAGGCCGCCACAGCAAACAGGGCCACGATACCAAAGAAGATCAGGGGGACATAGAAGCGCATCTGCACCTTGTGAACCACCACATAGTGCAGAAGCGAGCCTACAACTACCCCGACGCCCAGCGCGCCAATGGCACGCAGTACGATACCCAGCGTGCCCAGAACGGGATACAGCAACTCATTGATCGCCTGAGCTACAGTCACCATGACAGCCTCCTGCCGCAGCATCTGTCAAATCCCCTCTGGGCGTCTACTGTACCGCAGAATCCAGTGCAGACAAAAGGCACGGAGCATCATCAATCCGGGTGGCCGGTCAGCACGGCATCATGCAGCCATATCTCCGACAGCCCCCCCTGTTCGCTGATGCCCGCGACAGCGCAGCTGGCGATCCGTACATAGCGCTCAGCGGGGCCGGCGCGGAAGAATTGGATGCGGAACACATCCGCGCCCCGGGAGACGGCCACCCGGTAACCAATCGATCGGTACCCTGCCTCGGTGCCCTCAATTGGGCCGGAGCCTGCACTGAACACCCACTCACCGAAGGGGTGGGCAAGTGGCAGGCAGAGCGCTCCGGAACGGCTGGTCGGGGGCACGCCGCTCTGAAGCAATTCGCCGCTGTGTCGAGAAACTCCATACAGTTCGAAGCCAAGCAGCCAGCCATTGATCGGCGAGACATGGAAAACCCCACGCTCCCCTACCCCGAGCGAGAGCAGGCGCGGAATGGGGCCTTCTCCTGACTCCGGGTCTGCCGGCGGCAGGCCGAGCGCGCGCCGCAGAGGCATCTCATGCACCTGAAGGGTCAGAAACCAGCCAGAGTAGTAGACCAGCCCCTGGACCGGATCGTCCGGTGGGCAGATGTTCACCCGGATCATGAGATCAGAAACCCATCGCGCAGCCATCTGCCCGGGGATCGCTGCCGGCGCACAGCACACCGGTAGCCGGATCGCGGGTGATGATCTGCCCACGGCCAAACAGGCTGCGCTCGAACCCGACCACCGGGCGGACCGTGTGGCCCATGAGAGCCAGCGCCGCCATCACCGGCAGCGGGATGCCCTCCTCCAGCGCCACCGAGGCCCCCGGGCGGCCCTCCTCCAGGCACAGACGCGGCCGGTCAAGCGCGGCCTGGGGATCCAGATCATCATTCACCATACCGACGATCACCTGCACATGGCCCTGCGGCTGCATGAAGCCGCCCATCACGCCGAAGCAGGCATACAGCGATCCATCCGATTCGCGCGTCGCCAGCGCCGGAATGATAGTATGATACGGGCGCTTGCCCGGTGCCAGCGCGTTGGGATGATCGGGATCGAGCGAAAAGTTGTGACCGCGGTTCTGCAGCGAGAAGCCGGTGCCCGGCGGCACGATGCCCGTGCCGAAACCCCAGTAGTTCGAGTTAATGAACGAGCAGGCATTACCGCGCCCATCCACCACGCTAAAGTAAACGGTATCCGGGCCGGCCTTCGGCTGGCCGGGCTGGCGAACTGTAATGGCCCGGTCGGGGTCGATCAATGCGGCGCGCTCCCGGGCATAATCCTGGCTGAGCAGCGCGTCCACCGGGATGGATACGAAAGCGGGATCGGCAACGTACCAGCCGGCATCCGCAAAGGCCAGCCTCAGCGCCTCAATAATCGGGTGCAGGCGCCCCGCTGACAGAGGATCGGGGTCCAGCTCGAGCTGGCCGAGGATGTTGAGGGCCAGCAGCGCCGCCAGCCCCTGCCCGTTTGGAGGGCACTCGTATAGACGAACCCCGTGATAGACGACGCTGATCGGCACTTCCCAGGTTGAAGTGTGCGCGGCCAGGTCGGCAGCGGCCATCAGGCCCCCGGTGGATTGAAGCACTGCCACGATGCGATCGGCAATATCGCCCCGGTAGAATGCGTCCCTTCCACCTTCTGCAAGGGCGCGCAGTGTGGCCGCCAGGCCGGGGTTGCGGAAGATCTCACCGGGGCGAGGAGCGCGCCCTTCGATCATCAGCTCGGCGCCGCCCGGGCTGTGCCGGAGCTGCCGCTCAACACCGCGCGCCCAGGCATGCGCCGTGAGCGGCGCCACCGGGAATCCTTCCTCAGCCAGCTGCACCGCGGGCGCGAGAATCGTACTCAGCGGCAGGCTGCCGTGGCGGTCGATCAGGTCGCACCAGCCGGCCGCTGCACCCGGGACGGTGACCGTGTGCGGATGAAACGGCGGGAGCGACGCATCCAGCCCCTGTTTCCGGAGCACCTCCAGCGTAAGCGCTGCCGGCGCGCGCCCTGAGCCGTTGAGCGCCGTGACTGCCTCCGTGGACGCTTCATAGTACAGCGCAAAGCAGTCGCCGCCGAGGCCCGTGCTGGTCGGTTCGGTCACATTAAGGGCTGCCGCAGTGGCTACCGCCGCGTCGGCGGCATTACCGCCCTGCATCAGAATGGACAGGCCCGCCTGGGATGCCAGCGGCTGGCTGGATGCGACCATGCCCCGCCTGGCGAAGACGGGGGAACGGCGCGAGGTGAAGGCCGGCTCAGCCTGGGTCATGGCAGCCTCCTGGCACGAGCAGAGAGCCGGGCAGGATCACGATGGGAGACGAAGAGCGTTCTGCGCGATCAGGGCCAGCGAGCCGATCAGGTTCCACACCATGTGCCCGGCGACAGTCGCCTGGGTAGAACCAGTGTACGCCCGAAGCAGAGTCAGGTAAAGCGAAAAGGCAGTGATCAGGATGATGGAAGCCACGCGCTCGAATCCAGCGAAGATATGCAGCCCGGCAAACGCGATGGTCACTACCGCCACGGGCAGCACGTGGCGGAGCCAGGGCGGCTCGCCGACTCGCGCCCGGCGCAGCAGCGCGTTATACAGCGCGCCACGAAACACGATTTCCTCGGCCAGCGGAGCGATGAAGGTCACTACCAGGAGCGAGACTGCCTGCAGCAGTGGGCTGCTGAACAGCATCATCTGAGCATCGACCGCAGCATCACCGAGCAGCAAAGCCACCAGCGCGCCCAGCGCCACCAGGATGGGCACGGTGATCAGCATCACCATCACGGTCCGCACACGCGCCGGGGCCTGCCATGAGAGCCAATCCGCCACCCCATAGCGAGGGCCGCGTGAGGCCAGGTTCCAGAGCGCAGGCCAGCCGAAGGCCAGGATCACCGTGACAACGCCGGAGACCGCTGCCGCCATCACCGCCGTCAGCAGGCCCGCCTCGGAAGTGAGATAGGCCTCCAGGTCCGCTTCGCTGGCGATCAGGCCGCGCGCAAAAGCCGCGACGATCACCGGGATGACAAGGGCGATTTGCAGGAACACAAAGGTCGCCCCCAGAATCGCGGCCAGCAGCCAGCGCCCTGTGCGCCCCGGCCCCTCGCTTTCGCCCATCGGATTCCCGGCTGGTGTCAGGGCGTTTACCGGCGTCGCCACACCTTCGTTCACGGATGCTCCCTCGCCCAGCAGGATAGTTACAGGCCCAGATCGGCGCGGGCCAGCCGCAGCCGGTGAAGCGCCATCTCAATGCGGCCCAGGTTACCCGGCTCCCGGTGCCAGCGCGAAGCGCCGGATGGATGCGGCAGCGGCACAATCTGCCGGCCCTGATCATCGACCCGCGCTGTGCCGATGATCTGCTCCAGCTTCAGCCCTGGCTCAAAGAACAGGCGGATCGCCAGCATACCCACCGGAATCATCAAGATCGGCTGTACCAGGGCCAGCTCCGCATCCAGCCACGGGCGGCACAGCTTCTGCTCCACCGCTGAGGGCACCCGATCCCCGCCGCCCGACGGCTGGCGGCCGGGAAAGCATTTGGTGACTGCCGTCATATGGCAGATCGAGCGAAACACCCGCTCCTCCCAGCCGGCCCTGGCCAGCCAGCGAAACAGCCGCCGCCCCGCCTCGCCGCTGAAAGGCTGATTGCGCCCCGCGTCGGCCATGCCCGGCGCCTGGCCGATGAGCATGATGCGAGCGCCAGGCGGGCTGGAAAACACAGGCGGCGACTCGATCGGATAGCCTGCCTCAACACAGCGCCGGCACGCAGACAGGTCAGCCTGCAGATCGGCCAGCAAAGAGTTATTGGTCTGCTGCACCCTCATGGAAGGGAGTCTACTGACCCGATCCACGGCGGTCAACAGGGCATCGGTACCAACCCTGATCAGCGGGCCGGTAGAAACTACACCTCAGGTGATGTATAGTGTAGGGGGCGGGCTGGGGTGAAGCACCGCAGCCGTTCTGCCTGCACAGCGAAAGGATATCCGATGAATACGCTGCAGAAGCTGTATACGCTGGGGCAGAGTCCCTGGTACGACAACATCTCGCGGGATCTGCTTCATTCCGGGGAAATCCAGCGGCTGGTCGATCTCGGTATTCGCGGCCTGACCTCCAACCCCAGCATCTTCAAGAAAGCCATCACGACCGGCAGTGCCTACGACAGTCAGATCGCCCAGATGGCGGCAGCAGGACACTCCCCGCAGGCGATCTATGAAGGGTTAGCCATCTATGACATCCAGCATGCTGCGGACATTCTGCGCCCGGTCTACGACGCCAGCGAGGGTGTAGATGGCTTCGTCAGCCTGGAGGTATCGCCGCTGCTGGCCTCAGACACGCCGTCCACCCTCGGCGAGGCACGCCGGCTGGCGGCGGCTGTCGATCGACCCAACCTGTTCATCAAGATCCCGGCCACCCCGGAAGGACTCCCGGCTATTGAGCAAGGGCTGGCCGACGGAATCAACATCAACGTGACGCTGATCTTCAGCCGGGCTATGTACGATCGCGTGATGGAGGCCTACCTGCGCGCACTGGAGCGCCGGCTTGAAGCCGGGCAGCCCATCGACAGGCTGCGGTCGGTCGCTTCGTTCTTCGTCAGCCGGGTTGATACGCTGGTGGATGATCAGCTGGCGGCGCAGATCGCCGCCGGCAGCCCCGATGCACAGCATCTGGCCAATCTGCAGGGCAAGGCCGCCATCGCCAACGCGCAGTTGGCTTACCAGGACTATCGCCGGCGCTTCGAGTCGGATCGCTTCCGATCGTTAGCCAGCCACGGCGCCCGCGTGCAGCGGCCGCTGTGGGCCAGCACCAGCACCAAGAACCCCGCCTACCCTGACACCATCTACGTCGATACGCTGATCGGCCCGGACACGGTCAACACCATGCCGGCAGAGACCGTGGAAGCCTTTCTGGATCACGGCACGCCGGCGCTGACGCTGGAGACTGATCTGGCCGGCGCTGAAGCCACCCTGGCGGCACTGGAGGCAGCGGGGATCTCGATGGCCGACGCCACACAGCGCCTGCTGGATGACGGCGTCGAGAAGTTCGCGCAGCCCTTCACAGCGCTGCTGGAGGCCATCGAGGCGAAGGCGGCGGCGTTCAAAGCCGGTGTGCGGTGACAGGCGGCGGAGTCTCTGCGGAGTGAGCCTCAAGGAGCCTGTGCCGGCGGCTCCGGCTGGTGGCTGACCGCAGGCCGGATCAGGAATGCCAGTGCCAGCCAGATCAAGATCCAGTAGGCCGGGTGGAAGTAAAACAGGTAGCGCGTCTCGATCCCATTGGTGAAGGCGATTACCAGAGCGAACTCGGCCAGGAGCGGGATCCCTATCAGCAGAGCCACCTTGCGCGTCGTGGGCCGTGAGACCAGAAAACCAAGGCTGGCAAACGCAGCAATCCCCCAGTGGAGGGGCCACAGCAGCCCGCGGAGCCTGTAGGGCAGGCTGACTGAGAGCAGGTGCGCTGCCTGCTGCAGACGAGCAGGGAGCCGCACCAGGCCGGGCGGCTCCCAGTTGAGCCAGGCGCGCAGATCGGCGTACTGCTGACATACGACATCCTCAACGGCAGCGCCAAAGGCAACCTGCATATTACACGCCGGCAGATCACCTGAGATACGCAGCGTGTAGGGCAAGTGCGCATCAGGGGCGTACTGCGCCCACTGCGGCGCAATCCAGCGCAGCGGATCGAGCAGCATCACTACCACCCCCTGCGCGGCCCTTGCCACCAATGGCCCAGGCGCAGCCCGCACGATCTCGAGGATAGCGCGGCTGAGCAACGCACCGTAGTCGAAGACATCTCCGTGCCCGCCGGCTGTAAATCGATACTGGGCAACCCAGGAATCGCGATAGGCAAGGAACAGATACTCCGGCGGCACCTCTGGCAGCAAAGGAGCGATCTCCCGCAACGCTGGCGTATCGGGCACACGCGGGTAGAAGGTACCATACTGCGTGAAGAAGGTGATTCCGGGGCCCATCCCGGGAGCAAAATGCCCGGCAGTCGATCGGTTGTAGGCGCTCAGAGCCAGGACCGCCGCCAGCGCCGGCGCCGAGGCCAGCGACGCCCACCCCGCTCGACGCAGCACACTGCCCCGCTCGATCAGGAAATAGGCGGCGCCCGCAGCCAGCGCGACGGGCAGCCCTGTCAGACGGATGAGGGCCCGTGCGGCCGCCAGCAGGCCCGACGCCACCAGCCAGGGCCATTTGTGCTCACTTACCCGGGCATGCAGAAGGCCAGAGGCCGTGAACAGGCCCAGCGCCATGTACAGGACGTCGCTCAGGGCCGTTGCGGCGATGATCTCGTTGTACTCCATCATCATGGCCAGCAGCGCCGCGATAACGGCCGCCGGGCGACGAAGGAAGCGCCCCAGTATCAGCACATAGACAGGCGGAAGGAGCGCCAGCAGGATGCGATGAAAGAGTCCAACAACCCAGATCTCGCGCAGGCCAGCGATGCGTGTCAGGCCCGCGATCACCAGCGGCCAGCCCGGCGCACGCAGCGCGAATACCGGCACGCCCTCAACAAGGCCCTGGATCTGGTAAGCCAGGAAGACATAGCCTTCGTCGTCATCTCCCGGCCGGGAGCGAAGAGCCCCACCCTCAGCCAGCCAGCGGAGAAGCTGGAATCCCAGAGCCAACGCAAACACCAGCAGCGCAGTGCCTGCCGGTTTTTCCAGAGGTGCGCCCAGCCCGGGTTCAGCAGGCAGAGCATCGCGCCACAGAGGGATGCCGGCTCTGCGCAGCAGAGCCGCCGTGGCGATGGCAGCCAGGAGTCCCCAGGCCTGGGTGAGTCCAGGCACCGCAACGCTCATTCCGACAGCGGCGAGCCAGATCGTCGCTCCGGCAGCCCAGACAGGTAACGCAGGGTGTGAGGGCGTGAAAGAACGTTGAGTCATCATTGGCCAGAAGCCATCCGGTGACGCGCACAACTATCCGCAGGGCAGAGGCCGGAGAGGATGAGATGCGAGGCATCCCGAAGGCGGAGCCGGTTGGTCCAGCGGCTGGCGCAGCAGCCCCGCCACCCGCGCATGCCGGTTGTCTGCCTCAACCCTGAGCGGACGGCAGCGTCAATAGCACAACCTGGAGCTGGGAATCCTGCGTCCAGATATGATGGAGCAGGCCGCCCGGCAGCAGCGCCACATCACCGGGGCGCAGATCAGCGATCTCGCCGCCGGAACGCAGCCGGCCTTCGCCAGCAATGGTCACCAACATGATGTCAGCGCCGACCTCGCGCTTGCCGGTATCGCCCTTCTTACCAAGGGTCAGGATCATGGCGGCCAGCCGATCGCCGCGCCGCACGGGCACGAACATCGCATTGACGCCACCTTCGAGGGGCTGTGCCTGGGACGGATCGAAGCGGATGAATTCCATGGTTGGCTGCGGCGCGTCGGGTCCGGAACTGCCCGGGTGCGCGCCTTCTCCCTTTCTGTAGCAGGATCAGGAAGATCGCCGGAGCCGCGGTCAGACGCTGCCCGGAGTCGGAACAAGCACTACCAGCAGGCGCAGAACAATCGTCAGAAGCAAGAGCAGCGCCATGAGGCTGAGCGCGATGAGATTCACGCGCCAGCCTATCTGAGCCATGCGGGCGGCCTCCTCGGTACCCGGTGCTTCGCGGAAGTCGGTGCGGGCCGCCCAGGCCATGAACGTGCCAGCGGCACTGGTGATCAGAGCCAGCCACATGATCTGCGACGCGCTGCTGCGCAGCAGCACCAGCACAAGAGACAGGAAGATGATACCTGAAGACGCATAGCCCAGATAGAAGCTGAGCCGCGCAAAGAGCGCAGGATCAGGACGGTTGTGCATCTCACACTCCTTGTCGACGCAGGGAAGTTACTTACTGCCCCCCCAGCTCAATGTAGGCCGCCTTGAGGAGCAAGGCATCGTCCTCCTGGACCGGGCTTTCGCTGACCACCGATCCGCGCACATCGAAGTCAATGCAGGCCCGCAGAAAATCCCGCCACTGCAGGTCGCTGTCATCCAGCAGCACATGGTTGCGCTCCCCCTTCAGCCCATACTCGATGCCCGAGATATGGAAGTGCGCCTGACGCAGACCGCGCTCGGCACCAAGGGCCTGTTCCAGCTGGCGGAACATCTCCGCAAACTCATCATAGGTATTGAAGGCGCCGATCCCCGTGCGAGCGTGCAGATGCGCCACGTCGATGCAGGGAGCTACGCCCGCGATATCCTGGCTGAGCCGGATAACTTCCTCGAGCGAGCCGAACATCGCGCTTTTGCCCATCACTTCCGGGCGCAGCGTGACCGCCACACCCTCACTGCGCAGTCGATCAGCCAGCCCGGCGAGGTGGCTGCGCACCCGATCATAGACCGCCCCGGCCAGCTGTCCATGATACGAGCCAGGGTGGAAGATGATGTCAACGGCCCCGGCCAGGAAGCCTTTCCGGGCCGCTGCCAGCAGCCGGTCATCGCTCTTGCGCATGAGCTCGTCGGTCTGGCTGTTCAGATTAATGTAATAGGGGGCATGCACACTCAGGCTGACACCATGCGCCAGCGCACTCTCCTTCATTGCCTGGCAGGAAGCATCGGTGACCCGCACACTCTGAACCCATGCGATCTCAAAGGCATCCAGCCCCAGGCTGTGGATATATTCAATGGCTCCGGTTGTCCCGGTCTTCGGGGTCTTCTGCGGAGCCCCTACAGTGCCGAATCTCAGCTTCACATCTCCCCCTGTCTGATGCCGCAGTCCGCAGGCTTCCGTTTCTCGTTTCAAGGTCGGGTGAAGCGCCGCTCATTATAGCATGTTCAGTCCCCGCTGCGAGCGCCGGACGCGATACTGACACCCAGGCGCCGGGGCTGTGGATCGGCCCAGAGGGCCACCACCCAGACGCCGAACTGCTGCTCAACCTGGCCCGTCTGCCAGATCGCAGGTTCCTGCGCAGCGATCCACTGCCGCGCCGATTCTCGTTCAGCCTCATCGGCGATCACCAGCTCAAGCAGGGAATCTACGGCGCTTTGCTGCCGTGCCAGCACCGTAGATGACAGGCCCTGTGGACGCTCCATGACCAGCAGAATCGATTCAACCGCTCCTTGCGAGCCAATAATGAAGACTTCAGCCTGCTCGCCCGGCTGTTTACCCAGGATGCCGGTGCGGCCATCTTCCGTCAGATAAGGCTCAAAGACGTAGCCATGCACCTTGAAGCGAGACTCGGCGGTGGCGCGTGATATGCCCAGCGCAGGCTGGGGTGTCGGCGCCGGGCCGAGTGTGGGCGCCGTCGGCCCGGACAGGCGGCTGCCGCCGGGCAGCGCAGTCACCCCCAGCCCTGCAGGGGTCAGCAGCACCCCCAGGATCAGCGCACCTGCGACCAGCCAGCCCCAGTGCACCGCAGTGGGCAGGCCAACCAGGCGGCCCCATCTCTGCAGCAGGGCGCTCGCGCCCCCGGGAACGGAGCGGCTGACCGCTGTGCCATCAGTCACCTCGATCAAGCGGCGGCCGCAGTGTGCGCACGCGCCGGCGGAGATCGGCGTCACCCTGCCGCAGCCCGCGCAGCGCCAACCGGGCCGCGGGAAGTACAGCCACAGCAGTTCCAGGCCGACGAGTCCGACCAGGGCGCCCACGAGCGCACCGACCAGCACCCCCACCGCGGCGCTCGGATCGCGCCGGGCATACAGGAGCGGGACCGCCAGCGCGCCCGCTGCGACGAATACCAGTACGGCGGGCAGCAGCTCAGGGTACCCGCATTGAAGTCCGTCATTCGCGTTTCCACGCAGCGGGAGTTCATGCCCGCAATAGGGGCAGGCCCCGACATCAGCCAGCACGGAAGCCCGGCAGGATGGGCAAATCCGGCGCGGGCGCCCTACCAGCAACCAGAGCGGAATGAGCAGATACAGGCCGCCCAGCCCGCCGGCCAGCAGACCCGGCAGCAGACCCGATCGCGGGCTGCGCCCCTTCTGCCGGTAGATCAGCGGAGTGGCGGCCAGGCCGATCAGCCCCCACAGCAGGTGATACAGAACCAGGCCGGGTTCCAGCATGATGCACCACCCCTAACATCGAACAGCCAGCGCCGGGCGGCAAATCGCTAAGCGCCTATTTAAGAAGATATTTTTTAACTTAATTGACGCGGCTCTCGCCGCCCGATATACTCACTTCAGGCCTGTGCAACACGGAAATTGTGATGGGAACGACCGCGCGGCGCAAGCTAACTGTGGGGGGATAATCTGGCAAGCCAACGGGGCAAGTCGGCCAGTGGAGGATCAGGTGAGCATGCCGGTAAACGGTAACGATGATGCACGCGACTTTGCCGAACTGCTGGAGGAGTCTTTTGAGCTGGACTCCATCAAGCGCGGCGATATCCGTGAAGCAGAAATTCTCGAGATCCGCGACAGCGAGATTGTCGTCGACATCGGCGGCAAGCGCGATGGCTTTGTGGCGGCGCAGGATCTGGAGCGTCTCGATCCGGCAGTGTTGAACTCGCTGCAGGTTGGAGACACCATCCCTGTCTATGTGCTCAACCCCCAGGATCGTGACGGCAATCTGGTTGTGTCGATCAACCTGGGCCTCGAAGGCCAGGACTGGCAGCACGCCCGCGATCTCCTGGAGAGCGGGGAGATGATCGAGGTCGAGGTGATCGGACACAACCGCGGCGGCATGTTGGTGCGCTTTGGAAGATTGGAGGGCTTCATCCCGACCTCACACATGACCGAGGCAGCGCATGGCAGCCGCCGCGAGACGCTGGATAGCCTAATCGGCCAGAAGATCGGGGTGAAGGTGATCGAGGTGAACCAGGCCCGGCGGCGCTTGATCCTGTCACAGCGTGAGGCTCAGCGGATATGGCGCTCACGGCAGAAGGAACGCCTGCTGGAGGACCTGAAGGTAGGCGATATTGTGCCGGGACGCGTAACAGGGGTACGCGATTTTGGAGTCTTCGTGGACATCGGGGGCGCAGACGGGCTGATCCATGTCTCGGAGTTAGCATGGCACCGGGTGCCGCACCCTCGTGATGTGGTTCAGGTCGGCGATGAAGTCAAAGTGTACGTCCTGGAACTAGACGCGGCCAATCAGCGCATCGCGCTGAGCCTGCGGCGTGCCCAGCCAGACCCGTGGGAGAATGTTCAGGAAACCTACCAGATCGACCAGGTGGTCGAGGGCATTGTGAGCAATGTCGTCGACTTCGGTGCATTCGTGGTGCTGCCAGATGGAATCGAAGGGCTGCTGCACCTGACTGAGATGGCGGATGGCACGCTCAAGGAGCCGTATTCCTACCTGAAACGCGGTGACCATGTGGCAGTGAAGATCGTCCGCATCGAGCCGGAGCGCCGGCGAATCGGGTTCACGCAGGCCGGGCTGAACCTGAGCGCACCCGCTCAGCCATTTGAACCGGACAGCCCGCCTGCCCCGGACGGGGAGCCGCTGCCGGAGACCGAACCCCCGGCGCAAGAGCAGGAAGCCGAGTAGCCCGCATCGGATACACCCCAACAGCGCAGGGGGTCCGCCTGGCAGGCAGATCCCCTGAGGATTCTGGCAACCGGTTGGAGCCTAACGGGTATCAGCGGGTGTGTCGCGCCCTTCTTCCATCCGGCTGATCATTCGCTCGATGACTTCGCGGCTGCGGGTCCGGGGTAGAGGGGTTGGCTCGGAAGGCGCCGAAGCCGATCGGCGCAGTTCAACCGCTTGCGCCAGGAACTCCCGAACGATCCGCACGACCTCACCAGCAATTACAATGCTCAGCGCCAGAGTGGCCAGAGAAAGGATGGCGGCAATCGCCAGCAGGATGGTGTCTTGGATGAGCATGCGCGACTCTCCCCTAGTTAAAGCCAACCGGCCCGGAGGGGATCCGATCCACGCCGCGATCCACTTCCCAGGGGTAGATAATACGAGCATCGGTGACCGCACCGTAGTAGTCGGGCCGGGCCTCGGAGAAGAGCGAGCGGTAGGGGTTGAAGTGCAGCACGCAGGTCGCAGGGCGCCCGCCCGACGCTTCAACCCGCCCGCGCACCGCGGTGATGGTGCGCCCGCTGCCCCACACATCATCAACGATCAGCATGCGGCGGCCAGCCAGCAGGCGGTCATCCGGAAACTGCAGGAACTCCGGCCACGCGGCCAGAGGCTGAGTGCCGATCCCCAGGGGGAAACGCACGGCAGCAGTCATGACCCAGCGAATATCCAGCGCCTCGCAGATCATCCCGCCGGGGATGATTCCACCGCGGGTGACGATCAGCATCGCGTCGAATGCTCCTGCCTGACGCAGCTGGTCAAGCAGCACATCCATGAGCATATCAACGTCTTCCCAGGTCAGCAGCTCATTGCGAATTGGCTCTCTAGGCATGGGAACTCCGGTCAGACGCACCCCGCGGGGGAGCCCGAGATTAGCGCGGGCCCGCTGGCGGGTCCACGACCGGCTTGCAGGAGAGTTGGCGTGATGCCAGGCCCGCCAGAGCCCGTGTGCCCATTATAGGGGGTGGTCCGGCGGCTGTCAAAGACCGTTATCGTGCGATGGGCAGGGGATTCATTTTCGTTCAGGGGGAGATCGGCGGCGAGCCGGCTGTCACCCTCACCCCACTGGAAATGCGCCCCCGGGCAGGGGCGGCAGATTGCCTTGCGGGCTGGCTTGCCGCTACAATTAGGCTGTACGCACGTCTCAGCACCGCCCGCTCTACCCCGGAGAGATAGTATCGATGAGCACGACCGGCATCAAAGTGGTCTATGTTGAGGATGAGCCAGCTATCGCCGAGCTGCTGCGGAGTGGGCTGGATCTGTTCGGAATTGAGGTCAGCCCAATCTACGGCAACGCCGAGGAAGCCTTCACCCGTATTACCAGCGGGCAGCCGCCCATGAGCGAGTGCAGGATGCTGGTGTTTGACATCCGCTTGCCAGGGATGACCGGCCTGGAACTGGCGGAGAAGCTGCGGCAGGCGGGAGAGGAGCGGCCGATCCTGATCGTATCAGCGTATCAGCCACCCGCGCGCTCCCAGCTGGAAGCGCTGGGCGCCCACTTTATGCCCAAGCCCTTCGACTTTGCGGGGATCGTCAGCAAAATCCAGGAGCTGGTGAAGTAAACCGGAGAGCCGGGGCGTACCCCGGCTCTCCTCATGGCTGCACAGGCCCGCTTCAGCGGATGGCCAGTTCCGTTTCCGCATCGAACAGGTGCATATTCTCGGCATTCATCACTACCCGGATGGTATTGCCGATATGTGCCTGCGTGCGCGGATCAACACGGGCAATGTAGTTGAGGTTGCCCGACTTCAGGTACAGAAAGACCTCGTTCCCCATCAGTTCGGTGACATCGACCTGGGCCTCCACCTCAGCCGGGACAATGCCAGGCGGGCTGAAATTCGGATCGTGAATATCCTCAGGGCGCACCCCCAGAATCACGCGCTTGCCGGTTTCCTGGCTCCAGGCTGCTTTCTTGTCGTCGGGCACTTTGACCCGGAACATGCCCGTATCCACGTAGTAATTGGAATCCTCTTTGACCAGTGTCGCATTGAAGAAGTTCATGCTGGGGCTGCCGATAAAGCCCGCCACAAATACGTTGTCAGGGCGCTCATAGAGAGCCTGCGGGGAGTCGATCTGCTGGAGGAGACCATCCTTCAGCACCGCGATGCGCGATCCCATAGTCATCGCCTCGACCTGGTCGTGCGTCACGTAGATGAAAGTCGTCTCGAGCCGGTTATGGAGCCGCTGGATCATGGCGCGAGCTTCCACGCGCAGCTTGGCATCAAGGTTCGACAGCGGTTCATCCATCAGGAAGACAGCGGGTTCGCGCACAATGGCGCGACCGACTGCGACGCGCTGACGCTGCCCACCGGAGAGCGCCTTGGGCTTCCGATCCAGCAGATGCTCGATCCCCAGCTCGCTAGCCGCCTGCCGCACACGCCGCTCGATCTCCGCCTTATCGACCTTGCGCAGCTTGAGGCCAAAAGCCATGTTGTCAAACACGCTCATGTGGGGGTAAAGTGCGTAAGACTGGAACACCATGGCAATGTCACGATCCTTGGGCGGCACGTCATTGACGACGCGATCGCCGATCAGGATGGTCCCTTCCGTGATCTCCTCCAGGCCCGCGAGCATCCGCAGAGAGGTACTCTTACCGCATCCAGACGGGCCAACAAATACCAGGAACTCCTTATCGGCGATCTCGATGCTGAGATCACGAACTGCGACGACATCGCCCCAGCGTTTTGTGACATGATCATAGGTAACACTCGCCATGAGGCTCTCCTCCAGGATGAGATGCTAGGCAGGCTTCGATCGTCATGAGGAGCGCGGCCGTGGTCCGGTAGTCACGCGGACGGCAGCCCGCAGTCGAATCTGGCACAGTCTGCTCTGTGCGCAGTATAGTACCAAGCATAACGGGGGTCAAGCACGCGTGATATCCTTTGACAGGAGATGCCCGCACTTTTGAGAATCGCCGCCCTGCTGCACCGGGATCGCCCTGCCGGGCTGTGGATCCGCCTGCTTGGCGCAGCCGCCGGGCTGCTGCTGCTGCAGCCTGAGGCTGCGCCGAAGCCGCTGATCGACGCGGTGATCACCGCGCGCCAGATGGCCCGCGCCGGGGATCACGCGGGCGCGGCAGAGACCTACCGCGCCGCCTACGCGCTGCAGCCGTGGGAGCCGGCGCACCTGAGCGCCGCCATCGAGGCGGGGCGGCAGACCAGGGAACCCGATCCGGTGCTGAACGATCTGGAGCAGCTGGAGGCAGTTCGCCCGCTAAACGCAGGCGAGCTGGCCCTCCGCGGCACTCTACTGGAGCAGAAGGGGCTGACAGCGGAAGCGATCACCGCGTGGGAGCAGGCGCGGGGGCTGGGGCTGATGGACCCCGTCATCCTGGGCCACCTGGCCGAGCTTCACGCCGCCGCCGGGGAATGGGATCAGGCGGCGCGCGCGCAGGATCAGGCCGCACGGGCCGCCGGCAGTGATGCCGGGCACTATTTCCAGCTCGGTTTGTACCTGGCCCTGGATCGCCCGGCGGAGGCCGAGCTGGTCCTGGGACGGGCTGCCGCGCTCGATCCGGCGCTGGCTGAACGCATTGCGCCGCTGCGTGAGAGCCTCCAGGGGCGCCCGGGCCAACCGCCTGATCTCGCCTACGCGCAGCTGGGAGTGCTTTACCTCTCCCTGGAACAGCTGCCGCTGGCCGAAGAAGCCCTGGCGCGCGCCGTGGCGTACAATCCGGCCTACGCAGAACCGCTGGCATACCTCGCCTATGTGCGCGCCCGGATGGGGCGTCCGGCCCTGGGAGCCGCTCAGCAGGCAGCTGCCCTGGCGCCCGACAATCCGACCGTCCTTTACCTGAACGGGCTGACCTGGAAGCAACTGGATCGCCCGGCGCAGGCACGTCTCGCTTTTGAGCAAGCCTATGCACTGGACCCGGCCAACCCGGCCTTCGCTGTCGAGATCGCAAGCACACACCGCGCCGAGGGGGCGCTGGAGTGGGCTGACATCTGGATGCAGGAAGCAGTGCGCCTCGCACCGGATAATCCGCGATTCCGGCTGCTGCTGGTTCAGTTCTACATCGATGAGGAATATCGGATACAGGAGGCGGGGCTGCCGCTGGCGCAGGAGCTGGCACAGGCGATTCCGGACAGCGCGGAGGCCCGGGATGCACTGGCCTGGGCTTACTACCTGACAGGCGACCTGGACCGCGCCCAGGCGGAGCTTGACGAGGCCATGCGGCGCGATCCCACGCTTGCCCGTGCCTACACACACATGGGGCAGCTCATGGAGCGCCGGGGACGGCTCAGCGAAGCGCTGTGGTACTACCTGAAGGCCGCTGAGCTGGAGCCTCAGGGGCGCTTCGGGGCGATGGCCCGCCGGGCCATCGAGAGACTGGAAGGTGACTCATAGGAACAAACCGCCGCTCCCAGATGTTCAGCATAACGCGATCGCTGGCTTTCCTGGCCATCCTGATCGGGCTGGCTGTGTTTTATTCACTGCGTTCGCAGCCGCCCCGAGTCATCAGCATCACGCCGGCCACTGCACTCGATGACGCCTACCGGCCCATCAACGCAACTGACACCTTCGGGCCGGAGGACACCTTCTTCATCGCCGTGGAACTGAAGGGCTACCGGGGCGATGCCCCGTTAGTCGCACGCTGGTACTATGAGGACGAAATGATCACCGATACGCCCCTGGATGCGCCTCTGCAGGGCGACATCTATGCCGGATTCGTGCTGCGCAATGACGACCCGCCATGGCCGACAGGCCAGTATCGCGTTGAGATCCGGATCCGGGACCAGGCACTGGGCGACCGCACATTCCGGGTTGTGGATCGCTGAGGCTGCGGTTGATCGGGCCAGAAAACGCGTGCTACAATCGCCTCAGGCAAGCTTACGCAAGGAATAACATCGCGATGACCAAAAAGCCAGCCGAGCCCGTTGGTTTGCAGAGGGGCGCCGGGCGGCGCCGCCGTATCCCCTGGCCTGTTTTCGTGCTGATCCCCGGGCTGCTGATCGCCGCCGCGCTGGTCTGGGTCTTTCAGGGACGCATCGCGGAGCTGTTGGAGCGGCCCGCCACGCTGCCGCCCCCTCCCCCGGGAGAGGGCTCGACCGGCACCGGAATCCTGTACCAGACCGATTTCTCCGATGCCGCTGCGGCGGATTGGGAACCTGCCTTCGATGATGGGTCCGTCTCGGCGGCGGTGGCCGGCGGGCAGCTGCTGGTCGATGTCAACGCGCTCACCGATACCGGCACCTGGCTGGCGATGAACTTCACCTATGCCGACTTCGTGCTGGAAGTGGATGCAACCAAGCTCGGCGGATCGGATGATAACGGCATCATCGTCCTGTTCAGGCTGGTGGACGACGGCAACTACAACCGATTTGACATCTCCAGCGATGGCTACTACAGCGTCAGCCGGGCGCGGGGTGGACAGCCGCTGCTGGTGAGCGATTGGAATGCTTCCCCCGCCATCCTGACCGGCGCAGCCACCAACCACATCCGCATCACGGCCATCGGCAGCACATTCCGCTTTGAGGTGAACGGCACCCCGCTGCTGCTGTGCACTTCATCCGATCCCGGTATCCAACCGATCTGGGATGCCAGCGCCGCCGAGCCTACCTGTCTGGGCGGCCAGGTGACGGATGTCTGGCAGGATGCTGACCTGATGCAGGGCAAGATCGGGCTGGGGGCGCAGGGCTTCGTCGGCTTTGACGGACAGAACTCCACGCCGGCACTGGCCACGATCGGCTTCGACAACCTGATCATCCGTGCACCGGATGCTGCCGTGCCCTGAGAATGCTGCAATCGCACAGGAGGAGCCCACATGGCTGACTGCATCTTCTGCCGGATTATCGCCGGCGACATCCCTTCCACCAGGGTCTATGAGACGGACAGCATCGTAGCCATCCGCGACATTAATCCGGCCGCTCCAACCCATATCCTGATCCTGCCGCGCCATCACATCGCCCGGCTGGCGGACCTGAAAGCAGACGACGCCCTGCTGATGGGCGAGGTGGTGGCGGCTGCCGCTGAGATCGCCCGGGCCGAGGGGATCAGCGAGGGATTCCGCCTGGTGGCCAATAATGGTGCCGCGGCGGGCCAGAGCGTCTTTCACATCCACTTCCATCTGCTGGGCGGGCGGCCCATGGCCTGGCCGCCCGGATAAGTGGACGGCTGCGCCTATTGCGCCACAACCTCTTCACAAGAGGGGCTGGTCAGCGTACACTAGAATCAACAGAGATGATCCGGCTCAGCTGGCCTGCCGGCATCAAACAGCGCCCAGGAGGAACAGAGCACTATGAACGTCAAGCAGCGTATGACAGCCAACCCGATCACGATCTCGCCTCAGGCCACCCACCGCGAAGCTGTAGAGGTGCTGCGCGCCAACCGCATCCGGCGGCTGCCCGTCGTCGATGCACAGGGGAAGCTGGTGGGCATCATCACAGAAAATGACATCCTCAGCACTTCGCCGTCGCCGGCCACTACGCTCAGCATCTACGAGATCTACACGCTGCTCGATCAGCTGAAGGTCGAACAGTTCATGACAACCCCCGTCATGGTGGTCGATGAAGAGTGCGGGATCGCTGAAGCAGCCCGCTTCATGATCGAGAACCGGATCAGCGCCCTGCCGGTGATGCGCGGGGATGAGCTGGTCGGGATCATCACCGAAACCGACATCTTCAAGACGTTTGTCGAAGTGCTGGGCGGGGGCGTGCCGGGGGCCCGATTTGATGTCCGCACACCCGATCGGCGGGGGATGCTGGCCAGCATCGCCCAGGCCACAACCGACGCTGGCGGGAACATCGTCGCGCTCACAACATTCAGAGGCGACGACCCGCAGCATGCCTTTATCAGCATCAAGGAGCGTGGGGCGGATGTCGAGCGTCTCAAGGGCCTGCTCGGCTCGCTGGAGGGCGTGGAGGTCATCGATTTCCGCACGGCAGATGACGGGCATTTCCTTAGAAAGGTGGGCCGATCGTAACACGATAGCACAGGATGCGAGCGCAGACAGCGCCGCAAGGAGGTGGGATCATGTCTCGTGAAGAGTGGCGTATCATGGGGTTGTGGGCCGTTGCAGTGCTGGCAACAGCGCTGCTTGCCAGAGTGGAAGGCACTATCATACTGGGAAGTGTCTTCTTTGTCGGCATGGCCGGATCCCTGTACGCAGTTCGGCGGGCGCGTCCACACCATTCCCTGGAAGGGGTGCATATCGTCCTGTGGCTGCTGGTCACTGCCGTCCTCATCTCCCTGGAGGGCAATAGTGTAGCAGCGCAGGTGCTGGGCCCAGTGTACTTTGTATGCATGGTCGGCTGCGTGGCGATAGCACATCGCGCCTACCGCGTGGCCTGAAGACGCCGCTCCCGTGCGGCCGCTGTCCTCCTGCGGACGACCGCGCTATACTCAGTGGCTGCTGTGATCACTGAGAACCGGCTGGATCGCAGACGGACACAGCATGCACCGAGGAAAGCAGACGATATGACAATCCGAGAACGGATCCAGGCTGACCTGAAGGAAGCGATGAAGGCTGGCCAGGACGAGCGAAAGACGGTCATCCGCGGCTTGATGGCAGCGATCAAAGATGCGGAGCAGCGTAAACGCGAGGATCTGGTGCGGCAGGCTCTCAAGAAGCATGCCGTCGCTAAGCCCACGGGTGACGCCAGCCCGGAAACGATGGCAGCCTACCAGAAACAACTTGATGCAGCGCTGGCAGCCGAGAACGTTTTAGCCCAGAGCGAACTGGCCGAGCCGGAAGTGGTGAGCGTGGTACAGCGCCTGGTCAAGCAGCGTCAGGAATCGATTGAGCAGGCCCGGCAGGCAGGCCGCGCGGATGTCGCCGAAGCTGAAGCGCGTGAGCTTGCCGTGCTGGAAACCTACCTGCCCCGGCAGATGTCCCGCGCGGAGGTGGAGGCGGAGGCGCGGGCCATTATCGGCGAAGTCGGCGCCACCGGAGTCCGCGATACGGGCAAGGTCATGGGCCCGCTGATGGCACGCCTCCAGGGGCGTGCGGACGGCAAACTGGTGAGCGAGGTCGTCCGCTCCCTGCTGGCCGATAGCGCATGAGGCGTCTATTTTGTTGAGCTCCGAGCCGGCGCCATCGCCGGTGGCTGGCGCGGCGCCCCAGTCCTGGCGGACGCTGCAGCTGCTGGCTGTGGGAACGGCATTCACCGTCGCCATAGGGCTGATTCTGCTGCTGCCTGCTATGACCTCACGCAGTCGGTTCAATCTGACGGTCGGCGCTGTGGCAGGAGAAGACATCCGGGCGACCCGGCAGATCAGCTACATCAGCAACATTGAGACACAGGCCGCACGCGAGGAAGCCCGGGCCAGCGTCGAGGATATCTACGATCCGCCGGATCCCCGCACCGGCCGTCAGCAGGTGCGGCGTGCCCGGCAGCTGATGGACTTTGTGCAGGATGTGCGGGCAGACAGCTTTGCCAGTGCTGATCTCAAGCGGAGTTACCTCGACCGCGTCAGCATCATTACCCTTGAGCCAGATGTCCGGGACAGCCTGCTGGCGATGAGTGATTCCGAGCTTGAGCAGCTGGAACGCGAAGTCGTAGCGCTGGTTGAAGAGGTGATGAGCGGCAGCGTGCGCGAAGGGCGCGTAGAGGACGCATCCAGCGGCCTCGAGCTGAGTGTGAGCACCGACCTACCCGATGCGCTGATACCCACCTCAGTCAACCTCGCCAAGAGCCTGATCATCGCCAACAGCCGCCTGAATGAAGCGGCGACGGAAGCCGCCCGCCTTCAGGCGGAGGCCGCCGCGCCGGAGATTCGGCATACTTATCAGACCGGCGAGATCATCATCCGCGCCGGCGAGCGCATTGACGAGATCGATCTGGAGGCCCTGCAGGCGCTGGGGCTGGTGGATGAGCGGATTACCTGGCGGGAGGCGATTGCCTCGATCCTGGCCGCAGGGATCGCTACAGCGGTACTGGGGACGCACCTGGCTGCCGTGCGCCCCTCATGGGCAGAGCGGATAGCCTATCTGCTGCTGGTCGGCCTGCTGTTCTGCCTCTTTCTGGCCGCTGCCCAGGTGATGATTCCCGGTCGCGGCGCAGCGGCGCTGCTGTTCCCGGCTGCTGCTCTGTCACTGTCTTTGACCGCCCTGGTCGGGCTGGAGATGGCGGCGCTGTCGGCGGTGGTCCTGGCCGGCCTGGCGGGAACACTGGCCGGGGGGTCGCTGGAGATCGCTGCCTACTGCGCCACGGGCGGGCTGCTGGCCGCCGGAAGCCTGCGGCGTGATGGCCGACCGAACAGCTTCTTCCTCTCCGGGCTGGCCGCGGCAGTGGGCCAGGCCGGGGTGCTGCTGGCATTCCGGCTGCCGGCTGGCACGGACTCGCTGCGCCTGGTGCAGATGATGGCCAGTGTGCTGCTGAGTGGATTTCTTTCCGCCGGGCTGGCGCTGGCAATCCTGTTCGTGATCGGAGGCACAACAGGCATCACAACCCGCCTGCAGCTACTCGATCTGATGCGACCTGACCATCCACTGCAGCGGCTGATGCAGCGCCAGGCCCTCGGCTCGTACCAGCATACCCTGTCGGTTGCCAATCTGGTCGAGGCAGCCGCGGAAGCGTGCGGCGCTGACAGTCTGCTCGCTCGGATCGGGGCGCTGTACCACGACATTGGGAAGGCCTCCAATCCAGGGTTCTTTGTCGAGAATCGTCTGGAGGGGAATCCCAACCCGCACGAGACGCTGACGCCGCTGACCAGCGCCCGGATCATCCGGGCGCATGTCGAAGATGGGTTGAAGCTGGCACGACGCTACCGGCTGCCCGCAGCGGTCACAGCGTTCATCCCGGAGCATCACGGAACGACCCCGATCGCGTACTTCCTCAGCAAGGCGCGGGAGCACGCGGAGGCTACCGGCACGACGCTGGACGAACGGGAGTACCAGTATCAGGGCCCCATCCCTCAGAGCCGCGAGGCGGCCATCCTGATGCTGGCCGATGGATGTGAGAGCGCCGTTCGGGCGAACCGCCCTGCCACCGTTGAGGCGATGGAGCAGATCGTTGACCGCATCATACGGCAGCGAATGGATCAGCACCAGCTGGATGCCTCCAACCTGACGCTGACGGACATCCGGGCCATCCGTGATGCATTTGTGCGCACGCTGCGAGGGATGTACCATCCACGATTACAATACCCGGATGAAGGACCGAACAAACCCGGGGCGACACCTGTCGGGGAAGCTGTACCCACCGAGGAGCCCAGCCTTCAGACATGAGCAAGGCGCAGCACCAGATCACCGTCAACATGGACAGAGGCGATACGGCAGCCGCTGACGTGGAGCGGGCCGCGCTGGCTGCGCTGCGGGTTGCCGGAGCAGAGCCGCCGGGTGTCATGACAGTGCAGATCACCACTGCCGAGGCCGTTCATGACCTTAACCGCACCTACGCGGACATTGACGCACCCACCGATGTGCTGTCTTTTCCATCGGAGGGCGATCCGTTCGACACGGAACCCGGCGAACCCCCTTACCTGGGTGACGTGGTGATCGCCTACCCGATTGCAGAAGCGCAGGCCGCAGCGGCCGGGCACCCTGTTACCGCCGAACTGCAGATCCTGACGATCCACGGTACGCTGCATCTGCTGGGATATGATCATGAGACACCGGAGCAAGAGGCAGAAATGGACAGGCTGCAGGCGGCAGCTATGGAAGCCATACGGGCCTCGAACCCATGAGCGCGAACCCGCCACCGCCGCGCCGGAGCGGCAGCCGCGCTGACAGCTTTCGCCATGCATTCGCGGGCTGGGGATATGTGCTGCGAACTCAGCCCAATACCTGGATCCACGGGATATTCAGCATCGGCGCTGTGATGCTGAGCATCGTGTTAAAGCTAAGGCCGGTTGAGTGGGCCGCCATTGTGCTGGCGATGGGTCTGGTGTGGACCGCCGAACTCCTGAATACCGCGCTGGAAGCGGCGGTTGATCTGGCCAGCCCGGATCTGCACCCGCTGGCACGGGTCGGTAAGGATGTGGCGGCGGCCGCTGTGTTGACAAGTGCGCTGGTGGCTGTGGCGACGGGGCTGCTGGTGCTGGGCCCGCCGCTGCTGGCGCGGGTTGGAGACCTGCGGTTCTGGGATCGCTAGTGGGAGCGACGATCATGCGAATCTTCGTGACAGGCGCAACAGGGGTGGTTGGCAGGGCGCTGGTCCCCGCGCTGCTCAAGCGCGGGCATGATGTCGTGGGACTGGCCCGCACCGACGCGAGCCGCTCCATGCTGGCGGCCATGCATGCCGCCTCGTACTCCGGCCAGGGCTATGAGATCGAGCGGTTGGCCGAATCGCTGGTGCCGATGCATGCCGTCGTGCACCTGGCCATTGCGCTGCCCAGCAACGATGCGGCAGTGGAAGATGACTGGTCCCAATCCAGCAAGATCATCGTCGGGCTGCTGCGGCACCTGCTTGAGGCCAGCGAGATGAGCGGAGTACGAACTGTCATTTTCCCGAGCTTCTTTGGCGTGTATGGCGATCACGGCGAGGAGTGGGTCACCGAGGAGTCAGCGGTCAACCCGGACCCCTCGTCCGCGCCCTATCTGGAAGCCGAGCAGGTACTGATGGAGCACACACGCGCGCGCCGGTCTGTGGGCGTGGTGCTACGGATGGGGATGATCTACGGGCCGGAAGCTGCCCATACCCGCGGCCTTCTCTACGCCCTCAAGCAGGGGCAGGCCCCGTTGGGGCTGACGCCGACAACATTCTGGCCGCAGGTGCATGTGGAGGACGCCGCCGAGGCGATCTGCCTGGCGCTGGAGCAGTCGCCAGCCGGCCAGGTATTCAATATCTGCGATGATGAGCCGGTGCGCCGCGCTGATCTCCTCAAGGAGATCGCGGCGCAGGTGGGCGGCCCGGTTCCTGTGCCGCGCGGCAAGACCGGCGAACTCATGCCCTACATGGGTCGGATCAGCGCCGAGGCCCTGCGCGCCTCAGTGAGGATGAGCAATGCGCGCGCCCGTCAGTATCTGGGCTTTGCCCCCCGCTTCCCGAACTTCCGCGAAGGCTACCGGGAAGTGATCGCGCACTGGATGAGCGCCCGCTAGCGATCGGCGCTGCTTAATCCGACTCACTGCTAAGCGACCAGAGGATCTGGCGATACGTCTGAATCAGCGCCTGATCCCAGTCACCGTCTTCGGTCATTGGGGCATGGCCAATTACCAGCAGCGCCCGGGTTTCCTGGGCTACGACCCCGATCAGAATACGATCCGCCAGGAGGTTGTAGCTGCCTTCAGCGGTCCACGCCTGGCCCCCGACGCGTAACCCATATACCTCCGGCTCACCAAACTCCCCATCCTCCTGCGCCGCGGCCACCAGGATCGCCAGCAGGTCCTCAGCAGCCATCCCCGGTGTATAGACGAGATTCCACGCCGGGGCTGTCTCAGGGCCGATCACGTTGATCTCCAGCCAGGAATTGATGTCCGGGCCTCGCAGATCGAGCTTGTTCATATCATACGGGATGGCCTCCCACCCCGAAGGTGCGTACAGGCTGATCCCCAGCGCGCCGCTGCGAATCTCCACCCAGCCATCGGGAACCGGCACGAGCGTGGCCTGAACTGTCGGAGCGGGCACCGCAGGTGTTTCAGCGGCCTCATCAGCAGCCGGGGCAGCGAGGTCGAGAGTCGCGGAAGCATCATCCGGACTCCGGACCGCAGGCGGCTGCGCAGCGCCTACCCCTCCGCAGCCGGCTAACAGCACACTCAGCAGGGCAGGGACGATTGAAAAGCAGACAGGCAGACGCGATCGGATCATAGGCCAGATGAATGCTGATGATGGTCACCGATCTGCACAAACGGCTGCACTCCCGGCACAGGCCGCCCGGCGATCAGATGGTAGAGCGCGAACAGCTCCAGACCGAACGGTAGATAGCCCCCATAGCCCAGCAGGGGCATCTCAAAGATGGGCAAAAAATCCACCCACGGAACATGGTAGATCCACCGGGGAAATGACCCATAGTTCCACATCTCCCAGAAGAAGCCGCAAATCAGCGTTCCGATGCACAGCGCCAGCACCGGGCGCCAATCCCCTCTGGCAGTGGAAGCGACCAGTGAGCGATTCCCGAGCCACACGTTGATCGGCTCCAGAATGAAGACGAGAGACAGCCACATCAGCGGGAAGAAATAGCGCGGCCAGGCCAGCAGCAGGACCAGCATGATCCAGCCCATGGCGAAGAAAACCGGGCCGCGCCACCCGGCAGGGCTGAGGCGCGGCCCGGGGCCAAGCCGCCTGAGCCAGCCCGCGCTGCAGACCAGCTCAGCGGTGCCGAACACCGCCGGCATGACCGTGGAGAAGCTCAGGGAGGCCAGTGCAGCGTACTGCAGGTCAGTGAAGGCGGCACGCCCCACATACTCCCAGTTCGCGGTACGCCAGTTGATCAGTTCAAAGAGCCACCAGGCGGGCGCGGAAACCAGGAACAGGCCCAGATAAGCCCGGCGGCTGCGCGACCACAGCGACGTGCCTGAACGCAGCCACACCAGTCCATCCACGACCAGCGCATAGCCCAGCCACAGCGGAAAGAACAGCAGGTGAGTGCGCAGGCCGGGCAGCAGCCAGTTCAGAGGCCAGGCCAGGATGACCAGCCCGGCTCCGACCCACAGCCGTCGCGGCACACGGAATATCAGCAGGCCCGGTTTCATAGCGCCCAGACGGTGCGCCTACTCCCCGCTGGCAGCTTCACTCATGACCGCGACCGGGATAGTATAGTGGAAGACCGTCCCGTGCCCGACCTCGCTCTCTACCCAGATGGTGCCATGATGGCGCTCGACCAGGTTCTTGGTGATGTTCAGGCCAAGACCGGTTCCCTGAGCCATATCTTTGCCGCGCTGTGTACGAAAGAACTTGGTGAACAGCTGCTGCAGCTCATCGGCGGACATGCCGATCCCGGTATCCCGCACCCAGTGATGGATCACGCTTCTCCCCGCGCCGTTCTCATCCGGAGCGGTTTCCAGGCGTGCGCCAACCCAGATCCGTCCGCCATCCGGCGTGTATTTGTGGGCATTGGAAACCAGATTGGTCAGCACCTGAACCATGCGGGTGTGGTCGGCCATGATCGCCGGCAAGTCGTCTGCCAGCTCGACAATCAGCTCCTGATTCTTGTCGCTGATCTGCCCCTGGAACGCCCGCAGAGTCTCGTCCACGACATGACGCACGGAAATAGGTGACATCTCCAGCCGCAGCTGGCCAGATTCGATGCGGGCTACATCGGCGAGATCGGAGACCAGGCGCGTCATGCGATCGACGTTGGAGCGAACGGTGCCGAGGAACTGCACCTGCATCTCGTTGACAGGGCCGACCTGTCCACCCTTGAGCAGGTCGGTGTAGCCGCGGATCGAGGTCATCGGGTTTTTCAGCTCATGGGCCACAAATGAGATGAACTCGGTCTTGGAGCGGTTGGCTTCCTCAACTTCCTGCAGCAGGCGGGCGTTTTCGATGGCGACGGCCGCATGCTCCACCAGGCGCTGAATGAACTCAAAGTCGTTGTTGTCCAGCAGCCCGGCGATATGGGTCTCCAGCAGCAGCACGCCGATCGGCTGGTTGGCGCGCAGCAGCGGCACTACCATCTGATCTTCGGTCACCATCCCCGGATGCGGGATGAAATCCGGGTCCTGCGAGGCGCCGATGACAAATTCGGGTTTGCCGGAGTTCAGCACTCGGCGGACGATGCCCTCGGTCAGCGATCGATACTGTTCGCTGTTGACAACCGCATCTTCCTGATACCCTGTCGCCGCGAGCACGGCCATTTCAGAGCCATCTCCGGAGTTCATGAGCACTGCGCCAGCCGAGGCGCCGGTTGTGCGCAGCGCCCAGTCCAGCGTGATCTGGATCACGCGATCCAGCCGCAGAGTGCGGTTCAGTTCGCGGTCAATGCGCTGCAGATTCTGCAGCTCATCGACGCGGGCCGAGAGCTCAGCATCCGTCGCCTCATACAGCCGGGCATTCTGGATGGCAATTGAGGCCTGGGCAGCAAATGTAGTCAGCAGGGAGACATCATCGTCGTTGAAGGCAGAACCATCGCGCTTGTTGATCACTTCCAGGACGCCGATACTTTGATCCTGGCTGCGCAGCGGCACAGCCAGTAAAGACTGCGTCTGGAATTCAGTCTCTCGATCGACATCACTGAACCAGCGGCGATCCTGCAGCACATTGTTGACGATCACCGGGGTGCCGCTCACCGCCGCTTCGCCCACGATTCCCACGCCGGGCGGCAGCCGTGTGCCAACCAGGTTCTGCGCACCTCCCTCAACCACACGGAAGACCAGTTCCTGGCTGTTCTCGTCAATCAGAAATAGAGTGCCAGCTTCCGTGCCAAGGATTTCCACCGCCGCCCGCATGATCCGCACCAGCAGATTCTCCAGGTCAAGCGTGGACGACAGCTCCTTGCTGATGTCATTCAGGGTCGCCAGCTGGCGGGCGCGGCGCTCAGTCTCGGTGAACAATCGCGCTTTATCGAGCGCTGTAGCAGCCTGGTCGGCGATCGCCCAGAAGATCTTAAGATGATCCTCTGTGAAGGTAATCCCGCGCACGCGGCTGGAGACAACCATCGCTCCAAGCGTGCGCGAACCGGCATTGAGCGGGACGCCCATCCAGGCATAAGCCTGCGTGTCATGAGGGCGTACATTGAGGCGCTGGCACTCAGCCAGATAATCCGAAGTGCGGATGGGACGGCCCACGCGCACAACTTCGGCCTCCAGGCCTTCGGTGTCGGGCCATGCCATGTGCTCACGGGCCTCATTGCGCTCGTCATTCTCCAGGAAGAAGGCGTAACTGAGAGAGCGCAGGGCCGGGTTGTGGCTGATGATGTAGAAGTTGGTGGTGTCGATCAGCTTGCTGGTCTGGGTATAGATCAGCTCAAGCAAGACGTCGGGATCTGTCGTGAAGTTGACGGCCTGGGATACCTGGCTGAGGACATCCAGCTCGCGGACGCGCCGCTCGAGGTCGCCGATCACCTGGGCGCGCTCAACCGCCAGGGAAGCCTGCTCGGCGATCGCCTGCACAAAGCGCACGTCCTGCATGGTGAATGGATCGCCGGAGCGTTTGTGCCCAACAGATACCCAGCCAGCCAGGTGATCCTGGCCCTGCAGCGGCGCCATCAGCGGCGTGCGCAGCACTGCCAGCCGGGAGCTGTCTTCCAGCATCTCCGGCGGCAGCGGGCGGCCGGGCTCTATGAAGATCACGTCGCGGGTGGTGCTGAGAGCGTGAACCAGGCCGCTGCCTGCCTCAAAGCGGATATCCGTATCGGGCCGCTGTCCCTCACCTGCCGCCACAAACTCAGCGCTCTGAGCGTCGCGCAGAAAGACGTAGGTGTGGGTAGGCATCAGCGTCTCCCGCAGCTGCTGTTTGAGCAGACGCACGATCTCGCTCAGCCCTCCGGCCAGGGTCAGATCATGGCGAAAAGCTGTGAGGCGCTCCTCATATTCGCTGCGTGATCGGAAGAAGAACGAATCGATCAGACTCTGAATGCGCGCCCGTACAGGCTGGAACGCCAGCACGAGCACAAAGGCCAGGATACCAACCATGATCGGGCTGCTGGCAACTTCGCCAATGGCCGCAGCGGTGAGGAAGCTGATGCCGGCCACAATCAGCCCGTAACCGACAACCACCGCCGTGCCCATCAGGGTATAGGTGGTGGCAAAGCTCATCAGCCTGCCGGTGTCCAGTACGCTATACTGAATGATGCTGTAGGCGATCACCAGCGGGAAGATGACGAACGCCGCCAGCACAAAGACAATGGAGATGCTGCGCCAATCGATCACCCAGAAGATGAACGGGATGAAGGCGAGCAGCGCCCCGACCAGCACAACGCGGCTCTGCTCACGCACCGCAGGCGAAGGCGCTATCACAGCGCGCCCCGCCAGCGAGAGGAAGAACGCCACAATGCAGGCGCCGGCGAGCAGGTACATGGTATCCCAGGCCTGCATCTTGGCCGCGTGACTGCCACTGAGCTGGATCTGCGACCACACGATTGCGATCGCGGCTACCCCGAGGGGCGCCCAGCGCAGAATCGGGCGGGCCGTGACAACGGGGGCCTCAGCAGGGAAGACGAACGCAAATACCAGGATGGCACCCGCCGTGAAGGGGATAGCAGCCAGCCACAGCCTGACCAGCACATGGGTCGTCCAGATATCGAAGATCGATGCCAGCACCAGTGCCAGCGATGCACAGACGAGGATGAACGCACGTCCAACGTCCTGATCCCGCCGGTTGCGGTATACCCACAGCCCTATAACCAGATAGAGCAGCCCGACTATATAGGGCACCACAAACAGGGTGGCGACATCTGAGAGAGGCATGCGCATCAGCGCAACATCCACCGTGCGCGTGGCCCCATCCCGGGCAAGAACGCTCAGTGACACCACCTCACCTGCTTCGCGATCGCGCAGCAGCCGATAGACAGCCCGGGCAGACTCAACGGGCACGCCATCTACCGCAACGATCTCATCCAGGTCCTGCAGACCGGCATCGCGGCCCGTCCAAACATTGCCGACGGCCGATTGGGTTCCGTTCACATGGCGCGGCACTTCCAGCAGCACGCCAGGGAACGGGGTCTGGAGCCAGGTGACGGCCAGGAAAGGCACTACCAGGTAGACAGCAGTCGTTACCGTGAGCACCAGCGCCAGCAGTACCCGGCTAACCTGGTCAGCCTGGCGGCGGGCGCGGAGGCGGCGTACGATCAATTCGCGGGCGGGAGTTGCGGCGGTCACAGCACTCATGGGAGACCCTTACTAATTCTACACCTGACTCCGGGCGGACGGACGGGCCACACGGCCAGCAGGATTGTACCATGAGCAGGAATCGCGCGCTACGCAGGCACATTTGCAGCAGTTGGTGCCGCATGGTATGATGAATCCCAGCATGTTAGCACTCTGTAGCAATGAGTGCTAACCGGGAGGGGATCGCAGCTTGACCGAACTTACTAAACGTCAGGAATACCTGCTTGGTCTGATCGTGCGCGAGTATGTGAATACCCCCACCCCGATCAGCTCCAAGCTCCTTGTCGAGCAGTACGGGCTGAGTGTCAGTACAGCCACTGTTCGCAACGATATGGCTGCTCTGGAGGAAGCGGGGCTGCTGGCATCGCCGCATACTTCTGCCGGGCGCGTGCCGACTGAGGCGGGCTACCGGTACTTCGTCCAAAAGCTGATCGGCGAGACCGAGCTGTCGCCTGCCGAGCAGCGGCGCATCCGCCACCAGTTTCACCAGACCTGGTATGATGTCGAGCAGTGGCTGCGGCTGGCAGCGTCAGTGCTGGCCCGCACCACGATGACTGCCTCGGTGATCACATCGCCAATGATGGCGCACTCACGGCTGAAACACCTGGAGCTGATCAGCACCCAGGGGCGCCTGGTTTTGATGATCCTGGTGCTGGAGGGGGGTGATGTACGGCAGCAGATGCTGACTCTGGCCGAACCCGTTGAGCAGGAAGCGCTGAGCCAGGTTGCCGCGCAGATCAACCGCCTGTGCGTGGGGATGGCCGCGCCCGAGATCAGCGCCCGCGCCGCTCATCAGCCCACCCTGGAAGCGGAGATCATGGGGCTGGCGGCTGAGGTACTGGAGCGGGCCGACAAGCGTCACCGCGCTACCTATTATGATGGGCTGGTGAATATCCTCGATCCCGCCTACCTGATCGAGCGGCTGGAGATCAGCGACGCGCACGAGCGCGAAGAGCTGACCCGGACGATGGCCGAGGTCGATCTGCCGGGGGCGCGGCAGACCCTGCACCTGCTGGAAGAACAGAGCCTGCTGGAAGAGGTGCTGGCCGAAGCCCTGCTGCCCAGCGAGACCGGCGTCCAGGTCGTGATCGGCGGCGAGGGGCGCTGGGAGGAGCTCAGCCATATCAGCATGATCCTGTCCCGTTACGGCGTGCGGGGCCAGGCCACCGGGATGCTGGGCGTCCTGGGCCCTACGCGCCTGCATTACGGCCGGGCCGTATCGGCGGTGCGCTATGTTGCCGGGCTGATGAGCGACATGCTGATCGATATCTATGGGGAAGGCGAGCGAGCCGAGTAGCCGGCCGGCAGCTCTAATAGAGTTCTTATAGATACCCGGTAGAATCCGGGCAGTTTGTTGAAGAATCAGTGAGGTAAGACGCATTGACCAAGAAGGGCGCCAAGCACGACAAGCAGGCTCATGAGCCAGACAGCCCGCCGGCAGAGACGGCCGCCGAGGCAACACCTGAGCTGCCCGCCCCCGCGGAAGCAGGCGAGGACCTTGCAGCAAAAGCTGCCGAGTACCTGGAGGGCTGGCAGCGAGCGCTGGCCGAACTGGCAAATTACCGCAAACGCACCGAGCGCGAGCGTGCCCAGTGGCAGGCCACTCTGAACGCTGATCTGCTGATCGCGCTGCTGCCGGTGCTGGACGACTTCGACCGGGCCTTTGACAACCTGCCTGCCGAGCCTGCGCAGTACGAGGAATGGGCAAACGGCATCCGCCTGATCCATCGCAAACTGCACGGGCAGCTCGAGCAGCTTGGCCTGCAGGAGGTCGCCGCCGAGGGCACGGCCTTCGATCCCGAGGTGCATGAGGCTGTCACCCACGAGACCAGTGACAACCATGAGCCGGGCCAGGTGATCGCGGTACTGCGCAAGGGATACCGGCTGGATGATCGGGTGCTGCGCCCTGCCCTGGTGCGGGTAGCCAGCTGAAACTGACAGGTCTTTTCCTGTAAAGATCGCTACGTAAGGGAGCAATTGACAAATCATGGGCAAGATCATTGGCATTGATCTGGGAACAACTAATTCAGTCGCGGCGGTGATGGAGGGCGGCGAGCCCACCATCATTCCATCCGCGGAAGGGGGGCGGCTGTTCCCCTCGGTGGTAGCGTTTGACAAGAATGGGCAGCTGCTGGTTGGGCAGGTGGCACGCCGGCAGGCCGTGATCAACAGCGAGAACACCATCTTCTCAGTCAAGCGCTTCATGGGTCGCAAGTTCGATGACCCCGAGGTGAAGAAGGCGCTCCAGCATATCCCCTACCGGGTGAGCAAGGCGCCCAACGGGGACCTGCGGGTGGGGTCGGGCGGCAAAGAATACTCGCCGCCGGAGGTTTCGGCCATGATCCTGCAGAAGATCAGGGCGGACGCCGAATCCTACCTGGGTCAGCCGGTCACGCAGGCGGTCATCACCGTGCCGGCTTACTTCAACGACAGCCAGCGTCAGGCGACCAAGGATGCCGGTAAGATCGCCGGTTTGGATGTGCTGCGCATCATCAACGAGCCGACAGCCTCGGCGCTGGCCTACGGCCTGGACAAGAAGACGGATGAGACGATCGCCGTCTATGATCTGGGCGGCGGCACCTACGATATCAGCATCCTGGAGGTGGGGGACGGGGTCTTTGAGGTGAAGTCCACCAACGGGGACACGTTCCTGGGTGGCGATGACTTCGATCAGCGGATCATCGACTGGATCGCCGACGAGTTTCTGCGCGAGCAGGGGATCGACCTGCGCAACGACAAACCGGCCCTGCAGCGCCTCAAAGAGGCCGCGGAGAACGCCAAGAAGGAGCTCTCCACCAAACACGAGACAGAGATCAACCTGCCGTATGTGACGGCTGACGCATCCGGGCCCAAGCATCTGCAGATGACCCTGACCCGAGCTCGTCTGGAGCAGCTGGTGGATGACCTGATCCAGCGCACGATCGAGCCGATGAGGCAGGCTCTCAAGGATGCGGGTCTGACCAAGGATAACATAGACGAGGTGGTGCTGGTAGGCGGCATGACTCGTATGCCGGCCGTTCAGCGGGCCGTCCGCGAGTTCTTCGGCAAGGAGCCGCACAAGGGGGTGAATCCCGACGAGGTAGTGGCACTTGGCGCAGCCATCCAGGCCGGCGTGCTCGGTGGAGAAGTCAAGGATATCCTGCTGCTGGATGTCACGCCGCTTACCCTGAGTGTGGAAACGCTGGGCGGGGTAGCGACTCCACTCATCGAGCGCAACACCACGATTCCGGTGAGCAAGAGCCAGATCTTCAGCACCGCTTCGGACGGGCAGACGCAGGTCGAGGTCCACGTGGTGCAGGGCGAGCGCCCCATGGCCGGCGACAACAAGAGCCTGGGCCGCTTTATCCTCGACGGCATCCCGCCGGCGCCGCGCGGAGTCCCGCAGATCGAGGTGACGTTTGACATCGACGCCAACGGCATCCTGAACGTCAAGGCGACGGACAAGGCGACCGGCCGTGCACAGCACATCACTATTCAGCCGTCGAGCGGCCTGTCAGAAGCCGAGATCGACCGGATGATCAAGGAGGCGGAGAGGAACGCTGCGGAGGATCAGAAACGCAAGGCGCAGCAGGAGGTCCGCAATATGGCGGACACTGCCATCTACACAGCCGAGAAGGCCCTCCACGATCACGGGGACAAGGTGCCGGAGGAAACCCGCGAACGCATCAAGAGGCTGGTGGAAGAGACGCGCAAGACCATCGAGTCGGGGAATGTGGATGATATCCAGCGCAAGGCTGAGGAGCTGGTCCGTGAGACTATGGCTATCGGCGAGGCGATGTACGGGCAGGGTGAGGCCCAGGCCGCCGGGGGTGACGCCCAGGCGCAGCCCGGCGGTGATGTGGTCGAAGGCGAAGTGGTCGAGTAGGCCGGAGAATTGATGCCGGGCAGCCCGGGCCGCGCCGGACAGCGACGGCCCGGGCTGTGATTCGTATCTGCAAAGGCCTGCCTGTACAATCAGAGCCTGCGGGCGAAGCGAATGCGTGAGTTATCGGGCTTATCCCACTGTTTCACTGGATGCAACAGGCATGGCAAGCAAGCGTGATTACTACGAGGTGTTGGGGATCAACCGCAACGCCACGCAGGATGAGATCAAAAAGGCCTACCGCCGCCGGGCGCGCGAAACGCATCCGGATATCAACCCCGATCCCGGCGCCGAGCAGTTGATCAAGGAAGTTAACGAGGCCTACGAGGTCCTCAGCGATCCTCAGAAGCGGGCGGCTTACGACCGGTACGGGCATGCCGCGGTCAACGGAGGCGCAGGAGTCGATCCGTTCAGCGGATTCGGCGGCTTCACCGAAGTCGCTGACATTTTTGATGAGCTGTTCGGCGGGGGATTCCGCTCCACGCGCACTCGGCAGGCTGCACCGCGGCGCGGTCAGGATCTACAGTACCGGCTAACCATCGACTTTGAAGAAGCGATCTTCGGCACCGAGCGCGAGATCGAATTCGAACGCACCGAGACCTGCCCGGTGTGCAACGGATCGCGGGCTGAGCCGGGCACTTCGCCCTCCCGCTGCCAGACCTGCGGCGGCTCCGGCGAGGTGCGGAATGTGCGCCAGACCTTCCTGGGCCAGATGGTTAACATCACCAGTTGCCCGAGCTGTGAGGGGCGCGGCGAAGTCGTCGTTACCCCATGCCGTGAGTGCAAAGGGCGCGGTCAGGTGCGGCGGATGCGCCGGCTGGTCGTGAACATCCCCGCCGGGGTCGATCAGGGAACCCAGATTCGCATCAGCGATGAAGGGGAGCCGGGTCTGCGCGGCGGGCCGCCGGGCCACCTGTTCATCATCATCTCGGTGCGGCCACACCAGTACTTCCGCCGCCGCGGCGATGACCTGTTCATCAAGCTCCGTATCAACGTCGCCCAGGCAGCGCTGGGCCATGCTCTGACCGTGCCAGTGCTGACACCGCAGGGGGAGGTTGATGAAGAACTGCAGATCCCGCCCGGCACGCAGTCCGGCGAGGTCTTCATCATGAAGAAGAAGGGGGTGCCGCGGCTGCGGCGCGATGGCACGCACGGCGGCTACGGCGACATGCAGATCATGGTTGAAGTCGCCATCCCCACCCGCCTGACACCCGAGCAGCGCGCCCTGTTTGAACAGCTGGGCACCTCGCTGGGCGAGGCGGTCATCCCGCCGGCGCAGGAGAAGGGCTTCTTCGAGCGCGTGCTAGACTGGCTGGGCGGCGAATAGCGGTATGGAGACACCCGCGAGTGAGACCGCCCCCCTCGCTGCCGGGTCTGGGGCCAGCCAGCATCGACGCCGGGTGGCCTGGGCGCTGGGGGTTCTGCTGTTTGTCGGGCTGACCGCAGCGCTCTCAGCCCTGCTGGACGAAAGCACCGGCATCGACTGGTATCACTCATTCCGGCCTGCTGCCCATGAGGTCTTTGCGCTGCGCACGCCGTACACTGTCGATTTCCAGAATCCACCATGGGCGCTGATCCCCATCCTGCCATTCGCGCTCCTGCCGCCCACGGTAGGCCGGGCTGCATTCCTGCTTGTCAGTCTGGCCGGGTTTACCCTGTTCGCCTACCGGATGGGCGCTCGGCCGCTGGTACTGGGGCTGTTTCTCATCTCGCCGCCCGTGCTGCACTCCCTGATCAACGCTAACATCGACTGGCTGGCTTTGCTGGGGCTGCTGCTGCCACCGCAGATCGGGCTGCTGCTGGTGGTCATCAAGCCGCAGATCGGAATGGCGGTTGCGGTTTTCTGGTTAGTCGAAGCCTGGCGCACCGGCGGGTTCCGGGAGGTCGTGCGGGTCTTCTGGCCACTGACCACCCTCACCGCCCTGTCGTTCGTCATCTTTGGACTGTGGCCGCTTACCTTCCGTGCTGCCCTGGGGCTGTGGTGGAACGCGAGCTTCTGGCCAGCCTCGATCCCGGTGGGGTTGGCGCTCCTGGCGGCGGCCATCCGGCAGCGGCGCCTTGAGTACGCGATGGCTGCCTCGCCCTGTCTGTCCCCTTATGTGCTGCTGCATGCCTGGTCTGGCGCGCTGGCGACACTGCTGCGCTCGCCCCTTGAGATGTCCGCCGCCGTGATCGGGCTGTGGATTGTGATCCTGATCCGTATGGGCGTGCTGGCTCTGTAACGGGAGTCCCATGGCCGACTGGCTGGAGATCTGGCTGGAAGTCACTGGCGAAGGTGCCGAAGCAGCCGCCGATGTGCTGCGGCGCTACGCGCATCAGGGCGTTGCCATTGAGAACCGCTTTCCCAGCGATGCATGGGAAGACGAACCCGTGCCCCAGGATCATCTGGTAGTCCGCGCCTACATTCCCATCGATGCAGAAGTGGATGCGAAGCGCCGCCAGATCGAGGAGGCGCTGTATTACCTCAGCCGGATCGACCCGCACATCCCGCCTCCGAGCTTCCGCACCGTACGTGAAGAAGACTGGGCAGAAGCCTGGAAGCAGCATTATCACCCGATCCGCGTGGGGAGCCGGCTGCTGATCAAGCCTGCCTGGCTGGAAGTGCAAGCCGGGCCGGAGGATATCGTCATCGAGCTGGACCCCGGCATGGCGTTCGGCACCGGGACACACCCCACCACCCAGCTTTGCCTGCAGGCATGTGAGTGGCTGGTGCGCCCGGATACCCTGATGCTCGACCTGGGCACGGGATCCGGGATTCTGGCGATCGCCGCTGCCAAGCTGGGCGCCCGGCGTATCATCGCCCGCGATATCGACGAAGTCGCTGTGCGGATGACGCAGGATAACGCCAGGCGCAACGGGGTGGCAAACCGCGTGGTGGCCCAGCATGGCTCGCTGGAAGGACTGCTCAGCAGCCCGCGCCGGTTCGATCTGGGCATGGCCAATATTACAGCCAACATCATCAGAGAACTGGCAAGCCAGGGCCTGCAACACCTCATCCGGCCCGGGGGGGCTTTTGTCTTTTCGGGCATCCTGCGTGAGCAAGCCGATGACGTGGCAGCCGTCCTGGCCAGCATCGGTCTGGTCGAGCGCGACCGACGTGAGCAGGGTGACTGGGTGCTGCTCATCACCCGACGCCAGGAGTAGTGGATGCCGGCACAGACCCCTCACCGCCCCAGCCGCACGCAGCTCAGCCCGGCCTCTCCTGGCGCCCTGCACGATCTGCTGGACGAACTGGCGATCAACCCCCCCGGACATCCCGAGTTTCACCTGGTGAGCCGCTGGGCCGCCAAACACGTCTGGCGGGTGGACTGTGCCGGCGAGCCATGGGCCTATATCCGCTACCTGCTGGGCCCTGCCGAGCAGCACCCGGAACGCTGGCGGCACATGCGGCTGGGAGAACTGCTGCACGAGGCGCGAGTGGGGCCGCGCATTCTGGGCCTCACTCCATCCGCCCAGTCGCTGGGCAGACGCGCAGCGGTGATCGAGGCTGCGCTTCGCCCGATAACCCGGGAGGAGCTGGAGGCCCGGGCGGGGGAAGCGATCATGCTGCTGTCCCGGCTGCACGGCAATGCGGCGCTGGGCGAAGCGCTGTCGCAGGATCTTACCGAGGCGGACTGGCGCGGTTACAGTCCAATCGAGCGCTTCTTTGCCGAGACGCGCGAGCGCTGGTTTGAGGCGGTGGTGGGCCGCTGGCTTGAGGTCGGCCTGGCTGAGGTCGATGAAGCGCGCGAGATCGTGAGCGACCTGATGAATCGCCTCGATCTGCTGGAGCACTCGACCGATCGCCTGGGCATCATCGTCCCGGCGCACAATGACCCCAATCACGGCAACTTCATGGTCAACCGGCAGGGCGCGCTGCGGCTGATCGACTTCGAGGAGCTGGCCCTCAACAATCCGGTGGCCGATCTGGGTATCTTCCTGACATGGTACGCGGATACCCATCGGCACCGTGAGCTGCTGAGCGAATATCCGCTGGCCGACCCGGAAGCCGTGCTGGGTCGCATGCGTATCTGGGTGCCGCTGCGCTACCTGAATATCGCTGCGCACTGGGCCGCCCGCATGACACGCGCCGTCGATGAGCAGGCCTGGATATTTGCCGTTGAATCTGTGGAGGAGTGGCTGCGCGGAGCCTGTGAGCTGCTCACGCGGGGGCACGTGCCGGATGAAATGGATCGCCGGCTGCGCGCCCTGCGAGATGCGCTGCTGGCACGCGGCCCGCTGGGCCAGACCCCGGCCGGATAGCGAAGGCTCCGCCGTGCTGCCGGGGCAGGTTATGCCCCGTCTCAATGGCGCGGACCTAACAAAAACCGGCGGCCCCGAAGCCGCCGGCGATCGACTCCACAGCAAACCTGCCCTGAAGGCAAGCAGCACTGACAGGGCAGATGAATCCCCTAGAACTCCATTTCACCATCTTCTTCGCTGGCGCCGCCGCGCCGCTTGAAGCGGTACGTAATGCGCCCCTTGCTCAGATCGTAAGGTGACAGTTCGACCTTGACGCGGTCGCCGAGCAGGATGCGAATGTAGTACTTCCGCATCTTCCCGGAGAGATACGCCAGCACTTCATGGCCTTCGTCGAGCTCCACCCGGAACATAGTCCCGGGCAGCGCCTCCCGGACAGTCCCTTCAACCTCAATCTTGTCTTTTGAACTCATGGCGTACCTCCCTGCACCTGCCTCATCCGGCCAGCCGGGCATTCAGCCTCCCTGCCCGCGGAGCATCTCATGCCGGATCCGCAGCAGTCTGCGCGGCGTCCGCCAGTTCACCCTGCGCCCCACCCGGACGGAGGCTCAGCCCCATGCGCTGGCGCTCCGGCTCCAGGCTGATAATATGGGCCGTGATGCGATCACCGGGGCGCAGCACTTCTTCAGCACTCTGAGGTACCGGGTCGCCCATCTGGGAAACATGCAGCAGCGCCTCAATGCCGTTTTCAAGCTCCACGAACGCCCCAAATGATACCACGCGGGAGACGCAGCCTTCAACCATCTGGCCGATGGCGAAGCTGGAGTCGATGTCGGCCCATGGGTTTGGCTGCAGGCGCTTCAGGCTCAGGCCAATGCGCTTCTCATCCTGATCGAGCTGGATGACACAGGTCTCAACTTCCATCCCGATCCGCAGGATCTCGCTGGGATGCTTGACACGCCGCCAGGCCAGCTCGGAAATATGCACCAGCCCGTCTGCGCCGCCCAGATCAACAAAAGCGCCGAAGTCGCGCAGGCTGCTCACCTTGCCCCGGACCACATCACCCACTTTGAGACGAACGAGCAGGCGTTCCTTGGCGCTGTCACGCACGTTGCGTTCTGCTTCGCGCTGGGAAAGCACCAGCCGCCGGCGCTCGGCATTGACTTCGATGATCTTCAGGTCAAGGGTGCGGCCCACCAGGCGCGATAGGAACGCAGCCCGATCATCATCATCCAGGCCGCGGGGTAGATCCAGCACGTGTGAAGCCGGCACAAAGCCGCGCAGCTCCCCAAACGGCACAATAAGGCCGCCCTTGTTGGCGGCCACAACCCGTCCCCTGTACAGCTCCCCGCTTTCCATCTGGGCGATTGCCGCATCCCAGTCCTTGCTGGCAATGGCCTGCTGGATCGAAACGACCAGGTTGCCTTCGTGATCCTCGGTCTTGATCACCATCACCGTCACCTGCTGGCCTACTTGATAGGCATCCGGATCATCCAGGGCTTCAACATCGGTGCGGGGCACAACGCCATCTCGTTTGAGCGACACATCAACGATGATGCCCTGATGGTCGATGGCCAGGATAGTGCCTGTGAGGATATCTCCGCGCTGCACGTCTTCCATTTCTTCGAAAGACTGCTCTAGAAGGGTTGCAAAGTCAAGGGAAGAATCGTCTGGGGTTGAGTAGGGTTGTTGCATTGCGGAACTGCCTCCATGGTGGGCTGATACAGCCACACCGTGACAGAGCGTGCCACCTCCTGGCGGATGAACGCCCGGTCATGAGTTGAGGTTAGGGCCTCTGCCCGGGGTGGGCGTCGGCGCGTCAGAAAGAGCGTGTCTTCCAGGTGCGGACACTGCGGACGGGCGGTATTCTAACCGCTTGTGAAGAGCTTGTCAATTGTGCGTGGATGGGAGCGGCTGGCGATGCCCCCGCTTAACCTCCGTGATCCGCACAGCGTTGTCCGAGGGATCGCGCACCAACAGGCCGCCATCCTGTGCTTCCACAACCGCCCCGGCCTGTGTCAGCCGGTGCTTGACAGCCTGGAGGGAGTCGCCATCCGGGACCCGGACCTCAAACCAGCGCAGACCCGCCGCATCCGGTGGAGGCGGCGGCACCCCTTCGCCGGCCCAGGTATTGATGCCCAGATGATGATGGTAGCCGCCGGCTGAGATGAAGGAGGCCGATCGTCCGAACCGCTGGACTCGATCAAAGCCCAGTATGTCGCAGTAGAAACGCTCGGCTTCGGGGATTTGCGCCACATGCAGATGGATGTGGCCGATCGTCGCCCGTGGATCGAGGCCCTCGGGAGCCCCGGGCCGCCCCTCCAGCTCAGCCAGGATGCCCTCCAGGTCGATGGGATCGGTCACCATCGCAAGGCGGCCATCACGGTAGGGCCATGCCTCGCGCGGGCGGTCGCGGTAGATCTCGATGCCGTTGCCATCCGGATCGGCCAGGTAGACAGCCTCGCTCACCCCATGATCGGCAAGGCCCTGCAACGGCCAGCGCGCAGCCGCCAGGCGCTGAAGCGAATATGCCAGGGACAGCCGGCTGGAGACCAGAATGGCAAAGTGGTACAGCCCGGCCACGCCTCTGACCGGGCGCGCTCCCGGCTGTTCGATCAGCTGCACCAGCGGAGTCCCCCCGACCTCCAGGGTCGCAGCAGAGCCGTCGCGCCGCGGCGTGAAACCCAGGACATCCTGGTAGAAGGCCAGCGACCGGCCCAGATCGGCCACCGTGAGGCAGACCTGCCCGATAGTTGTCTCCGGATGAATGCGCGCATCGACGTTCAATATCGCTCCCTCCTCCGGGGCCGGGGAAGAAGACCCGCCCCGGCCTCTGCGCGGCAGTGGGGCCGGGCCATCTTACCGACAGGCTCTGACCCTGCCACAGGCGATCCTCAGAGCAGGCCCTCAAACAGGTCGCCCACCGGGGCAGCCGCCGGCGGCGCAGGCCGCGCCATCTGAAAGTATTCGCGCGCGATCAGCGGCGCCATATCCTCCGGCGGCAGCCGCCGGATCGTGCTTTCGGGGCCGAACTGCGTTCGGTGAGCCTCGGCAGCCCGGAACTTGGCCGCAACCGACGCCGATACGTCAATCACCGTGGTGATGATGTCATCGGAGGGGCGGCCCGGCAGTTCATCAGTGCGGCGCAGTGTGCTGATATCAACGCCGCGCGCCGCCAGCCGGGCGCGCACGTCGCGGTAGAACTGGTTGGGTATCAAAGAATAGAACAGGCGCGAAGGCTTCCAGGGCTCACCCGCATCAGGCCAGTGGTCAGCGCTCCCTGCTGCATCGAACGCGGCCGTCGTATGCCGGGACACCGCGCGGTGATCGGGATGGCCGTACCCGCCGAATGGCTCAAATGTGAGGACGACCTGCGGGCGCTCCTGGCGGATCAGGGCAACGATCTGGCGGACGGCTGCGCCGGGGTCGAGGTTGATATACGCGTGAGGATTCTGGTTAGGTGGCGTGCCTTCCATCCCCGAGTCGCGGTGGCCGAGCAGCACCACCTCGTGGACGCCCAGCGCCTGAGCCGAGGCGCGCAGCTCCTGCTCGCGCACCTGGCCGAGCGTCTCGGGGGTGGCCAGTGCCGGATCGCTGATCTCGCCCGCTTCGCCGCGGGTAGCACAGGCCAGCACCACCCGCACACCCCGCCTGGAATAGTGGTGCAGCGTCCCCCCCACCCCAAACACCTCATCATCCGGATGCGCATAGACTGCCAGCAGCGTCTGCGTCACGGTTCCCTCTCCCCCCGCAGATCGGGTAAGCCTCAGCCAGTTCATGCCCGATGGTACAGGTCGATGGTGCGGGGCACGATGGGACTAATCAGCCCCATCGCTTCGCGGGCCTGCGCCACCGTCTCCTGCGCAATGGGGCGCGCCCGCTGCGCTCCCATCCGGAGGATGTCGATCACATCGTCCGGGCGTTCTTCCAGGAAGCGCCGACGCTCGCGAATGGGATCGAGGAAGGCATTCAGTTTGTCAGCAAGCACCCGCTTGCATTCCACATCGCCGATCTTGCCCTGGCGATAACGCTCCTTGAACTCCGCTACCTGCCCGGTATCGGGGTTGAACAGGTCATGGTAGATGAAGAGCGGATTCCCCTCGACCGTGCCCGGATCAGTGGCATGAATGCGGTTGGGGTCCGTATACATGCTCATCACCTTCCTGTGGACCGTGGCGGCGTCGTCCGACAGCATGATGGCGTTGCCCAGCGATTTGCTCATCTTGGCCTGACCATCGATCCCTACCAGAGTTGGGGTATCCTCAGGAATCAGGGCATCCGGCTCAGGGAACACCTCAGCGAAGCGCTGATTGAAGCGCCGGGCGATCTCGCGGGTGACCTCGATGTGGCTGGCCTGGTCACGGCCAACGGGCACAAGGTCGCCCTTGACAATCAGGATGTCCGCAGCCTGGAGCACAGGGTAGTTGAGCAGCCCGGCGGACGGCTCGGTGATATGCAGGTTGTCCATCACCTCCTTCAGAGTTGGCACACGCTGGAGGCGCGGTACGGTTGCCAGCATGGTGAAGAGCAGGGTCAGCTCGGCCGTCTCCGGCACATCTGACTGGAGGTAATGGGTCACGGTGCCCGGCTCGATGCCCGCCGCATAGTTATCCATCACCACATCGAGCGCATTCTGCCGTGTGGCAGCAACGTCCTCCTTCTCCGGGTGCGTGGTCAGAGAGTGGTAGTCCGCCACCAACAGGAAAACATCATGGGTCTGCTGGAGCCTGACCCGGTTAGCCAGCGTGCCCACGTAATGACCCAGGTGCAGTTTGCCGGTCGGGCGGTCGCCCGTCAGGATCCGCTTCCTTCGCTCAGCCATCTCTTTACCTCTCTTCGGTAGTAGCTCGGCGGTCAACAAAAAGCTCGCCCCCGCTTGCAGGGACGAGCGATCTCTCACCCGTGGTGCCACCCATTGTGGGTCACACAGGGCGACCCCACTCTGCGCCTGGATAACGGCGGCGTCTCCGGCCAGGACTACTCGGCGTCACCGCCTTTCTTCCCGGCAACTCCCCGGCCCATTCGGCGCCCGCGCCCGCACCGCCTTCACAGCTCCCGGCGGCTCTCTGAGCATCGCTCCGGCGCTTACTCTCCCGGTTCGGCGTCTGCTAATGATTCGAATGGCGGCAGTCTAGCGCAGCGTGCCGGGGATGTCAATAGGGCTGCGCTGCGTCTCAGCCGCCATCCCGCAGCCAGCCGCGCAGTCGGTCGGCCATCTCGGCCAGCCGCTGCTGGGCCGCCGCATGGACAGTCCCCGCCGGGAAAGCACCGTCTGGCCCTCGCAGGCCGGCAGGAACGCCGGTCAGGATTTCCAACCCTTCGTCAACCGTCTCGATGGCGTACACATGGAACTGCCCGGCCTGCACGGCGTCGATCACCTCCTGGCGCAGCATCAGGTTGCTGAGGTTGGCACGCGGGATGACGGCCCCCTGGTCGCCTGCCAGGCCGCGAAGCTGGCAGACGCGGAAGAAGCCCTCAATCTTCTCATTGACGCCACCGATGGGCTGAATCTGCCCATGCTGGTTAACGGACCCCGTCACGGCGATGGACTGCCGGATCGGGAAACCTGACAGCGCCGAGAGGAGAGCAAACAGCTCGGAGGCGGCCGCCGAATCGCCCTCGATGCCAGCGTAGGTCTGTTCGAAAGTGATGCTGGCGGTCAGCGCCAGCGGCTGGCTGCTCGCGTACTGGCCGCCCAGATAGCCGCGCAGCGTGTAGACTCCCTTATCATGGATCGGGCCGGACATCTCGACCTCGCGCTCGATGTTGACCAACCCCTCGCGCCCGAGATACACACGAGCCGTGATGCGGCTGGGCTGCCCGAACTCATAATCACCCAGACCCACCACGGACAGCCCGTTCACCTGGCCCACTACACTGCCGGTGGTATCGATGAAGATCTGGTTGCGGCGGATCGTTTCCAGGGTGCGCTCTTCATGCAGATTAGCGCGGTAGCGTTGCTCCGCGAGCGCATGCACCACATGCTCATCCTCGACGATCGCGCTGCCGGCGCTGCGCGCCCAGTAGGCCGCTTCCTGAATCAGGTCAGACAGCTCACCGAAGAGAGTGCTGAGCTTGTCCTGATCCCCGGTCATCCGCGATCCTTCTTCAATGATCCGGGCGACAGCGGCGCGGCTGAAATGCGGCAGCTGGCGCTCGTGGCAGCGGGCGGCGATGAACGTCGCGTAGTCCATCTCGCTCTCAGGAGTGCGATCCATCGTGCTGGAGAAGTCGGCTTTGACCTTAAACAGGTCGGAGAAGTCCTCGTCTGAGGCATAAAGCATATAGTAAAGGGCCGGGTTGCCCAGCAGGATGACCTTGAGCCGCAGAGGGATCGGCTCCGGATCGATGGTCTGAGGGATGAGCACGCCCAGCCCGGTCCGTAGACCCGACTCCTCGATGCGCACCACGCCGGTCTGCAGCGCCCGTTTGAGGCCATCCCAGGCATCCGGCTGGGACAGCACATCATCTGCCCGCAGGACTAGGTAGCCGCCGTTGGCGCGGTGGAGCGCCCCGGCCTTGATGCCCGTGAAGCCCGTGTTGAGGGCGCCCATCTGCACTTCACCCTCGATGCGCCCTACCAGGTTGGCATACGAAGGGAACTCCTCCAGCACAACCGGAGCCCCTTTTGTCTGGGAATGATCCACGATCAGGTTGACCTGGTAGCGGCGGAAGCGCACCTCGTCCGGCACCGCCATGTTCATCATCGGCATCGGGACGGACTCCCCCTCGCTGCCGGCGTCCTCCTGGTGCTTGAAGTCATCCAGATGATCCAGCACATCATCGCGCACCTGGTTGAGGTAGAACAGCACTTCGTCGCGGCCCTCATATTTCTCGCGCAGGTCACCAATGTGCTGGACGAGCACATACGCAGCCGCGCCGCGCTCCAGCTGGGCACGCGCCTCAGTATGCTCCCGATCGAGGTCGCGGCCACGGCGGAGCACCTCGTTGAGCTTCTCGTCCAGTTCAATCCGTGCCTGGTCAATGGCTTCGCGCGCAGCAGGCTCCAGCGCCTCATACTGCTCAGGCGGCATGATTTCGCCTTTCTCATCCAGCGGCGCAATCACCAGCCCGGATGGTGTGCGAATGATCGCACAGCTTTTCTGTTTGGCCTCCTTCATGATCTCATCAAAGATCTCGGAACGTCGTGAGGAGAAGTCAACATCCAGCTGCTCCAGCGCGTTGCTGAATTCCTCGGCCTCCAGCGCAGCGGGGATCTCACGGCGGAGGACCGTGATGAGACGCTCCATGTCATCACGCAGCTCCGCGCCCCGCCCCGGCGGCAACTCAATGGCACGAGGCTGGTGCTCAACTTCAAAGTTGTAAACATACACCCAGTCCAGCGGAGTCTGGCCTGACAGGGCGCGCTGCTCAAGGAATTGCTTGATGGCCGTCGTGCGTCCCGACCCCGTCGGCCCCAGCACGTAGATGTTGTAGCCAGGGCTATCAATATCGACACCAAATTCGATGGCACGTACCCCGCGCGGCTGCCCGATGATCTCACGCGCAAATGTGATTTCAGCGGTGCTGCTGAAGGTGAAGCTGTCAGGCGGGGTCGCTCGCTTGAGCTGTTCAGGCGCAAGTTCCAGTGCATGGCGTGTCATAGCATCTCCTGCCACAGGGGAGCCTCCCGGGATGGTCTCAACGCCGGGGGAAGCCGATCGATCAGCCGCGGGGGGCGGAGCACATGCCCCACCCCCTGCGACAGCCCGAAACCTTACCTGCCGAGCTTTTGCTTGAAGGCCGCCGTGAGCGCCGGCACCACCTGGAACAGATCGCCCACGATGCCGTAGTGAGCGAGTTTCCAGATCGGCGCGTCAGCGTCCTTGTTGATCGCCACGATGACCTTGCTGGTGCGCATCCCTGCCTGATGCTGCACCGCGCCGCTGATACCACACGCAATGTACAGATCGGGCGAGACGACTTTACCCGTCTGACCCACCTGATGCTCGTAGGCAATCCAGCCTGCATCAACGGCAGCGCGGCTGGCGCCGAGCGCCGCTCCCAGCACAGCACACAACTCCTTGAGCGGGGCATAGCCGTCCGGGCCATTCACCCCGCGTCCGCCTGATACAATGATCGCGGCATCGGTAAGGCTGACGCTGCCGCTGGCTTCCTCTGTCCCTACTACCTTGCTGGCGATATCGGCTTCAGCGCGGACCGGAGCCACAGCTTCTACCGGACCGCTGCGGCTGGCATCCTCGGCTGGCAGAGGAAAGGCGCGGCTGCGCACGGTGAGCATCTGCGGCGTGCTACCCGGTTCGGCCACTATCACCCGAGCCATCAGCTTGCCCGAATAGACGGGGCAGTGTGCCACGACAGTTCGCCCTTCCAGAGCGACCTGCACCGCGCCGCTGATCAGCCCTGCCTCGAGGTCAACCGCGGCGGCTCCCATGATGTCGCTTCCGCGGGTCGTCGCCCCGGCCAGGATAATCGACGGCTGCCGTTCGCGAGCCAGCCCGCTCAGCAGCGCGGCGAAGGGATCGATGCGGAAGTGTGCCAGGGTGGCGTCTTCGCAGGCAGCAGCCTGATCAGCGCCATAGCGGATGGCCTGCGCGCCCAGCGCTTGAGCGCCGGGGCCAAAGATGATTGCCGTCAACGGCTCGCCAAGCTCACTGGCAAGCGTTCGGCCAAGACCCAGAGCCTCCCAGGAAACATTGGCCGCCCGCCCGCCTTGCTGTTCAATCCAGACCCATACCCCGCTCATAGCTAGATCACCTTCTCCTGGATCAGCTTCTCAACCAGGCGTGCCGCCTTCTCCTCAACACTGGCCCCTTCAATCACTTCGACACTGCCCTCGCGCGGCGGCAGGGCATAGATTTCCGTCCAGCGCACACGGGGCGCCGGTGTTCCCGCGCCGACATCAGCCAGACTCCACACGGGGATATCCGCCTTCTGGGCTTTGCGGATGCCCATAAAGGAGGGATAGCGCGGCTCGTTGATCTCTTTGACTACACTGACGACTGCGGGCAGGCGGCTTTCCACGATCTGCCGGCCTTCCTCCACCAGCCGGACAACCCGGATCGTGCCGGCAGCGAAGTCAATCGCCTCGATACGGGAAACAAAAGTCAGCGTGTTCCAGCCAAGCCGCCGGCCAACCTGAGCTGCCATCTGGCCAGAGTTTCCATCGGCCGTCTCCCGGCCGAACATGGCAAGCCCTACATCGCCCAGCTTCCGGACAGCCTGTGAGATCACCTGCGACATGACCAGCGTATCCACTGCCTGCAGGGCAGGGTCGCTGACCAGCACCGCCTCATCTGCGCCCATCGCCAGCGCATGACGCAGAGCTTCCAGCGTGCTCTCCCCGCCGACGCCGACCACCGTGACCGCATCAGCGCCGCGGTTCTCTTTGAGCAGTAGCGCCTCCTCGACGGCGTATTCGTCCCAGGGGTTGATCGCCAGTGGCGCATCACCCCACGATACCACGCCATCCCTGACTTCGACTCTGGCTGCCGTGTCCGGGACCTCTTTGGTGCATACCACGACTCGCAAGGTAGCCTCCCCTTTCAGTTATGAACCTGCCTGTGAGGGTTACAGGAAGCGGTATTGTCTATTGTACCATAAATAGGGCCGGCAACGGCCCGGCTGAACCGTCCTGAAGACAAAGCGACGGCCTTCGCAGGCCGCCGCTTTGCCACCAAAGAGTAAGGAGGAAGAGAGAGAAGTTGCTGTCTGGGCTCAGCTTGTTCCCTCGGAGGTTAACCATGATGATAAAGGTGCCGTGTTAAGCGCAGAGGACACTCTAGTTAAAGGTCCATTAAGTGTAAGCCGGCGACTGGCTGCCTGCTAACGAGTTACCAGCAGGGTACCAATCATCCCCTCTTCAAGGTGCGGCGGCACGCCGCAGACCACCTGATACTCTCCCTCTTCAGTTGGAGCCGTGAAGGTAAAGGTTTCACTCTCGCCGGGTTCTACCTCTCCCTCCCAGAATACGTTGGGCTCGTCATCATCGTCAAAGGGAGCCGTCGCCTCGGTACCTTTCTTCATGATGACCCATTCATGTTCGAGTGTGCCATTGTTGGTCATCGTGATGGTCACCTCGCTGCCTGCCGGGACTTCCCACGAATCCGGTGTGAAGTGGTAATCTGTCATCTCAACCTCAAGCGTCGCGGTGCGCGGGCCGCACGAGGCCAGCATCAGGCCCGCCACTCCGACCGTCAACACGAACAGAACGCCTCTGTGAGACATATCCCCTCCTATCCAGGGAAACTTAATAAGGCGGACGTTACGCCTGCGATCCGCGCCCAGCCGCGTTTGCCTGCAGGCCGGCACCATTATACTGATACTACCCGTAATACCCAATTTGCCCGGCCGGAGGGAACCGCGCCGGGTTTTGCGGTTTGCGGTATGATTAGACAGAGACGAGACAGCACATCGGTGAGGGCAGGTATGATCCCAAAAACCATCACGGCGATCTTTGACGACCAGGCCGCAGCGCTGCGAGCCGTTCACCAAATCGTGAGCGAAGACATCACGCCACGCCATGACATCAAGATCGAACAGCTCGACATGAACCCCCACGGCCCCACCCGAGTGACGATCTGGCCGCAGCGCAAGTTTGAGGCCAAGAAGGTGATGGCCGTGTTGAAGCAGCACGCCGCCCGTGAGATCGGCGAGGGCAAAGCCTAATATCCAGCAGAGCGCAGAGGATCCGATTATGGCCGACGAAGACCAACAAGCCAGCGACGCAGACAACAAGGCTCCGCCGCCTGCGGATGAGACAGCGGTCGTCTCACAGTTCGACATTGAAGCCTCAATTGGGGCAATCTATAACCGATTTATGGCGACGCATATTCCGTTCGGCTTCCAGACACGTCAGGATCATGATCTGACATTCTACCCGCTGCCCTATCAGCCTGAGCCGGGCGACACACTGCTGCTTGCAGAACCCTGGCGAATTGTGCTGGAGATGATTGACGAGGACAAGCGGATGGTACTGGGGTTGGATCTGTATGGCGACGTCATTCTGGGGCGCGGCCAGAGCCGCCCAGGCCATATCATCCTGAATCTCGATCCCTATAACGCCCAGCAGATGGGCGTCTCCCGGGAGCATCTCATGCTGCGCCCTACCCGCAGCCATTTATATGCTATCGATCAGGGCAGCACCAACGGGACGCTGGTTAACGGGGCGCGGCTGGGCCGGGGAATCGCCACCCGGCTGGCGAACGAAGACCTGATTCGCGTGGGCAACCTGATGATGGTCCTCTACGTGGTGCAGACACCACTCAGCGGCCAGTAGGCCAGCGGCCCCCGTTGCACGCTGCCTCGAGGCGGGCCACCAGATCGATAGAGCGCAGCCGGGAGACGGCATCATGGGCGGCCTGCACTGCCTGCCCCCAGCCCGGGCTGCTGGGCAAACCCCGCATCGCCTCCAGCCGATCGATGTGTAGCTGAGCTTCGTCGCGCAGCCAGCCTCTGCCCCGGTATAGATCGATCGCCTGCTCCAGGTTCTCCACAGCCTGCGAGAAGTCACCGAGGGCCAGCGCTGCCCGCCCCCGGAAGCAGTGCGCCAGCCCGGAATAGTGAGCTGACCCCAGCCCCTGGATGCGGGGCATCATATTGGCGATCAGGGCAATGGCATCGACATGCCGGCTGGCCTCATGCAGACACAGCGCCCGGTTCAGCTGACAGCGGGCCACACTGTAGCGAAGTCCCTGCTGATCGAACAGGCCCGCGGCTTCCTCATAAAGCGCTGCCGATTCCCCGAGCCGACCCAGCCGATAGGCGATGTAGGCCCGCCCCTCGATCAGATCAGCGCGATCAGCCACTTGCGGCAGGTCAGCCAGCATCTGCGTCAGCAGGGGCGCCGCTTCTTCGCGGCGCCTGAGCGCCCACAGTGCCCAGGCGATCGAAGCCTTGAACCAGTAGGCCCAGTCACTGGCGGGATCTTCCTGCAGCAACTGGCGCGAGATAGCCAACACGTCCGGCGCGTAGCCGACCTCGTCCACCTTCAGCCAGCATCGAATGGCGTTCAGCCGCGCGCCCATCCGCAGAGCATGGTGATGCACTGGATGAAGCTGTTCAGCCGCGGTCAGCGCCATCACCGCCAGATCCAGCGCCCGGTTGAGGTGGCCATCCGATGCCAGGCGCAGGGCGCTCTCCATCAGCTGCGCCAGAACCCGCCAGGCAGGCAGATCGTGCCGGTCGGTCAGATCGTAGAGATCCGGCAGGGCTGCCCGGGCTGCTGCGAAGGACTCCTCACTGATGAGGGCGTCCACCTGAGCTGCCCGCATGCACAGTTCAACCCACAGCGCAGGGTCGAGATGATCGCGCTGGGCGCTGCACCACTGGTCAAGACCGGTCATCCAGCATCCCCCTGGCCCTCTGAAAGTATCAGTAGAGCAGGCACCAGATCCTTCGAACGCAGCCCATCGATTCGCTCACGCGCGGCCTGGAGCGCCTCCGGCAGATCCGCCGGGGACGCCAGCGCCGTGGCGCCTGCCACCGCCAGCGCCAGCTCAGCTTCCAGCCGGGCCCAGCCAAGCCCCGCCAGGCGTTTCAACGCGGACCCCAGCCACGGGATGGCCTGCGCCGGGGCGCCGCAGGCCAGCAGAGCCTGGCCCACCAACCCATGCGCGGTACCATCGTGCGCGCGGTTGATAGAGCGCACGGTGCGGGGCAGCATGCCGCAGGCGAGATCCAGAGCCGTCTCAGGCTGCCAGCCGAGATAACCGGCAGCTGCCTGCAAGCGCGCCTCATCGGAGTCTATCGCACAGCCCAACGCATCCAGCCCGGCAGCCGCCTCCAGCAGCACCGCGCATCCATCGGCAGGGCGACCGTCCAGGATCAGCGCCGCACCCTGCATCCGCAGCCGATAAGGCTCCGGCCAGTCGAGCGCCAGCAGCGCCGATTCGATGTGCTGACGCGAACGCGGCGCCTGCGTCGGATCGATGGCGGCCTCTGCCAGAGCGCAGACAACGGTCATTCGCGCCTGGATGTCTTCGGGTGGCGAGGCCGCCAGCGCGGCAGATGCTGCATCCCTGACCGCCGGGGCATAGCCGGGCGAATCCACCGACAGCCAGGCACCAAGCAGAGCCTCCTGCAGAAACAGAGACAGAACCGATCCCCGGTCCGGCGCATGGGCCGCCGAGGCCAGCCCGGCTGTCAGGGCGGCCATGCCGCGGACAAGATCCCCGCACCAGCCGATCGCGACGGCGCCGTCATAATAATCCACCGCCGCCCGCCAGGTTGGTTCGCGCAGGCGGTCCGCCAGCCGACGGAGTTCCGGCAGAGCGGCCAGCGCACGGCCCGGATCCGGCTGAAACACCGCTGCGCGCATGTCCTCAAAGGCAGCGGCCAGCCGGCCCTTCCCTGCTTCTTCAAGCCTCGCGTACTCGCTTAGGAACCAGCGATGCAGGCTGGTCACCGGCAAATCCTTCGCCAGCCGCCAGCAACATCCGGGATCAGGGCGGCGGACACACCTGCACAGATTGTTGCGTTCACCGGCTCATTTTTCAAACACATACCACGCATCGGAGTCCATACGTTCGAGCGGCTCACCGGCTCACCACCACAGGCTGCCAGCGCCCGCCGAGCCGTTCAAGCACCAGGGTCTCCAACTGCGGCCAGCGGCGGTAGTGGATGGCCCGCACCACAGCCCGATCCTGCTCCAGGTCGATCTGTTGCACCTCCCATCCTGCCTCCAGCAGGCTGGCAGAAATCGCAACGAAGTCCGCCACGGGTTCGCGGGTGAAGTTTCCATCGTTGAGGGTGGCATTGATCACCCTCAGGAGCTCTTCGGCAGTGAATGTGCGCCCCTCCTGCAAAGACACCCGCACCGCGATCAGAAGCGTTTCCAGTGCCAGATTCTCCGGGCTGGTGGGCTCCCGGACGAACTCCGCACTAATGCCGCGCTCAAGAGCTGCTTCCAGCGGCGGCAGCGACTCCTGATACGGCGCATAGGCATCCTGGTAGCGGCGGATCGTCTCAAACAGCGAGATGGTCAGGCGGAGATCATCAACTTGCGTGTCAGCTGGCTGCTGCTCCAGCCAGGCCAGATACCCTTCCTCGACCGCGTCCAGCCCGACACCATACACCCGGCGGAGGGCTTCATCCAGCCATTCGGAAGGGCTGCCGGCGATATCATCCTGCCCGTACAGAGTCAGGAAGTCCAGCCAGCCATACTCTTCGACCAGGTAAGCGATCAGGCCCGCTGCTTCCAGGTATGCGACTTCATGCTGGTGAGCGCGGAAGTTGTCCGCCAGGTTCGCCAGTGGAACATACAGCTCGAGCGGCAGCAGGGCTGCCGCCCGCGCCGGGATTGGCTCCGGCTTATAGTGCCCGCCGGCTACATAAACCGCGATTCCTTCGACCAGGATTGTCGGCGCTTCTTCTCCGAACCGGCGTGCCGCGTAGTGGGTCGCTTCATGGCGCAGCACGCTATCCAGGTCCAGGCTGACATAGGCGCGATCGACGTAACTGGCGACGATCTGGTCGGCGGCAAACGCGCCGTTGCCCCAGATGTTATCGATGAGCACCACCGGGAACACCTCAGGGAAGTCCATGCCGAAGCGCGCTTCGACCGCCCTGACGCTGTCGCTGGTACGCTCGGCGATGGTATCGATGTCCCGCGCCGCCGCCGTGTGGCTCACATAATCTATCCGGCAGCACGGGATGCGAATCTGCTGCCACTCTGCCTCGGACTCAAAACGCGGTCTTTCGCTGGCTGGCCGAATTTCCACGTAGAACTCGACCTCCTGCTGTGTCCCGTCCGGCTGAGGAATGGCAGCGACCAGATGCCGGATGCCCTCCTGGCCGGTGGTATCCCAGGCCCACCGGAAGACCATCACGGTCTCCCGCAGCGGGCTGTCCACCGGGAACGGCTGCACATCGAGCGATTCTCCATCGAGCAGCACGCGGGGAGCCGCGCCTTCCGGCAGACGATCGAGGTTCTCAACCGGGATCTCAAAGGTCAGCAGATCGCCGGCGTAGTGGATGGGGCCCGGGTAAACACGTACCTCACCGGGCAGCCACGCCGCAGATGGCGTGGGTGAGGGCTGCGGCGTGGCGGTGGGTTGCGGCGAGGGTAAAGGGGCCGACGAGACCGTCGCAGTGGGCGAGGGCTGCGCGGCAGCCACCTGCGTCGACGTAACCGGCAAGGCAGTGGACGTCGGCAGGATCGGGCGCACCAGCGTCCCGCAGGCAGCCAGCCCCAGCAGGGCAACTGCCGCGAGCACACGACCGGCACAGCGATGAGTCACTGAGCATCCTCCATCAGGAGCCTCTGCAGGTGAGTCTCCTCCTCGGCAGGCGTCTGGACGGCGCCATCCAGCCAGGCAGCTCGCAGGTCCTGCAGAATGCGCTTGAACATCGGGCCGGGCTGCAGCCCGCGGGCAATCAGCGCTGTGCCGTCCGTCACGGGCTGTATATGGCGGATGCGGCAGGCAAAATCGACGATCTGGCGGCGGGCCACATCAGTGGAGGCTGCCGCCCAGGCCGCCAGCAGGATGCGATCGCTCACGCCGCTGAGCAGGCGGTCGATGAGGCTGGGCAGGCACGACTCATCCAGCTTGCTCAGCGATCCCCGAATGTGCTGAAGGCGCTCCAGGTCTTCGACCGTGCGGGCGCGCACCTTCAGACGGGTGCATACATGGCGCAGCGCCGGTTCGCTCAGATGATAGGTAAGCAGCGCAAAGTAGGAGACAGCCGTATCGAAGCCCGGCCCGATCTCCGGCCACAGCGGCTCGGCCACTGCCTGCCGCAGCCGGGCAAATGCTTCGGACGTCCACGATTCGCAGTAGAGGTCCGGGTGCAGTGTGGCCAGCGCCCCGAGTGCGCTCAGGCGACAGAAAGAATCTTCCGGCCGCGTCTCATCAAGTATCAACTCGATTTCGTGACGGATGCGGTCGCCGCTGACTCGATCCAACAGGGGAAGCGCTTGGGTGATCAGCTCGGCAGTGCGCGGCTCGATCCGGAAGCCAAGCCGCTGCTCCAGCCTGACTGCGCGCAGGATACGGGTCGGATCGTCCACAAAGCTCAGGCTGTGCAGCACGCGGATCCGGCCCTCGCGCAAGTCGGCCTCGCCGCCATAGAAATCCAGTAACTGCCCGAAGCGGCCCGGGTTGAGACGGATCGCCAGGGTGTTGATCGTAAAATCGCGCCGGTGCAGATCGAGTTTGATGCTGGATTGCTCCACCTCCGGCAGCGCCGTAGGCGCCCGGTAGAACTCTGTCCGTGCGCTGATGAAGTCGATGTGGGTGGGCAGGGACACCGGATCTGGCACGGGCACACCAAGCGTGGAGCCGATCTGCTGCCAGACAGACGCCCCGAGCAGCCACTTCCCGGTGCCGAAGCGCCTGTGCGAGCGCATCTCCCCGCCCAGGGCGCGGCACACCCGGGCAGTCAGGGCGATCGCATCGCCTTCTACCACAAAATCCATGTCGCCGATGGGCTGATCGAGGAGAAGATCGCGAACCACGCCACCAACCACATAGAGGTTGAGGCCAAGCTCGTCAGCAATCCGGCCCACCTCGCGCACCACGGCCAGCAGAGGAGCGGAAAGGGCCGCCTCAATGCGACGCACGATCTCCGGCTGGCGCGACGGCAACGCCCCATTGTGGCCGAGGTGTTTGATCAAATCGGTGCGGGTCACGACGCCCAGGATCTGCCCGTCCGCGTCAACCACAGGAATCTGCCCCCAGCCTGTTGCCATCATCACCTGCTGAAGCATAGCAACCGAGTCGGTCGGCGCCACGGACACCCTGCCAGCCTCCATGATCTGATCGACGCGAATCCCGGTCAGGCCATGATCAATGGCCCGATCGACGGCACGGCGGGTCAAGAGCCCGGCGATCTGCCCATCGCGGACGATCGGGAAGCCTTCATAGCCATAGCGCCGCATCTGGGATGCAGCCTCGCGGGCGAGCGCCCCCGGCGGCAGAGTCTGGACGCCGTGCGACATCAGGTCACTGACGCAGAGGCTGGGGCGGATCAGCCGATGCAGCGCCTCCAGCAGGCGGGTCTGCGCCTCCGCAAGAGTGACTTCCTTCAGGAGCGCCGCGGCGGCGCGTCCGTGCCCGCCCCCACCAAACTGCTCAGCCACCAGCCCTACATCGATTGCATCCACGGAGCTGCGCGCCACCATCTGGATGTGCGTGCCGAGATCGACCAGCACAAACAGCGCAGCCGGGTCGAACAGATCACGCAGCTTGTGCGCCAGCGTTGCCACTTCCTCGACCATCTCCGGCGCGCTGGCCGCCGCGACGACGACGACATGCCCTTCGATCAGATGGGTGGATGCTCCTTCCAGCAGCCGCTCGTACAGGACGCGCTGCTCTTCAGCCAGCGGGTGATGCAGGAACTCGCGCACCACATCCAGCGAAGCGCCCTGCTCCAGCAGCCAGGCAGCCGCGAAGGCGTCGCGGGCGGTCGTAGTGCCATAGCTGAGCGAGCCGGTATCTTCATAGATGCCCAACATCAGCAGTGTCGCCTCGACCTGCGTAAGGCTCAGGCCAGCCGCCCGGATGCGTTCCACCAGCGCAGTGGTCGTCGCGCCGACCGGCTCGATGCTGACCTGCCACGCCGGATCGAGCGCCTCACGCCGGGAATGATGATCAATGATCTCCACGGTGGTGCCAGGCCCCACCCCGCGCACAGAAGGTACATGCTGGGTATCCACCACGATCACCCGGGATGCCAGCTCACGCGGCAGATCCTTCTGCTCAATGAATGGCAGCTCATCGCGATAGAGATGCATGTAGCGGCGGACGTTGCGGTTGAGCCGGTGCGGCAGCAGGGGGCGAGCCGCAGGCACGAGCTTATGCGCTGCCAGCTGGGAGGCCAGCGCATCAAAATCGCCGTGCTCGTGGGTGAGAATGAGATCCATAGCCGATCGGATTGTAGCGAATGCCCCGATCAGCGGCAATCACCCGCGGGCAGGGGCAGGTTGTTATACCACCCAGGGCGCGGTAAATTCGGGCCTATGAGATACCGATCACTGCGTTTTGCTGGCTGTGCCGCCGCGCTCTGCCTGCTGATCGGGGCGATCTTACCGCCGTCCGGTGCTTCTGCACAGGCCGGTGACGCCGCGGCGCTCCTCGAACTGATCAACAATCTGCGCGCCGGGCTGGGGCTGCCGCCATACACGCCTGAGCCGGCCTTGATGGCCGCCGCGCAGGCTCATTCGCAATGGGGCGCCTCCGTCGGGTACTTCAGCCATGAAGGCGCAGATGGCTCCCGCCCCACCGATCGGGCAGTGGCGGCTGGCTACGGCACTTACGGATCGGTGCGCGTCTCGGAGAATATCTACTGGGGCTCTCTGGCCACACCTGATTCCGCTTTCGCGTGGTGGTCGAACAGCGCGATCCATTACGCAGGGATGACCTCCCCCAACTACAGCGACATTGGGATCGGGGTCGCCTATAGCGACAGCGGCGGCTACTTCACGCTGCTGTTCGGGTCCCGAATCAGCAGCCCCCCTCCGGCCCCATCAGAAGGGCAGCCCGCCGCGCCGCCGGCAGGCGATGCTCCCGCCGAGCCGGATATTCCCGAGATCGCCACCGTGGCGCCGAATCCAGATGGATCGATCATCCACGTGGTGCAGGAGGGGCAGGCCATCTGGAATATCGCGGCTGCATACGGCGTGCCGGTCCCCGACCTGCTGGCGCTCAACCATCTCACCGACGGATCGATCATCCATGCCGGAAATCCGATCCTCGTCAGGCCGCCGGGGACGCCTGCGCCGACGGCCACAGCTGCTCCGCCGCCGACTCCGACACGCCGCCCTACCCTGACACCCATTGCAGTCAGCGAGGTCCGCGCCGGCAAAGACCGGCAGGAGGCCGGCATTCCCGGAAGCAGGCACCCGGCGTTCAGCCTGCCAGCCGGCATTCATCACCGCCTCCGGCAGATCCTGCTCGGCTTTCTGGCGCTGGGCGCCGGGATGGTTCTGGTCGGAATCGCCGGGATGAGCCGCCCACGCCGCCGCCATCGGCATGAGGAAACGCCTGTCAAGGAGGAGCCCCCGGCAGACAGCCCGTGAGACGCCCGGCCGCGTTGAGTTATAATGGACGCAGCCAGCCTGCCTACCCCCGCCAAGGAGCCCGCTCATGGATCTGATGCTCAGCGAAGAGCAGCGCCAGGCCGCAGAGATGGTGCGCCGCTTCGCCGCGGCCGAGGTCGCGCCCACCATCACCGAATGGGATCGCCGCCAGGAGATGAACCCCGCCGTCCTGCCCCGGATGGCCGAGCTGGGCATCCTGGGTATTTGCATCCCGGTGCGGTACGGAGGCCAGGGCTACGACTACATCACGCTGGGGCTGGTATGTGAAGAACTGGAGCGTGTTGATACCACGCTGCGTGTTGTGATGAGTGTGCACATGGGCCTGAACTCGCTGGCCCTGCTGCAATGGGGCAGCGAGGAGCAGAAACAGCGCTTCCTCGTCCCGCAGGCACGAGGCGAGCGCTACGCCGGCTACGGACTCACGGAGCCGGGCGTGGGCTCCGATGTCGCCAACATGGCCAGCACCGCCCGCCGCGCAGGGACTGACTACATCCTGAATGGGGAAAAGATGTGGATCAGCCTGGCCAGCAAGGCTCACCATTTCCTGATCGTGGCCCGCAGCAACCCTGATGCCGCCCGGCCCGCTCAGGGGCTGAGCGCATTCATCGTCACCCGCGACATGCCGGGCGTGACCACCGGTGATATACACGGCAAGCTCGGCGTGCGGGCTGGATCAACCGGCTGGATCAGCCTGAATGACGTGCGGGTGCCGGCCGAGAACCGGCTGGGCGAGGAAGGCGAAGGCTTCAAGATCGCCATGAGCGCCCTGGATAACGGACGCTACACGGTCGCAGCCGGGGCAGCCGGGCTGATCCGCGCCTGCCTCGAGGAATCGGTGAAATACTCCCGGGAGCGGCGAACATTCGGCGAGCCAATCGCCGAGCACCAGCTGATCAAGCAGAAAATCGGGCACATGGCGCTGTGGTATGATACAGCCCGGCTGCTGTACCTGCGCTGCGGCTGGATGAAGAACCAGGGTCTGCGCAACACCCGCGAGACCAGCCAGGCTAAATGGTTCGCTACCGATCACAGCGTGCAGGCAGCCCTGGAAGCGGTGCAGATACATGGAGCCTACGGGTATTCCGACGAGTACCCGGTCGAGCGCTATCTGCGCAACAGTAAGGGAGCCGTGATCTACGAGGGAACCAGCGAGATCCATCAGCTGATGCAGGCGGACTACGCACTGGGAGTGCGGGCTGATGCCCGCCTGCGGTGCGAACTGCCTGCCTATGATGCCGGATTCTGGCAGTCCCCTGCCTGACGAGGGCAGCCACGGCGATGTGTGAGGAGTGATGAATTTCCCGTCCACTGGGTGATCTTCGCCACCCCCTTTTTCTATATCCCGGATATATAATTTCGGTATACCTAAATATATTTTGCTCGCGCACAGAGAGGAAAACCTGCTGTGATCACCCCTGCGCCATCTGGCTACCGGATGTTCACCGATTCCCAGCTCCAGGAAATCCATCATGCATCGCTGGAGATTCTGCGCCGCACGGGCGTTCGAGTCCTGGAGGCAGAAGCGCGAGCGCTGTTGACGGATGCCGGCTGCATCATCTCCGATGAGACACTGGTGCGCTTCCCGCCCGCCGTCATAGAGATGGCACTTCAGGCTGCGCCATCCCGGGTGGTCCTGTGCAGCCGCACAGGCGAGGCTCGCCTGCACCTTGAGGGCCACCGCACCTACTTCGGCACCGGGTCTGACCTGCCCAATATCCTCGACCTGGAAACCGGTCAGCGTCGGCTGTCGATGCTGGAAGATGTCCGCCAGACCGCGCGTCTGACCGATGCTTTGCCCAATCTCGACTTCGTGATGTCGATGGCGCTGCCCTCGGACGTGCCCATTGAGACGTCTGACCGGCGGTCGTTCCAGGCCATGGTGGAGAACACGGCCAAGCCGCTGGTGTTCACGACGTGGGACGAGACTGGCCTGCTGGATATCCTGGCCATGGCTGAAGCCATCGCAGGGGGGGCGGATGCGCTGCGCCTCAGGCCGTTTCTGTTCGCCTATCTTGAACCTACCTCGCCCCTGCAGCACAGCGAAGTGGTGCTGAAGAAGATGCTGATCATGGCTGACCGAGGCCTGCCGTTTGTGTACGCGCCAGGCCCGGTTGAAGGCGCTTCTGCGCCGGTGACTCCGGCGGGCAGCCTGGCGATGGCCAATGCGGAGGTGCTGAGTGGGCTGGCGATCGCGCAGCTGCGCCGGAAGGGGACTCCGTTTGTATGGGGCTCTGGCAGCGGCCCGCTGGATATGAAGACCATGGTTGCCACCTATGCTTCGCCGGAGTTTATGCTGCACTGTATGGGCATGGCCGAACTGGCGCATTACTACTATCACCTGCCGGCATGGGGTTTCTCGGGCTGCTCAGACTCCAAGCGACCAGACGTGCAGGCCGGCATCGAGAGCGCGCTGTGGATCCTGTGGACGGCCCTCAGCGGCGCCAACCTTGTGCATGACATCGGCTACCTCGAGTCGGGCCTGGCCTGCTCGCATGAGATGATCGTGATCTGCGACGAGACGATCGAGATCGTTCGTCGGCTGATGGGCGGGATTGCCATCACCCCGGAGACGCTCGCGCTGGATGTGCTGGACGAGGTCGGCCCCGGCGGCAACTTCACCCTGCATGCACATACCATGCGCCACTACCGCGAGGTGTTCTACCCGCGGGTGCTGGATCGGCGCACCTTCGCGGCCTGGCGCGATCAGGGTGAACCGACCGCTAACAGCAATGCCCGCCAGATCGCCCGCGACCTGATCGCCTCTCACCGTCCGGCTGCTGTGAGCGACGCAGCGCGCGCGTCGATGCAGGCGATTATCGCCGAGGCCGATGCGCGGGCCGGCGTTTCTGCCGGGCAACCTATCGAATGAAGGCAAGGTAGCGAACTATGACAACCGTACTGGCCGGCTTTTCCCCTGTGATCCAGGCGCTGCTGGCTACCTGTTTCACCTGGGGAGTCACAGCGCTCGGGGCAGCATCCGTTTTCACATCGCGGGGGATCAGCCGGCGACTGCTGGACGGGCTGCTGGGCTTCACCGCCGGCGTGATGATCGCAGCCAGCTACTGGTCGCTGCTGGCGCCGGCCATCGCTATTAGCGAAGGCGGAGCGCTGCCCGCCTGGGTGCCGGCTGTCACCGGGTTCGTACTGGGCGCCGGCCTGCTGCGCGGCATTGATATGATCCTGCCGCACCTGCACCGTGGGCTGGCTACCTCACAGGCGGAGGGAATCCATACAACCTGGAAACGCACCCTGCTGCTGATACTGGCCATCACGCTGCACAACTTCCCGGAAGGGTTAGCGGTCGGGGTGGCGTTTGGCGCCGCCGGCGCCGGCATCCCATCAGCTTCGCTGGCCGGTGCCATCGCGCTGGCGATCGGGATCGGGCTGCAGAACTTTCCCGAAGGCATCGCCGTCGCTATGCCGCTGAGGCGGGAGGGATTCAGCCCGCTGCGCAGCTTCTGGTACGGCCAGATGTCAGCGGTGGTCGAGCCGATAGCGGGGGTGCTGGGGGCCGGGCTGGTGATGCTCATGCAGCCCATCCTTCCCTACGCGCTGAGCTTCGCCGCCGGTGCGATGATCTTCGTGGTGGTCGAAGATGTGATCCCGGAATCCCAGAGCGGCGGGCATACCGACATCGCCACTATGGGCGCGATCTTCGGATTCGCGGTGATGATGCTGCTGGATGTGGCCCTGGGCTGATCGGCATCGACACAGCTGGCCGGACCCGCGGCAGGGGCGCTGCTTGGCGATCCTGCCCGGCGCCAATATACTTACCGCACGGCAGGATGCTGGCCTGCATCCTGAATCTGCCTCACACATCAGCAAAGAAAGCCTGTGGAAAGCGACCTGATCGGCCGCAAGCTCGGCCCCGTTGAGATCACTGAGTTCCTCGGCATGGCGGGCATCACTGCCATGTACCAGGGATTTGATTCTCGCCAGCAGCGGCTCGTGGTCATCTATCTGGCGGGGCGCGGGCTGCCTGCCGACGCCGTCTTCAACGCACGCTTCCGCCGGGAAGCGCGTGAGATCGCCGATCTGCACCACCCGAATATCGCAGACCTGATCGACTTCGGGCAGGCCGAAGGCGGCTACTATATGGTCAGCCAGTATGTGGATGGAGTTACCCTGGCATCCCTGCTCGATCAGGTGCGGGCAGGCCAGCGAACCCTGGAGCCTGAGGATATCGCCTTCATCATCCGACAGATCGCAGGCGCGCTGGATCACAGCCATCGCCGCGGGATCGCCCACCTGGATCTGCAGCCGCAGCACATCATCCTGGCACGCAGCGGTCAGGCTATCGTGACAGGATTCGGGCTGGCGTTACTCAATACGCTGGCGCCGCTCGCGCCAGAGAATGAGCCGCCGGGGCCGGCGACGACGTACATGGCACCGGAGCAGATCAGTGACCCACGCGCGGCTGGTCCGTCAAGCGATCTCTATTCGCTGGGCGCGATCCTCTACCAGATGGTAACAGGCGAGCCGCCGTTTGACGCCAACTCCGATATCGACACGGTGCTTCGCTCCCTCAATGAGACGGCCCCCGACCCGCGTTTCCTGAACCCGGATGTGCCGGCCTCGGTGGCGGCAGTCATCCTCAAGGCGCTGGCCCGGTCGCCCGCCGATCGCTTTGGCGGCGCGATGCAGCTGGCCACGATGCTGGAACGCGCCTATGCACGCCCGGATATGGGTGATGCCATCCTGACCGCACGCCGGCCGCGATCGAGCCTTCCGGCTGCCGCGGCAGACTCTGCGCCGGCTGTGCCGCAGGCGCCGGTCGTCCGGCGCGGCCCAGCGACCCGTGAGGAACGCCGCGAGAAGCGCCGGCTGCGTGCCGAGCACAACCGGGCACGCCGCGCCGAACAGGCTGCCCGGCGGCGTGCGCTCCGCCACGAATTCCTGGCTCGCTGGGGGCGCACCCTGCTGGTAGTAGCCATCCTGCTGCTGATGCTGGTCGCCCTGGTGTACCTGCTGCAGACGCTGGGAGTGCTGTCAATCCGGCTGGCGCTGCCGTCCCTGCCACGCCGGGCCACCGAGGCGCAGCCTACGCTAACGCCGACCCACACCCCCACCGCGACCACCGCCCCGACCCCCACGCCCGTGCCGACTGCCACCCCTCTACAGCCCGCCGAGGGCACGCCGGTGCCGGCGGTGGTCTATGAGCCGCTGGAAGCTGGCGCATCGGCCTTCCGGGTGCCAGACGGCCAGGCGATGGTGTTTGTGCCAGCCGGACAGTTTCTGATGGGCACTAACGATCGTGACCGCAGCCGCAGCAGCCAGCCGCAGCATCCCGTGAGCCTGAGCGCATACTGGATCGACCGCACCGAGATCACCAACGCCCAGTACCGGCTGTGCGTCGAGGCGGGATTCTGCGAGCCGCCACGCAACCGGCTGCTGTTCGATCAGCCGACATATGCCCGCTACCCGGTGACCTACGTCGATTACTCCTCCGCTGTGGCCTACTGCCTGTGGGTCGCCGGGGAAGCAGAGCAGGTGATCGGCCTGCCCACCGAGGCGCAGTGGGAGAAGGCCGCCTCGTGGGACCCTGCCTCCCAGACAGCCCGGACCTACCCGTGGGGAGACGAGCCGCCTTCGCCGGAGCGACTGCGCTACAATGAGAGCAACGTCAATCGCCCTGCCGCGCCGGTCGGCTCCTACCCGGCGGGAGCCAGCGCCTACGGTGTCTACGATATGGCTGGCAACGTCTGGGAATGGGTGGCAGACTGGTTCGATGAGAATTATTACCGGCGCACCGGTGTTTCTCACGACCCCGCCGGCCCAATCACGGGCAGCGCCCGTGTCACACGGGGAGGCGCCTGGACGCGTGAGGGCCGGCTGGCAGCCAGCTCGGTGCGGAACCCCGTGCAACCGCAGACCGCCAGCAACGAGATCGGCTTCCGCTGCGCCATGGCCGATCCGCGCCCGGCGGAGGACGGAGCGATCGCACTGACACCGCTGGAACTGACGGGCGCTTTTCGCAGCCTGCTGAATGCCGCCCGCGCTAATCCATCCAATGATGCGCCCACGCTTGACTCGTGGGAGGCTTCCCTGGATGATCTCAACCAGCTCCTGACAGCTGTCAATCATCCAGGGGCTGCGGCCCTCATCACCCGGATGCTGGGCGACCTGCAAACCCAGCGTGAGAGCGGGCTGATCAGCGAAGGTCTGGCCCTGCAGCTACAGCTGGGGCTGGAGTGGGTGCAGACAGAGATCGCACCTACCTCTACCCCGGCCTTGACGGCAACCCCGTGAAAGGGTGCGGTCAGATTGAGGAAAACGGCCCTGGCAAGCTGCCGGGCGTCTTACTGCGACGTAAATTGAGAGAGCCAAATCTATGACCGGTAACCCGACCGATCCCCCTGCTCACAGCGCCAGCGACGCCACGCTGTTCCACCTCTCGCGGGTGGACAACCAGACCCTGATGCGGCTGTCAGAGCTGTCGATTCCCGAGGTCGAGCAGCTCAAGAAGGAGATCGCCACCATCTTCCCGGCGGGCAACCTGCCAAGCCTGATCCTGTCTGGCCTGATCGCCCTGGATGGGCGGCACGTCAGCCGCAAACGTGCCAACGACGACATCAACACCCTGTTCCAGGGCGCCCGCCTGCTGCCTAAGGGTCTGTATAGTGTCCTGTTTGCCGGCCCGGCCGTGGTCCTGGCCGCCTACCAGAAGATCCTGACCCTGTCAGGCAAGAGCGCCGAAGACGCCTTCCCCGAAGGCATGTGGCAGTTCTACCTGCAATTTGCGCTGCGCGAGGATACCGGTCGCCATACCAACGAAACCATCGGATACCACCGGGATCGCCCCAGCCGCGCTACGCTGGTGGATGATGTTGCCGCCTGGGTAATGACGGCGATCCATGCTCTGTTTGATACAGACGGGCTGAGCGGCGCCCTGTGGACGGAGTGGACGACTCTCCGCCTCATCTGCGATGCCATGTTGGAGGCAGGGCTGGTTGACGAGTCGCCCTATGCCTCCATCCTGCGAAGCTGGCAGCAGGCACGGCCCTATCGTACACCGGCAGGTATCTCCTACGCCGAGCGGCGCCGGAACGCTTTTGATCTGTTCACCGCGCGGTACTATGAGCAGCTGCCTGATCAGATCTTGCAGGATCTCGGGCAGAAGCTGCACACGCTGGCTGAAGCAGAGCGCCAGGCCTACCAGAATCAGATGAGCCTGCTGGCACATCTGGAGCCCAGCCGCTACCGCGATGAACGCGTCTCTATTCCTCTATGGCATGCCAAAGTGGGGTTGATCTGGCGCGGCCATATCTACCTGATCGATGCCTGCGCCCGCGATGAGCAGGGACGCCCGCTGGCATTCACGGACGATGGTGAGAGCTGGCCGCTGGCATTCGACTCTGCCGGCAATCCGCTCGACCGGGAGGGCCACCCGCTGGTCATCCAGGGCGGCTGGCTCTACCGCTTCGATGAGAAGGGCAGCGCCGAACCTGTGGCCTATCTGTCGCCCCCGGAATCATCCGTGATCAAGGGCATTGTAGAACGGCTGACACGCGCGCCGCGCCCACCCGCAATCTCCACCATCGATCTGCGCCTGGTGACAGCCCCACGCAGTGAACAGAGCCGCCTGCGCGAGCTGCTGCCACCGGAGACCCAGGAAGCGCTGTGGCGGCTGAGCTTTGCGCCGATCATTGTGAACTGGGATCAGCAGGATCGCAGCCTGCCGCTGGGGCAGATACGCCGCGGATCGCAGCGCGGTGTGGGGGATCATCCGCTGACGATCATGCGCACGGCGGATAGCATCCTGTTCGACCAATCACACATCTTCTTCGATGGTACCTGGGGGATGGCGGTGGCGGAAGTGTTGACGAACCAGGCGGTCTCATGGTGCCACCACATGGTCAACCTCACACCGGATGACAGTGTTAGTGCCCCGGAGCCGCTGGTGCTGTCCAGCGCGCCCGCATTTGAGGCACGCCTGGATGCGGTGGACGAGCAGATGTTCCCGATCATCGCCGAGGTAGACGCCGAGACAGAGATCGGCGATCTCACCATCCTGAGCCAGGCCCGTACCTGGCTGCGCCAGCGCGGCGTCGTGCTGACTATCAATGATATGCTGCTGCTGGCGCGCATCCTGCATGCCGCTCAATATACACCGTCGCGTGAGGCAGCGCAGGCGATCGCGATCCTGCCTGAACCGCTGCGGCAGCAGGTGATCCAGTCGCTGGAGTCGTCCCGCGGTATCAACCCCTCCCTGCTGATCCCGATGGACGCTTCATTTGTTTCGCCGCGCGAACGCATTTTCCCGGTCACTTTTCGCAACCCGCTCAGCGGAATGTTCACGGCCTACGAAGAAGCGATCGCTCTGCTGAAGCAGTACCGTATGAGCCGCACGACCGACTACAGCTACCAGGAATTCGACGCGCGGCGGCGTGAAATGCTCTCCTACCTGAAGGCATTCGGAGAGACGCTGGAGGCGATCAAGAAGATCGCGATGCAGGGGCAGAGCCTCAACGTGGCCACCCTGAAGCTGATCGGCAACCTGCCCTCGGGCATGCAGCATCTGCTCAACCAGATTCCACAACGGGTGAGCGTCCTGAACGAAATTGTCAAGGGAGAAGAGGTGTTCTCTAACGTGGGGCGGGTGGCCGCAGACTCTTCGCTGGTGCGCTTCCTGAGCGCCAAAGACGACGGGCGCGCCAAGCGGCTGGTGTGGGGCATCCTGACCGACGATCAGGGCCGGATGCGCATCACTCTGCGCGACTTTCGCGCCCATGTTGTGCCGCTCCTGAAAGCCGGGCGTGAAGACCTCGCCTCCCGGCTGGCGCGTGAATACGTCGAGACTTATGCAACCGCCGTCAATACGCTGGCCGGTCAGCTGGCCGAGATTGCCCTGGCCGAAGATGTTATGCGCTGGGAGTAAACCTGAGCCGGGAGAGGATCGCCTGTGACTGATGTCTTCTGCGCCGCCGCCTCGCGGGCTGAACAGGCTCAGCTCTGCGGGACGGCAACCGAAGTTTCGGTGTGGCTACTGCTGGAGCATCGCGCACCCTGGGGGCGAAATGCCTATGCGGATAGCGATCTACCGGTTGCCGTTCGGGCGCACCTCGACGCGGCGCTGGCAGCCCTACCCCGATCGCGCCTGCAGCTGATCAAACAGGAGGGGTCGGGCAATCGATCGGCGGTGATATTCGCCATTGCCATCTCCGATGACCGCGGCCCGCGCCTGCATCAGTTCGAGCTGGACACTGTAGACGATCTCTGCGCACTGGACATCCCCGGCATCGCACGCGGCGAGGCCGGCGCAGAGAGCCACCGCATCACCGGGCCCTGGTTTCTGATCTGCACCAATGCCCGACGCGACCGCTGCTGCGCCCTGCGCGGGCTGCCGGTCTACCGGCAGCTGGCCACCCTCGCCGGCGAGGCGGTGTGGCGCACTTCTCATCTGGGCGGCCATCGCTTCGCCGCGACTGGCGTGATCCTGCCGCACGGCCTGATGCTGGGATGGCTGGATGATGTCGATCTGGCCACCCTGCTCCGGGAAACCCGGGCCGGGAGGCTATACCTTCAGGCGCTGCGCGGGCGGAGCAGTTACCCGCCGGCAGCCCAGGCCGCTGAGGTGTTTCTGAGGCAACAGACTGGTGAAATGGGCATCGATGCATTCTGGTTGGAACGCATCGACGAAGCACACAGCCCGCAATCCACAGCAAGATTTCGCGATGCCTTCGGGACAGCTCACGTCATCCGCCTCGAAAGACAAGCCGCCAGCCGGCCAATCATGGCCAGCTGCGGGGGGCAGCCCGATCCGGCTGAAACGTACCAGTTAATAGACTACACCACCGGGCCGCCGTAAGACAGGCTAGCGAAGGAAGTCAAGCGGATTGATGCCGCGGCGCTTCTCCGATCTCTCGCTGCGCCGTCGGACGCCCAGCTGGCGGCCCGGCAGGATCAGCTCAATCGCGATCAGGATGACCACGGCGCCGATGGTAGCGTTGATCACGGTATCAAGCGGCCCCCAGCCGGTGACGCCCTGCGGCAGCAGCACATTGTGCATCAGGAAGCCGCCAACAAACGCGCCTGCCACACCGAGCACTACGTTCACCAGGCAGCCCTGCCGCTCGGCCCGCAGGACCAGGCTGGCAATATAGCCGGCTATCGCCCCGGTGATCACCCAACCCACAATGCTCAGGAAAGTCCCCACACTCATTGATTCTGTTCCTCCTCATAGCATCCCGGCCATCCGCCGCCGACCCCCCGAGAATAGCACGCGCCAGCCATGGCGTCCACCCACTTCACAGGCCCGGTACGTCCAGCCCAACCTCATTGAACATCTCTCCGACGGAGATGCCGCCATGCACCCGGCGGATCACCTCGCCCAGCAGGGGCGCGACCGACAGCACAGTCAGCTTGGGCAGCTGGTATTCCTCCGGCACCGGAATCGTGTTGGTGCAGATGATCTCACGGACGCGATCATGAATCTTCTCCAGGCGCTCCTGCACGACGGGCGGGGAAAAGACCGGGTGACTGAAGGCTACCGTGATGTCGCGGGCACCCTCGCGATCCAGCAGCGCTACCGCTTCCAGCATCGACCCGCCGGTGTCCAGCTCATCGTCTACCAGCAGGACGTTACATCCTTTCACTGAGCCAACAACCGACTGGGCGGCAACCTGCGTCTCTGTACGATTCTTTTCGATCAGCGCCAGCGGCACCTTGAGGTCACGCGACCACTTTCGCCCGCCTTTGGCGAAGCCCAGATCCACCGTCGAGACGACCAGATTCTCCAGCGGAATGTTGCGCAGCACATAATCACGCAGCAGGTGGAAGGAGGTCAGCGCATCGCCCGGGATGTGGAAGAAGCCCTGAATCTGACCTGAATGGAGATCGATGGTCATGAAGCGATCTGCGCCGGCCACTTCCAGCATATCGGCCACCAGGCGGGCGGTGATCGGCGTGCGGGGGACATCCTTCTTATCGGAGCGTGCATAGGCCATGTACGGGATCACCGCTGTCACACGGCCAGCCGAATCGCGCCGCACAGCATCCAGCGTAATGAGCAGTTCCATCAGGTGGTCATTGACCGGCCGCGAGAGAGTCTGGATGACATAGACATCCTGGCCGCGCACGCTCTCACCGAGCCGCACGTAGGTGTTGTCGTTGGGAAACTTGCGAATCCGGCGCTGCAGCAGGGGAATCGGGTGGGCCGTGATCCGCGACAGGTAGTCGGAAATCTCCTGCGCCAGTTCCGGGCAAGCAGTGCCGGACAGGAGCTTGATATCACCGTACATACCAGGGACCTGCGTCATGAGTCTCCTCTCCTCGATCCTCCGATTTCTCAACGGGGAACCCCATCCAGCAGGCTGGCAGCTGCCTGGGCGGGAGCCACTTCACGTCGTGCCACTGCGCCTATCAGATCATGAATAACCGAGGGTTGTGTAGCGGCAAGCAGGCGGCTGATCAGCGCCTCCCGCAGGGCCGCGTCCAGTTCGGCTGCGGCGCGCGCATGGGTGCGGCGGGCCATCTCGCCGCTGGCGCTGAGATACTCATGGTGCTTGTCCAGGGCGGCCAGTACTTCCGGAACTCCTTCACCTGTGAGCGCATTGGTGCTGACGACAGGCACCTGCCAGCCGCCATCCCCGTCGATTTCCGGCAGCGCCGCAACGGTGATCTCCATCAGCTGGCCGTGGTGCATCACCTGATGAGGATCGCGAGGGTGCGTCAGGTCGAGCATGGAACGCAGTGCCCTGATGGTGTTCTGCGAGCGTGGATCATCAGCCTTATTGACGACAAGCAGATCAGCGATCTCCAGGATGCCCGCCTTGATCGCCTGCACATCATCGCCAAGCCCCGGCGCTTCAACGACGATCACACTGTGGGCCAGGCGCGCCACATCGACTTCCGATTGCCCCGCCCCCACCGTCTCGATGAGCACCACGTCGAAGCCGGCTGCATCCAGTGCGCAGGTGACATCAGCCGTGGCGCGAGCCAGGCCGCCGAGGCTGCCCCGCGTGGCCATGCTGCGGATGAACACCCCGGGGTCGCCGGCCAGATCGCGCATCCGGATGCGATCGCCCAGGATCGCGCCGCCGGAGAACGGGCTGGTGGGATCAACGGCCACGATCGCAACCGTCTGCCCCTGCCGACGCAGCAGCAGAGCCATCTGGTTGGTAAGCGAGCTCTTACCGGTGCCTGGCGCGCCGGTCACCCCGATCAGCCGCGCCCGCCCGGAGTAGGGAAACAAAACCGCGAGCGCTTCTGTCGCGCTCGCCGCCCCATTTTCGATGCCGGTGATCAGGCGTGCCAGCGCCCGGCGGCTGCCAGAGAGGACATCCTCAGCCAGGCTCATACGGCTATCCGCGGGCCTCGACGGCCTGCTCGATGACCCGCACAACCTCCTGTGTGCTGGCTCCAGGGCCAAAAACCGCTGTCACACCCATCTCACGCAGCTTCGGCACATCTTCATCAGGGATGATGCCGCCGATCAGGACCACCACATCGCCCAGCCCGGCAGCGCGCAGGCGATCCATGATCGCGGGCGTCAGTGCCAGATGGGCGCCCGACAGGATGCTCAACCCGACCACATCGACATCTTCCTGCAGCGCCGCCTCGGCGATCATCTCCGGCGTCTGGCGCAGGCCGGTGTAGACAACCTCCATGCCGGCATCGCGCAAGGTGCGTGCGATCACCTTGGCGCCTCGATCGTGGCCATCCAGGCCCGGCTTGGCTACCAGAACCCGGATCTTGCGTTCAGTCATGGGCAGGCTTTTGCTCCTTGTGCTGGATGCAGCAACACCGGGGATACCGCCAAAGAGATTATAATGCAGACTGTCCGCGGAACGCTAGCTGGCGCGGAGCACCCCGGCACGAGTCAACTTTTCCTCCAGCAGGCGACGTGTATCGCGCATGCTCTCTTCGATATAGGGGTATGCCAGCCAGGCATTGCCGATGCCGAACAGCGCGCCGGTGACTACCCGCAGCAGTGGGGTACTTTCGCGCACCGGGTAGAAAGCCAGGCCAAAACCGTTGAACGGCGGGTTGGCGAAGAACTGACTGAAGCCATCCAGGCCCATGGGCGCGATCGCCAGCAGCAGGTAGGCCCACATCGACATCCGGGGCAGCACCACACCGCGCGAGCTGAGGATCGCAAAAACGATCCCGAACAGGGCAATAGCTGTGTAGATCGCCACGTCGCGTTGGCAGAAGGCGACCTTCCAGCCCAGGCGCTCACTGCCGCGGAACGCCTTGGCCGCCAGCGACATCTGCCCGTCAAGGGTGGTGACGTCCAGGCCGCTGAAAGCTGGCTCGCTGGCGGCTACCTGCTCAAAAGACAGGGTGCCGGGTATGGCTGCCCGCTCGCGGGGATAGACGGTCTGCTCACCAAAGAGAAACCAGGAGCGGAAGGCAAACTGGTGACAGACCGGGCTGTAGACCGTGTAGATCACATCGGCCAGGCCGGTCGCGCCGGTTTCCATGGCCACCGGGGCGACAAAAGGCACCCAGGCATACAGCCCCACCAGGGCCGTCAGCGCCAGCGCCCAGTGCCGGCTGAGACTGAGGATCAGGCGGTCAAGCGCAATGACGATCGTGCGCTGCCGGCCAGTCACCGGGGTACGATCAGGTTGGGGATCGGTCTGCACAGGCTACTCCCTTGCAGCCCGCGCCACCGCGCGACGCAGGGCACGGGCATCGATGGGTGCTTCGAGCTGCACGGACCCGATCACCAGAACGGGGATGCGGTCGAAGTAAGCACGAAACAACTCAGGATCCCGTGTAATATCCACCTCAAGGATCCGCAGCGGCTGAGACTGGCTCAATGCCCTGAGGTCGTCACAGGCTGCTTCGCAGAGGCAGCAGCCAGGTCGGGTGTACAACGTCACTTCCAGCATGGAGAAGATACTCCCGATTCCTGGAGCGCCGGCTACGGGGTCCCGCCGGCCAGCTGGACCAGCCACTCGTCAAGCCGGATGGATAGCTCTGTGCCGCTGGCGAACACAGCAGAGAGCCGCTGCACCGATCCGGAGAATACCAGGATGCCAATGAGGATGAGCAGCACCCCTGCCACAATCTCTATGACGCGCATATGTTTCTGCAGACGCCGCAGCCCGCTGGAAGCGCGATCGATCAGCAGCGCGGCCAGCAGAAAGGGGATGCCGAGACCCATCGCATAAGCTGCCAGCAGCAGCGCGGCCTGCCCGACGGAGCCTGAAGTAGCGCCCAGAGTCAGCATGGCCGCCAGGAATGGCCCGATGCAGGGCGACCAGCCCGCCGAAAATGTGATGCCCATCAGCGCCGAGCCGAGGTAGCCCAGCTCATGACGGGGTGCCGTCTGGCGGCGGGTATCGTAATACAGGAATGGAATACGGATAACCCCCATGGTGTGAAGTCCCAGCACGATAATGAGCAGGCCGCCCAGACGGGTGATCCACGTGCTGCCCTGCAGGAATGCCAGCCGAAGCTGGCCGATGGCCCCCGCGCTGATGCCCAGAAAGATGAAGATCGCGGCAAAGCCCAGAACGAAAAAGAGGCCGTGCAGGAATACCACCCACCGCGATGGGGCAGCCGGCGCAGTGGAAGCGCCGCTGGCGGTGACGGGGGCAAGGCTGGTGCTGGCCGTAGCGGCCGCCTGTCCGCTCAGATAGCCGATGTAGGCCGGCACGAGGGGGAGCACACAGGGGGAGACAAAGGAAAGCAGGCCAGCCAGCACAGCCAGCGGAAGCGTGACGCTCTGGGGATCAATATACATCAGATAGTTTCTCCATCGACAGATTCATAGAGTGCAGACGCTGCCGCAGTCACAGCCCTTACGGCGCCGCACGCATATCGTCCCGGGGGGCCTCCTTTTCCAGCCTGCTCAGCCTGGCCTCCACCGCCCGGGACTGCCCCATCAGGCGGAACAGCAGGAACACGATGATGCCGCTCCAGAGAACGGCATTGGCAATCGCAATCAGGGTCAATGCATTCACCGATCGGACTCCTTCTGTATGGGCTGCCGCAGCCGAGATTGTACCACAGGCTCAGCGTTCAACGAGGATCGCCGTGGCGGCAGCGCGTTCTTCTGCGCTGGTGAAGTGATAAGTCTCCGCATGGCTGACCACCGGGTTGACCCAGCGGTAGATCCAGCGGGCAGCATCCGGCGTGACATTCACGCAACCGTGGCTGCGCGGGTGGCCATAGTCGTTGTGCCAGTAAGTGCCGTGGATCGCCGCGCCGGAGAGTGTGAAAAAGACGCACCAGGGCACGCCCGGCAGGTCAAAGCTGTCGTTGATATCCTCTCCGCCGATCATATGCCGGGAAGGCGTCTTGCGCTGAACATAATGCTGCCCGTAGGGAGTATTGAAAGGGTGGGCCTGACCGGAGGGGTCAAAGAAGGTCGCGCCAGACGCAATCCGGGTGGCAAAGACCGGCACGTCCTCCTCGTAGCACACCAGCCTCTGCGTGCTGATGGTGACCACAATGCGCTTGCGATCGGGCGGCACGTCCGGCGAGATGGGAGCGAACTCCGCGCGCCCGATACGCCGCACATGGCGGGCCTGCACCCACCAGCGATGGCGCGGGTCAAGGTCATTCACGATGCGATACCAGGCGCGGCCATCCGCTTCATCAGCGCGCTCCACGACCTGGAAAACCGCCCCATAGGCCAGATCATAATAGCGACGGCTGCGCAGCACCGGGCGCCAGTGCTGCCATGAAGTCGGGACGGTGATCTCACCCCAGAAGCCGCCAGCGATAATCGGCTCCGGCTCATTGAAGACTTCACGAACGGGGACAATCCAGGAGGAGTGAATGACGCCATCCCCGACATCGAACCAGACATCGTTGTGCTCATAGCCAGGCGGAGGCGGCGCTCGGAATGCGCCGTGGATCGGCACGACCTGATCGTAGTTCACATACCGCACCACTTTGTCCGGGCGATCCGGCGCAGCCAGCACCCGCAAGCGCCATGTCTCCGCCCGCCCCAGTAGAGGAGGATAGCCATACAGCTCGTTGAAGGACACGGTTTCATCATAGTCGACAGGGATGCGGCCGCCAGGATCGAAGGGATCGTCATCCTGAGCAGCGGCGTGCCGGATCAGAGGCCGGCCCACCAGCGCCGCCACGCCGGCCAGCCCGGCTTTCAGCACCGCCCGCCTGGACGCGGCCAGCGTCATGAAACCACCTTCACCGGGGTACCCGGGCTGGCGCTGCTGCCGGTCGCGAGCGCGCTGTAGTCAGAAACTGGCTCCACCCAGCGGAACAGCCAGCGAGCAGCCTCTGTGGTGACATTCAGACATCCGTGGCTGCGCGGGCGGCCAAAGTCGCCATGCCAGAACGTCCCGTGAATGGCGTGTCCGAGTGTCGTGATGAAGATATTGAATGGCACACCGGGCAGATCGAAATAGTTGGGATCACTGAATGCCTCGGCCTCAGGATCGGAGTACATATGGCGCGAAAGCTGCTTGTATACCACCGCATGATCCCCTTCCGGGGTGCCGAAGCCCTCACCACCTGAAGAAGTCAGCGTGCTGAAAACGAGATGATCCCCTTCATAGCAGTCGATGCGCTGGGCAGAAAGCGACACTTCGATGCGCTTGCTGGCACCGGGGCTGATCGGCGCCAGTTCATGAGGCCGGATACAGCGCATATGGCGGGCCAGCACATAGAAGGGATCCGCCCCCTTTTTATCATCAGCGACCCGGTACCACAGGAAGCCCGCGCCGTCCGGCACGGACTCCACCACACGATGAGTGCTTCCATAGTACAGAATGACCTGGCTGCCGTCGGCCAGCTGCGCCGGCGCGCCGCTGGGCTCAGTGCGCGCCGTGGTAAATGGGATCACAACCTCACCCCAGAACCCGGGCTTTGCCTCGCCAGCAGGGTTGACGATGGTCGTCTCAATCGTGGAGATCTCTTCAGGCATCCGATAGGGGCGTATGACCTGCATGTTGGCAGTATAGACAAATCCCTCAGCGATGCGATACCAGGTGGGGTTGTTAGGGTTGCGCCCCTCGCCCTGGACGATCTCCAGAATCGGGACAACCCGGTGCTGGTGGATGAAGCCAATCACATCACCGGGGCGCGGGCCTGCGTGCACAGGCGTGCCGGGATCGGTGATGCGGCCCCACAGGTCCAGACGGACCGGCTGAGGCTGGATGAATGCCCATTCCGGATCGTCGGGCCAGGCGGGGGCGCTTGGCGGCGCAGCCGGCGAGGCCGCGGCCATGCGACGCACAGCCGGCGGCAGCATCGCACCTCCTAACAGAGCGCTGCCCGCAGCAGCCAGAAAGGCACGGCGGGATATCGCGGGCCGGTTCGATCCGGGCATCAGGATCACCTCGCCAATTCAGGGTTGGGGTGATTATAGCGTATCGGGAAGCGAGCCAACCTCATGGCATCTGCGCTGTCTGGCGTGGGCCGTCCGGGCAGATCGGCGCGGCCAGCCGCACCCGGTCAGGGTGCCAGCCGGTGAAACACATATTCCTCAACCGGCCGCCCACCCTTCAGATGCTCTTCAACGATGCGCTCCAGCACGAACTCATCGACATGGTGATACCAGACACCTTCCGGGTAGACGACCAGCAGAGGCCCGCCCACGCATACACCCAGGCAGTCCGAAGTGCTGCGCTTGATGCGGGCCGGGTTATCGTATTCATCCAGCTCACCCAGAAGCCGGCCAAGATGGGCGAACAGTGCCTGCACCCTGCCTTCTTTGTCGCAGTAGTGGTTGGCGCAGATCAGCACATGCCGGGTATATGGCGGCATGATGGGGGGAATGGCCGGGTCATCATGATACATGGCGGCAGCCTCCCTGCTTAACGTCCTGTGAAGCCCGGATCGTGTGCCTCGTGATCGCTGGCAACGCGACGGGTCTGCGGATCGGCAGTCAGCCCCGGATCGGCTTCGATGTAGAGGATATCGGTCTGCATCAGAATATCCCATGCACGGCAGCTGTTTCAGTAGGCCCGCGCAAAGTACGCCTTGCCCTGAGCCGGCTGCCCACAGACCGTACAGACCTGGCCGGCAGCACTCTCACGCTCATTGATGTCAAGCGGAAAGCAGCGTGAGCTGGCCTTGGTCTCCTCTTTGATCCGGTCTTCACAGGCAGCCGTGCCGCAGTGCCACAGCAGCGCCCATCCTTCCGCCACAACCTGTTTCATCTCGTCATAGGTGCTGACGGAGTGGAGATTGGCATCGCGGAACTCGGTGGCCTGCCGCAGCATATTCATCTGGATCTCGGTGAGAAGCCGGGTCACCGCAGGGATCAGGTTGTCACGCGGAGCGATGCTCTTGCCCTCCTTTCCGGAGATGTCGCGTCGAGCCAGTGCCACCGTGCCATTTTCCACATCCCTGGGGCCCACCTCGATCCGCAGCGGCACGCCGCGCATCTCCCAGTCATTGAACTTGAAGCCAGGGGTGAGGCCCTCGCGCTCGTCCACCTGCACCCGGACCCCCACACTGAGCAGGGTTTCGCAGATACTGTACAGCGCATTCATGACGGCTGACCGCTGCTCATCGTTCTTATAGATGGGCACCGCCACCACCTGGATCGGCGCGAGCCGGGGAGGCAGACGCAGGCCCTGATCATCCCCGTGTGCCATGATGATCGCACCCACCATGCGGGTGCTGACACCCCATGAGGTGGTCCAGCAGTACTCCTGCTGATTGTTCTTATCCAGGAACTTGATATCGAAGGCCCGGGCGAAGTTCTGCCCCAGATTGTGGGACGTGCCGGCCTGGAGTGCCCATCGGTTGCCCATCATGGCCTCGATGGAGTATGACGCATCGGCGCCGGCGAACTTCTCCTGATTGCTCTTGCGCCCGCGAATGACCGGGATGGCCGCCTCGTTAACTGCGAAGTCGGCATACACATCCAGCATGCGCAGCGTCTCCTCCTGTGCCTCCTCCTGCGTGGCATGCGCGGTATGGCCCTCCTGCCACAGGAACTCCAGCGTGCGCAGGAAAAGACGGGTGCGCATCTCCCAGCGCACCACGTTGGCCCACTGGTTGATCAGCAGCGGCAGGTCACGCCATGACTGGATCCACTGTGCAAAGGCATGGCCGATGACCGTCTCAGAGGTCGGTCGGACTACCAGAGGTTCTTCCAGCTGCTCGCCGCCGCCGATCGTGACAACCGCCAGCTCCGGCGCGAAGCCTTCCACATGCTCCGCCTCCTTCTGCAGGAAGCTCATCGGGATGAACAGGGGGAAGTAAGCGTTCTTGTGGCCGGTCGCCTTGAAGCGTTTATCCAGATTATGCTGGATAGCCTCCCATAATTCATAGCCGTAAGGCTTGATGATCATGCAGCCGCGGACGGGTGCATAGTCGGCCAGATCGGTCTTCTGAACCACATCGGTGTACCAGCGGGAATAGTCCTCGCTGCGTGGGGTGACGCCTTGCGATGTCATGCACGCTCCTTATGAGATTCCGCAGCGATGCGGGGCCGTCTGCCGGCCCTGCCGGATGCGGCGCACCCGGCGGATACGGCAGCCCAGTCAGGTGCGGCGCAAGTGTAGCACGTTTGGCGGGTCAGGGGAAGAGCCGCAGCGCAGGGTCACCCGCGCCGCCGCAGATGATCAACCAGCCAGTTGCCCAGCCGGCGCAGAAAGAGGGGGGTGAAGCGCCGCGCAAACCGGACAGCTTCATCCCGCAGGTTGATGGACTCCCCGAAGCGCTCGCGCAGGAAGTACAGATGATCCATCAGCCACAGATAAAGATCGGCCTCCGTGTACCCGGGGAAATCGCGCAGGATGCCGGTCTCGCGTATGACGCGAACAGCCGGGAGGTAAACCTGGTCGTACCACTGGGCCGCGGCTTCTTCAAACGTGAAGTCGCGCGACCACTCTTGAGACTGGAGATAGCCATGGACCGCAATATGTTCCAGCAGGAGATCATAGCCGTCCGGAATGGTGGTGGCGATCGCTGCGTCGGGCCGTGTCTGATCGAGCCGGGTGCGGGCCATGAAGGCTGCCTGCTCGCCGATCGCCTCCAGGTCGCGGGCGTCCAGATCGGCGGTCAGCGGGACGCTGACGCGGCATTCCTGCACTTCGGCGTCCACAAACTCGCGACCCAGTTCCCGCGCCACGCTGACCCGGTGATTGCCGTCCACCACGAAATATACTTCACCGACCTTGTACAGTTTAACCGGAGGAAGCTGCACATCCTCGTAGTAGGCGCGGCCAATATTCTCCCAGCGATCCTCGGTGTGGGTCTGGGTGGGCATGAAGGCGCGATCAAAATCGCGATAGCGGCTGACACTACCGACAATGCGATCAATCGGTACCGCCTCCAGACCGCGGTAAACCGGCCCGCCGGCCCGGACTTTCTCCCGCACCTCATCGTAGGCCAGAAGGCGGTTGGGCCTCCGCTGCAGGGAAGCCCACATCGCCCGCAGAAACGCTTTACGCCGCGCACGCCGGAAGGCGTTGCGGGCGCGGCTCAGAGCGTCATACTGGCTCAGCATCGAGCGGCCAGTTGATGATCCGGCTGGGATACACGTTCATGATCGTCGTGTGGCGATAGCGCGTGGTGGTGACCGTATCCAGCCGGTACAGGTGTGTGTGGCCGTGCAGCAGCAGCCGCGGCTTCAGGAGGCTCATCAGCGTCAGGAAGCTCCTGAATCCGCGATGCGCCAGGTCGTCCGCGTCGTGGATACCCAGCGGAGGCGAATGGGCCACCAGAATATCCAGATAGCGCCCATAGCGGAGGCGGTTCAGCAGCAGGGCAGGCAGCAGGCGGGCCACACGCAAGCGCATCTCAGTCTCAGTATTCTGGCCGGGCGCCCGCGGCTGGTAGCGCATCGATCCCCCCAGCCCGGCCAGCAGCAGCCCGTTGATCGAGATCGTGCGATCTTCCAGCGACAGGCAGCCCTCAGCACGCCCGATCCGCCGGCCATCCGCCATGATCTGCACGGTATGGTGGTTGCCATCCACATAGACCACCGGAGCACGCAGCATAGTCACGACGTATTCCAGGTAGTAATACGGCAGGTCTCCGCACCCGATCACCAGATCCACATCGCCATACAGGTCGCAGATCTGAGGGGAGTAGATCGCCTCAACGATGCGATCGCTGATGGCCAGGATCTTCATGGTAGAGGCTGCCGATCAGGCGCGGCGCAGCACGTTAAGCACAACAAGCAGGGCCACTGCTCCTACCAGCGCCACGATGACCGAGCCAATGAAGTTGGCCGGTGTGTTGATCCCCAGGGCGCGAAAGAGGAATCCACCGACAAACGCACCGAGCACCCCCACAATAATGTTGCCGATCAACCCGAAGCCCTTGCCCTTCATGATCTGGCCGGCTCCCCACCCCGCCAGCAGGCCGATCACCAGCCAGGCCACCAATTGACTTACCGTCATGCCGCACGCTCCTTATGCTAACATCGATTTCGCAGACTACAGGTTAGCAATTCGCGGCCGATTCGCAAATCAGGCCGGGGTCCGCCTGCACCCCGGCCTGATTTACAAGCGGCGCCCGGCCGGTTCCGTTAGTAGAGCTTGACTTCCATGCGGGCCAGCTTCTCGCGCAGCCCGACCATGTCAGCCAGATGGCGATCAATCACTGCCTTGACCTCCGACTCGGTGCGAGCATCGAGGCTGCCATTGTGGGGTGTCACGGTTGCCGTCGCCACCAGAGGTTGATCCAGCGGGTGGCCGATCTGGCTCAGCACATAGACCTGCGCCTCGCGCACTGCCGGCACGCTTTCGACAATGTCGCGGGCAGCCAGCAGCGCCAGCACATTGTAGAGCTTGCCGACATGGCTGATCGGGTTCTTGCCCGCAGCCGCTTCCAGGGAAGCCGCGCGGAAAGGCGCGATAATGCCCGTCACACGGTTGCCGCGCCCCACCGACCCATCATCGCCCATCTCAGCACTGGTGCCGGTCATGGTGAGATACACATTGGGCGTGCCATCCTCATCCGCTGTGTTGACATCGACCCTGACCCGCCGGGTGTCAAGCCGGGCCGCGAAAGTCTGCACAGCCTGCTGCACCGCCCGCTTGATCTCGATGTACTCGGCGGCATCCCGGATCTGCGGGGCGATGAACGGAATCGCGCAGGTGAGCGTGATCTCATCCCGCTGGCGCATCCCCATCACCTTGACGTCTTCGCCGATCGGGAACTGATCCATCAGATCGTAGTTGATGTACTGGCAGGTTTCATAGACAGCATTTTCCAGCCCGGAGTGCGGCCAGTGGGCAGCCCCGAAGCTGGTATCGTTGGCTGTCACCTCCTGGACGGCATGCATCAGCTCACTGGAGCCATGACCGGCATAGCAGTCGATCACACAGTGGGCATCCGGATCGAGATACTTCATTGTCTCACGGATGTGCGACTTGGCCGCCTTGATGGCGATGGCCTCCATGGGGATACGAGTTCCATCCGGCGCCACCGGCGTGCCACGCCCCGCGATCTGGATGCGGATTGGCTTGATCAGCTGGCCCTGGCCATAACCAACCAGCGTCTCGCCTGCAACCAGCTGCACCTTATCAAAGTTGTGATGCAGCGGGGCGCCGAGGTTGTCCAGGCACCAGCGGGTGTATTCGACCGAGATCCGCTCGGCAATGCCGTCACACAGGCTGTCCGGGTGGCCGATCCCCTTGCGCTCTACGATCTCAACGGGGCGGTCTTCGATCCACGTCCCGGTCGCCTGAGCGACCACGATATTGCGCTCGTTCATTTATCCAGTCCCTCCTGTCCACGCCAGAGTGCCGGTGACAATGCAACGCGCCTCGTCTTTTGAGAAGAGGCGCGCAACAGGGCAAAGAATGGCTTGACGTCTCCCCTCATCTTCCAGAGTATCTCTGCCGGAGTTGGCACCTTTTCCGGAGCCGGCGCTAAGCCACATTCCGGAGGGGTTGCCGAGGTTTCACAGGGCCGGTCCCTCCACCTCTCTGGATAAGAGGACGGTTAACAGTCACCGTCTATTCAGTTAGCGAGCGGGATTGTAGCGCGGCCGGATCGCCATGTCAATAAGCGCGCGATCTCGCTGAGTCAACCCAATGTATGGTAAACTGCTGCCCCCGAAGCCTGGATTCAGTGAGGGGATAAGCGCCGCCTTATGATGGCACAGCAACCCGTGGTCAGCATCTTCGGCGGATCGTCGCCCCGACCGGGCACGCCCGCCTATACCGAGGCCGAGGAGCTGGGCCGTCTACTGGCAGAGGCCGGCTTCGCCATCATGACAGGGGGCTATGCCGGCACGATGGAAGCTGCCAGCCGGGGTGCGCACCTGGCCGGCGGCCGCGTGATCGGTGTCACGGTCGGTCTGTTCGAAAGACAATGGAACTCCCGCCCCAATGCCTATGTGGACGAAGTGGTACATTTCGATTCGCTCTCAGAGCGCCTGCATTACCTGGTAACCCAATCGGCCGCTGCGGTGGCGGTGCGCGGCGGGATCGGGACACTGAGCGAGGTAGCGCTTACCTGGAGCCTGCTGCAAGTCGGAGAGATCTCGCCCCGCCCCCTGGTGCTGCTGGGCGAGATCTGGCCGGATGTGCTGGGCCGACTGTACGGGGACGGGGCTTACATCCGGCCCGAACACATGCAGCTGTGGCAGGCAGCGTATACGCCAGCTGAGGCTGTCAATCTGATCCGCCGAGGAGTGGCGTGATCATGCGCATGCTGCCGCTGGCCGAACTGCTGCTGGTGACCGGGACCCTGATGCTGGCTGCCTGCTCCGCTCCCCCGGCGCGCACGGAGGAGCCGGCGCCGGCAACACCGACCCCGGCCATCACGCAAACCCCGCGCCCAACGGCCTCTCCCAGCCCGACTCCGACGGAGACGCCGACGCCAACTGCCACTCCGGGACCCGGGCTGCCCGTTCTGCTCGGCACGCCCGGCGCTCTGGCAGCCTCGGCCCAGCTGGATGCTGCGCGTGCCGCTTACCGTGAGCTGGCCGAGCTCTATCCGGCCAGCGCCGATCCCTGGCTGGGGCTGGCCGCGCTGGCGCAGCGAGAGGCCGACTCGGATGCGGCGCTGGCGGCTCTGGTGAAGGCAGTTGAGGCGGATCCGGGGAGCCTGGATGCCCTGCGGCAGCTGGCTCTTTTCCATGAGCAGCAGGCCGACTATGAGCAGGCCGTAGATGCCTACAGCCGGATGATCACCCTCGACCCGGATGACCCGGACCTGCTGGCAGCACGCGCCACCGCCCTGGCCCGGCTGGGGCGCCCCGAGGAGGCCATCCGCGACCTGCAGGCTGCCCAGGCGATCGATCCGTACCGGCAGCACGCCTGGCTGAATGCGGCCGCAGCAGCCAGCGGCTCACGGGGCTATGAGGCCGCAGCAGCCATCGCCGCGCAGGGTCTGGAGTTTTTCCCTGATTCAGGGGCGCTGCACCTGACGCGCGGGCTGGCGCTGCTCTCGCTGGGCGCGCCGGCACCGGCGCTGCCTGATTTTGATGCCGCGGTGGCGCTCAACCCGCTGAGCGTAACGGCCTATCACTGGCGTGGACGAACGCTGGCCCTGTTGGGGCGCACCGAGGAGGCCATTCGCGACCTCCAGCAGGCCGGCGAGCTGGGTGTGCTGTCCGGCGTGGGCGCAGTAAGTGAGGCTTACGAGGCCATGGCCGACGCCGCGGATCTGATCGCTCAGCAGGATGTTGAGGCGGCGTTCGCCTACCTGGCGGATCAGGTCATCCGCCACGGCAGCCAGGATGCTCTGCTTGTGGGTTACGCCCGCATTGACTGGCGGCGGGGCAACCCTGATCTGGCACTGGGGCGGCTGGCCGCCCCGGCCCGCGATGGGTTTGTGCCCGCGCTATACTGGAGAGCCGTGATCGCCGCCGAGAAAGGCGACACCGAGCAGGCAATCGCTGACCTTCAGGCGTTCCTGGCTGTCCGGCATTCAGGCCCGGACGCGGAAGCGGCCCGGGAACTGCTCGAATCGCTGGGCGTCAGCCCACCTGACTGACTAACACAAAGTGCTTGCCCGCCCTGCCTGCCGCGTGGTACGATCCTGGGGTCACTGGCGTAAGATCGAGACATCCAACCCGCTCCGGTTACAGAGGATCGCCCTCTAGCATGTACGTCAAGGAGAATGACCATGGCAAAGCCTTTTTCTGTTAGCGATGCAACGTTTGAGGAACAGGTGCTGGACGCAGCGCAGCCTGTACTGGTAGATTTCTGGGCCGAATGGTGCCAGCCCTGCAAGATGATCGCCCCGATCGTTGAGCAGCTGGCGAATGAATACGACGGCAAGATGGTCGTCGCCAAGATGGATACGGACGAAAACCCCAATACCATGCAGGCATACCAGATCATGGGCATCCCGACCCTGATCCTGTTCAAGAATGGCAAGGTAGCCGAGCGGATCACTGGATACATGCCCAAGGAGCGCCTGGTGGAGAAGCTCATCCCTCATCTCTGATAGAATCCCGGCGTCTGACGCCGCTGCGCCCTGCAAACGCTGCCGGCTGACGCATAGAGCTATCGACGATGGAAGTCAAACGCGCCTCACTGGTACTGGCCGACATCAGCGGGTACACCCGCTTCACCCGGCTGCACGGGATGAGCGTGCTGCATGCCGAGCAGATCATCACCGAGCTGCTGGAAGCGATCATTGACGCCGCTGAGTTTCCCCTGACCCTGTCCAAGATTGAGGGAGACGCTCTGTTTTTGTATGCCGGGGCCGATGCGGATGATCCGGCAATTGCACGGGATGTCCTTCACCAGGTGCGCACTTTCTTTGACGCCTTCGCGAAAAAGGCTGCGGAGCTCGATGCCAATCACATTTGCCCGTGTGAAGCGTGCGCCCGGATCACCGATCTGGAGTTGAAGGCGATCCTCCATCATGGGGAGGTTGCCTTCAAGAGGATCCGCCAGTTCGAAGAGCTGGCCGGGGAGGATGTCATCCTGGTACACCGACTGGTCAAGAACAGCGTGCGAGCAGGCGAGTACCTTATGATGACCGAGCGGTTCTACGACCTGAGCGGCGGCATCCCCGGCGCCAACCTGGAAGCCCGTGTTGAATACCCGGATGGCCTGGCGCCGACGCCGGTCAGGGTTTACTATCCGCACCTACCCCACGCACAGGCAGCGGCGGCCCGGCCAGGCCAGATCGGCCAGCGGCTGGCGCAGCATCTACGCATGAATCGCCACTGGCTGCTGCGCCTGCTGGGTTTGAGAAAAGCAGCGCATGTACTCAGCCGCGTGGAAACCGATCATGCCATACCAGCCCCGCAGGAGGAGACAGCATGAACATCCTGGCCAACCTCCGCAATCGCGTCAGCGGCGTAGTCGCTGGCATCGTGTTCGGAGCGTTCACGATGATCTGCGGCGCGATCCTGGCCTTTGTGATCTCGCCGCAGCAGGCAGTTGAGTGGCGGCGCATCAACAACCTGCCTGAAATCGGCCCGGATAACTACAACAGCATCGGTGCCGGCGAGGCCATTGCGGTCACCGGCCGGCTGGAAGGCAATTCCACCCTGACGGACGACGGCCTGGTGGCCTATGTGCGCGAGCGGTGGGATGTGGATCCGCCGGACTCCGACAGCACGGACGAGCCGGATGGATCATGGACGACTGTAGAGCAGGTGTTTCCCGATCTGCGGATTGTGCTGCAGGGCGGGGGCAGTTCCCTGCCGATCGCCACTGTGCCCGCCAGTTCAGCTACGATCGGCGGCAATCTGCACGAGACACTGGAGCAAGGCCCCGGCCCGGAAACCGCTGACTACAACAACCAACCACTGCCGGAAGGCTCTATCCGCACCCGCGGGTTTCGTGACGGGGATCTGATCACCGTCGTAGGCACAAAAGCAACTACCGGTGACATCGCACCTGACCGGTTGTACGGTGGCGACCGAACCCAGCTGGTGGCTGAGATCCGTAGCGCGGCCCGGGCGGCGTTTGCCTTCGGGGTGGGTATGATGATCTGCGGGCCGATTCTGGCCCTGGTGATCGGGTTGGGCTCACTCTTTGGGCGTAACCGTGCCGCGGGCAAGATCAAGATCGGCTAGTCGCCCTTCAGCGGAACATAACAGGATAACATCATGCAACTGACGATCCGTCTCTGGCGACAAGCCGCCATTCTCACCCTCATCGCTCTGCTGGCAGCCCCGCTGCCGGGCGCTCTGGCGCAGCAGGCCGGTTGCGAGTACACCGTTCAGCCCGGCGACTCGGTGATCGGTATCGCCACACGCTTCGGCATGCAGCCGTGGGAGCTGCAAGAGCTTAATCAGACCCGCTACTATGAGATCTGGCAGGGCGTGCGTGTAGGCTGGGTGCTGACCGTATGCCCGCCGGGCACTGCGGCGCCCGGCGGCAGCGAACCGGCTGCCGGAAGTGAGCCCTCCCAACCGCCAGCAGGGCCGCCACCCGCCAGCGATATCATGATCTGGGCCAACGATACGCTCAAGATCCGCTCCGGGCCGGGAACGACCTATCCGGAAGTCGGCAAGATGCCCTATGGGCAGTCTGCGCCAGCGCTGGGGCGCAATGCCGAAAGCAGCTGGTTATACATTGACTACAACGGGACACGCGGCTGGGTTGCCATCTGGCTGACCAACGTCACCGGGCATGTCAGCAGACTCCCGGTCGTCGATGTGGCCGGCACTCCAGGCGGCGGCGCGGAAGCCCCGCCTGCTCCTCCGGCACAGCCCCCCTCGCCTCCGGAACCGCAACCTGCCGGCCCGCCGAGCGTTCGCACGACCAGCGCGCTGCGTATTCGCTCCGGCCCCGGTTCCAACTTCGCCGAGCTGGGCCGCCTGCCGATGGGCCTGTCGCTCAGCCCGCTGGGACGCAACGCGGATGCCAGTTGGGCCTTTATCGAATACAGCGGCGTGCGCGGCTGGATTGCAGCCTGGCTGACAGAGGTCAGCGGGGACCTGAACTCCCTCCCGGTCACCACCGAAAGTGGCAGCGGCGGCTCAGCTCCCACGCCATCGCCCGCGCTGCCCCCTTCCCTGCCGCCTTCCGCCGGGGGTGGCTTTGAACTGGGTGGGCAGACCCACTCGCTGGATCATCCCAACGAGATGCGCGCAGCGGGGATGACATGGGTCAAGTTCCAGCACAAATGGTCGCCGGGGCAAAGCCCGAAGGATCTCGTGGGCCGGATCGAGCAGGCACATGCCAACGGCCTGCGCGTGCTGTTCAGCGTTCCCGGCCCGGAGTATCCATCCTCCATCGACTTCGCCGCGTATGTGCAGTTTGTCAGTGGGGCGGCGGCGCTGGGCGCGGATGGCATCGAGATCTGGAATGAGATGAACCTGGATCGCGAATGGCCCACCGGCCAGATCAGCCCGGCAGCCTACGTCCAGAACATGCTGGCTCCCGCCTACAACGCGATCAAGGCCGCCAACCCTGGCACGCTGGTGATCGCGGGCGCGCTGGCCCCTACCGGAGTAGACAACGGAATCTCGGTGTGGAGCGATCAGCGCTATCTGGCTGGCATGCGAGACGCAGGAGCAGCACGCTACATGGACTGCCTGGGCGTGCATCATAACGCCGGTGCGACGCCGCCTGACGCGGCGACCGGACATCCTGCCGATGGCGGCGATCATCACTACTCCTGGTACTTTCCGCTGACCTTCAACGTGTATGCAGGGGCCTTCCCCGGTACGAAGCTGTGCTTCACCGAACTGGGCTATGCCTCACCCGAAGGCTGGGGAGCTATGCCACCCAACTTCTGGTGGGCGGGCGGCAATACCGTCGGCGAACAGACTGAGTGGCTGGCGCGGGCCGTGGACATCAGCCAGGGAACGGGCCGGGTGCGTCTGCTGATCGTCTTCAACGTGGACTTCACCTACTGGGGCGATGACCCGCAGGCCGGATATGCGATCATTCGACCGGGAGGTGGATGCCCGGCATGCGACTCGCTGCGCCGGGCTATGAGCAACTGATCGCGCCCCGTGATTTACCCTCCACAGGGGGCACGGCAAAACCGTGCCCCTTTCTGCTGCAGTTGTCCGGCAGACTCGCCTGTACTAGAATGAATGGGCGAAATCCTGACTGTGGCGTTCGTGTCGCCAGCGGAGTATCAGTTGTCCATGCAGAGTGAAGCACCTGTCAGCCCTTCGGCGCGCCCACGCTGGAGCCCGACCCTCAAGCTGGTTGTCACAGTCCTGCTGATACTGGGCGGCATAGGGGGGATCTACCTTTCCCGTGTTGTCCTGTTTCCGTTGATTGTCGGCTCCATCATCGCCTACCTGATGTATCCTCTGGTACGACGTGTGCGCCAGAACTCACGCATCCCACACGGCCTCGCCACCACTCTGCTGTACATCACGGTTGTGCTCACCCTGTCGCTGCTGGCGGTCGCCCTGGCCCCGGTCATTGCAGATACCTTTGCCTATCTGAGAGACGAGCTGATCAGCGCCATCGAAGGGCTAAGCCAGATGGATCCTGAGCAGACGATCACGATCGCCGGGATCAGCTTTGAAGTACGGATGATCACCTCCGAGGTGACCACAGCGCTGATCGACTTCCTGCGCTCGCTGGCGAGCCAGCCCTTTGAGCTGGTATTCGGAGTGGCAGAGACCTTTCTGCTGACCATCTTCACCTTCTTGATCGGCTTCTACCTTACCCGGGATGCCCGGCGGGTGATCGCGTGGCTGCAAGGGATCGCACCGCCCCAGTATCGCGAAGACCTGCGCCTGCTGCTGGCTGAAATCAACGTGGTCTGGTCGTCCTTCTTCCGCGGGCAGGTGATTCTGGCGGTAGTTGTCACCGTCATCATCACGGTGATCAGCACCGTGATTGGCCTGCCCCAGCCGCTGCTCATGGGCATCTTTGCTGGCCTCATGGAGTTTCTGCCGAGCGTGGGCCACGCTATCTGGATCATCACCGCGATGATCATCGCCCTGATCGAAGGGTCAACGACACTCCCGGTATCCAACTTGGTATTCGTGCTCATTGTGGCAGCCATGCACACCGTTTTCACCCAGCTCGATCTCAATTTCCTGATCCCGCGCATTATCGGGCGACAGGTACGGCTGCATCCAATGGTGGTGATCATCGGGATCATTATCGGAGCCTCGATTGGCGGCGTTCTCGGTGTGGCTTTGGCAGCGCCGACCATTGCCACGCTGCGCATCCTGGGCCGTTACCTCTATGCCATGCTCTTTGACCTCGATCCCTTCCCCATGGTAGGCCCGCCGAACGCCCCTCAGGCGGAGCGGATCGCGGTGGCTGCCAGCATGGCCAGCAGCATCCATCAGGGCGATAAAGTCCCTGAGAGACAGCCTTGAGCGCCTTGATCGGGTGGGGAGACCAACCATGGATGCCGATTCAGCCTACAGCCTGACGCTGCGGGCCGCCACAGCAGCGGAGGTCGGCGCAACGGCCACGTGGCCCAGTGAAACCTTGATTGGTGAGCCAGAATCGCCAGCGAGGGGAATCCATCATATGCTGGCGGAGATTTCTGAACGTCCGTCGGCAGCAGCGACGTTGCTGAAGATGGGCGAGGCGGAATGGTGGCTCGATTCTCTGCGAATTGACCCGGAGCAGCGCACGGCGGCGCTGCTGATCGAGGTCATGGCGCGGGTGGCGGCGAGATTCCGGCAGATCGGGGACGGGCTGCTGCGCTGCTACACCCCTGCCAGCAGCGATCTGGTGGCCAGCGCGGCGCGGCGCGGCGGGTTCGTACACCGCATGAGTTATGCGGATATGCAGGCCGACGCGGCACAGGCCGACTTCTGGAATTTCAAGGTTCTTCAGCCGCAGAATGCAGTACTGGCCTGGCGGTATCTGCGATCCTCGCCGATGTACCGCACCAACCACTTCGTCCATCTCGGCGGGCGCGCCCTTTTTCTGACTTTCGAGCGCCTGCAGGCATGCCTGGCTGACAAGCGCCTGCACGTGCTTGGCTGGCGGCAGGCGGATAAGATGGCCGGCCTGGCCATACTGGACTCTGCCGCCAGCGCGGGCGAGCTGCTCATGCTGGCCTATCTGGATGCCCCGGATGACACGACGCTGCAGAATATGCTATCCGCCCTGCAGGGGCTGGCGGCGGGGCGGAGCCTGGCTGGCATGCGCTGGATGATGCCGCTGGGCGTGGGGTTGGAACGGCCGGCCGCCCGATCGGCCCTGAAGCATGCCGGCGGTATGGATCTGTGGCTGTTTGAGCTGCCGCTGAGGCCCTGAAGTCAAAAGGAGAGGAGCCATGAACCGCCCAAACCCTGACGATGAAACACCCCTGACTCTGCTGGCTGAGACGGAAAACTATGCTGTGCTGGTCGGGCAGGACGCCGATGGCGAAGAAGTCTACAACATCGAGCTGGGCAGTGTGACACTGCACCTGTTCGCCGAGGAATGGCGCGAGCTGCTCGATCTGCTGCGGGGTGCCGCCCGTAGATAGCGCTGCATCCGCCCTGCCGGCTCCGAAACTACGCCTCCCTTCACCGAAAGATCGAAATCATGGCACAAAACCCTTCCTCCTCAGTGCGCCGGATCCTCAAGGATCTGGCTCCACCCCTGATCACACGGCTCATACGCAAAGCGAGGCCGCTGCCGCCAGACGTCATCCGGCTCCAGTCCGGCGGGCTGTACCGGCGCTTGCGCGACTGGGACGCCATGGGCAAGCTGTAGTTCGACTTCCTGGTAGGCGAAGGGCTGCAGCCACAGCACCGGCTGCTGGACATCGGCTGCGGGGCGCTGCGGGCCGGGGTGAACTTCATCCCCTACCTGGATGAGGGCAACTACTTCGGCATCGACCAGGATCCTCTGCTGCTGGAAGCCGCCGTCGAGATCGAGCTGCCGGCGCACGGAGTGACCCGGCGTCCCACGCTGATCTGCCGCGATGACTTCAACTTCGGCCTATTCGGCACGACCTTTGACTACCTGCTGGCGCAGTCGGTCTTCACGCATCTGCCGTGGAATGCGATCCTGCGCTGCCTGGCCAATGTGCCGGCTGTGCTGAACCCCGACGGGCGCTTCTATGCAACGTTCTTCGAGGGGCCGCCGGGGGACTATGTTTCGCCGCTGCAGCCCACTCCCCGCCTGACTACCTACCCCGACCGCGATCCGTTTCACTACGAGTTCAGCGTGTTCGAAGAGCTGGCGCAGCGGGTGGGGCTGCAGGTGAAGCGCGCCCCCCACTGGCAGCATCCGCGCAACCAGCAGATGATGATCTTCTCGCGGCGGTCGGGCCGGTAGGCCGGGCAGGCTGCACCCGCAAACACAAGGGCCGGGGCGGAGGTTGCGCCCCGGCCGTCCACGTCAGCGCCAATCAGGCGGGCGTCTTGATTGGCTCCTGTCGGAGCAGATATTCATAAGCGCTGAGGGCAGCTTTCGCGCCTTCGCCGATGGAGATCAGGACCTGTTCAGAGAAGGTGTTGGTCACATCGCCGGCAGCGTAGATACCGGAGGCGCTGGTTTCGTTGCGGGTGTTGATCTTGATGTGGCCGTGCGGATCGACATCCACCAGATGGCGGACAAGCTGGCTGCGCGGAAGCAGCTCCTTTTCGACAAAAGCCGCATCCATCTCCAGCTCGCGCACGCCGCCCGGCCCATCGATGACCAGGCTGCGCGCATAGCGTCCATCGCCTTTGACTTCCTTCACCCGGTAACCTTCTACGAACTCAACCTGGTTCATTGAACGCAGGCGGCGCCCCAGCGGGTTATCGAAGCGCTCGCCGGTCTCGGCCACCAGAGTGACTTTCCGGGCGATGCGAGCCAGCTCAGCCGTACTGCGCAGCGCCAGGTCGCCATCCCCGATGACCACAGCCAGGCGATCGTAGAACAATTGGGCGTAGCTAATAGCACTATAGCAGAGACCCCTCATCATGTACTCCCTTTCGCCGGGGACGCTGAGGAGCTGACCCTTCGCGCCGGTGGCGACGATGAGGGCGCGGGAACGGTACGCGGAGCCAGTGGACAGGGTCACCTCGTAGCCGCCCTCAACAGCATCTACCTTCTCGGCGTTCTCCAGGATGCGCACATGATCGAGGTACTCGATCTCGCGGGAGAAGCGGTTGACCACTTCGTCGCCGTTGATGGTCATGTGGCGCTCGACGAAGGGGAGCTGGAGATGATAGTTGGTCTTGCCCCCCAGGTCGCGGGTGATGAGCAGGGCATCCAGACGCTTCTGGACTGCATACATGGCGGCGGTCAGGCCGGCAGGCCCACCCCCCAGAATGATTAGATCGTGCATCGTGTGCCTCCGCAGAAACTAATAGGCGGCATGCGCGTCAAAGGTTGGAGCGGCATCGGGGGAGCCGTCCTCCGGGGGCGCGTCCGGGATAAAGCCCTCGTGCATGAGCATCATGGTCATGTCGCGGGCGGCCTTGATGATGTGCGAGGCGCGTTCGTATTCCTGCTCGCGGGTGGTGGGTTTGAGGGCGACCCCCTGCTCGATAGCCTTCATGGCCACCGCGGCAGCCTCGCGGGGGAAGACTTCCCATTCGTCCATGTTGGGCAGGATGTAGTCAGGGTCGAGGCCCTTTTCCTCGGCCATACGGGCCAGCTCGACGGAGGCGGCGATGGCCATCTCGTCGGTGATGGTGCGGGCGCGGACATCGAGCGTGCCGCGGAAGATGCCGGGGAAGCCGAGGGAGTTGTTGACCTGATTGGGGAAGTCGCTGCGACCGGTGGCGACCACCGCGGCGCCGGCTTCCTTAGCGTCCCAGGGCCACATCTCGGGGATGGGGTTGGCGCAGAGGAAGACGATGCTATCCCTGGCCATGCTGGCGATCCATTCCTTCTGGATGACATCGGGGCCGGGCTGGGAAAGGGCGATGAGGACATCGGCCCCCCTGAGGGCTTCGGCCAGATCGCCCTGCTGCTCCTCTTTGTTGGTAATCTGGCACATGCGCCACTTGGCGACGAACTCGCTGCGGCGGGCGTAGATGTCCTGCCGGTGCTTGCCGAGGATGCCTTTGGTGTCAAGCATGAGGCAGTTCTCGGGCTGAGCGCCGTAGGCGAAGATGAGGCGGGCGCAGGCGACGTTGGAAGCGCCGGCACCGAAGAAGACGATCTTCACCTCATCCATCTTCTTGCCGACGAGTTTGACCGCATTGATGAGGCCAGCCAGGGTGACGGAGGCTGTGCCCTGCTGATCATCGTGCCAGATGGGGATCTCGGCCTTCTCGCGGAGGGTATCGAGGATGCGGAAGCACTTGGGCTGAGAGATATCCTCGAGGTTGACGCCGCCGAAGGCCGGCTGGAGCATGAGGACGGTATCGATGATCTTATCCGGGTCCTTGGTATCGAGCATGATGGGAACGGCATCGACGCCGCCGAGGTACTTGTAGAGCAGGCCCTTGCCTTCCATGACCGGGAGGCCGGCCTTAGGGCCGATATCGCCCAGACCCAGCACACGGGTGCCGTCGGAGACGACGGCGATGGTATTCCACTTGCTGGTGTACTGGTAGACAAGCTCAGGATCGGCCTGGATGGCCTTGCAGGGGGCTGCCACACCGGGGGTGTACCAGATCGCAAAATCCTGGAAGGTGCGGACAGGGCAGCGCAGGGCGGTCTGAGTCTTGCCGTGGTAGAAATCATGCAGCCGCATCGCATCGGCAGCCGGCTTCCTGGCCTTAGCGAGCAGCTCCTCGGTGGTGACCTTCTTGACGGTGGACTTTCCAGAGACGGTCATAGACACTCTCTCCTTATGCATCAGATGAGTGGCGCGCCCGATGGTGGGATCAGCGGCCTGAGGCCGGGCAGCGCAGGCAGCAAGCGAGGCAGGCCCCGGCTGATCGGTGAGTGGGAACGGCAGCGAACCCGCGGGGCAAACCGGCATCCGCCCCACACCTGAAGCATAACGCCGGGCGGGAAGCGGCGATCAGTGGCAAATGTAACTATCCGGCGTGACAGATGTCCCCGCCGGAGGGGGATCCCGGGGCTGAGCGGAGGCGAGGCGGGGCGAGTTGATCAAACGATCCATTGACGCGCGGGGCAGAGCGTCGTAGGCTGTGGGGAGGACTCCCCCTGCCCCACGCGGCCAGCGGGTCAGGGGAGGGAGAGCGGGAGGGAGATGACAGGCAGACGCGGGGCAGCCAGCCGGCTGCCCTGATCAGTCAGGAGGGAGGCGGTTGGCGAACCGACAGGCAGGAACCTGCAACATGTGCGGGCAGCCGATGACACCGGCGGGCACCGGGAGGAAGCGGCTGACGTGCAGCAACCGATGCCGGCAGGCACGCTACCGACTGCGGCACGGGCAGCACCGGCGGCGCCGGAAGGAGTGGCGGCCACCTGAGCGCGAGCTGATGGGAGAGCGGCGGACGCGGCCAGAGGACTGGAAGCTGATCTGGCGGCTGAGCCCGGTGAGCGCCGTGTACGAATGCCTGGGATGCGGGCAGCCGTACCTGGTGGAGACGGTGAGGAGGCGGGGGAGCCGGTTCTGCTCGAACGCCTGCGAGCAGCGGCTGCGCCAGCGCTGGAAGCGGCTGAACGCCGCCATCGACAGGGCCCAGGCGGAAGGGAAGCTGGACTGGCGGATCGTGGAGCGCGCGGTGGAGGGCCGGCTTTCGCCGCAGTGTGCGCACTGCGGGACGCCGTTCCTGCCCCGGTACTTCCCCGGGCGACCGCGGGTGTACTGCAGCGAACGCTGCCGCAAAGCGGCCTACGAAGACCGCTACGCCCGCAAGCACCACCGCCGGCGGATTCATCGCTACCGGCAGTGCCCCGCCTGCGGGGAGCGCATGGACCGCCAGGATCCGACCGGGGCGCTGCGGCGGCGCTACTGCAGCAAGGCATGCGGGCTGGTGGGGGCGAGCCGGGCCTACCGCCGGCGCAAGCGGCGGGCGCGGGAGAAGGCGGAGCGCCAGCGGCGGTGGCTGGGGATGCGGGCCGTTCAGCGCGAGCTGAAGCAGCGCTCCCGCCGGCAGCGGGCGGCATCACGCCGACGGAGCGACACGCCGAGGCGGAAACGGATCACGCTGGGGATTCTGTAACGCGGGCATTTCGTCGGGGGGGCGGACAGAGCGAAAAAGTGCACTTCTGTAACGCCCCAAAATGCATAACGTCGGGACGTAAGGGCGAGCGGCGAGGCCCTGCGTGCCTGAGGGGGATCGGGAGCGGGGCGCACAACCCATGCCGAAGGGCAGGCACCGCCACGGAAGGGTTCTGTTACGCGGAAGGGGGTGTTCCGTCGGGATGAGGAGGGAGGGCCCAGAGCCGGGGGCGGGGCGGGGGGAAGGAAACGGGCGGAGCAGCCTGCGAAGCCGGCCCGGATGTGAACCCTGTGTGAATTCCCCGCCCGCGAAGGCCGGCAGCCTTGACACCCGCGGACTGAGGGGCGTATAGTGTGAATACTCTCACACTCAGCGGATCGGATCATGAGCGGGCAGAGCAGAGGACACGCACCGAAGCCCCCCCAGAAGCCAAGCGGAACGGCCAGCCTGCCGGGAGTGGGCATGGCAGGCCGCGACGCCCTCAACAGGGTGCCGGATGATGTGACGCTGATGCGCGCCGCGCGGGAGATCGCCGCCCGGATCCGGCACGAGGAGGCAGCCGCTGCCTTCCCCGTGGAATCGGCCCGGCTGCGCCCGGCGCGGCTGCGGGCCGAAGCAGTGACCTGGCTGATCGACCGGCAGCGCGAGGGGCACGCGCCGCCGCTCCGCCCGGAACTGGCCGCCGCGGCCGGCTCGTTTGAGGCGCTGGTGGCGGACTTTCTGAGCGCCCGCGCCCGGGGTGAAAGCACCCTCACGCTTTACGAACGGATGCAGGGCCCGGGCTGGACGGAGCCGCTGCGAGAGCGCTGCCTGTTCACGGTCGAACGCCTGTGGGCTGTGCTTGAACTGGTGGGCCTGACGCTGCCGGGGGTTCAGGGCGGCCCGCTGGAGCAGACCGTCGCCGCCCTGGCGCTGCAACACACGGTGGCCTGCTTCGCCGGGATGCCGCCGAATCAAATCGACGCCACGACCGCCGCCGAGGCTGTGGGCCGCCTGGTGCGCTTCACCCGGGCTGCCCTGCGCCGGACCCCCGCGCCCCCTTACGCCCCGTCGCCCCCCTGACCGCCTCTGTCTGCGCAGGACCTCACGCCCCGGAGATCGAGCGAAGCCGGGAGCCTGAGTGACCGCGGCGGGAGCGCCGCCAGGGCTTCAACCGGGCGAGGCCCTCTGCCTTCAAGGGCGCGGCAACGCCGGAAGCGCATAAACAGGCTCTAGACCCATCCCCCCTCCCGGCGGTATACTCATATACAGCGCCGCACCGCCTCGTGTGCGCTCCCTATATTCTGACCCGATCTCTCTCCTGGAGGCCCCCTCATCATGTTGACTGCCAAGCTTACCTTCGACGGAAAAGAGTATGAGTTCCCGGTGATCGTCGGCTCGGAAAATGAGCCAGGGATCGACATCGCCAGCCTGCGCGCCAAGACGGGCGCGATCACGTTTGACCCGGGCTACGGCAACACCGGCTCCTGCGCCAGCGCGATCACCTTCATCGACGGGGAGCGGGGCATCCTGCGCTACCGGGGCTACCCGATCGAGCAGCTGGCGGCGTCCGGCAGCTTCGTGGAGGTGTGCTACCTGCTGATCTACGGCAGCCTGCCGACGAAGGCCCAGCTCGACAGCTTCCGGCAGCAGCTTACGCACCACACGCTGATCCACGAGGATATGAAGAAGTTCTTCGAGGGCTACCCGCCGGGGGCGCACCCGATGGCCATCCTGGCGGCGATGATCATCTCGCTGTCCGCTTATTACCCGGATACGCCGGAATCGACCGAACTGAACATCATACGGCTGCTGGCCAAGGCCAAAACGCTGGCGGCGTTCTCCTATAAGAAGAGCATCGGCCAGCCCTACGTGTATCCGCGCAACGATCTGAGCTATACCGCGGACTTCCTGCACATGATGTTCGCCGTCCCGTCAGAGCCGTACACGCCATCTCCGACGCTGGTGCGGGCGCTGAACCTGCTGTTGATCCTGCACGCCGACCATGAGCAGAACTGCTCGACCTCGACGGTGCGGATGGTGGGCAGCAGCAAGGCCAGCCTGTTCGCCAGCATCGGGGCGGGGGTGTGCGCGCTGTGGGGGCCGCTGCACGGCGGAGCCAACCAGGAAGTGATCGAGATGCTGGAGATGATCCGGGACGATGGGATGAACTACCGCAAGTACGTGGACATGGCCCGCGACAAGGACAGCAACTTCCGGCTGTTCGGCTTCGGGCACCGGGTGTACAAGAACTTCGATCCGCGGGCGCGGATTCTGAAGGCGGCGGCGGACGAGGTGCTGGCGGAGCTGGGCGTCAACGATCCGCTGCTGGAGATCGCCAAGAATCTGGAGGAGATCGCGCTGAAGGACGAGTATTTCCTGGAGCGCAAGCTCTACCCCAACGTGGACTTCTACAGCGGGATCATCTACCGGGCGATGGGCATCCCGACGAACATGTTCACGGTCCTGTTCGCGCTGGGGCGCCTGCCCGGATGGATCGCGCAGTGGATGGAGATGCGGAGCGACCCGGTGACGCGGATCAACCGGCCCCGGCAGATCTACACCGGGGAACCTGAACGGCCCTACCAGCCGATCGAGGCCCGCTAGGGGCGCCAGCCGGGGCCTGTGAGACGATGAGGCAGCCGAGAGGCAGAAGGAGGGGGCTGCGGGGCGCCACTCGCCGGACGAGACGGGGCTGAGAGGATCCCGCTGCCAGCCTCCTGCACAGGAGCGATCGATGCGCTATCCGGATCAGACGGGCTGGGTGCCCGAATGGGCGAGGCGAGCGGTCTTCTATCACATCTACCCGCTGGGGTTCTTCAACGCGCCCCGCGAGAACGGGGGGCGGTCGGCGACGGTGCCGCGGCTGGCCGGCCTGCGCAACTACTACGAACACCTGAGCGGGCTGGGGGTGAGCGCCCTGTACCTGGGGCCGCTTTTTGAGAGCGGAACGCACGGGTACGACACCATTGACTACCGGCGGGTGGATCGGCGGCTGGGGGACAACGCGCTGCTGGCGGAACTGGTGCGCGAACTGCACGAACGGGGGATGCGGGTGATTCTGGATGGGGTCTTCCACCACACGGGGCGGGAGTTCTTCGCATTCCAGGATCTGAGAGAACGGCAGCGGGACTCGGCGTACCGGGAGTGGTATCTGGTGGACTGGAAGGGGGAGAGCGACTACGGGGACGGGTTTGCGTATCAGAGCTGGGAAGGGCATCAGGCGCTGCCGCGGCTGAATCTGGATCACGAGCCGGTGCGGGACTATCTGTTCGAGGTAGCGCGGCAGTGGCTGGGGGAGGTTGGGATCGACGGCTGGCGGCTGGACGTGGCGCAGCAGATCAGCCCGGCGTTCTGGTGGGAATTCCGGCGGGTGTGCAAGGAGACGCGGTCTGACTGCTTCCTGGTGGGTGAGCTGCTGGGGGGGGACTATCGGACGCACGTGGCGCCGGATCTGCTGGATTCGGGGACGGACTATCAGCTGTACAAAGCGCTGTGGAGCGCGCTGAATCACGGCAACTTCTGGGAGCTGAAGGCGGTGCTGGAGCGGGCCATGCATCCGGAGTGGGGGCTGTACCGGGATCTGCACCTGCTGACCTTCCTGGGGAACCATGATGTGACGCGGATCGGGTCGCTGCTGAAGGATCCGCGCCACGTGTACGTGGCACAGATTCTGCTGCTGACGCTGCCGGGGATTCCGTGCCTGTATTATGGGGACGAGATCGGGATGCAGGGGCGGATTGTGGAGGATCCGCGGCGGGACGACGAGGTGCGCCGTCCCATGCCCGCGCCCCATGACGTGTGGCCAGATCGGGAGCGGGCGCTGTACCGGGAGATCGCCCGGCTGACGGCGCTGCGGCGCGAACATCCGGCGCTGATCTACGGGCGCTACGCGGCGCTGGAGACGGGCAACACCGTGTTCAGCTACCTGCGACAGCATCCGCGGGAGTCGGCGGTGGTGGCGGTCAACGCGGGGCGGGAGCCGGAAAGCCTGACCATCCCGGTGGGGCGGGAGGGGATTCCGGACGGGGTGCTGTTCCACGATACGCTGGATGCGGAGCGGCCCGCGTACCATGTCAGCGGGGGGGCGCTGACGGTGGAACAGGTGCATCCAGGCTGGGGGCGGGTGCTGATCTCCGGGCAGTAGGGGCGAGGCAGGGAGGGAAACGCGCGGTCAGGGGGCGGGGATGGTCACGGAGTGGGGCAACGGCCAGAGGACGCGGCTGGGCTCGCAGTTGCGCGGGGCGAAGTCCCACAGGCGGGCGAGATCGGCGCCGTAAGCGGCGGCGCGAACAAGGGCCAGGGGGATCTCGTGCGAGACGATGATCACGCGCCCGGCGGGATGGGCCGCGGCGATATCGTCCAGGGCGGAGAAAACCCGGCGGGCAGCCGCAGCCATCGTCTCGCCGCCGGGGGGCAGGACCTCGAAGGGGGCTTCGTAGAGGCGGCGATACAGGTCGCCAAAGCGGGCCCGAATCTCCGAAAAGGGTAACCCCTGCCAGTCGCCCTGGTGAAGCTCGCGCAGGCGAGGCTCGGGGCGGACCGGGAGATCGCCGACCGCCTGGCTGAGGAAGCGGGCCGTTTCGAGCGCCCGCGCCTGATCGCTGCTGTAGAGGGCATTGACCGGCTCGCGGCGGGCAGCCAGAGCGCGGGCCGCAAAGGCGGCCTGAGCGCGGCCAGCCGGGCTGAGAGGCGGCTCCAGGGCCGCACCCTGACACAGACCGGCATCATTCCACACGCTCTGTCCATGACGAAAGAGGATCAGCTCAACGGTCATCGTGTTCGTCCCCTCAGGCGGCGGGCCGGGCCCGGCGGGCCCGCCGGGGGTTACTATAGCCAGGCGCGAGCAGGTGTCAAGAGGGGCGACGCGGGAGGGCCGCCAGGAAATCCTCTACGGTGAGGGGGACAGCGGGCAGGCCGAGGGCAGCCGCCAGGCGCACGAGCTGGGGGGGATCGATCTGAGCGCGAGCCAACTGATCGGCGCGGGCCAGCACCCCGTCGGCCGGGCCATCGGCGAGGATGCGGCCAGCCGCCATGACGACGATGCGCGGGAAATGCTCCGCGGCGAAGTCGATGTCATGGGTGATCGCGATGACAGTGCGGCCAGCGGCCCGCAGGTCGGCGATGATCCGGGCCAGACAGTCCACGCCGCGGGCATCCTGGCCGGTGGTCGGCTCGTCAAGGACGACGATCGGGGTATTCATGGCCAGAGCAGCCGCGACCGCCAGCAGGCGGCGCTGAGTGAGCTGCAGATCGTAGGGATGGCGGGCGGATTCGGCGAGCAGGCCGACCTGCTCAAGGGCGGCATCCACCGCGCGGGCGAGGGCCGGGCCGCGCAGGCCCAGATTGCGCGGGCCAAAGGCGACTTCGGCGCGGACGGTGCGCTCGAAGAGCTGATCATCGGGATTCTGGAACACATAGCCGACGCGGGCGGCCAGACGGGCGATGGAATAGTGCCGGGTATCCCAACCGCCGATGAGGACACGGCCCGCCGAAGGGCGCAGGAGGCCGTTGAGATGGCGGGCCAGCGTGGTCTTGCCCGCGCCGTTCTCACCGATGATGGCGACGGCCTCGCCGGGGGGCAGTGACAGCGAGACTCCGTCCAGGGCGGTGACTCCCCCGGGATAGGAGAAGACGACGGACTCGACCTCGACAGGAATGGCGACGGGGGCGGGATTCACGAGAAGAACTCCACGGCCTGGTCCAGGGTGACGGGCAGCGGGCGGGCCGGATCGACGCGGCCCTGCTGGCGGGCCAGACGGGCAGCGCGGGTGAAGCGAGTGGCCCCTACCCCGATCTCCTCCATCAGCGGATCGGCCAGCACCTGACGCGGTGGGCCGTCCGCGACGATCCGGCCCGCCTCCAGGGCGATCACCCGGCCGGCGACGGCAGCGATGGCCTCCAGCTTATGCTCGACCAGGATGATAGTGGCGCCCCCTTCCGCGGCCAGGCGACTGAGGGCGGTCAGGATGTCGCGGACGCCAACCGGATCGAGTTGAGAGGTCGGCTCATCCAGGATCAGGACGCGGGGGCGCATCGCCAGGATGGCGGCGAGGGCGAGGCGCTGCGCCTGCCCGCCGGACAGGGCAAAGGGGGAAGCCTCACGCCGGGCCAGCAGGCCGGTGACGGCCAGGGCGTGATCGACACGGTCGAGGATGTCGGCGCGGGGCAGGCCAAGATTCTCCAGCGCGAAGGCCACCTCCTCCGCGACGGTGAAGCGCGCGCCGGTGATCTGGTTGAAGGGGTTCTGCACGACCAGGCCGATCTGGCCGGCCAGATCGCCCAGCGAGGAGGCCGGGACCTCACAGCCGGCGACCCGAACGCTGCCGCGCAGGCTGCCGTGGAAGAAGTGGGGGATGAAGCCAGCCAGCGCATAGCAGAGGGTAGACTTGCCGGCACCGCTGGCCCCGACCACGGCGCAGATCTCACCGGGGAAGACCTGAAGCGAGAGATCGCGCAGGGCCGGCGTCGGGAAGCCCGGATAGCTGTAGGTGAGGCCGGTGACGGCGATGATCGGGTCGGCGGGAGGAAGCGGGTTCACGGGAGCCCCTCAGCGCCGAAGGGTGAGGGCCAGCCGGGCCGCCGTCAGCAGGACGAGAAGGGCGACGAGCACGCGGCGGAAGGCCCGCTGGAGGCGCGAATCGGGCAGGTCAAAGAGGCTGGTGCGGGGGCCGCGGCGGCTGAAGGCGCGGGCTTCGAGGGCGATGGCACGCTCCTCAATATCGACGATGCTGCCGAGCACCAGCGGGATCACGAGCGGGACGAGGGCGCGCAGGCGGCGCGGCAGGCTGCCGGCGGTCTCCAGGCCGCGGGAGCGCTGGGCGTCGAGGATGGCAGCGGCCTTTGCCTGGAAGCGGGGCACGATCTGGAGGGTGGTGAGGACCAGATAGGCGAGATGGTCGGGCATGCCGCGCTGGACGAGTGCGAGCATCAGGGCATCGGGCCGGGTGGTAAAGGAGAGGAGGAGGAAGCCGGAGAGAATGACCAAGATGCGACCGGTCATGAGCGCCGCGAAGCGCAGCCCTTCCGCCTTGAGGGCGACCGGGCCGAGGGCCAGCAGCGGATGGCCGCCGGTCCAGAAAAGGCCCTGAATGAGGAACAGGGAGACGGCAAAGGGCAGGACACCCCGCAGGAGGGCCCGCAGGAGGAGCCGGGTGACGCGGCCCCAGAGAGCCAACGGGAGGAGGAGGGCCACTTCGATGAGATAGGGGGCAGCCTCGCCGGGGAGCAGGAAAGCCAGCGCCATGCAGAACGTCAGCAGCGCGAGGCGGGTGAGGGGGTGAAGGGCATGCAGCCCGCTGACGCGGGCTGCGTACAGGCTGAAGGGGACCGACATAGACGGCAAGGCCACCGATCAGGCGGAAGGAGGCGCATCCGCCGGGCTGCTGCGGAGCGCGGCGGCCCGCGGGAAGCGCATTAAGAAGCGAGCCGGCAACGCCCGGACGATGAGCCAGACGAGGACAAAGGTGGCCAGTTTATCAAGCGGATCGGCGACGATGCCCTGCCCCAGAGTCGCCTGCATGACGCTGGCGCCGGTGGCCCGCCAGAAGGCGACCAGGAAATCCTGGCCGGTGCCGGTGACGCCGCCGAACATATAGGCGGAGATGGGCGCGGAGACGACCGCCGCGACGACGCCGGTGATGAGGCCAGCGACCAGCCAGAGGTACCACCGCCTGAACCAGCCAGCGGCGGCAAAGACGCCGGCCAGCAGCCCGATGATGGCCGCGACAACGGCAAACGGCGTATAGACGGGGTTGATGCCCGACAGGCCCCAGATCAGGTTGGCGAGCAGCCCGGTGAGCAGACCCGCGGCCGGGCCAGCCAGCACCGCCACCAGCACCGTGCCGATTGAATCCAGGTAGAGCGGGACTTTGAGAGCCACCACCAGCTGACCGATGGCGATATTGATGGCAATGGCGACGGGGATCATCACCCAGGTGAGGGTGGTGAAGTCACGCCTGATGCGATCCATGAGAAGCTCCTTTACCCGGTCCGTGCAGGCTGAGTCCATGCGAAGGCACAGCGGCAGACATCCCAGCGATGAGGGCAGTATACGACAGATGAAGGAAGTTTGTCCAGAGCGTCAGTAGGCGTTAGAGCCCGGCTGGCCGAAGATCGACTGGAGGATGGTGCGGACGATGATCTTGATATCGAGCCAGAGGGACCAGTTTTCCACATACCACAGGTCGTACTTCGTGCGCTCAGCGATGGAGGTATCGCCACGCAGGCCGTTCACCTGCGCCCAGCCAGTCATGCCGGCCTTCTCGCGGTGGCGCTCCATGTAGCGGGGGATGCTCTGACGGAACTGCTGGACATAGATCGGGCGCTCCGGGCGCGGGCCGACCAGGCTCATCTCGCCGAGCAGGACGTTGATCAGCTGGGGCAGTTCGTCCACGTTTCTGGCGCGCAGCCAGGAACCGAAGCGGGTGCGGCGGGGGTCGTTCCTGGTCGTCCAGCCGGGGCCGTGGGCTTCGGCATCGGGGCGCATCGTCCGGTACTTGATCATCTGGAAGGGGCGGCCATCGAGGCCCATGCGTTCCTGGCAGTAGAAGATGGGGCCGGGAGACTCCAGGCGGATGAGGAGGGCGAAGGCCATCATGACGGGAGACAGCAGGACCAGGCCGATGGCCGCGCCCAGGATATCGATGCTGCGCTTGAGGCTGAGCTTCCAACCGCGGAGCTGGATATCGCGGACGTTGAGAAGGGGGATCCCGCCGAGGTCATCGATGGTGACGCCGGTGGTGATGAACTCGAAGAGGTCGGGGAAGACACGGATCTGAATGCTGCCACGCTGGCAGAGGCTGACGATGCGGACCATGTCGCGGCGGGCGGCGCCTTCCGGGAGGGCGATGATGACTTCATTGATGCGGTGCTTCTCGATGAGATCGGGGAGGGCCTCGACGTGGCCCAGAACCGGCGCACCGGGGATATCGGCGGGGCGAGGGGGCGGATCGCCGGGCAGCGAGCCGGCGGGGTCGGAGGGGAAGCCGTTCACGTTCACGAGGCCGACGAGGTCGTACCCCAGGTAGGGCGAGAACTGGATCTTCTGGACGATGGCGTGAGCGGCCTCGCCCGATCCGACGACCAGGACGCGGTCGCGGCCCAGGCCGCGCATGCGGAGGCGATGCCAGGCGCGGCGGTGGAGCTCGCGGCCCAGGGTGATGAAGACGACTCCCAGGAGCCAGGCGTAGAGGATCATGGCGCGGGGATAGTCGAGCTCGAAGATGCTGTTCTTGAAGGTCAGGGCGGAGATGGCGACCGCGACCATAGTGGCGATGCTGACGGCGCCGAAGACGGTGTAGAGCTCATCGGCGCGGGAGGCGGCGCGGGCGACGTGATAGAGCTTGTTGAAATAGAAGACGGCGATGATCGACAGGATCTGGACGACCAGCATGGGAAAGTAAGACAGGAAGCCGGAGACCTCGACCGGGACAGTGGGGAAGGGGACGTGCAGGCGCAGCTGGTAGCCGATGACGAAGGCCGCCACGGTCATGAGGGCATCGCCGGCGATCTTGGAGGCGATGTAGAGGGTGCGCACCCGCGACTGGGTCATGAGGGGGCGGCTCCGTGAAAGAGGCGGGGAGCGGACAGGATCTCCCGCCAGAGGGCAGGGCCGCCCCAGAGGGCGATTCCGGCCAGGACCAACAGGTGAGCCGGCCAGGGGGTCTGCCGGCGGTAGTGTTTATCGTAGAAGAGAAGAAAGGCGCGGACGAACTCGCGGCGGGCGCGAGGGTTCTGACGGCTGGCGGCTCGCTTGACGTGGAGAACCTCGACAGGGGGGTAGTAGATGATCTTCCAGCCAGCCTCGGCGATCCGCTTGCACCAATCGAGGTCTTCGCCGTACATGAAGAAGCGCTCATCCATCAGGCCGACCTGCTCGATGGGGGAGCGGCGCACGAGCATGAAGGCCCCGACGACGGAGCCGACCTCGGTGATCTGGCGCTCATCGAGATAGGTGAGATTATAGCGGCCGAAGACGCGGCTACGCGGGAACAGGCGCGAGAAGCCGATCATCCGCCAGAGAGCGACCGCCGGGGTGGGCAGGCTGCGGCGGCAGGCGAGATCCAGAGAGCCGTCGCGCAGGTAGAGTCGGGGGCCAATGACGCCAACCGCGGGGTGGGCGTCCAGGTAGGTCAGGAGATCGGCGAAGGCGCGAGGCGGGACCTCGGTATCGGGGTTAAGGAGGAGCGTATAGGGCGGGGCGTCGGGAGCAGGGCCGGAGCCGGCAAAGCCGAGGGCGCGCAAACCGAGGTTGTTGCCGGCAGGGTAGCCGACATTGCCGTGCCCGGCGATCAGCGTGACCGAGGGGAACTCGGCGGCGACCATCTCGGCGGAGCCATCGGTCGAACCGTTATCGACGACCACGACGCGCAGGCGGAGGCCGCCCTCGCTGGCCAACACGGTCTGGAGACAGCGGCGGAGATAATCGCGGGTGTTCCAGCTGACGATGATGATGCCGAGATCGTCCATAGGGGGGAGATTGTAGCGCCGGGAGGGGTGAGCGGCAACCACTTTGAGGGGAATAGGACTGAGGGGGTATTTACATCTGACGGCGATCCGGCTATGCTATGCACGGGTTGCTCCCGCGCGGGAGCAGAAAACAGGGTTTTATCTGGCTCAATGAGGAAGGGAAGAACGCGATGAAGCATCTGAATTACCGTCGTAGTGTGGCCGCGGTCGCCATCCTGGCTGCCCTGGTGATGGGGTTGAGCGCCTGCTCGCTGCCGGGTGGGGCAGCCGAGGGCCCGGAACCGACACCGCCGCCGACGGAGCGTCCGGACACCCCAGAAGAAGCGCCCAACACGATCCCGACGCCGCTCCCGGGGGAGGATGTGGGGGAGCAGGCGCTGGCCGGCGCCAAGGAGACGTACCAGGAGACGTGGAACAACTACCTGCGCGATGCGATCGCCGAGCAGGTAGCCGACCGGCAGCAGAAGCTGGAGATCCTGCAGCGCTATGAGAACCCGGCCATCACCGAGCAGAATCTGGGCGGGCTGGTGGAGAACATCGAGCTGGTGGAAGACCGGACAGTGTTCAACCTGACGAACAACGCCACCGTCGCCTCGGCCAACGCGGAGTTTGACGTGCGGCTGACCTACGCGAACGGGGATTCGGACACCCGGACGTGCAACCCGTTCGTGTCGCTGGAATACAGCGCGGAGGACGGGCTATGGTACGTGGTGAATCCGGGGCAGCTGCAGGTGTTCGCGGTGTGCGCGCCGTAAACGGCGTCGCGCCGTAAACGGCGGCATGCTGTACGGCTGATCTGACTGATCCGACCGCAGGGGCCGCCCGGACATCCGGGGCGGCCCCTGTGCGTTGCGGAGGGCTCATGGCTCTGCCCCTCACGGCAGGGGCGGGGCGCAAGGGGGAGCGAAAGGGCGTCAGGGCGAAGCGGTGGGCAGGGTGAGGAGGGGGGCGCCCTGAAGCGCGGCACGCATGGCAGCACGGTCGTCCCAGGGATATTCGACTGTGCCGAAGCACATGCTCTGCTCATGGCCCTTGCCGCAGGCGATGACGATGTCGCCAAGGCGGGCCATCTGCACGGCGCGGAAGATGGCGCGGCCACGGTCTGGCTCGCGCCAGAAGGTCTGGCCCTCCACCCCGCCGGCAGCGCGGCAGGCCTCGGCGCTGGCCGCCATGATGTCGTCGAGCGATTCGGTGCGCGGGTCTTCGGCGGTAATGATGGTGAGGTCGGCCAGACGCGCGGCAGTATCACCCATCATGGCCCGTTTGGCCGGATCGCGCAGGCCGGCGCTGCCAAAGACGACGATGACACGGCCGGGGGGCTGGATCATCCGGCGGGCCGTCTCCAGGGCACGGCGCAGGGCGTTGGGCGTGTGGGCGAAATCGACCAGGGCGAGGAAGGGCTGGCCCATGACAATGCGCTCCATGCGACCGGAGACCGCACGGACGGACTCCAGACCGCGGCGGATGGCGTCGAGGGGCAGCCCCAGCCCGTAACCGACCGCCACCGCGGCCAGGATATTGCTGACGTTGAACTCGCCGACCAGGGGGGTATCGAGGGGGAAGCTCTCCTGATCAGGCAGCAGGACGGTCAGGCGGGTTGAATCGGGGCCGCAGCGGACAGCCGCCGCCGAGACATCGGCGCCGGCCCGGTAGGACAGGGAATAGGTGAGCTGGTGATCCGCCGGGATGGCGAGCAGGCAGCCGGCGCTGGGCTCGTCATCCAGATTGATCACAGCGAGCTTCTCCAGGCCGGCAGCGGGGCCGGATTCCTTACGCGCCCCGGTGAGAAGATCCCGGAAGAGCATGGCCTTAGCGTCGCGGTAAGCCTCAAAGCTGCCGTGAAAATCCAGGTGCTCGTGCTGAATGTTGGTGATGACGGCCACGTCAAAATCGCAGGCGGCGACGCGGTGCTGCGCCCAGCCGTGCGAGGTGGTCTCCAGAACGCAGTGGGTGAGGCCAGCGGCGGCCATCCGGGCCAGATAGCCCTGCACCTCCGGGGCGGTCGGGGTGGTGACATGCAAGCCGGTGTCGGCCTGCTCGTCGCCCAGGACGGCGTTGATGGTGCTGATCATACCGGCTGGCAGACCCGCCGCGCGGAGGATGCCGAAGATCAGATTGGTGGTGGTCGTCTTGCCATCCGTGCCGGTGACGCCGATCATGACCAGGCGGCGGGCGGGGAAGCCATGCCAGGCAGCGGCCAGATAGGCCAGAGCAAGGCCGGAGCTGCTGACCTGCACATAGGGCACGGGGCAGGCGGCCTGAGCCGGCGGAAGCTCGCCGACCACCGCAGCGGCGCCCCGCTCCACGGCGGCGGAGATGAAGCGATGTCCATCGGCGGAGCCGCCGGGGCGGGCCACGAAGACACCGCCGGGCTGCACCTGGCGGCTGTCCTCGACGACCGGGGCGCGGATGACGGGATCGGCGGCAGGCGCCGCCAGCACGCCGGGGGCGTGGACGATCAGATCAGACAGGTTCATTCACCATACCCCAACTACCCCGTCCCCGAAGCGGGGGAACGGAAAACCCATCCGCCCGGCGGGAGGGGGGAAAATGGAGCGCGATTCCGCCCGGCGGCAGCCGGGTTTACAGAACCAACATCAGGCCGACAACCCATTCCAGACCCAGGCTGAGCAGGAAGCCCTGATCGAGCCCGGGGCGGTCGATGAAGATGGTCAGGGTGCGGACGACGGCCAGCGAGAGCCAGGCCGCGCCGAGCATCTGGAAAGCCGGGGCAGCCCGGAGAAGAAACGCCATGATGCCCATACCCAGGTAGAGGCCGCCCCAGGAAATGCGGATCTCGGCCACGCCCTTAGGGCTGGTCGGCTCAAGATCGACGAACTGCGCCGCCGGACGGGGGCGCAGGAGCGCAAACAGGCCGAGGGCGATCGAGATCACAGCGCCGGCGTAGTCGAGGATACTGGCAAGGGACACAGCGGCCTCCAGTGGAACAGGATAGATACGGTAGATTATAGCACAAGCAGGCAGCAGGCCCCTCCCCCGCCGGGCGGCGGCGCGATGGGAGAGAGGGCCTGCTGAAGGCGGGCGATCGATCAGTTCCAGGGGGTAAAGAAGGCGATCGAGCCGGTGACGCTGGCCCAGATCTCCTCGACCGCCGGAGCCGCTTCCGGATAGGCCGCCGCGTTGGAGGGCTTCACCAGGATGGTATAGATGGTATCCGAGGCGACGACCCAGGCGGTGCGCTGGCCGATGGGGTCGGCAGTATTCTCGATGACGACTGCGGGAGCGCCGCCGATGGTCGTCTCGGTGACCTGAAGGGCCGCCGGGTCTGCGGCGTAGTCGCGCTGCTCCTGAGCGATGAGGGCCGGGGTGCGGTCGCCTGCCGGGCCCATCGTGCCCAGGGCGATGGAGACGCGGCGCAGCGGGAAGACATACTCCGGCAGGGTGGGGATGTCCGGCCCGCCCGCGAGCACACCGGGGAAATCCGGGTCGGGCTGGAAGGACTCCGGGTACAGGAAGCAGTAGCCCAGTTCGCGGTTGACATAGACCTGCTGGCCGGCTCCCGGGGCCGGGCAGACCTGCTCGGGCAGGGTGAAGGCGACAGGCGGGGCGGCGAAGACGGTGAATGAGCCGGTCACGGCATCCCAGACGGCCTGGACATCGGGCTGGGCGATGCCGTCGAAGGCCGCCGGATCATCGGGCTGGAGCTGGATGCTAAAGAGCGTATCCCCCACCTTGAAGTAGATGTAGCTGGTGGGGCCGTAGCCCGGCATCCTGCGCAGGCGGATAGCCGGGACGCCGGCCAGGGTGAGGTCCTCACGGACGATGTCCTCAAGGCCGGGGTAGAGCGCGATCTGCGAATCGGCATAGGCGGCGAGATCGAGGCCGGCGGCGGCGCCGGGGGCGGCGATGAGGTTGACGGTCATCCAGGCGCGGACCGGCTCCATGGTCTCATCGAGCGGAGGGCCGACCAGGTTGACATCCAGGCCGACGGGGTTGATCTCGAAGTGATCCGGGTAGAGGAAGCAGTAGCCGCCCTCCTGATTGATGAACTGCAGGGTGCCGGGCTGCGGCGCCGGGCAGGCGGCGGCAGGGTCCGCGGGCGGCTGTGTCGCCGGGTCAACGGGCGCGGCTGGCCCGGCGGGGGTCTCCCCGACCGGCTGCTCCGGGG
>DAOTXW010000100.1:0-7815 GCA_034435035.1 Anaerolineae bacterium | reverse complement strand
TGGCCCGGCGGCGCACCCGGGGGCAGGGGCTGCGGCGGGCGGTGTGGCTGTCCGCGGGGGCGGACCCGCCGCTGCTGTTCAGCCGGCTGGCCGCCGCCCGCTACCTGACGGCGCTGGCGGCGCCGCTGGCGCTGGCGGTGGGCCTCCTGATGGCCGAAGGCTGGAGCCTGCGCCATGCGCGTCCGCTCCCGCGCCTGCAGATCGCGCTGGCCGCTGCCCTGTGGCTGATCTTCGCGCTGCCCTTCGCCGCCCACACCCTGACCCGCCCGGCGGCGCTGCCGCTCTCGCCCGCCGAAGCGTACCAGTACCAGACAGGGGCCCTGCTGGTGGATGACGGCCTGCGCCCGCTGGCTGCCGACCTCGCCGCCCTGCCCGCCGGCTGGCCGGTGTACGCCGAAGGCCCGATCTGCTGGATGCTGGGGGCGCTGCTGGAAGGCCCGCTGGGCTGCCTGGACCTGTCGCGCGCGTATGCTGACCTCCAGGCCCGGCTGGACGCCCTGCCGCCCGGCCCGGGGGCATTCGTAGTGCTGGCGATGCCGCCGCCTCCCGGCTCCGGCTGGTGCTGGGAGCAGCAGGCCGCCTATCCGGGAGCGATGCGCTTCGGCATCCCCCGGCTGTGGCGCGTGCAGCGTGCCCCGTGCCCGTAGCGGCTGCCCGGGGGAAAAAAGTACTACTTTTCGCCCCGACCCGTGACTTCCCGGCCCCTTTCTCCAACTGAATGGATGACGACGCAGCGCGCAGGCGCTAATCGCTCAATTCCTATACTTAAAGGAGACAGGGTTCATGGGACACATTCAGAGACGGCAGGGGATGGCAGTGGCGATGCTGGCGGTGCTGGTGCTGGCCGCCATGGTGGGCTGCACGGCCGCGCAGGCCAGTGCCGCTGAGATAGAGCTGACCGGCACAGTGGAGGCGGTCGACGCCAGCAGCCTGGTGATCGACGGGCAGACGGTGACGCTGCCGGCTGGCTTCAGCCTGCCGGCGGGCCTGCAGGCTGGCGATACCGTCCGGCTGGCTGTCGAGCGCGGCGATGATGGCACGCTCACGGCGCTGGAGGTCGAGCTGGAGATGGAATCCACCGACGAGCCGGAGATGGAATCCACCGATGAGCCGGAGATGGAATCCACCGACGAGCCGGAAGACGAATCCACCGATGAGCCGGAATACGAATCCACCGACGAGCCGGAGATGGAATCCACCGACGAGCCGGAATACGAATCCACCGACGAGCCGGAATACGAATCCACGGACGAGCCGGAATACGAATCCACCGACGAGCCGGAGTTTGAGGACGAGGACGGCGACGGCATCGACGATGACGATGACAACTGCGCCGACTGGTTCAACCCCGGCCAGGAAGATGCGGACAGCGACGGCCAGGGCGACCTGTGCGAAAGCAGCGACAGCGATGAGGATCACAGCGGCTCTGGCGGCGATGACGATGACAGCGATGACGATGACAGCGATGACGATGACGACGATGAAGGCGACGACGACGGCGACGACGACTGATCCCGTCCAGCCGGCCTGATGAACTCCGCGGGATGGGTGCACGCCCATCCCGCGGGGCTTTTTGCGGTAGAATAGTGGACAGCCGGCTGTCGAATCGCCGGCGGTTTACAGCCCGCGGCCCGTTGCACTACTCCTGAGAGGTCTATCATGCCCGAATCGATCACGACGGCTGTCCTGCTGCCGGCCAGCCCACAGCGCATCTACCAGGCGTGGCTGGATGGCGACGAGCACGGCTGGATGACCGGCGGGGCCGCCGGGATCGACGCCCGGCCGGGCGGGCGCTACACCGCCTGGGACGGCTACATCCAGGGCGTCACGCTGGAGATGGAGCCGTTCAGCCGCATCGTGCAGACCTGGCGGGCCGCCGACTTCCCGCCCGGCGCGCCGGACTCGCGGCTGGAGGTGCGGCTGGAACCCGCCGGGGATGGCACACGCCTCACCCTGATCCACACCGATCTGCCCGATGCCACCGGCGACGCCTACCGGCAGGGGTGGGAGGAGCACTACTTCAAGCCCATGCTGGCTTACTTCACTTCGCTGGGGCAGCCCTGAGCCGCCCCGCCTGCTCATGAACCCCCTCCCGCGATTCAGCAGACTGCTTTCCCTGGCGGGCCGCCTGGCGCTGGCCGCCGCCGGCCTGCTGGCCGGGCTGGCTGCCGCTGAGCTGGCGCTGCGCCTCACCACCCCCGACCCGCGCCAGTATGCGATCTGGCAGCCCGGCCTGCAGATGACCGTCGAACCCGTCCCCGGGCTGCTGCCCGGCGTCGAGGGGGAGGCGCATTTCCGGGCCAGCTCGTCGGGGCTGCGCGGGCCGGAGTACCCCGCCGATCCCGCGGTGACGACCATCCTGGCCATCGGCGGCAGCACCACCGAGGAGCTGTACATCGACCAGCCGCAGACGTGGACGGCGCTGCTGGGGACGCTGCTGGCGGAGCGCACGGGCGAGCCGGTCTGGGTCGGCAACGCCGGCAAGGATGGCCGCTACGCGCAGCAGCATGTGATCGCCATGAAGCACCTCGTCCCGCAGTACCCGGGGCTGGACATGGTGATCGTGCTGGCGGGCGTCAACGACCTGCTGATCCGGCTGGTGCGCGACACGGACGCCGCCGAGGAGCTTCAGCAGACGGACTGGGTGAACACCCCCACCACCACCGACGCGCTGTATACCGTCTTTGAAGAATGGCCGGGCCGGGGGCGCGTCCGCAGCCTGCGCCTGCTGTGGCTGCTGGGCGTGGTCAACCTGAACGCGCAGGCGGACGCCGCCGGGCTGCGGCAGACCGAATCGGGCGATCATCTGGTGGGCCTGCGGGACCGGCGGACGGCGGCCAGCGCCTGGCGCGACGACCTGCCCGATCTGACCGCCACCCTCGACAGCTACGAATTCTACCTGCGGCAGCTCGCCGCGCTGGCCCGCCGCGACGGCGTGCGGCTGGTGCTGGTCACCCACCCTGCCGTCTGGCGCGCCGACCTGCCGCCCGACTTTGAGCCGTACCTGTGGATGGGCTACGTGGGCCGCCCCGGCATCGACGCGACCGGCGCATACTACACGCCCGCTGCCCTGGCCGACGGGCTGGCGCAGATCAACGCCCGCACGCTGGCCGTCTGCGCCGCCACCGGCGTCGAGTGCGTCGATCTGGCCCCGCAGCTCAACGGGCGGACCGATCTGTTCTACGACGATGTGCACACCAACTACGCCGGCTCGCGGCGGATCGCCGCCCTGCTGGCCGATTACCTCGCTTCGCATCCCGCGCCGTAGGCACCAACCCGGGCAGCGGGTTAGAACATATGTTCTAACCCGTCCCCAACTATATTCCTACCGTGCCGGCAATTGACGCAGCCGGATCCCCGGGTTAGGCTCTGGCAGAGGGGGGCTAGGGGCGCGGCGGCTGTCCGGAGGGCGGAGGCGTCGGAGGGGCCGGCGCCACCGGGATCAGCAGATTGGCCAGCCGCCGCCAGATCTCGCGGCCCGGATCGGCATGCTGGCGCAGCCGGGCGGCCCAGTACAGCATATCGCCCAGCAGCCCGGCCACGAAGGCGGCGAACAGCGGCGGCTCGACCAGGATGTCGTGCTCGCGGCGGGCGTCGTCCTGGGCGCCGCGCTCAAACTCCGAGACGCGCAGGCGCACCGGCGACGAGGCCGTCTTGAGCAGGAAATAGTTCACGGCGTCGCTGCCCACCAGCGCCTGATCGGAGGGGTCGCCCAGGCCCACCAGATCCCACGTCAGGCCGGGGCGGGGGATGGCATAGTTCCTGAGCGCGGCGCTGAGCTGGCCCAGCGGCAGCAGCAGCTCCGGGCCGCCGAACTGCTCAAACACCCCGTGATCGGCCAGCGCGTAGCCGCTGTGGTTGACCAGCGCGAAGAGGATCTCGGCATAGGGCAGCGGCCGGTAAGGATCGCCGGGGGACAGGTTGAGTCGGTCATCCAGCACGGGCCGCCAGGCGCGGGCCACGAAGTCCATGTCGCTGGCGACCTCGATCGCGGCCCGCTCGCCGCTTTCGCGGGCGATGCCCACCAGCAGACGGCTGGCCAGGTCGCGGTCGATGACCAGCGGCGTGCGCACATCGAGCAGGGCGGTGCCCAGCGAGACCAGCACGCGCTGGACGGCGGATTTTTCCATGCCGCCAACGATCGCCAGCAGGCTGAGCATATCGGCCAGCGACTGGATGCGTTCTTCCTGCGATGCCAGGTCGAGTGACACGGGGCGATCTCCCCTTGAACAGTGCGCAACGGTAATTGTACGGGTGCAGAGATGGCGGGGCAAGTAGAGCCGGGGGGAGCGGGATGAAGCGAGGCGGCAGACGGTGGCGGCGCGGGCCGCAGCTCCCGCTGATCTGCCAGGACTGCGGGGAAGGCCCGGTCAGCGTCCGGCAGGCCGGGGGGGATGTGTGGGTGCGCTGCGAGGCGTGCGGGCTGGAGACGCTGGCGTTTGCGCTGGCGGCCCCGCCCGCCGGGCCGGACGCGCTGCGCGAGGCCGAGCTGGCGCGGCTGGCGCAGGTAGGCGAGCCGGCGCGGGCGCTGTACGAGTATCTGCGGCGCTATCTGGCCGAACACGGCTACGCGCCGACGCTGCGCGACATGCAGACGGGGATGGGCTGGAGCAGCGTGAACACGGCGCGGCATCACCTGGAGGCGCTGGAGGCGGCGGGGTTGATCGCGCGCGACTACGCCGCCGCCCGCGGCCTGCGCCTGCTGGCGGGGTGAGGGGTGGGCGGGGCCACCCTGGCGTCTGACCTTAAAGTTCCCGGTGAGGAGTGGGGAATGAGTCCGGGGGCGCATCGGCAACAAGGGATTGCCACGGCCTGCCCAATCGACTATAATCAGGTTAATCCAGTCTTCTGGAGGTGGAAGGCAGTTGCCTTCGAAGAGCCCGCAAGGGCTCTTTTCTTTGCGGTGCCGGATCACCGGCTCATCAACATGATGTGCACTGAAATAGCGGCGTTTCAGAGCTTCCAGTTCAGGAGATAACACGTTATCAACATAATTAAGCTCCAGAATAACGCCTGTCAGACTCAGGTATCGATGATTCGGGTCGCGCGAAGCGCCCATGTCAGAGTTGCCAGCCTCGTCAACATAGAGACGGTATTTCAATGACGGTTCTGGTCGTACGGCGATCACAGGACGCCCGCCCTGCCCCCGCCCCTGCCTTCTACCCCTCCAGCCGGGCGCGGTCGAAGAACTTCGCCCGCACCACCACCCGGTCCGTGTACGACCACGACGCTGAGTCCCAGTTGGCGCACGAGATCAGCGTCAGCACCGGCTCGGCGGCCGGCGCGATGAACTCCACCTCCGCCGGGGTCACGACCTTCACCCACTCCACCTGGTAGCGGTACTCGATCCCCTCGCCGCGGGCGAGGATCAGGTGGCCGGGCTGCAGCTCGCGCAGCCGGTAGAACGGCCCCACCCCCTGCGTGTGATGCACATGCCCGGCCAGCACGGCGTTCCCGGTCGTGCCGGGATACGCCGTGCCCTCCAGGTGCGCGATCTCATCGGTGAACAGCGAGACATCCCACGAGCCGCCGCTGCGCGGGGCCTCCGTCAGTCCGGTGTCGATGCCCAGCTCCGGGATGATCAGCTGCGTGGCCGGGATCTCCGGCGGCAGGAAGACCGGCGGGGCCCCGCCGGAGGCCGGGGCCTGCGCCGCCGGCTCCGGGGAGCGGGCCGCCAGCGACGCCCGCACCAGTCCGTAGCCCAGCACGCCCGCCAGCGCCAGCGCGCACACCACGAACACCACCGAGAGCGTCCGCCAGACGCCCATCGTCAGCGCCGACTCGCGGCGCAGCGCCCCCGCCACCAGCAGGACGCTCCAGACGATCAGCGCCGCGCCCAGCAGCAGGGTGAAGATCACCGCGATGTTAAAGATCCCCTGCAGCGGGCCGGAGGGGACTGCCGCCGCCAGCACAGCCGCCGCCGGGCGGGCGCGCGATCCGGTCGCGGGCAGCGTTTCGGGCTGGGCGGTCGGCTCGGCCTCCGGGGTGGCCGTGGCGGCTGCCGCGCCGCCCCCGCTCTGCGGCGTGGCCGTCGGGGACGGCGTGGCCGTCGGACGCGGCGTGGCCGTCACCTGCCCGGACGGACTCTGCGGAGCCGGCCCCCCGGTGCCGCCCCCTGCCTCGGAGACGATGTCCAGGTACTCGATGAAGTAGTCATCGTTGTAGTAGTAGGTATCCGGCGTGTAGCCGATGTAGACGCTGCTCAGCTCGCACTCGCCCGTGCCGATCACGGTCATGGTGAAGCGGTAGTCGATCGTCCCGCCGTAGGCGGTCGCGGCGCCGGTGCAGCCGGAGTTGCCGGCGGTGTCCCACGCGCAGCCGTCCGCCCACGGACGATCCAGCTGGCCGCCGCCGGGCTGGCTGAGCGACACCTCGACCCCGTCCAGCCGGAAGATATCCGGGCAGAAGGTCAGGTAGTACATCGCCTCGGCATAACCGGCATCCGGGCTGGTGAGCGTCACATTATACGTCACCTGCTGCCCGACGGTGACCTCCTCCGGGCCGTCGTATTCCTCGTTGTAGTTCTCATCCGTCATCTCCATCGCCTTAACGATCAGCTCCTGCCCGGTCGAAATGCTCTGCGAGCCATCGCTGACCGTGATCAGGTAATCGGCGGTGCTGCCGTAGGAGGCGCTGGCGCGGGCCACCCGCACCACGTAATAGATGTCCACGCAGTCATCCGGCTCCAGCGCGGGGAAAGTCTGGGTGGGCGAGGCATTGGCCAGGCTGATGCGGTCGCTGCCGCCGTCGAAGGCGAAGGTGGCGGTCAGCTCGCCGCTGGCGGCGTCGCCGTCATTGCACACCCGCACGCCGACGGGGTACTCGTTGGGGCCTTCCTCCACGTCCTCGCCATCCAGGCCCAGCACGCTCCAGGTCAGCGGCTCGATGGTCAGGCTGGCGGCGGCGCGGGCTGCCCCGATGGGCAGGCCGGCCAGAGCGATCAGGGCCAGCAGCCCGATCCCGAAACTCACCAGCCGCCCGGTCATCCGGCTGCGCGGCATCTTCATGGTCATGGCATCCTCGCTTGGTAGCTTGCAGGTCATCTTGCCTGATTATCCCCGGATTTCGCCGCCGGGCAAAGGGTAAGGTTTGGCCCGCTCCCCGCGACTGGATAGCAGATCGCACAGGGCAGTGAGCCGTCTGCCCTTCCCACATCGCGTTTACGGAGGAACCTGCATGACCACTGAGATGGCTACGCTGGGCGGGGGGTGCTTCTGGTGCCTGGAGGCGGCATATGACCAGCTGCGCGGCGTCACCGATGTCGTTTCCGGGTACGCGGGGGGGCATGTCGCCCACCCCACTTACGAGCAGGTGTGCAGCAAAACCACCGGTCACGCTGAGGTGGTACAGATCACCTTTGACCCGGCGGTTATCTCGTACCGCGATCTGCTGCGCGTCTTTTTCACCCTCCACGACCCCACCACGCTGAACCGGCAGGGCAACGATGTGGGGCCGCAGTATCGCTCGGCGATCTTCACCCACAGCCCGGAGCAGCGGGCTGCCGCGGAGGCGATCATCGCCGAGCTGACGCGCGAGGGCATCTGGGACCGCCCGATCGTCACCGAGGTGACGGACTACACGGCCTTCTACCCGGCGGAGGACTATCACCAGGAATACTTCGCCCGCAACCCGCGCCAGGGCTACTGCCAGTTCATCATCGCGCCCAAGGTCGCCAAGTTCCGCAAACAGTACTTCGACCGGCTCAAGCAGCCCTGAGCGGGAGCCGGCCCTGGTTGATCCCCCGTTCACAAGCGAACCAGATCGGTGTATGATGGGGTCATGAGTCTTCTGGGCTTCGGCGCGACCGGCAGACGG
>DAOTXW010000099.1:0-8152 GCA_034435035.1 Anaerolineae bacterium | reverse complement strand
ACCGCCCTGCGCGGATCGGGCGGCGCCCGCACCGTCATCGAGGCGCCCGCTCGCCCGGCGGCGCGGCCCCGGCGGCGCGGCGCCTTCCCGATCGGGATCGCGCTGCTGGCCCTCCTGGCGGTCGGGCTGGGGATCGCCGCCCTGGTGATCCTGCGCGAGCAGAGCGCCCGCCAGCAGGCTGAGAACGCCGCGGCGGCGCAGGCCACCGCCCGGGCCCTGCTGGATGCCGCCGCGCTCACCGGCACGGCCATCGCGCAGGCGCCGGCTCCCGATCAGGCCACGCCCACCCTCCCGCCGGCTGACCAGCCGGATGCGCAGGCCACTGCCGACGCCCGGGCCGCGCTCGACGCGCAGACCGCCACCGCCGCCGCGCTGGATCAGGCCAGCGCCGATCAGACCGCCACCGCGCAGGCCGCCGCCGGGGCCACCGCCACCGCCGCCTTTGAAGCCACCGCCGTGGTCGGAGCGCGGCAGGTGGGCGAGGCGATCACCGCGCTGGAGCGCTACTACAGCCAGGAGACGGTGGCCGCGCTGATCGACGCCGTGGAGGTCACCCCGCCGTCCTACGGCCCGGTCAGCGGGGCGCTGGCCCACGAGCTGGATGGCTCGGTGGAAACCGCCGAGACGCCCACCGGGGATTACCGCAACTTCGTGGCGCGGGCGGCCTTCACCAACCCGTTCTCGCTGGTGCTGGGGGTGTGGGATATCGGGCTGCTGCTGCGCAGCGCCGGCCCCTTCGACAACTACCGGCTGTACATCGACGCGGGCGGCTCGTGGTTCATGGAGGACTGGCTGGGCAGCCCCGGCAGCTTCGAGCCGATCGGGGTGGGCACCGCCCTGCTGCTGTTCGACACGCGGGACGGCGCGACCAACACCATCACCTTCATCGCCCTCAACGATTACGGCTACCTGGTCTTCAACGGTCAGTTCCTGGAGCGCGTCTACCTGCTGACCGGCAACGACCTGGGCAGCATCGGCGTGGGGACGGGCTTCACCGACGGCAAGGAGCGGGCCGGCATGTCCACGCCCTACGAGCTGACGGTGTGGCGGCTGCCGTAATAAGCGCTGCCCGGCCCCTGCTACGGCCAGTCCAGCAGAAGCGCCGCCAGCAGCGTGGCGCTGGTGGCCAGCGACGCGATGACGATGTGCTCGCGCTCCGAGTGGGCGCCGTCGCCGGTGGGGCCCAGCCCGTCCAGCGTGGGCGTGCCCAGCGCGGCGGTGTAGTTGCCGTCCGACCCGCCGCCTGAGCCGGCCTCGCGCAGCGTCAGGCCGTAGTCCGCGGCGATGGCGCGGGCACGTTCGAACGTCTCCACCATCAGGCGGTTGCGCTCCATCGGCGGGCGGTCAAAGCCCCCCTCCACCTCCACCCGTGCGCCGGGCAGCACCGGCTCCAGGCTGCGGATCAGCCGGGTCAGGCGCTCCATCTCCGCCGGGGTGACGGCCCGCGCGTCCACCAGCGCCTCGCACCGATCCGGCACGGTGTTGCGGGCCGTGCCGCCGCTGATCACCCCCACGCTGACGGTGCTGCCGACCTGATAGCGGGTCATGCGCTGGAGGGCCAGAATCTGGTGCGCCATCTCCTCGATGGCGTTCAGGCCGGTCTCGTGCGCGCCGCCGGCGTGCGCGGCCACCCCGTAGGTGCGCACCACGAAGTTGGCGGTGCTCTTGCGCCACGTCTTGATCGCCCCGTCGGGCAGGGCCGGCTCCATGATCAGCGCCAGCGCGGCCCCGCGGGCGCGCTCCTGAATCAATTCGCGCGAGTCCTGGCTGCCGGTCTCCTCGTCGGCGGTCAGCAGGACGGTCACCGGGCGCGCGGGGAACAGCCCCTGCTCGCGCAGCCCGCGCACCGCCTCCAGCACCGCCACCAGGCTGCCCTTCATGTCATAGGCGCCGGGGCCGTACAGCCGCCCACCCTCCAGGCGGATCGGGTTGCGCTCCAGCGAGCCGATGGGATGGACAGTATCCATGTGGCAGACGAACAGCAGCGGGCGGCCCGGCGCATCGGCGCCCCAGCGGGCCTCCAGGATGTCGCCGGTCTGCTGGCGCGGGTGCCGGGTGAGGTCCGCGCCCAGCCGGCTCAGCTCCCCGGCCAGGCGGTCGCCCAGCCGGTTGACGGCGGCGCGGTCCTGAGTGGGCGATTCGATCTCGACCAGATCGCGCAGCAGCGCGATCATCGGCTCCAGACGGTCGGTAAACAGCGCGCGTAGATCGGGTTTCATAGGGTTCCGGTCCGGCCTCAGCAGGCGGGCTACTCTGCCCAGGGACACATATCAAACGCCGTATACTGGCGGTTGGCAAAGCCGAAGCTGTTGAGCACATCCAGGGCGAACGGGTTGGCGCGGGCGTAGCCCACCACCAGCGTGCAGGCCACGTCCAGCCGCCGGTTCACCGAGTATTCCGCCCAGAACAGGTCGGCCATGCGGGCGAACTCCAGCCCCGGCGCGGGGCCGATCGACGGCGTGGGCGGCTGGCAGGCCGGATCGCTGGCCGGATCGCAGGGCGGCGGGTTGTAGACGGCGATCAGGTCGTCGCGGGCCTTCTGCGCGGCGGTCAGGTTGCCCGCCCGGAGGTAGGTCAGCATCAGGTGGAAACGCGCATAGGCCGTCAGGTGCTCCGCCTCGTTGGGGTACGACCAGCTGCGCAGGTCCTCATCCCGGAAGGCGTCGCGGAAGCCCTCGATGGCCGCCTCGTAGTCGCCGGAGAGCAGGGCCTCGTCCGCGTCGTGGATCACGTGGATGCGGTACTCGGCCACCGGCCTGACCACCTCGGCCACGGCGTACAGCGTGCCGTCCCACTTGTAGACGGTGGTGATCTCGCGCTGCGGGCCGGCCTCGGTCAGCGGGATGATGCCGCGGGTGATCGAGACCTCCGTCAGGCTGTCCTCATCCACGTCGGAGACGACGATCTCGGCATTGGGCTGGATCACCGCCGAGCTGAGCAGGCTGGTGAAGTTCTCCAGCGTCAGGCTCCACTCGAAGATGAACACCTCGGTCTGGCAGGACACCTCGCCGCAGGTCTGCACCGCGTAGACCAGGTCGTTGATGCGGTCGCCGTTGAGGTCGTCGGCGGAGTGCAGCACCGGGGCGCCGCGGTCGATGGAGTAGCCGGCCTGATACAGCAGCCGGTAGGCGCCTTCCTCGCAGCCGAACAGGAACAGGTCGCCCGGCTGGGGGACAAGATCGCGGCTGGCGGGGTCGAAGGCGACCACCAGCACTTCGGGCACGCCGTCGGCGGTGAAGTCGCGGTCGGCCCGCACCAGCCCGCCGTACTCCGTGAGCGATCCCCACGTCCGCAGGCTGGCTTCCAGCACGGTGGGGGCGCCGCCCGCCGAGAGGAACTCGACGATCCGCTCGGCATAGCGCGGGAAGGCAGGCGGCGCGGGCGGCAGGGTGGCCGTCCCCGGCGGCGGGCAGAGCGCCGGCTCGCTGAACACGCCGGGGATGGTGGGAGTGGGCACCAGGACAGCCGCCGTGCCTGTCGCGGCGGCGCTCAGGGCGGCCTCCGCAGTGGCGGTGGCGATCGGGCCGATTGGGCGGGCATCGGGGTTGACGATGCCCGGCTGGGTGAGCGTCGGCGTGAGCAGCGAGATCGAAATGCTGCCGCCGGGCGTGGCGGTGGAGAAGCTGGCGGCCTGCGTGGCCGGCTGCACGGCGGGAGCGCCGCCGCAGGCCAGCGCGGCCAGCGTCAGCGCGATCCCGGCGGTCAGGAGGAAAGTGCGTAAGGATGCGTTCATGGCAGGCACAGTATAGCACACCCCGCCGGGGCAGGATCAGCCGGGCGCGGGGCGCGAAGGTGCCGTGCAGAGCGCCATCGGGGGAGGAGCGCGCCCCGGCGGGATCGGCGGGGCGTGCGGGCTGTCACCCGGGCGGATCAGGCCTCGCCGCCGCCCGATTTCTCCAGCGAAAGGATGTCCCCGCGCTGCTCCCAGAAATAGACGGCGTAGTTCACGCCGTCCTCCAGTTCCGTCAGCGCCGCATCCGGGATCACCCACCGGCGGTCATCGAGGTGCAGTTCGGTGCTGACAGTGTGGCTGGTCGAGGAGCCGGTCCGCACGCTGCGCTGCACGCGCATCACCCGCGCCCGGCCCCGGGCGGCAGCCACCGTCGGCCTGGCTGCGGGCCGCAGCCCGCCGAACAGCGCCGCGGCGCCCGCCGCCGCGGTCAGCGCAAAGATGCACCCTCCGGCGATCCACGATGGCAGGTCGCCCTCTCCGCGGGCAAACAGGGACGCGACCCACCACAGGCCCGCGCCCCCGGCGGCTGTCAGCACCAGCCCGCTCACCGTCCTGAGCCGCCTGATCTTCCGGCGGATGTCGGCCAGCCGCGCCTCCTGCCCGGGACTCAGCATCCCGCTGCGGTTGGCATCCAGATCGGCCTGCGTGAAGTGAAAGAGCTCCATCAACCGGCTGCTGCTCATGCGATCTCCGCGCCTACTGGCTAAAGGGGTGATCCTCTACCACCGCGAGGCGCTGGCGGATCAGTTTCTCGATGTCTTTCAGGAACGGGCGCTCCTCCGGGTCGCAGAAGGCCAGCGCCGTCCCCGCCGCGCCCGCCCGCCCCGTCCGCCCGATGCGGTGGACGTATGTCTCGGGGATGTTGGGCAGGTCGAACTGGATCACGTGCGAAATGCTGTCGATGTCGATGCCGCGGGCGGCCACGTCGGTGGCCACCAGCACGTGGGTGCGGCCCGTCTTGAAGTTGGCCAGCGCGCGCTCGCGGGCGCTCTGCGACCGGTTGCCGTGGATCGGCTCGGCGGTGATGCCCGCCCGCGCCAGCTGCTTGACCACCCGGTTCGCGCCGTGCTTGGTGCGGGTGAAAACCAGCACGCGGGTGATCGCCGGGTCGCGCAGCAGATGTTCCAGCAGCGGCTGCTTGTGCTTCTTGTCCCGCACCAGGTACACGGACTGGTCGATGACCTCCACGGTGGGCTGGTCGGGCGTCACCGCGATTTTCACCGGATCGGACAGCAGGCTGCCCGCCAGCCCGGCGATCTCGGCGGGGATGGTGGCCGAAAAGAGCAGCGTCTGCCGCCGGCGCGGCACCGCCGCCGCCACCCGGCGCACATCGTGGATGAAGCCCATATCCAGCATGCGGTCGGCCTCATCCAGCACGAAGATCTCGACGGCGTCCAGCCGCACGAAGCCCTGCCCCATCAGGTCGAGCAGGCGGCCGGGCGTGGCCACCAGGATATCGACGCCGCCCCGCAGGGCCTCGACCTGGCGGTTCTGGTTGACGCCGCCGTAGAGGGTGGCATGCCGGAAGCCCAGATGCCGCCCGTAGACGTCGAAGCTCTCGCCGATCTGGGTGGCCAGCTCGCGGGTAGGCGCCAGCACCAGCACACGGGTGATGCGGCGTCCGCTGCGGCGGTCAGCCGGATGCACCTGTGCCAGCCGCTGGAGGATCGGCAGCGCGAAGGCCGCCGTCTTGCCCGTGCCGGTCTGGGCGCAGCCCAACAGATCGCGCCCGGCCAGGACATGCGGGATGGCCTGCGCCTGGATCGGGGTCGGCTCCCGGTAGCCTTCGGAGGCCACGGCCCGCAGCAGCGGGTCGATCAGGCCCAGCGCGGGGAAGCCGCCATCGGCGGCGGGCGGCGCCGGGGGCGGTGGTGCGGCCGGATCCGCCGGGGCGCGGCCGTGCAGGGCCACGCGGATCGCCTGCGGGCCGCGCTCGCCGTGCGCGATGGCGAACTCGATGCGGTCGCCCTCGTTCAGCCGCCGCACGCCGGCGGCATGCAGTTCTGACAGGTGAAGAAAAACATCGGTGCTCCCGTCATCGGGCGCGGCGAAGCCAAAGCCCTTGCGGGGGTTGAACCATTTGACGGTTCCGGTACTGCGTTCGGTTGAATCCAACATCATTTCCTGTTCGATCTGCCCCCGAAGGGGCGGGTTGTTAACGCAAAACCCGGCAGGGTGCCGGATTTCAGTGTGAAGCCCAATTCCGCGTGCAACTGGCAGGCAGTATACCACATCCGGCGGCGGCACGCCACCCGATCGGTTGCCGGCGGCGGCGCCGTCCCCGGCGCCACGTCGGCGCGCCGGCCGGGCGTTAATAGTCGTCCAGCCCCAGCCAGTCGCTGATGTCCTCGGTGTCGTAGTCGCCGAACATCAGATCGGTGGCGGTGCCGACCGGGTCCTCCTCAAAGCGCGAGCTCGAGTCGGGGTCGGTGTCGTAGTCCTCCACCATCTCGTGCGCGTAGTCGTCGAACAGCATCCAGCGGTCGCCTTCCGAGTCGTAGATCGGGACATGGCGCACCAGCCACTCCATGCCGTCGGCGCCCACCTGCATCGCCACGTCCTCCAGCTCGCGCTCGGCCTCCTCCTGGGAGATCTCCCCGCGGGAGGCCGCCTCGCTGATCTGCTGGACGCGGGCCACGTCCGCATCGCTGACCGAGGGCGGGCGCGTGCCGCCGGTATCCACCGAGCGCGGCGGCGCCTCGCGGAAGGTGGTGCGGTCGATCAGCCAGACGCCGCTGGCGTCGTCGTACACCATGTGGAAGTCAAAGTCGAACTCGGCCAGGGTGCAGTCGGCCCGCACCCAGTATACGACATGGCCGTAGACGACTGCGCTGTACCCCTGCTGCTCGATCAGCGTGGTGCTGTCCAGCAGCACATCGCACAGCTGCATGTCCTGGTAGCCCTGGTAGTAGCTGTCGTAGCTGCCGCCGTGCATGTTCTGCTGGAAGGTCGGCGAGAGCAGCGTCCAGGCGGCGGGGAAGTCGCCCGCGGCGACATAGTACCAGTAGGTCTGCAGGTCCTCGGCGGCGGAGTAGTCCAGCGGCCGGGCCGCCGCGTAGGTGTCGTCGGGGGCCGGGGTGTCCGGCTCAAACTCCTCGAAGGGGCCCTCGACGGGCGCCGGCTCGCGGTCGTCCGGGTAGAAGTCGGCGTAGCCCGAGTATTCCTCATCCTGCCCGGCCCGCAGGAAGTCCAGCGAGGGCAGGTCGAAATGGCCGCCGCTGGCGCTGACGGCCATCAGGCCGAACAGGCCGCAGCCGCCGACCAGCAGCAGCAGGACCAGGAATCCACAGCCACGGGATCGCGGTTTGTCGCTCATGGGTGGTCGCTCCGGGGTGAGGAAGGAAGGGCCAACGCGGGCCAGCCCGGGGGCCGCGCAACCTGTCAGCTCAATTCATCATAGGAGCTTTGACCGCGGCTGTCAATGCAAAGCACGCGCCGCGTCAGTTAGCCTGACGCGGCGGCGCTCCCCGCCGGCCGCGGGCGGCGGGGAGCGGGATCGGCCCGGGGGGCGCTATACGATCACCACCGAATCATCGCCGCCCAGGCGGTTGGCCACATAGCCGTCAGCGCAGTTGTCCACTTCCCAGCGGCGGCCGTCCAGCAGGTAGCGGAAGCGGTACTGCCGGCCCGGGTGCAGCATCAGCGAGAGCGTGAAGCCGCCATCGGGGTCCGGTTCCATGTAGCTGCAGTCCGGGTCCCAGTCGTTGAAGTCGCCGCACAGGGCAGCCGTCCGCGCGCGGCTGCCGGGCGGCACATGAAACGTCACCCGGCACACGCGCCCGGTATGCGCATAGGTCTTGGTCAGCACGGCCGGCTCCCTTCATCCCCGCGGAGCGCCGCTCCGCTTACACCCGGATCACCGAGTCATCGCTGCCGAAGCCGTTGGGGACATAGCGGTCAGCGGCGGGGTCGTTTTCCCAGCGCTGGCCATCCAGCAGGTAGCGGAAGCGGTAGTCCTGCCCCGCCTTGAGCGAGACGGTCAGCGAGAAGCGCCCATCCTTCAGGCGGCGCATCGGCTGGCAGTCGGTGCTCCAGCCGTTGAACTCGCCGCAGACGCGGGCCTCCGCCGCCCCGACCTCGGCGGGCAGTTCGAAGGTGACCCGGCAGGAACGTCCGGCGCTGGAATACTGTTTGCGGATCATGGCAACCTCCCTGCGCAGGCGCTGACAGCAGCCCTGCGCGGCCAGCAGTGGCACAGCCAGGCAGTGGCACAGCGATGCTCTGGAGGGTGGGGAAGGGAGGGTCCCGGGCTGCGGCGCCCCGAAAGGTGGGTGTCCCGGGCTGCGTGAGCCTCTCTTTTGATTATAGCACAATTCCGGGGGATGCAAGCGGCTGGCCGCCTGAGGGGTACATTCCAGTTCGGGGGGAGCAGGGCAGTTTTCGCGCCGGACCTCACCCCCCGCCCCCGCGCGCGCCCCC
>DAOTXW010000098.1:0-14852 GCA_034435035.1 Anaerolineae bacterium | reverse complement strand
GGTGGGGGCCGGCGTCGGCGGGCTGGCGGCGGCGGGCGGCGCCGCGACCGCGATGGCCGCGCCGTTCAGCGCCAGGTTGGTGGGCAGCCACGCGACATCGACCGCCGGGTCCACCGGCACGACCGTCTGCGTCCACCCGTCCGAGTACACCACCGTCAGGGCGGTGCCCTGCCCGACCGGCGAGGGGATCATCACCTGCCAGGGCTGCCAGCCGTCATCGCGCTGCGCTTCGCCGGGGCGCACGGTCTGGAAGTAGCGCACATCCTGGATGCGCGGCCCGGCGGCCCAGCGGTAGCGCTCGGTGGACAGGTAGAGCTGGTTGGTGCCCGGATCGACCAGCGCGGTCAGCACATCCGGCCGCCCGCCGAAGACGACGATGTACAGGTGGCCCAGCGGGTGCGGCGCGATCCCCACGCCCACCTCGCGGAAGCCCACGCCGGTGGCCGTGCGATTGTGGATCGGCGAGCTGAGCCAGTAGCTGATCGCGGCATCCACCGAGGCCCCCACGTAGGCGATCTCGCTGATGGCGACCTGCTCGGGCGAATTGTAGAACGGCCAGCCGGCGGCCAGCGCCCGCTGCGGCGGTCCCTGCCCCCCGGGGCCGATGTGAATCTCCTCGCCTTCCGGCAGCGAGGGCAGCGTCAGCAGATAGTCGGCCTGATCCTGCGCCAGCTGAGCCAGCATGCTGTTCGGCTTGAGCGGCCACAGCCCGGTCGAGGTGCGCCACTGGTTCAGGCGGGCGATCACTTCCAGCGCCGCGGGGTCGTAGGCGGCCAGGGTCAGGGTGCCCGGCGGGGTGGGCGTCGGCGCGATCGTCCCGGTGGGGGCGGCGGTCGGGGCTGGCGTCTCACCGGTCGAGGGCGGGGCGGCAGGCAGCGGCGTCGCCGTGGGGAGGGTCGTGGGGGCCGCTGCCGGCGCGACCGGTCCGGTCGCAGCCGGTTGATCGCCGCAGCCGGCCAGCGCCGCGGCGATCGGCGCCGCCGCCAGCCAGGCGTACAGGGTGCGGTCGGGCAGAAAGTTCATCAAAGGCCCCCGGTCGACAGGATGTGAATGAACAATTGTAGCATAACCCGCCCGCGAACCGGCAATCGCCCTGGCCGGCGGGCGGGCGGCCCGCGCCGAACGGCGCTGGTGAGGCGCCGTCAGCCTGTGCTACAATGCCCGCATGCATCGTACCGGATGTCCGAGGGTGGAGCGGCTATGACCACGCAGAGCCAAACATCGTATGCCGGCGAGTCCCCTGTCGCCTACCGGACGCGCCGACCTGCTATCTGGCTGCCGCGCGCGACGCTGATCGTCGTCTCGATCCTGATCCTGGTCAATCTGGTGGCCGCCCTGATGGCCGCCGCCTATCAGATCTATTATGACGGGCTGATCTATCCCGGCGTCAGCGTGTGGGGCGTCGATGTCAGCGGCCTGTCTCCCGCCGAGGCCGCCGCCGCGCTGAACGGCCAGTTCACCTACCCGCAGCTGACCACCATCACCTTCCGGGATGGCGACAACATCTGGCCGGTCAGCGCCGCCGAGCTGGGCGTGCGCTTCGACGTGGAGCGCACCGTGCAGGCCGCCTATGAGGTCGGGCGGCATCCGCGCCTGATCCCGGCCCTGCGCCAGCAGATTCAGGCGTGGCGGCAGGGCGTAGTGGTCTCGCCCGTGCTGGTCTACGATCAGATGGCCGCCGATGTCCGCATCCAGCAGATCGCCGCCCAGATCAACCGGCCCCCGGTCGATGCTGCCGTCCTCATCGACGGGCTGGAGGTGAGCGCGATCCCCGGCCAGATCGGGCGGCAGGTGGACGTGCCGGCGACCTTCAGCGGGCTGAATGCGGTCATCACCCGGCTGCAGAGCGGCGAGGTGCCGGTGGTGGTGGTCGAGACCCCCCCGCAGGTGATGAGCGCCGAGGAAGCGGCGGCGCAGGCCCGCGCGATCCTGGCCTCCGATCTGGAGATCTACATCGAGGGCGCCACCGCCGACGATCCCGGCCCGTGGGTGGCCTCCCGGCAGGCGCTGGCCGAGATGCTGGTGATCGACCGGGTCGCCAACCCCTCCGGCGAGGGCCAGGTGTACTGGGTGCATCTCAACGATGCCCAGCTCCGCGCCTTCCTGGAGCCGCTGGCGCCGCAGCTGGCCCGCGAGCCGGTCAATGCCCGCTTTGTGTTCGATCGGGAGACGGCGGCCATCGAGCCGATCGCGCCCAGCATCGCCGGGCGGCGGCTGGACGTGCCTGCCAGCATCCAGCTCATCAACCAGTCCGCCCCCACCGGCAACCACCGCGTGCCGCTGGTCTTCGAGGTGATCGATCCGGCTGTCCCGGATACGGCCACCGCCGCCGACCTGGGCATCACCGAGATGATCGCCTCGGCCACTACCTACTTCTATGGATCGTCCGAAGGCCGCCGCGCCAATGTGGCCACGGCGGCGGCCCGCTTCCACGGCATCATGATCGCGCCCGGCGAGGAGTTCTCCTTCAACCGCTACCTGGGCGAGGTCAGCGAGGAGACCGGCTTCGAGGAGGCGCTGATCATCTACAACGGGCGCACCATCCGCGGGGTGGGCGGCGGGGTGTGCCAGGTGAGCACGACGGCCTTCCAGACCGCCTTCTACGCCGGCTTCCCGATCAGCGAGCGCTGGCCGCACGGCTACTGGGTGGGCTACTACGACAGCGGCGAAGGCAAGGGCATGGATGCCACCGTCTACGAGCCGCTGGTGGACCTGAAGTTCACCAACGATACGCCTTACTGGCTGCTGATCGAGACTTATACCGATCTGGCGGCTTCAACGCTCACCTGGAAGTTCTACTCCACCAGCGACGGGCGCACGGTGCAGAAGGACGGCCCGTATGTGAGCAACATCGTCCCGCACGGCCCGGCCCTGTACGAGGAGAACCCGGAGCTTTCCCCCGGCCAGACGAAGAAGGTGGATTACGCCGCCGACGGCTTCGATGTGGTCGTCAACCGCACGGTCTACCGCGACGGCGAAGTGCTGTATCAGGACAGCTTCTTCAGCACTTACATCCCCTGGCAGGCGATTTACCAGGTCGCGCCCGGCTACATCCCGCCTGGCGCGGCGCGGGTGGGCGGGAATTGACCCGGCAGGGAGGCAGACAGCGGGCCGGGATCCACGCGATCCCGGCCCATCCTTTTCCGGCGGCGCTGGCCGGCGGCGGTCAGGGGAACAGCGCCTCCAGCCGATCCACCAGCCCGGACAGCACGGCGAACGCCTCGTCCACAGCCTGCGGGCCGGTCATATCCACGCCGGCGATCTTCAGCGCGTCGAGCGGATACACCGATCCGCCGGCTTTCAGGAAGCTCAGGTAGCGCTCGGCGGCTCCCGGCTCGCCGGCCAGGATGCGCCGCGCCAGCGCGTTGGCCGCCGAGATGCCCGTTGCGTACTGGAAGACGTAGAACGGCACATACAGGTGCGGGAACTGCGCCCAGGTGATGCCGATGCGGTCGCGGTCGATCGCCATCTCCCCGCCGTAGCCTTCCTCGAACAGGTCGGCCATCAGCCCGATCAGCTCGCCGGCGGTGGCCGACTCGCCGCGCCAGATGCGCTCATGCGCCTCGCGCTCGAAGCGGGCCAGCGTCGGCATGATGAACAGGTAGCGGTGGAAGTTGCTCATCGCCTCCTCCAGCACCGCGATCTGGAAGTCGCGGTCGGGGTTGGTCTGGAGCAGGTGCGCGCGCACCATCGCCTGGTTGAAGTTCGACGCCACCTCGGCCACGAACATCGAGTACTCGGAGTACACCGCCGGCTGGTTCCGGTTGGTGTAGTAGGAGTGCATCGAGTGGCCCAGCTCATGGGCCAGCGTGCTCATGCTCTCCACCTGATCGTTGAAGCTCATCATGATGAAGGGATAGGTGCGCGGGGTGCCGGCGGAGAATGCGCCCTGCCGCTTACCCTGATTGGGGTAGATATCCACCCAGCGCTCCTCCAGACAGCCGCGGCGCACCGTCTCCACATAGTCCGCGCCCAGCGGGGCCATCCCCTGGCAGATCCACTCGACGGCCTGCGGGTAGGTGACCTTCGTTTCAGCGGGCGTCAGCGGCGCCCAGATGTCGTAGGGGTGCAGCGTCTCCACGCCCAGCGCCCGCCGCCGCACGCGCCAGTAGCGGTGCCAGGTGGGCAGGTTCTTGCGGAAGGTGGCGATCAGGCTGTCGTACACCGCCAGCGGGATGTTGTTTTCGAACAGCGCCGCTTCCAGCGCCGAGGGGTAGCGGCGGGCATGGCCCATGAAGGCGGTCTGCTTGATCATGGCGTTCAGCGCCGCGGCCAGCGTGGTCTTCATCGACAGGTAGCCGTCGGCGTAGTGCTCCCAGGCGCTGCGCCGGGCCTCGCGGTCCGGGCTGCTCAGCAGCCGATCGATGGTGCTCTGCGCGACCGGCAGAGTCTCGCCGCTGCGGGTCAGGGCCGGCGCGAACTTGAGGTCGGATTCGGCCAGCATATCGGCGACGTGGGTCAGCGCGTTGAACGGATCGGCCAGCGCGCCCAGCAGCTCCTCGACTTCTGCCGACCGCACATGCGCCTGCTTGCGGAACAGATTTTCAACGTAGTGCCCGTAGACCGTCAGGCGCGGTTCCTGCTGGAGCCAGGCTTGCAGTGTCGGCTGGCCGATGCTCAGCAGCTCCGGGTCGGTGAAGGCGGTGGCGCTCAGCGCGCGCCCGAACAGCCCCATGGCCCGGCCAAAAAGCGCCGCCGCCGCTTCATCCTCCGTGTTGACGGACTGCGCGAACATGGCGTACATGAAGAGGGTGTAGGCCCGCACGATCAGGTCTTCGTAGAAGGTCAGCCACTCGACCAGCATGGCCGGCCCTTCCGACAGATGGCCCTGATAGGCTGCCACCTTCTCCAGATCGGCCACCACGCCGGCGAACGATTCCTCCAGCGCGGCGGGGGTGGCGAACACGCTTTCGTGGTTCCAGGTGTGCTCCAGGGGGATGGCGCTGCGGGGGGGCAGGGTGGTCTCGGCCATAGCGGCTCCTCTCGGGTAGGATGGGATGACTGGATGCTGGCGGTGCCAGTGTAGCATGGCCCGGCCCCGGCGGCGAACAGCCCTCATTTGACGCCGCTCCGGTGGCTGAGTACACTACCCCTGTATCTGTCCGGTCATGGAGTGTGGCATGGATCAGTTTGTTGGGAAGAAGCTGGGCAATTACGACGTCATCGAGATGATCGGCAAGGGCGGCATGGCCGCCGTTTACCGCGCTCATCAGCCGTCGATGAACCGCAGCGTCGCCATCAAGGTCATGGCCACACAGTTCGGCAGTGATGACGAGTTCGTGCTGCGCTTCAAGAACGAGGCCCAGCAGCTCGCTCAGCTGGAACATGCGCACATCCTGCCCGTCTACGACTTCGGTGAGCAGGAAGGCGTGCTGTACATCGTCATGCGCTACCTGCCGACCGGCACGCTCGCCGACCGCATCACCCCCGAGGGGATGGAGGCCCGGACGGCTGCGCGGTTCTTCCGTCAGCTGGCCTCGGCGCTGGACTATGCCCACAGCCGGGGCGTCATCCACCGCGACCTCAAGCCCAGCAATGTGCTGATCGACCAGCAGAACAACGCCTTCCTGGCCGACTTCGGCATCGCCAAGTCGCTGGATAACGCCTCCAAGCTGACCGGCACCGGGGGCGTGGTCGGCACGCCGACCTATATGTCGCCGGAGCAGGGGCTGGGCGAGCCGCTGGACGCCCGCAGCGACATCTACGCCCTGGGGGTCATGCTGTTCGAGATGCTCTCCGGGGAGCCGCCCTTTCAGGCCGACAACCCGATGGCGGTCATGCTCAAGCATATCAATGATGCCCCGCCTGACCTGACGGTGCTGAACCCGAAGGTGACGCCGGCCGTCGAGGCGGTGGTGATGCGTGCGCTGGCCAAGGAGCCGGCCAAGCGCTACGCCGCCGCGCTGGAGATGGCCGACGCGCTGGATGAGGCCGTGGCGACCGGGGCGGTGCCGCGTCAGGCGGCGGGCTTCACCGATCCGTCGTCCACGCTGGCGCTGCCGCCGGTTGAAGCCACCCGCGGCCTCCCGATCGCCGGGCAGACTCTGGCCGCGCCGGTGCCGGCCCAGCCCGCCGGAACGACGGCGCTGCCGGGGGCCGGCACGGTGGTCGGCGGGGCCGCGCCGCCCGCAGCGGCGCCCGTGTTGGCGCCGCCGATCGCGATCACCTTCAACTCGCTGTCGGCCTGGCTGGCCAAAAATCAGTGGATCGGCCCGTGGAGCCAGGCCGGCCTGCTGAGCCTGGCCACCTTCCTGATGCTGGCGCGGCTGACGGAGGGCGCGCTGACGGAGATCGCCGTCCTGTCGCTCATCCCCGGCCTGCTGCTGTACGGCCTGCTGCGGGCGCCCACGCTGGGGGCGCTGGTGAGCTTCGTGCTGGTGCTGGTGCCGCTGGCGGCCCGCGCCCCGGCGCTGGCGATCCTCTGGACGGCCCTGACCGTCCTGGCCGGGTCGCGCCTGCACTCCCGCGAGATCATGCTCACGCTGGTGACGGTGGTGGCCGCCGGGCACCCGCTGGGCTGGCTGGTGCCGCTGCTGGCCCCCTGGTGGATCAAGGCTCGCCAGGTGGTGCTGGCGGTGGCGCTGGGTGCCATCTTCGCCACGCTGTTTGCGCTCACGCTGGGCTGGCCGTCCGCGGGCGGGCTGCTGCCCGTCTCCGAGGCGGCGGCCGGGCTGGCTTCCGGGGCGCAGATGGCCCCCTTCAACACCTCCTACTTCGGCCTGCTGGAACCCGACGCGTGGAGCGTCTGGCAGAATCCGGCTGCCGTGATGGACAGCCTGCGCGGCACGCTCGCTGCGCTGGGCGGCGCCTTCGCTGCCTCCGGCGGGCTGCCGCTGGTAACCGCCGTGGCCTGGTCGCTGGCCGCTGTGCTGAGCGTCTCCAACCGCCAGTCGGAGCAGCCGCTGCTGCGGGCGATGGGGCTGGGGCTGGGCCTGCTGACGCTGATCGTCGGCACGCTGCTGCTGCGCGGCTCGGCCCGCATCCCGGCGGCGCAGGTCAGCGGGCTGATCGGCGGGCTGGTGGCGGCTGGCCTGGCCTTCGCCCTCAGCCAGTGGCCGGTGCAGTCCGACCCGAACGGCGGAAACCGGGTCGGCACGGTGCTGCGGCTGCTGCGCCAGTCGATGGGCGCGCTGTTCATGGCGCTGGGCGTCGCCTATTTCTCCCGCCAGCTGGCGGACACGCCCCTGTACCCGGTCTTCTGGCTGGGAGGCACCGCCGGCACGCTGGCGATGATCACCAACCCGCTGATCGGCCCGCCGATCGTGTTCGCGGCGCTGGTGGCGGCCTTCGCCGTCGTCTCGCCGGTGATGACGGTGGCCGGCGCGGCGCTGCTGGGCGCTTACCTGATGGTCAACCTGCTGTTCGACAAGCGCCGCCCGCGGGCCTGGAACCCGCTGGGGGCGGGGATGCTGCTCGGCTCGCCGGGCATGGCGCTGGCCGGCCTGCTGCCGCTGGGGCCGCTGAGCATCGGCGCGCTGGAGGCGCAGGTGCCGGCGGCGATCCTGGCGGCGCTTTCCCATACGCTGCTGATCGCCACCGCGCGGGACGCCAGCCCGTTCGTCATCATCATCCAGCTGGTCACCACGCTGATAGGCGTGCTGCTGGTCGAGCGGTTGATGGGATCGGGCCTGCTGGACAGCCTGCATCACCGGCTGCGCCGTCTGATCTTCACCGCCGCGCTGGCGCTGCTGATGGCCGTCAGCTACTACGGCATCGCCCGCGTCGAGACCCGCGTCGGCGAGCTGGCTTCGCTGCCCGCCGCGCTGGGCATCAGCCTGTTCGCGGCGGTGGCGCTGGTGGCGGCCATGGGCAAGCGGGCGATGTACTGGCGGCAGTTCGTGGAGCGCGAGGCAGCCGAGGAGAGCGAGTTCGAGGACGAGGAAGTCACGGGCGCGGTGAAGAAGGCCGCCGCCCGCTGATCGCGGCGCCCGTCATCCGCAGGGCCGGCTGCGACGAGGCGGATCGCAGCCGGCCCTGTAGCATTCCGGCGGCGGGAGTCCGTCCGGCGGCTCACGATTTCAGGAGGGATGTCTATGGCATCGGCTCAGCCCGACGGCTGCCTTACCCTTCCGCCCGCCGATCAGGGCGGCGGGGTGCTGGTGCTGCATGCCTGGTGGGGGCTGAATGACGCCATCCGGTCATTCTGTGCGCGGCTGGCCGGCGCCGGCTTCACCGCCTTCGCCCCGGATCTCTATCAGGGCCGGCTCGCGGCGGCCATCCCCGAGGCCGAAGCGCTCAGCGGGGCGCTGTTTGCGGACCTCGACCGGCCCCGGGCCGCGGTCGCCGATGCCGCGGCCTTCCTGAGCGAGCGGGCCGGCGGCGGGCTGGCGGTGATCGGCTTCTCGCTGGGCGCTTTCTTCGCGCTCGATCTCTCGGTCGCCGCGCCTGACCTCGTCCGGTCGGTTGTCGTCTTCTACGGGACGCGGCCCGGCGACTACGGGCGCGCGCAGGCGGCCTACCTGGGCCACTTCGCGGAGGCGGATCCCTTTGAGCCGCCGTCGGAGGTGGACGGCCTGGAGGAAGCGCTGCGGCGGGCGGGCCGCCCGGTGACCTTCCACCGCTACCGCGGGACCGGCCACTGGTTCTTTGAGCCGGATCGCCCGGAGGCGTACCACCCGGCGGCAGCCCGCCTGGCCTGGCAGCGCACGCTGGCTTTTCTCAGGCGCCCGGCGGCCCCGTAAGCGCCCCCGTCACTCCGCGGCCGCCTCCTCCGGCGGGAGGCCCGCGCCGCGCGGCCCGGGATGCTGCCGCATCCAGCGCAGCGCTCCGAAGCCCAGGAAGAACGGCAGCCAGAACGCGATGCCCCGGAAGGCCAGCGTGATCACCGTGGCGCTGTCGGCGGGCACCCCCAGCGAGGTCAGCACGATGATCAGCGTGCCTTCCACAAACCCCAGCCCGCCCGGCGTCGGCGAGACGATCCAGAACAGCACGCTGACGCTGTAGGCCGCCACCAGCACCCCGAAATGCAGCGTGACGCCGAACGCCAGCGCGGTCAGCCACAGGATGAGCAGGTGCAGCGTCTCGTTCAGCAGGGCGTGGGCCGTCGGCGCCAGCAGCCGACGCCAGCCGGCCCGCCGCATCTGCCCCACCCCTTCGGTCAGGTCGGTGGCGAAGGTGGACAGCTGCGCCCGGCTGAGGGGCGGCTCCTGCCCCAGCCGCGCAAACAGCCGCTCCAGCAGCGCCCCGGCCACCTGCAGGATGCGGTGCGGGGCCTGCGGCGCGGCCCAGGCCAGCGCCACCAGCGCGATCATCACGCTGTCCACGGCCAGCATCACCAGCGCGGCGCTGATCTCGAACCACTCCAGGTCGTGGGCGACGAACAGGGTGAACAGCCCCAGCAGCAGGAAGACCCCGAAGGCACTGTACCACAGGATCGTGTAGATCAGGTTGGCGACGAACACCGTGCCGACGGATACCTCGCGGCGGCGGGCGAACTGGAGGAACGGCACCCACCCGGAAAATCCGCCGCTGGGCGCCGCCACCAGCACGAAGCGCCGCACCAGGTACAGCGGCAGCATCTCGTGCCGGTGAGAGGGCAGTTCCAGCAGCGTGTAGATCGTGGCATACAGCACGGCCTGGTTGTACATCGCCGCCGCCAGCGTCACGACCGCGGCCAGCATCAGGTACCAGACGCCCGCCTGCAGCACCTCCACGATCGACGCCAGCTGCTCGCGGTATGTGTACAGCGCGTAGAGGAAGGCGCTGATCAGGAACAGGTAGACCAGGGAGGGGATGACCGACCGCAGGCGTTTCACCGGTGACTTAGCTCTTCTTCTGTTTGTCAGTGATGCGCAGGCTGCGGATGAAGGTGGACAGGTAAGGCAGGACGGTCTCAAACTGGCCCTGCGCCTGCGCGGCCAGATACTTCTCCAGCGCCTCGACCGCGCCGGGCAGCACCTCAAACCCGTGGGCGCGATGAGTCATCAGGATGTAGGCGTCGGCTTCGGCCTGCCCGAAGGTCTCGCGCAGATACAGGGTGGTGATCGCGCCGACCAGCAGCACGGCCAGTTGATCCTGCCAGCCGGGGTGGCGGGCGCGGAAGGTGTTGGGCACCGGCAGCCCGGCCCGGCGCAGCGCATCGCTTTCCTCCGGGGCGGCGTCGAGCAGCTCGATCAGCAGCAGGCGGGCGCAGGCGGCGGCCATCTCGCGGGCCGGGTCGGCGGGGTTGTCGTCGTAGGGCCAGGGCGGGTTGGTCCCCCACGCCACCGGCGGCGGGCAGACGCACACCACAGTGCCGCCGTCGCGGAAGGCCAGCGTCTGCGTGCTGGGGTAGCCCAGATTGGGCACAAAGAGGATCGGGCTGCCCGGCGGGCCGAAGAACCGGGCCAGCAGCGCCGCCAGGTCGCCGGCGCGGGCCATAGCGGCCCTGGCGGCGGTTTCGGCGCTCTGCCAGGCCGCCTTATCCCGGTCCCAGACCTCGGTCAGGCGGTGGGCGTGCGCAAAGTCGCGGATGTGCGCCGGCCAGTTGGCGGGGGCCCAGGCCGGCGCGTCATGGCTGCGCAGGCGCAGGCCCGGCCAGCTCAGGCAGCGGGCGTAGCTGAAAATCTCGCCCAGCGTCAGCGCCGACTCCAGCGCTTCCTGCATGATCAGCACGGCGGGGTGATTTTCGGCCTCGGCCAGAGCCTGCCGCAGGTTGCGGGCGTGGGCATGGACCCCATGCGGGTAGTACGCCTGTTCCTGATCCGGCCACGTCGTCAGCGCCAGCAGGGACGACAGCAGCCGGATGCGGTTGTCGATCTGCACGATCACGGGCGAGGCGGTCATGGGCAGCGTCCTTGCTGTGGCGGGCGAGGTCGATCCCATTTAACCACAGGTGCGCCCCCCGGCACAATGCCCCGGCAGTCCGGGGCCGGCGTCAGGGTCGGCCCGGGCCGGGCGGATCGACCCGCACCGTGCCGCCGTCGTCCTGATCGGTCGGGCTGTCCTGCCGCGTCTCTTCCTGCCGCACGATCGTCTGATCGACCGGCAGGGTCGCCCCGCCGGCCAGCAGAGTCGCATCGGCGGCCGTCGCCGGCCGATCGTCCGCGCCGGCGTCGAAGGTCAGGTCCTGCGGCCGGCCGGCGGGGGCGATCAGGGTGAAGCGCAGGCTGGTGCGTGTGCCCAGCTGGAGCAGATCCCCGTCCAGGAGGGGCTGCCCGCGTTCGCCGACCTGCCGCCCCCCCACGAAGGTGCCGTAGCGGCTGCCGAGATCGTACACCTGGAAGGCCGTCCCCGCGCGGCGGATCTCCGCCTGATGGCGCGATACCGGCGCGTCGGGCACGACCACGTCATTATCCTCGCCGCGCCCGATGCGGATCGTGTCGCCGCTCAGGGTGAAGAAGTGGCCGCGCTCCAGGGAGAGACTCTCCTCCACCGTCAGCGTGGCGAAGGCCCCGGCCTCATCGATCGTCAGGGCGTTCGCGGGGGCCGGGCGGGCTGCCCGCGCCCTGCCATTCCGGGCCGCCGGCCGGCGCCGCCGGGCTGCCACGCCCAGCAGGACGATCAGGGCCGCCGCGCCGAGGCCGATCCAGACCGGCACCAGCGAGCCCCGCGGCGCGGCACCCGCCGGCTCCGGGGCCGCTTCCTGCGCACCCGGCTCCGATTCCGCGGCGGCGGGCGCTGCGCTCACCGTGAACTGGAGCGCCTTCTCCAGCGTCGAGCCGTCGGCCAGGGCGGCCTGCGCGGCCAGCCGGTGATCGCCCGGCGCCAGCGCCGCGCCGTCCAGAGTCACCTCAAAGGGGGCCTCCGAATCGGCGATCAGCTCCTGCCCGTCAAGCAGGAAGGTCACCCGCGCCACCCCGGCGCCGCCGCTGACCGTCGCCCGCACCACGCGCTGCCCGGCCAGCAGGGCGCCGTCGTCCAGCCCGCTCAGGCTCAGCAGGGGCGGCAGCTCCGGCGCGAGGAACGCGCGGGTGGCCACCGCCGTCGCCCCGTCGTGGGTGACGGTCGCCGTCAGCGTATGTTCGCCGCTGGGAATCTCCGCGCGGTAAGTCAGCGCCATCTGGTTCCTGAGCTGCGCCGCCAGGGCGTCGAACAGCGCCGCGACCTCCGCCGCCGTCGGCGCGAGCCGCGCATCGCCGCCGGTGCTGGCGGCGATCGTCGCCAGGTCGTCGGCGTTCACCCGGTTGCCGACCCCGATGGTATAGATCGGGACATGCGCCGCGCCCGCGCCGGCCAGCGCGATCACCTCGGTGCTGGTGTGGTCGCTGCACGGGCCGGACTGGTCGGGCAGTTCGTCGATGCCGTCGGTGAGCAGCACGATGGCTCGCTGGCCGGGCGGCGCCCCCGTCGCCAGGGTGATGCCTGTGGCGGCTGCGTCATACAGGCAGGTGCCCGAATCCGGCACGGCTTCCAGCAGGCTCAGGATGGTGGCCGCCGCCTGGTGGTCTTCCGAGAAGTCCTGCGCGACGACCACCTCGTCGTTGAAGTAGACGATGGCGATCCGATCGCCTTCCTTCAGGGCGTCCACGAAGCGGGCAGCCGCCTCCCTGGCCGCCGCCATCTTGCCTTCGGCGGCCATGCTGCCGCTGATGTCCACCACCAGCACGATGGCCGCCGGGCGTTCAGCCAGGGCCGCCGATTCCAGCCGGACCGCCTGCCCGTCCTGGCTGACGGCGAAATCGCCGGCGTCCAGCCCGGCCACCGGCTGCCCGGCGGAGTCGGCGGCGGTGACGTAGGCGGTGACGGTGTAAGCGGCCTCACCCGGGATCGGCTGCGCCGTCACCTCGTTGATGATCAGGGTTAGCCCGTCCTGCGCCGCCGCCGGACCGGGCAGGGCCAGCAGCAGGGCGGCGGTGAGGAGCGCTGTCAGAGGGGCTGCGGTGCGCGGCATGGCGAGTTCTCCGGAGGCAGAAGGGGTGTTACGGTCGGAAGGTGCCGACCCGCACGTTATCCACGTAGCCGGTGACGGTGCCGCTGGGTGAGTGTGTCCCCAGACTCAGCGTGAAGCGGCCCGTCCGCAGGATGTCCGCCCGCGCCGGGGTGGAGGAGCCGACCCGCTGCCCGTCCACGTAGAAGGTGAGGGTCATCGTCGCCGGGTCGATCTCCAGCCGGAAGGTGTACCAGGTCGCCAGCATGGTGCCGGGCAGGCTGAAGGACGGCGATGGGTCGTCAAATACGATCCTATTGTTGAGGTTCCAGCGCGACCAGCAGTAGTTGTTCGCGGCGGGCGGCGTGGCGCTCTGCGCCTCCAGCCCGCACTGGCTCTCCTGGAACCCGGTGGCATCTTCGTCGGAATAGCCATCCAGGGAGAAATGGATGTTGCCGCGCGGGTTCTCGGCATCGAGCATCAGATCGGCCTGGACGAACATCGGGGCGTCTGGCAGGATGAAGTTGGCCAGCTCGCGCACAAAGATGCTCTTCCCAACGTTCGGCGCGTCCACCTGCCGGATCACGCCCACGCCGCCCTCCTGCCGGATCTCCTGCCCGGCACGCCAGATGACGGTGTTGATCGATCCCTCATAGGCCGGATCCTCGAAGTCGTCGATCAGCGTCGGGTCGGAGGGGATCGGCGTCGGTGCGTCGGGGGCGGCTGCCAGCCCTTCCGGGCCCGGAAAGAGGCGGACGTTGTCCACGTAGCTGGTGGCCTGGGCGGGGCCCATGCCGCGCCACGCCAGGATCTCGCGCTCAAAGACGGCGTCCTGCAGCGCCCCGGCATCGGCGGGCACGATGGAGCCGAGCAGAACCCCGTCCGCGGTGCAGCTGAAGGTGGTTGTGGCCGGGTCAGCGGCCAGCCGGATCGTGTACCAGCGGTCGAATTCGGCGGGCAGGGAACGGGTGTAGTCCACCCGTCCGACGCTGGCGTTCTGCACGTTGAAGTTGAGGGTGAGGGCGTCCTCCCCGGAAGCCAGGCCACATTCGGCCCACCAGCTGCCGCTGCTGGCTGCTTCCGGCAGGCTGTAGCTCCGGAACAGGATCACCTGCTGGGCGGAGCCCTGGCGGTTGAAGTCGCTGGAGACCCGCACCTGGGCCTCGAATACCCCCAGCTCGTCCAGCGACACGCCGCTCAGGGCCAGCATGGCAGGGCTGCACGCTTCGGCGCTGTTATCGTAGGGGAACGCCAGCACGCCGTTGCTCTGCCGGTAGGCGCAGCCTGAGACCGGGCTGGCTCCCCACAGCGCCGGGTTCACCGAGCCGTCATAGGCCGGGTCTTCGAAGTCATCGTACAGCGTGAGCGCCTCCAGGCCGGTGAGGTCCCAGACCCGGATGTTGTCGAAGCGCACTTCGAAAGGCTCGGACGTGTTGCCCATCACCACCGGGACAAAGATCCCTTCCCGGGCGGTGTCGTCGGCGATCAGCAGCAGCGGCTCGCCGTTCAGGTAGAAGGCGATCTGCGGCCCGCGGGCGATGAGAGTCACATGGTTGGCCTCCGGGCCGCGCCGGAACGCGGCTGCCGGCCTGCTGATGGGCACAAGGGTCGTGGACTCTGACCTGTCCTGGCCGGCCGTCCGATCGACGAGGAAAGTCCCATCCGGGTGAAAGACGAGCCGATACCACAGGTAGTGCGGCGAGCCGTCCACGTCTTCGGTGCGCCGGAAAGACATATTCCATTCGCCTTCGCCGCCTGAGACAAAGCTGGCGTCGAACTCCATGACGAAATCCGAGAAGGAGGGCATATCCGCATCCACGGCGCCCACACAGCACTGTTCTGGAGGCAGATAGGGGACGCTGATCCGGTAAGTCCCATCCCGGTAGCCCGCGCCTTCGCACCCCCGGGGCGATCCGTTGCAGGCCCACCCGCTGGCCGGGTCGCTGAAGTCGTCCTGGTAGTCAGGGGGGAGGCTGGCCACCGCCGCCAGGATCGGCTCGGCGAAGGCGCGCGCCTGCTCCGCTGAGTCGCCGGACGCGGCCGCCGGCGTGCGCGGGGTGGGCAG
>DAOTXW010000097.1:0-11110 GCA_034435035.1 Anaerolineae bacterium | reverse complement strand
GGCGGCGAGCAGCGTCAAGCCGCCGCCCGGCGCTGGCCGCTGCCTCCGATCCCCTGCTCAGAACAGCAGCCGCCACAGGAAGAAGGCGGCCATCCCCAGCGCGATCGTCAGCAGCAGGCTGCGCGTGCGCCACGAGACGATCACCGCTACGATGGCCGCCGCCAGGTACGCATTGTCGATCCCCGGCGCCAGGCGCTGCCCATCGGGGATCAGCACGGCGGGCACGCTGATGGCCGTCAGCACGGCAGGCGGGACGTAGCGCAGCGCCCGCAGCGCCAGCGGGGGCAGCGTCAGCCGGCCCAGCAGCGCCAGCACGGGGTAGCGCACCCCGAAGGTCACGGCCATCATCCCGGCCACCAGCAGCGCCTCCGGCAGGGTGATCGGCGTCACGGCGCGTCCTCCTCGTGGATCAGCACCTGCGGCGCGGGCTTCGGCCTCAGCCCCTCGGCGATCAGCCCGGCGGCCACCCCGGCCAGCGCCCCGGCCATCAGGCCGAGCCGGTTGGGCAGCCCGTAGGCCAGCAGCGAGACGATCCCGGCGGCCAGCACCGCCGCCAGCGCCGGGCGATCGGTGACCATAGGCACCACCAGCCCGATGAACGTGACCACCATGGCGAACTCCAGCCCCCAGCCGCGCGCATCCGGGATCGCCTGCCCGGCCAGCAGCCCGATCAGGGTGCACAGCTGCCAGTTGCCGTACATCGCCAGCGCCGACCCCAGGTGATACCAGTGTTGGCGCGGCGAGGCATCTGGCCGCCCGTAGCGGGTGATCACCACGGCGAATGTCTCGTCGGTCAGCCAGAAGCCCAGCGGCAGCAGCCAGCGCTGCGGCAGATGGCGCACGTGCGGGGCCAGCGTCGCCGAATACAGGGCATGCCGCAGGTTGACGACGAAGGTCGTCAGCACGATCAGCGCGGCGGGGACGCCCTGCGCCACCAGCCCGGCGGCGATGAACTGCGACGATCCGGCAAACACCAGCGCCGACATCGCCAGCGCCGCGCCGTCGCTCAGGCCGCTGGTGCGGGCCACCGCCCCGAAGATGATCCCGAACGGGATGGCCCCGGCGATCAGCGGCAGCGTATCGCGCGCCCCGGCGATCAGCTCCGCCCGGCGTGTGGGTGCGGGATCCATAGCGCTCCGATCAGTCGAACGTGGCGGTGACCCAGGTCGTCGGGTTGCTGGTGATCAGCCCGATGCAGTGGCTGGCCATGCTGTCCTGCTGGGCCGCCCCGACGTGGTCGTTATCGCTGATGGCGATGCACAGCCCGTAGCCGATCGCCGGCTCCGGGGTGATGCCCAGCACAGGCCACGGCACAGCCGCCTCCAGCACATAGTTGCCGCCGGTATTGATGTCGCGGCGGACCGCCACCGGCACGCGGCTTTCCCCGCCCAGCTCAGGCTGGTACTGCACGGCCTCCGGCGGGATGTCGTCGAAGTTGCCGCTGTTGAGGCCCAGATGCACGTCATCGTCGTTCATGGAATCGTCGTCAAAGTCGCCGCGCAGGTCACCGTCGAACATGAACTCAACGCCGTCGCCGCGCCATGAGCGCGTGCCGCGTTCGATCTGGACATGGATATCGTCGATGACGAACACGGACAGGTACAGGCCGCTGTCCGTGTAGCAGACCTGCGCCTCGCCGCTGAGGTCCTGCCCGCCGATCCATTCCCCCTCGCCGTAGGTGACGGTCGTCAGCGGCAGGGAGGCCGCGCCGGCCCCGGCCCAGTCGGCGCTGTCGCCGTCGATGGTCAGGATGGTCTGGCAGCGCGGCACGATCGGGTTGGCGCCGTTGCCGGCGCGGGCCTCCGGCGGCGTGGGGCTGGGGCTGGGCGTGGCGGTTGAGGTCGGCGTCGGGGTGATGTCGGGCGGGCGGGTGGGGAACGGGCTGCCCGACGCGGCCTGCGCGGTGATGGTGGCGTAAAACGCCTGCACCGTGGCCGGGGTATCCGGCGCGACCGGCGCATTGCCGCACGCCAGGGCGGCCAGCGCCACCGCCGCCCCGGCCAGCCACAGCCCGATCGCGATCTCCTGCTTGCCAGCACGCCAGCGGTTCATGACGCCTCCCTGCTCCGGGGGGGATTATGCGCCATTCGCCGGGCCGGGGCAACCGCCGGTTACGGCGCCCACAGCGTGACGCGGTCGTCCGGGGTGCGCTCGCCGTCCTGTACGGCGGGCAGGCGCGTCAGGTCGGGCCATGAATACATCCCCAGCCGCACGGAGAAGGCATCCGCGTCGGGCGGCAGGGTCAGGGTGTGGGCGGTAGCGACTACTTCGCCCATATCCCAGATCGGGGTGGGATAGGCCCCCTCCTGCGGCGGGCCGTCACTGGCCGTGAGCATCGCGCCGTCCGGCGACTCGACGTGCACGAAGATATGGTTGGAGGCGGTGGTGGTCGTCAGGGCCTGCCAGTAGAGCGTGAGCGTGAAGGTCTGCCCACCGGCCAGATCCTCCCATGCGGCGGGCTGCCCCTCCCGGGTGAGACGGTAGCCCGCCAGCTCGGCGAAGCCGCCCAGCGTGACATCGGTTGGCGTCAAATCCTCCGGGATGGCAGTGGGCGGCGCGGCTACCTTCAGCGGCCACAGCTGGTAGCTCACGCCCAGGTCTTCGCCCGCCGGCCCGGTCACTGTCAGCGGGGAATCCTCCTCAAAGGGCCGGTAGACGCCGATCAGCAGGCCGTAGGGGCCGGGCGCAAGGCCGTCCGGCACATCGATGGTCCGGGTTTCGGGCACGATCGCGCCCCGCCGCCAGATGCGCGGGCTGTGGGACCAGCGCCCGATCACATCATCGCCGCCGGAAGTCAGGCCCGTGGCGCTGCGGTCCAGCAGATGCACGTACAGGTAGACATCGGTCGGCTGGCGGCGCTCCGCCCGCCAGTAGAGCGTCACTACCTGACGCGAACCCGGGATCAGCGTGCGCGGGCCTTCCCAGCCCATCAGCTGCAGGCCCCCGTCGAAGGTCGCCAGCGGCTCCAGCAGGGGCGATGACAGCGCCGCAAAGGGGTTCTCCGCGCCCTGGAGGGGCAGGCGGTAGCCCAGCAGGCCGCTGCGCTCGCTGTGCCATGCCTCGCCGGACTCGACCGCCCGGTCGCGCAGCGCCGCCGCGGCGGCTTCATCCAGCGCGGGCAGCAGGATCACCGTCCCGCGCTGGCCCGGCCCGCGCGGCAGCAGCAGGACATAGGCCGCCGGCGGCGGGCCCTCCAGCCCTTCCGCGGGCAGGACGATCTGGCCATCCGGCAGATTGAGCGGTTCGCCCGGGCCGGCCCGCTCGCTGAACGAGATCACCCGCGGGTAGCGGGCGGCCAGAATGAAGCGGGTGGTGTGCCCGTAATACTCGTCCAGAGTCAGATAGGTGGGCTGATCGACGGTGTTCAGGCGCTCAGCCAGATCGACATGTGCGGTCAGGAAGTACCAGACGAAGCTGCGCTCGTGGTCGGTGCGCCACTGATCCGGGTTGTCGTAGAACGAGAAAAAAGCGCGGAAGGACCCGATCCCACTCCAGACCACGATCCAGGCCAGCGCCAGCGCCCCGATGGCGGCGGCAGCCCGCCCGCCTTCCGCCCGCAGAGTCGCCACGATCTGCCCGCCGCCCAGCCCGACCAGCAGCGCCGCCGGCACGAATATTCCCGCCATCCGCAGGCCGTCGATGAGCGCATCGCCCAGCGTCAGCGGCAGCACCATCAGCAGGCTCAGCGAGAGCAGCACCGGAGCCGCCAGCCGGCGCAGGCGCGTCAGGCAGACCAGCACGCCCAGCAGCGCCAGCGCCACCAGCGCGGGGTTCAGCAGCGGGGCGTCGGCGATGCTGCGCTTGGGATCCAGGCCGCCGGTCTTGTAGACGCCCCGGAACGAGGCGAAGTAGCGGCGCAGCAGATTCGCCGCTTCCGGTTCACGGGCGGCCCGGGCGCTGGCGTCGCCCAGCCGGAAGTACAGGGGGCCGGGCATGCCGATCTCCAGCGCGGCCACTGCCAGCATCGGGATGACCATCGCGCCCAGCAGGATGCCGATCTGCGGCAGGCGGCGGCGCATGCTCCGCCAGTTGAAGGCGCTCTGGTGCAGCAGGATCGCGGCCATCGCCGGCAGCATGAACAGCCCCGGCAGGTAGACCAGGGCGCACCCGCTCCACAGCAGCCCGGCCAGCGCGAAGTCCCGGCGGCGGCCGGTGTGCCAGGCGCGGGCCAGCATCAGGATGGCGGCGGCCATGGCGGCGGGCAGCATCCCGCCGCGAAACACCGACCGGCTGAGCACCAGAAAAGCGGAGAATCCCCCCAGCGCGGCGGCGGCGGCCAGCGCGGCAGCATCCCGCGCCGGCAGATGGCGGAACAGCGACCGCGCGGCCCGGAAGGTCAGTGCGACGGCCAGCACCCCCCAGAAAGCCAGCGTCAGCCGCCCCACAAACGGATACGGGCCGATGAAGATAAACAGGACCCCCTGCACCATCCGCGACAGCACCTCGGTGCCGTGCGGCCATACGGTGATCGGGATGGTGCCGTGCTGCGCGAAGTTCAGCGCCTCGATCACCTCCAGCGCCTCGTCATCGCCCAGCCCCGGCAGGACTTCGGACAGCCGGTAGAATCGGACGAAGGCCGCCGCCAGCAGGATGATCACCGCCAGCGCCAGGACTCCGCCGGGCAGGCGCCGGGAGGCAGCGGGGGGTTGTCGGAGTTCCATACGGCCGGCTCCTCAATGTCTGGGCAGCGGGCAGCCGATCAGGCTGCCGGGGCGGCGAAGGCGTGCAGCGTGTGCAGATCGTAGCCCCGGCGGAGGCGGCGCAGCCCGATGCGCCCCAGCTCGACCGCCGTCTGCAGGCCGGCGCTCACGAAGGTGACGGTTGTCAGTTCCTGGTTCACCAGCTGCACCGGGATCAGGCCGATGGGCACGCCGGCCTCGGCCAGCAGCAGGCACAGCTCCACGTCAAAGGCGAAGCGGTCGATGGTCAGCAGCGGGAAGAGGCGGTCGGCCAGCGGGCCGGAAAACCCCTTGAAGCCGCACTGGGTATCCAGATCGTAGCGGCCGATGATCGTCCCGGCGGCCAGCCGGAACAGGCCGCTGGCCAGCCGGCGCAGCAGCGGCAGATCCGCCTCGATGGTGGAGCCGGCCAGCAGCCGGCTGCCGAAGACGGCGTCACGCCCCGCCTGGATCTGATCCAGGCAGGCCGCGATGCTGTCCAGCCGGTAGGGCAGGTCGGCATCGGTGAACAGGCGGGCGCGCCCGGCGGCGGCGAGCATCCCTTCGCGGACGGCGCGGCCCTTGCCCCGGTTCGGCTCCAGCCGCAGCGTCCGCACGCGCGGACCGGCCAGCCGGGCCAGGACCGCCGGCGTGCCGTCGGTGCTGCCATCATCCACCAGCACGATCTCCCAGCCCACCCCCAGCCCTTCCAGATAGGCCATCAGGGCCGACACCGATCCCTCCAGCAGCGAGGCGGCGTTATAGCAGGGCAGGATCAGAGAGAGTTCAACAGGGGCTGCAGGGCCCGCCACAGAATCCGACACGGTTCGCACCCGGGTATGCTGATCAGGTCAGCCAGTCGGGCGCAATGGCGCGCGCCCGCGCATCATTATCCACAGGCGCGGCCCCGCCGACAAAAAGAGCGCCCCGGCGGCCGCAGCAGCCGGGACGCCAGCGGATCGAGCGCTCCATCAGGCCCCTTCGGCTGCCATGCGGCGCAGCACCGTGTGCAGGATGCCCCCGTTGCGATAGTAGCGCAGCTCGACCGGCGTATCGATGCGGGCCGTGGCGCGGAACTCGACCGCCCGGCTCCCGTCGTCGGCGCGCGCCCTGACGGTCACCGGCTGGCCGGGCTTGAAGTCCGGGCTGGCAATGCCTTCAATATCGTAGATCTCGAAGCCGGTCAGGCCGAGCGTCTGCGCGTTCTCACCGGGCTGGAACTGGAGCGGCAGGACGCCCATCCCCACCAGATTGCTGCGGTGGATGCGCTCGTAGCTCTCGGCGATCACCGCCTTCACGCCCAGCAGGATCGTGCCTTTGGCCGCCCAGTCCCGCGAGGAGCCGGTGCCGTATTCTTTGCCGGCCAGGATCACCAGCGGCGTGCCTTCGCTCTGGTAGCGCATCGACGCCTCGTAGATAGTCATCTGCTCGCCGGCTTCGCGGCTGCCCGCGCCGTCCGGCAGGTAGACCGTCCAGCCGCCTTTGACGCCCGGCACCAGCTGGTTCTGCAGCCGGATGTTGGCAAACGTCCCGCGCATCATCACTTCGTGGTTGCCGCGCCGCGAGCCGTAGGAGTTGAAATCCACCGGATCGACGCCGTGGGCGATCAGGTACTGGCCCGCCGGGCTGTTGGCCGGGATGCTGCCGGCCGGGGAGATATGATCCGTGGTGATCGAATCCCCCAGCAGGGCCAGCACCCGCGCCCCGCGGATGTCCGCGGCAGTCGCCGGCTCCTCCGGCGACAGGCCCTTGAAGAAGGGCGGCTCCTTGATGTAGGTGGATTCGCTGTCCCAGTGATACAGATCGCCTTCGGGCACCGCGATGGCGTTCCAGGTGGGGTTGCCATCAAACACGTTGGCGTACTCGGCGGTGAACATCTCCGGCTTCAGCGCCGCCCTGATCGCCTCCTGCACCGCTTCCTGCGAGGGCCAGAGGTCGCGCAGGGTCACCGGCTGACCATCCCGCGAGATGCCGATCGGCTCGCGGTTCAGGTCGATGTCCATGCGGCCCGCCAGCGCGTAGGCCACCACCAGCGGCGGCGACGCCAGGTAGTTGGCGCGGGTCAGCGGGTGGATGCGCCCCTCGAAGTTGCGGTTGCCGCTCAGCACAGCCGCCACCACCAGATCGTTCTGCTGGATCGCCTCGCTGATCGCCTCATCGATCGGCCCGCTGTTGCCGATGCAGGTGGTGCAGCCGTAGCCGACCACATGGAAGCCAAGCGCCTCCAGATAGGGGGTCACGCCGGCGGCATCCAGGTAGCGTGTGACCACGCGGGAGCCGGGCGCCAGGCTGGTCTTGACATGCGGCGGCACGGACAGCCCGGCCTCGACGGCCCGGCGGGCCAGCAGCCCGGCCCCGATCATCACCGCCGGGTTGGAGGTATTGGTGCAGGAGGTGATGGCGGCGATCACCACCGAGCCATCCCGCAGGGTCGTGCGGCTGTGGTCGAAGCGGACCTCAACCTCCGGGGCGTCAGCCGGGCGCTCGAAGATGTCGGTCAGCGCCTGCGCGAAGCTCTCCTTGACGCGGGCCAGCGGCACGCGGTCCTGCGGGCGGCGCGGGCCGGCCAGGCTCGGCTCCACAGTGCCCAGGTCCAGCGCCAGCGTATCGCTGTAGCTGGCCTCCGGCGAATCGTCGGTGCGGAACAGCCCCTGCTCCTTGGTGTAGCGTTCCACCAGGTCGATCAGCGCCTCGTCGCGGCCTGTGCCGCGCAGGTAGTTGAGCGTCTCGGCATCGACCGGGAAGAAGCCCATCGTCGCCCCGTATTCCGGGGCCATGTTGGCGATGGTTGCGCGGTCGGCCAGGGCCAGCCGGCTGAGGCCGGGGCCATAGAACTCCACGAACTTGCCGACTACGCCCTTGCGGCGCAGCATCTCCGTGACGGTCAGCACCAGATCGGTGGCGGTGGCGCCTTCGGGCAGCCGGCCGGTCAGCTTGAAGCCGATCACCTCCGGCAGCAGCATGACCATCGGCTGGCCGAGCATGACCGCCTCGGCCTCGATGCCGCCCACGCCCCAGCCCACCACCCCCAGCCCGTTGATCATGGTGGTGTGCGAATCGGTGCCGACCAGCGTATCGGGGTAAGCCACCCGCCGATCGCCTTCACCGCCCACCTGCACGCCCTTCGCCAGGTACTCCAGATTCACCTGATGGACGATGCCCGTGGCCGGCGGGACGACGCGGAAGTTATCGAACGCCTCTTTGCCCCAGCGCAGGAACTCGTAGCGCTCGCGGTTGCGGGCGAACTCGCGCTCGGCGTTGGCGGCCAGCGCCAGCCGCGACCCGAAGCGATCCACCTGCACCGAGTGGTCGATGACCAGATCGACCGGCACGCTGGGGTTGATGCGAGCGGGGTCGCCGCCCAGGCGGGCCATCGCCGCCCGCAGCGCCGCCAGATCGACCACCGCCGGCACGCCGGTGAAGTCCTGCAGGATCACGCGGGCGGGCAGGTAGGGCACTTCGACCTCGGCAGGGCGGGGCTTCCAGCCCGCGTAGGCCAGCACATCCTGGCGGGTGATCTCGTTCTCGTTGCACTGGCGCAGCGCCGCTTCCAGCATGATGCGGATCGCGTAGGGCAGCCGGGAGATGGCGGCTACGCCGTCCTCCTCCAGCCTGCTCAGACGGTAGTAGGAGACCGTCCCGGAAGCCGTCCTCAGTTCGGCCCGCGTGCCGAATACATCCATTCCTTCGATGCGGTGAGCCATAGCGATGTTCACTCCACAGGGTCGGGGCGATCCGGCTGGCGGGCGACCGGATAGCCCGTTGAGGCGTTCTGGGCTTTAATAGAAAAGATTGTAACACATTGGGGCGCGTCCGGGGACGCCCGCGCGCCGCCGATCCGGGGCTGATGGCCTGCGATGAGCCGCCTGTTTGCCGACACCGATCCTGAAGCTGAAGCGATCCTGCTGCGCCGGATGCGGGAGATGACGCTGGCGCAGAAAATGGAGGTCGTGCGCGGCCTCAACCGCATGGCCCGCACCCTGGCGCTGGCGGGCCTGCGTCAGCGGCACCCGGAGGGGACGGAGGCGCAGATCGAGCGCCGTCTGATGGACCTGATCCTGGGGGAGGAGCTGGCGGCAAAGGTCTACGGCCCGCGGGAGGATACCGGTGGTTGACCCCGCCGATGGGCTGCTGGCGGTCGTCGCGGCGCTGGAGCGGCTGGCGGTGCCCTATTTCGTCGGCGGGTCGATCGCCAGCTTCGCGCACGGCGTGACTCGCAGCACGCTCGGCGCCGACGTGATTGTCGATCGGCGGCCTGAACAGGTTGAGCCGCTGGTGAATCTGCTGGAAGGCCGGTTCTATGCGGATGCCGCTATGCTGGCCGACGCAGCCCGGCGGCGGGGCAGCGCCAACCTGATCCACTATGCCAGCGGGCTGAAGATCGACCTGTTCCTGCTCGGAGATCGGCCCTACGACCACGCCCAGATGGCACGCCGCGTCCGTCTGCCGCTGCTGGAGAGACCCTCTTCAGCCGTCTATGTGGCGACCGCTGAAGACATCGTGCTGGCGAAACTGGAATGGTACCGCGCCGGCGGCGAAGTCTCGGATCGCCAGTGGCAGGACATTCGGGGGGTGATCCGCACGCAGGGGGGCCGGCTCGACTCTGCATATCTGCGGCGCTGGGCGCCCGGGCTGGGCGTAGCCGATCTGCTGGCGCGCGCGCTGGATGACTCCCGCTGAGATCGATCGGTTCCGCCGTGGAGGCTGTCTGTGGACTGGCTGCTGCCCCCTGACCTGACTGCCCCTGACGCCCTGCGGGCCGCCGTCGGGGGGCACCCGCTGGTGGCCGACATCCTGGCCCGGCGCGGCTTCACCGACCCCGCCGCCGCGCTGGCCTTCCTCGATCCGGAGTATTACGCGCCGGCCCCGCCCACCGACCTGCCCGATCTGGCCGCCGCCGCCGACCGCCTGCTGGAGGCCGTCCGGGCGGGCGAGCGCATCCTGGTGTGGGGCGACTTCGACGTGGACGGGCAGACCGCCACCGCGCTGCTGGTCGATGCGCTGCGCGGCCTGGGCGGCGACGTGGCCTTTCATGTGCCGCACCGTCTGACGGATGGCCACGGCGTGCAGGCTCCGACGCTGGCCCGCCTGCTGGCCGGGGACGGCATCGGCGTGGTGCTGACCTGCGATACCGGCATCGCGGCCCACGAGGCGGCTGCCGTCGCCGCCGCGCAGGGGGCCGCCTTCCTGATCACCGATCACCACGCGCTGCCGCCCGTCCTGCCGGACGCGCCCGCCGTGGTCAGCCCGCAGCGGCTGCCGCCCGGCCACGCCCTGCGCGATCTGCCGGGCGTCGGCGTGGCCTATCTGCTGGCGCAGGAGCTGTACACCCGCGCCGGCCAGCCGCACGGGGCGCTTCAGTACCTCGACCTGGCGGCGCTGGGCATCGTGGCCGATGTGGCCGTCCAGCAGCGCGATACCCGCTACCTGCTCCAGCGCGGGCTGGACAGTCTGCGTTCGCCCCGTCGAGCCGGACTCCAGGCGCTGCTGATCGCCGCTCAGATCGATCCGACGAACATGTCCAGCGACCTGATCGGCTACCAGATCGGCCCACGCCTGAACGCGCTGGGCCGGCTGGATGACGCCGCGCTGGCCGTCGAACTGCTGACCACCGATGACTCCTTCAAGGCCGCCCGCATCGCCGAGCAGCTGGAGGCCCTGAACCACCGCCGCCGCCAGCTGGAGGACCAGATCTATGGCGCGGCTCAGGCGCAGATCGCCCGCGAGCCGGCGCTGGTACAAAACTACGCCGCCCTGGTGCTGGAAGGTCCGCACTGGCACCCCGGCGTGATCGGCATTGTGGCCTCGCGGCTGGTGGAGCAGTATCACCGGCCCGCGGTGCTGCTGGCCGTCGGCGAGGGGCCGCTGGCCCGCGGCTCGGCCCGCAGCGTGCCGGGCGTGGACATCGGCGCGTGCATCGCGGCCTGCGCCGATCTGCTCGTCTCGCATGGAGGGCACCCCGGCGCAGCCGGCCTGGCGCTGGATGCCGACCTGATCCCGACGCTGCGGCGGCGGCTTTCCAACGAGGTCGAGCGCACCCGCGATCCGGCGGCGCCGCAGGGCCGTCCGGTGGATGCCGTCATCCCGCTGGCCGGGGTGACCTTCGAGCTGGCCGAGGCCCTCAACCGGCTGGCCCCGTTCGGGCCGGGGAACCCGCCGGTCACGCTGCTGATCCCCGGCCTGAGGGTGGTGAGCGATGCCGTGTTCGGCGCGGGCCGGCGCCACCGCCGTCTGACGGTGGAGGATGAGGCCGGCACGCAGCAGGCCCTCACCTGGTGGCGCGGCGCGGAGCATCCGCTGCCCGCCGGCCCCTTCGATCTGCTGGCGATCCCGCGCGTCAACGACTTCCGGGGCCGGCGCTCCCTCCAGCTCGAATGGGTGGACAGCCGCCCGATCCCCGGGGCCGCCGGGGCCGTCGGCCCGCGCTGGCGGCTGATCGACCTGCGCGGCGC
>DAOTXW010000096.1:0-16748 GCA_034435035.1 Anaerolineae bacterium | reverse complement strand
GATTTGCCACTCGCTCAAGCCAGGGCCGATGCTTTTCTCGACTACTACCATCACCAGCGCCCTCATCTGGCCCTGGCGATGAAGACTCCCGCTCAGGCTTTCGCGGAGTCGCATTTGACATGACACACTACGTTAGATTTGCATGAAGCGCCGGCCTTGCTACAATGTGGGTGCATGCCCGTTCACTTTATTCTGAATGATCATAGATACGGGCTGTTGGGCTGTGGGGAAGGGGAGCGTTATCATGCCAAGCGATCCGCAGAGTGAACGCCGGGTAGTCTGCATCATTGAAGATGAACCTGGCATGATCGAGCTGGTCAGTCTGATTCTCAAGAGCCGTGGCTTTGAGGTGCATGGAGCGGTGGGCGGGCAGGAGGGGCTCGAAATGGTTGCCCGCATCCAGCCCGATCTGGTGCTGCTTGACCTGATGATGCCGGACATCAACGGCTGGGACGTTTACCAGCAAATGAAGGCGGACGAACGGATGAAGGATATTCCTGTCATCGTCGTTACGGCCAAAGCGACCAGCATCGATCGTGTGCTGGGACTTCATATTGCAAAGGTTCAGGACTACATCACGAAACCTTTCAGCCCCAACCAACTGGTGCAGGCCATCAAGCGAGTGCTATCGGGGGAGGGGGGCGATGCCGCAGAGGCTTCGGATGCGCCAGCGGGGAATGCTGCCTCGATCTGAGGCAAGCCGGACGACACACCGACATGCCAAAACCTCAGACGGCGCGTCTTGTTCATGTCGCCTCGGGCGCTGTGCTGCTGAGCGCGGTGCGCTGGTGCAGTTCATTCCCCTGTAAATTGAGGGGCCTGATGTTCCGCGCAGCCCTGCATCCAGGCGAGGGGCTGCTGCTGGTTGAGCCTCGTGCCAGCCGGATGAACAGCTCGATCCATATGCTGTTCATGAGATTCCCTATTGCCGTGATCTGGCTGGACGGCGACCTGCGGGTGGTAGATACCGTGTTGGCCAGACCCTGGCGCCCAGTCTATCTTCCGGCGCGGCCTGCACGATATACCCTGGAGGCCGCACCACCTTTACTTGAGTGTGTGGCTGTCGGCGATGAGCTATCTCTTGAACCAACGGAGCCCTGAGCAGCACCTTCGCGCGACGCTGGCGGCGCTGCTCGCCGCCACCCTTATTTCGCTTACCCGATCAGCGGCCTTTGCCCAGGATGGTACGATTCCGCCTGATCTGCCGGCGGCAACTATCCATGTTGTGCAGCCCGGTGAAACGCTCGACACAATCGCCGGGATCTATGGACTCCTACCTGACCAGCTGGCGTCTGCCAACAACCTCGGTCTGGCGGGCATCCAGGTTGGGCAGAGGCTGATCATTCCCGCGGCTGGCGCGGCTCCTCCCGGATCGACGGTCGTGATCGTCGGATTTGACGACAGCCTGGCAGAGATTGCCGCTTTGCACGGGATGGATTCAGCCACGCTTGCCCGGCTCAATCACATTGTCCACCCTGATCGACTTATCGCTGGCCAGTCGATCCGATCGCTGCCTTCCCCGATGCTCCAGGGGACCACTATCGCTCGCACCGGAGCGAACGCCTCGCTGTGGGAGCTTGCGCTGCGGGCTAACAGCAGACCTTATGCGATCCTGCTGGCCAATCACCTGAGAGCGCTATATGCCATCCCGCCAGGGAAGCCGCTGGCGATCCCGGGGGCAGCTGAACACGAGATGGACCATCTGGCAGATCCATGGCTCAGCATTACCCTGCGCCCGCTTCCACTGGAGCCCGGCCGTAGTGCTGTCCTAAGCGCATCGACCACGGTCCCCGGCCAGCTCAGCGTGACCTTTCTGGGAAAGACCGTTGAGGCGGTCTCGAGCGAGGAGTCGAACATCGCTTTGCTGGGGATCGATCGCTGGACGGCAACAGGCGTGTATCCCCTCGAACTGATCTTTGAGAGCGAGGAAGGGGTAAGGGCATCTTTCGTCCGGAGTGTGCTGATCGTCCCGGGCGGATACGCGCAGGAAGTGATCCGACTCTCGCCTGAGGCGGCGGCGGTGCTGAGCGATCAGGAGACTGTCTCCGCCGAGGCGGCCTATATCGCAGCCGCTATGAGCGGGTTCACCCCGGAGCGGCTCTGGGACGACCTGTTCGATCTCCCAACAGCCGGCGTGATGAGTTCTGCATTTGGTACGGCCCGAGCCTACGGATCGAGCGGCTACTCCGCTTTCCACACCGGCGCAGATTTTGCTGCGCCCACTGGTACGCCAGTCTATGCCCCTGCTGATGGCATCGTTGTCGATACGGGCTTGCTGACCGTGCGGGGCTATGTCACCATCCTCGATCATGGTTGGGGAGTGCATACGGGCTACTGGCATCAGTCCAGCATACTGGTTCAGCCCGGCGATCGTGTCTCAGCCGGCCAGCAGATTGGCACAGTTGGCAACACCGGTCTTTCCACTGCATCTCATCTGCACTGGGAGATGTGGGTCGGGGGGGTGCAGGTCGATCCGCTGCAGTGGGTGCGGGTAGAATTTCCCTGATCGGGCTGGCCGTTGGCCCACACCGGGAGTGGATAACATCACGGGTACACGAAGTCTTTGACATGGGCAGGATAGGCCGGGAAACGGCGTTTGTACATCGGGCGGCGGTTCCAGGCAAAGACGAAGAGCTTGATGGCGGCCCAGAGGGCGCGCCGGCAGGGCGAGAAACAGCGCGAGCGGCGGACGAGGCGGGCAAGGTAATGGCGCAGCACCAAGTTATCAGCTTCAACAGAGTAGGTCTGGGACTTGCCGGGTGCGGTGAGATGGTGACCGGGGTAGTAGACCAGGGTGTCGTAGACTGAAAGGGCATCGGAGTCATAGTGCTGAGCCTGCGGCGAGCGGTCAAGCAGGGGCTGGAGCGTTTGTTTCATAGCTGCGCCCGGCAACCACGTCCCAGCCCACAATGCAGTGCGTCGCACGGTCTACCCGGGTGACGATGTAGGCTTCGTTTTTTTACTCCCGACAAAGGTGAATAGCTCATCCAGCTCATGCACAGCCTGCGCCTCGCCCGGCACCGGCGGCTCATCCGGCAGGCTGGCTGTATACGCATTCACCCGGTTGATCACTGACCGGTGGGCTACCCCCCAGTATCCGCCTGATCCGCCGGAAGTTCAGCCCGTCTGCATACATCTGGCTGGCCTTGCGCCGGGTGGCTCTCTCCGGTGTGCAGGTGCTTCTGAGTAGACTTCGTCCACAGACTCCATCTTCTCCATCTGCAACCTGCTTGGCAACTTCTGTGTATAGGGTAACAAAAAGCGGGGATGCCCTCTTGCCAGAGCATCCCCGCGTGTTTGTGGAGGCCCCGTTAGAAGGGGATTTCCTCCGCCTGTTCCTGCACGACCGGTTCTGCGTTGCCGTTCGCATCCAGGAACTTGACCGCGTCGGCGGTCACTTTGAGGGCGGCGCGCGGCTGGCCCTCCTTGTCGATGTATGCTTCGGCTTCGATGCGGCGGGCGACCACCATGACCTTGGCGCCCTTTGGCGAGGTACTGGTTGTGTGACCGGCAACCTTCGGTTGCTAAGCCAGCTTGCCCCAGCACGCGACCTTGTACCACGTGACCCGCTCGCCTGGCTCACCGTCGCTGTTGGTCCAGCGGGTGTTGACGGCCACAGAGAAGTTGGTCACCGGCTTGCCGGAGGGCGTAGCCGGTGAGTACACCGTGCGCATCTCCGGATCACGGCCCAGGTTCCCCACGATGGTCAGCTGCCCATACATCTCGAAGTCCTCCTTCTGAGGAATAGGATCAAGAAGCTCAGGTCATCTGAACTTCTGGTTGAAAACAGAATGTTTTCATACGGTCTGCGGGCGACAGCCCGCCAGAGGTTCGATTGGCGGCCAGGGATGGATGCCGGGATGCCCCGTCAACTCAATGAATGAGGTGTTGAGACATCCTGCTCGGTAAAGCGGCAGTTCCAGGTATTATCATATGGATATCTTGACCTTCCAGTGACTGGAAGGTGTATAGTCTGAATTGAGGTGATTATGATGTTCGAGATTGGTGAACTCAGCGAACGCTCCGGGGTATCAAGCAAGACGATTCGCTACTATGAGGAGATCGGTTTACTGCCCCCGGCCAGACGAGGAGAGAATGGATATCGTCTCTACGATGAGAGTGATATAGCGCGGCTTCAGTTTGTGAGGAACGCGCGTGCGCTTGACTTTGCACTGGATGATATCAAAGAAATTCTCGCCTTCAAGGAACGCGACGAACCGCCCTGCGGATATGTTCTGAACCTGATGGAAGAACAAATCCACACGATCTCTGAGCGCATCCGGCAGCTCGAGGTACTGCGGGCTGAACTGGCCCGGCTGTATGAAATCGGGCGGAACCTGCCGGAAGATGCTCAGATGCGTTCCTGTGTTTGCCATCTGATCAGCACACCTCAAACGGATCAGTGAGCATCGAGTTCAAGACTCAGGAAAGGAAATGGTAATGAAGATAGAGCTGCTTTACTTTGATGACTGTCCATCATGGAGGACGGGATTGGATCATCTTCGATCCGCCCTGTCCGATACAGGTATTGATGAGACGGTTGAGTTAATCCGGGTAGAAACAGATGAAGAGGCGGAAGCCTGGCAGTTTCAGGGCTCTCCCACCATCAGAGTTAATGGACGAGATATCTTCCCCACCGGGCACGACAACTATGCACTCGGCTGCCGGGTCTATCAAACTCCGGATGGAATGCGTGGCTGGCCGACTGTTGAGATGATCAAAGACGCTATAGCGGCACAGGTTCAACGATCATGACAGATTTCGACATCGCTGATGGGCGAATCCCGGGTTTTCATATCCTGGCTGTCCATGCTGATGATCTGATCCATGAGGCTGTGGTCGCGATGAATGCGGGGGATGGCACACTGAGTGCGATCACCGGTTCGATTCACGTTCACCCTACACTCAGTGAGGCGGTGAAGGGTGTGGCAAAAGCTGCATCACGATAGAGAGATTAAGAGGATAGCCCCTGCTCATTATCGGGGCACTTCTCAAGAATCGAAAAAAGAGAGAACTGCCCCGAAGGGCATTCTCTATTACCTACAGATAGCACGGGTTAGTGTACTCCACTTTCGTTTGTCCGCGAAGAAGGTTTGCTGTACACATCATCAGACACCGGTACAGACCGGATCGCTTCCAGGCTGACGAAAGACATGAACGATACAAGCGGCATTCTGTGCAGCAGGCGGTAGACATAGCCCGCTGCCGCAGTGGCGATAGCATCTTTGGTCAGCAGGTGCTGCACGCCCCCTCAACATGTGTTGAGCTTCAGCCCCGATCCTCCTCCCTGTGCCAGATAGTAAGGTCGTCGCGCAGGGCTTCGAGAATCCCCTTGGCCTGCACGATGCGGTTGTAGGCGTCGATCACCCGGTCGTGGATGTCCGGGTCAGCAGGCGAGGCGTACAGGTGCAGCGAGCCGACCTGGTTGCGGGGGAGCGGAGCATTGCATCGCTGCCTGCGCTCCGGTATAATCGCTCGGTCGAGAGATCTGCTGACAGGCGCCGCAGCAGGAGGCGTTCCCCACCTTTTCAGCCAGGCGCATGATGGAGTCGATCCCCGGTGGCGCAACGTAATACCCAGACCCGTGAATACTGGGTCGAGGATTTCTCAGTCGAGCAGGCAGATATTGAGTATCTGTACAACGTTATGCTCGAGCACGAAGCGCCTCTTTCGATTGATGAAATGGCGCTGGTGCTCGTGCGCTACCGAGTATCACGCGAATCGACACAGCCTCAGGCATTGCCACCCTCTGGCGATTTCTACCACCCCACCCAGGTCTACGAAGCAGGCGCCCGCCTCATATTCCCGTCAATGGGCGGCGCTGTAGGCGAGGTGACAAATGTCCGGCAAGGCGACAACCCTGACTATGGTGAATACAGGGTGCTGCAGGTCAGTTTTGGACCCGGCCGGGAGGCTGAATTTGCCAGCGGGCTTGACGCCGGCTACCTGATCGAACCGGAAGCGCAGCCGGAACCCGAGGCCGATAAGCCGACGCTGCCCCCTGAGGAGCTGTTCATCGAATATGGTGGGCTGGTGGGCGAAGCGCTCGAGAAGAGCCTTGCCTCTTCACCGGATCTGGTGCGGCTGGCGGGCCGCTGGTTCCCCAAGTCGCTGCTGGCCAATGTCAATTCCGGGCATCTCAACCTGGCAGAAGCCATTCTGGATATGAATGGCGGCGGCCCCCTGGAGACACGGGAGATCGTGGATCAGGTTGGTATGCTGCAGGGGATTAACGTGCGGCTGGCCGAATTCTCGCTGAACTACGGACTGCAGCAGGACGCGCGGTTCGACGAGGTGGGGCCAGCGGGCAAAGTTCTGTGGTTCCTGACGCGGATGGAGCCTGCAGGAGTACAGTCCCCCCCGGAGCGGCTTCAGTATACGCCAATCTCGTCCGACCCCACTTTGCTAACGGATGAACTCCGGCAGCTGGAGGCCGAGATTGGTGATGAGCACTCGGATCTTCCGGCGCCGCTGCATGGCTCTGAGCCGCAGTCCGTCACGGTTACACTGATCTATCCTCACCAGCGGTCAGGTACCCTGCCGCTTTCCCCTCAACTGCGCCTGCTGTTTCCGACAGCCTATCAGTCACCCCGGATTCGCTTCATTCTGGTTGATGCCCATACCGGCGAGGAGATTCCGGCTTGGGTGGTGCGGCCTGGCGGCTACGTATATGGGCTGGGTGATCTCTTTGCGCGCGATGCGGTTCCGGTTGGCAGCTACCTGCGGATCGCCCGCACTGAGGATCCCGGCCGTGTTCAGATCGACGTCGGGCAGCGGCGCCCCCGCAAAGAGTGGGTGCGCTCCGCATTCGTCGAAGGCAACCGGCTGCGCTTTACTTCCGTCCAGCGCCCGGTTGGCAGCGAGTATGACGAGCTGATGGTGATCGATGTCCCTGATCCGGATGCGATCGATGCATTGTGGCGCCGTCAGACAGAACGCAAGGTGCCGCTGGAGCAGCTGATGGGCGAGATCATGCGTGAACTGGCGTCGATCAACCCACAGGGGCACATCCATGCCCGCACGCTGTACAGCGCCGTGAACCTAGTTAGGCGGTGTCCGCCGGGGCCGATCTTCGCGCGTCTGGTCGCCCTGCCCGAGTTTGAGCACGTCGGCGGCGGCTACTGGCGTCTGAACGACGAGAAGATCGAGAGCTAAGTACGCCTCACGTCCGGCGGTGAGCTGCAGGAGAGCAGATCCATGTCAAGACCCCGCGTGCCCAGCAGCCTGGTACGCCCGACTCTCGATACCCTCTTCCACATTGATTATGAGTGGTGGAAGCGCACTAACAGCGATCTCGAGCTATACCTGACCCAGCATCTTTGCCCTGAGCATCGCAAAGCGCTGGCTGCGGAGCCTGCCTCAGAACTGACGCTAAGGGATTGGATCGATCCGGAGACCGGCCAGGTGCATCGGGTCGATCCGCTGCGTTATGCGCTGCTTTCACACTGCTCCCGCCAGCCTGACTACATCACCGATCGAACTTCGCTGGTCGACGCCGTTTTTCGCGTGCTTCTGGCAACTGGAAACCGCCCTCTGACCGCAACCGAGTTGGCAGAGCGCATCGGCCGCCCGGGTGAAACGATCCTGAGAACGCTGTCGGGAGCTGAGGTTTACCGTGGCGTGCGGCCATACAGTCCGGAGGGATAACGTGTGAACCGGCTCTTGGCGAGGTTCCATGGCAGCGGCCCTGGACGCAGCCGCCTGCTCGCAGCGGGCCTGGTGGCGATGGTGGCGGCACTGGCCTGCGGCATCCCTGCGCCGGTAAGCCAGCCTTCTGCGGACGATGTTCCCACCCGCGAGCGCACGCCTATTCCTGTGGTGATCGTGGAGGCGGAGCCGTCTACGGTCGCGGCAACAGCAACTCTGCCGCCGCCTGAGCCCACCATCGAGGCGACCACAGCTTCGCCGACAACCTCCCCAACCCCACTGCCCCCGGCCACACCGGCTCCCCGCCCTCCGCGCCCAACGGCTGCTCCGCTCCCAACCAGCACACCGGACAGCTATCCGCCGCTTCAGGCCAGCTGGCAGATGCTTGACAAAGCAACACCTGAGGATAACAACATCGTCGCGATGACGATCCGTATGGGAGCCCAGGGCGGCGATGGAAACTACACCTACCTCTGGGATGGTCAGGTCATGCCAGGGCCGGAATTCCAGATACGCTATCCGGCGGCATCCATCTTCACCACGCGGCTGGCAGTGCGTTCCGGTGATGGGCAGATCGTGGAGTGGCTGCTCTATGAGTGGATCGCCTGGTACGCCACGCCGATGGGCGGCGAGCAGAAGGGCTGCCAGGAATGGTACCCCGGTATGCGGCCCGAAGAGAAGAACTGCTGAGCCAGGGGTGCATTTTGTGGTGGGATAAAGGTGCGCACCACGGCCCCTCAACTTGGAATAACTCTGAGCCAGCCTGCGCTTGACGCCGTGGCTGGCGTTCGTTAGAATGCACCGCGTGCCCCTGTAGCTCAGAGGACAGAGCGGCAGCCTTCTAAGCTGACGGTCGCAGGTTCGAGTCCTGCCAGGGGCACTGCCAGCCGTATGTCCCCCTTAGTTCTTCCAAGTTATAATCTACACAGTTAGCACGATCCTTTTCTGAGAAACCCGGCCCGGCTCTATGCGACTGTTGGCAGTGGACGTTGGAACTGGCACGCAGGATATCCTGCTTTTCGATACCGACCACCAGCCGGAGAACTGCTTCAAGCTGGTGATGCCCTCGCCGACGATACGAGTGGCGCAGCAGGTGAAGACCGCTACCCGGGAGTCAAGGCCGCTGCTGCTGCGCGGCGTGATGATGGGAGGTGGCCCGTCGCACTGGGCAGTGCGGGATCATGCGGCGCAGGGCCATTCTGTGTATGCCACGCCGGAGGCGGCGCGCACTTTCGATGACGATCTGGCACAGGTCGAGGCTATGGGAGTGGTGATCGTCAGCGTGGACGAGGCCGCAGCGCTGGAGCGGCGTCATCCGGCCCTGATGACGCTTTCCCTGGCGGACTTCGACTACCGGATGATCGCCGCCGCTTTCGAGCAATTTGGTTATTCACTCGCGGTCGATGGCATTGCGGTGGCTGTGTTCGATCACGGCGCCGCGCCGGCCGGCGTATCAGACCGACAGTTTCGCTTCGACTACCTTGACAGCCGCATTCGGGAAGTCAACCGTCTATCGGCCTTCGCCTATCCCTCGGACGCGGTGCCGGGGATCATGACGCGTCTGAAGGCGGTTGTGCACAGCGCCGCGCAGACAGGCGCACCTCTGCAGACGCCTCTGATGGTGATGGATACGGCCCCGGCGGCAGTTCTGGGCGCTATGATTGACGCACAGCTGGCCGGGAGCACGCAGTGCCTGGTCGTCAATGTCGGAAACTTTCACACACTGGCTTTCCGGCTTGGCGTCGAGGGGATCGAGGGCGTCTTTGAGCATCATACCGGGTTCCTTGATACGGCCGCACTTGATCAACTGATCCGCGCTCTGGCCGACTCCACCCTGACGCATGAACAGGTCTTTGGCCAGCATGGGCACGGCGCACTCATTTACAACCCGAATCCTATGATGCTTGACCGGGTGGCTGTCACAGGCCCCCGCCGTCGCCTGATGGAGCGCTCAACTCTTCCGGTGTACTTTGCCGTGCCGTATGGCGACATGATGATCGCGGGCTGCTTCGGCCTGATGCGGGCATGGGCGGATCATTACCCTGCGCATCGGGAGGCTATCCTGGCGAGTCTTGCAGGGGCGGAGCATGGCGCACCCTGGGATAGCCCGGGGTAGGGGGAGCGTGCTGTGAACCAATTGCCGCTGAATGAAAGCCCTGCCTACCTGGCTGCGCGAAATGGTGCAGCAGTCGGTATCGTTGAGGATGCGGGCTACATCCGGATCGGTGGCCCGGACCGGATCGATTTCCTGCAGCGCCAGAGCACCAATGATCTGCGCGTCCTTGCGTCCGACCGTATCGTGGAGACGGTGCTGACAACGCCGGCGGCGCGCATCCGCGATGTGCTGACCGTCATCGACGAGGGCGAACAACTGGGGCTTATCACAGTGCCGGGGCGCGCCGCCCGGACAGCAGCATTTCTGCGCAGCCAGATCTTCTTCATGGACAAAGTGACGGTTGCAGATCACAGCGTTGATGTGGCTCAGCTCCTGCTCGCCGGCCCGCTGAGCGCCAGCGTGATGTATAAGGTGGCGGCAATGACTCTCCCCGAGGATGGCCGGATCGTGTCCGCCGCGATCGGGGGGGAGCCGGTCCATATCCTGGCATCTCCAGCTGCGCCTGGCGAGTACTGGGTCTTGATCGCAGCGCGGATGGCTGCGCCCCATATTGTCGAGGTTCTTCAACGAGCAGGGATGGGCGCCCTTTCTTCGGCTGATATGGAGATCCTGCGCATTGAGCGTGGGATGCCCGGCGCCTTTGAGCTCAGTGAGGAATACACGCCGTTTGAGGTGGGCCTTGAACGGGCTGTCTCGGCCTCGAAGGGATGTTACACCGGACAGGAGGTACTGGCTCGCCAGGCTACTTATGACAAGGTCACGCGGCAGCTGGCAGGCATTCGACCTGATGGGCCGGTTGGGTCGGGCGATCCAGTGTTCGTGGGCGGCAGCCGGGTCGGCCAGATCACCTCGGCAGGGAGCTCGCCGGGGTGTGGTCAAATCGCGCTGGCGGTTATCAGGCGGCCGCATGATGCTCCGGGTGGCGAAGTACGTATCGGGGAATCCCGTGTAGGCGGGGCTGTGTGCGACTTGCCTTTTACCTGTGCGCAGTAAGTTTAAAAAAAGCCACCTGTATGGCACAGGTGGCCTCTTGAGCCATCATGCGTGGACCTGGCAGCGCCTGCTAATATCCCATCAGCAGGGCCGCCAGGATCAGCGCCGCGAAGGGCAGCGGGATCAGGAAGATGTAGGTAAACCACCTGCTGTCGACGCGGAGGTGCATGTAGAACATCGCAACTAGCACGACCTTGAACACCATGAACGCTAGCAAACTGGCCACAATGAGGCCATTTGGCAGCGGCATATAGGTGATGCCAACTTCGACCAGTGTCAACAACAGCAGGCCGAAGAAGACCAGCAGGTAATTGGGGCGTTTGTGGGATCCTGCGGAATCCTCTGTATGGGCCACCGCTCTCACCTCGTTTTTGCTAGATCAGGTAGATGATCGTGAAAAGCACGATCCAAACGATATCGACAAAGTGCCAGTACAGGCCGAAGATTTCCACTCCCAGATTTGCGGCTGCCGAGAAACTGCCCCGGGCTGCGGCGATCAACAAGCCGATCAGCCACAGCAGGCCAACGATCACGTGCATTCCGTGGAACCCGGTCAGCACAAAGAAGACGGTGCCGAAGACATCGGCAGTCGGCGTGATCCCTTCGCGGAACAGCGCATTCCATTCGAACGCCTGAATACTTACAAAGATCGCGCCGAGTACCAGGGTCGCCAGGAGCATACCCTGGAAACGTCCAGCCTTTGCATCCTGGATCGCATCAAATGCCTGCACGACGGTGAAGCTGCTGCTGAGCAGCAGGAAGGTGTTGAGCGCCGTCAGGGGCACATTGAGGTGCCCGGTGTCGACACGTGTGATGCTGCCGGTCGTGCGAAAGAACAGGAAAGACAGGATCAGCGAACTGAAGAACAGAACTTCAGATGCCAGGAATACCCACATGCCAAGCTTGATGTGCGGCAGCCCAAGCGAGGGCGCAGCCTCCACCTCGCCGCTTGCGGCAATCACCCGGGTGACCGGCGAGGGGCCAGGCAATACGGCGGCAATGACCCGGCGCGGCTCCGGCTGGGGGCTGGGCTCATAGGCGCCGGCTGGGCTGCCCCGGGTTGCCCGCATAGCGCGATCCGCTGTGTACAGCCCGGCTGCAATGGCGATCCCGGTACCTGCAATCAGAGCAAACGCGGCACCTGCAACGATCCCAAAGATCACTCCTGGTTCCAGATCCAACGAAGGCCTCCTTCGGACGGAGATGGCAGCTCTCTGGTGGGGCGGGCTCGAGTCAGGGTCAGCCCCGATTGGAAACCCACATGGCGATGCCAATCCCGAGAGTCACCAGCCCGATGATCAGCAATGATAGTGACAGGATGCCCACCAGGGTCAGGGTGATGCCTGCCCCCACAATGAACGGCGCGATGCTGGGGGATGGCAAATGGATCTGTTCATGTCCATGAGTTTGATGTTCCATCAGGGTCTCCTGCTAATCCTGAGAAGCGCTTGAGCCCATGCGCAGGCGTGCGTCACGAACAGGGCGCAGGCTCTCGACAACCGGGATCTTCTCAAAATTGTAGGGTGGAGGCGGCGATGTAGTGGCCCACTCGAGGGTATTGCCTTCCCAGGGGTCGTCTTTCGCGGCTGTCTTGCGCGCAGCGCTGGCAAAGAAGTTGACCAGGAACACCAGCACTGCTGTTGCGATCAGGAATGCCCCGACCGTCGCCGCGAAGTTGTATCCCGTCCACCCGCGCTCGGCGGGATAGTCATAGTAACGCCGGGGCATCCCCAGCAGTCCCAGGAAATGCATCGGGAAGAACGTCAGGTTGAACCCCACGAACATGATCCAGAATTGAAGCTTGCCAAGCTTCTCGCCGAGCTTCCAGCCTGCCATCTTCGGTATCCAATAGAAAAGCCCGGCGAAGATGCCGAAGACGGTGCCGCCGAACAACACATAATGGAAGTGGGCGACTACCCAGTAAGTGTCGTGTACCTGAGTATCAATGGGCAGGACGGCCTGGAAGACTCCGCTGATGCCGCCGATCAGAAACATGCTGAGGAAGCCCAGGCAATAGAGCAGCGGGGTATCCAACCGGATCGAGCCCCCTATCATAGTGAAGATCCAGTTGAACATCTTCACCCCGGTGGGCACAGCGATGGTCATTGTGGATAGGACAAAGAATGCCTGAAGTACCGGCGACAGGCCCGTGGTGAACATATGGTGCGCCCAGGTGGCAAATCCCAGTACGCCGATGGCAATGGTTGACCACACGATGGCGCTGTAGCCGAAGATCGGCTTGCGGGAGAACACAGGCAGCACCTCGGAGACGATTCCCATGGTCGGAAGTACCATGATATAGACTTCGGGGTGACCAAAGAACCAGAACAGATGCTGCCAGAGAATGGGGTTACCCCCTTGAGCCTGGAAGAACTGTGTTGCAAGGTTGCGGTCGGCCGTCAGCATGACCAGTGCGCCCGTCAGCATCGGGGTTGCCAACAGCAGCATGAACGCGGTAACCAGCATGCTCCAGGTGAAGAGCGGCATTTTCCACAGGGTCATGCCAGGCGCCCGCATGTTGAGCGCCGTGGTGATGAAGTTGACAGACCCCACCGTCGAGGAGATGCCCACAATTACCATGGACAGCCCCCACAGGTCCACACCAATGCCGGGTGAGAAAACGGCGTTGGAAAGCGGCGCGTAGCCAGTCCACCCGACCGCGGGCGCACCGCCCGGCGCCAGCCAGGTTGAGTACAGAACCAGGCCGCCGAAGAGGTACAGCCAGTAACTGAGCGCATTCAGCCGCGGAAAGGCCATGTCTCGCGCGCCGATCTGCAGCGGCATGAAGTAGTTGCCAAGCCCCGTAAGCAGCGGGATGACAAACAGGAAGACCATGGTCGTCCCGTGCATAGTGAAGATACGTTCGTACTGCTGTGCAGTCAGCATCTGCCCGCCCGGCAGGGCTAGCTCAAGCCGGATGAGGAGCGCCAGCAGACCGCCCAGTGCGAAGAAGATGAAAGCGGTGACCGTGTAGAGGATCCCGATCCGCTTATGATCAACGGTGGTGAGCCAGGCAGCAATTCCCCGCGGTTCGACAGCCGTAGTCTCTGGATAAGTTGTGGTAGCCATTGCTTAGCGAGCCTTCCCTCTCGTTCCGATCACGGTCCGCGCTACTGCTCCAACAGATAGGCGGCCAGATTGGCGATATCATCCTGGGTCAGTCGGTCCCCAAAACTGGGCATCACACACGTGAAGCCTTCTACTACATATTCGCAAGGCTTGACGAGGGATTCAGCAAAGTACTGCTCGGCTGAATAGCCTTCCTTGCGCACTCCCGCCCGCGCGCCCACTCCGAGCAGGCTCGGCCCGACCAGCGGTGATCCATCTAGAGAGTGGCATGACGTACAGCCCAGATTCAGGAAGAGCTGCTCGCCTGCTGCCGCGTCACCGGGAGCGACAGTGGCCATGTCCGGCACTTCCTGGCCGACTACCTCTCCGAGACTCGCTACCTCTTCTGCCATCCAGGTGTCAAATTCATCCGGCGGCATTGCCTCAACGTCGAAGAGCATCGCATAGTGCTCAAGGCCACAGAACTCCGCGCACTGACCTGGATACACGCCTGGCCGATCGGCTTCGAACCAGGTCGTATTGGTGTGGCCGGGGATGGCATCCATCTTGCCGCCAAGCTGCGGCACCCAGAAGCTGTGGATGACATCCTTCGATGTAATCACCAGTTCGACGGGCGTGCCGGCCGGGATGCGCAGATAGTCAGTGACAATCACGCCGCTATCGTATCGGAACTCCCAGAACCACTGATGACCCACCACCTCGACCTGCATGGCATCAGGGGGTGTGTCCCTCTGCGCCTGCAGAGTCCTCAGGGTAAGCCAGAAGAGGAGCACCATGATCAGGCTGGGCACCACAGTCCACACGATCTCCATAGTGGTATTGCCGTGGACCTGCTCAGGCTCATCGTCGTCGTGACGGCGGCGGTAGCGTATGACCGCAAATATCAGCAGCGCCTCAACGATTACGAAGACAACCACTGCGATACCCAACACGATGTAAAACAGGCCAGCAATCTGGCCTGCCCTTTCAGAGCCAGGGAGCAGAGGGGAGGGGGGGGAAGCGAGAGCTGGCAGAGGGGCCGCCAGCGCGACTACTAGGAGCCCCAACCCGGTAGCGACCCAGCGCGCCAGCTTGCGAGGTAGAGTGTTTAGTCGGTTTGCTTTCATCCAGAAGTTTCCTGATCAGGCCAGGTGCTAGTTCTGCATAGTCGTAGTATAGCGCGATGTAAGGCGCGGTGCGAAATCATGCTTGAATCTGGTCGGAATTGTCCGCATCGCCCCTGAAACCGGGGAGAATGTTGCATCCAGCCGCTTCGCGTCAGACAGGTCAATACCGAAACCGGGTTGTGATGGTCCAGCGAAACAGGGATTTCGTTACCATAACACCCTGCTGCTGCCAGCTATCTCCTTGTCTTCAACTCCCGGTCGATGTGGCGCCTGGTCTCGCGCTCGGAAATTGACTGACGTTTATCGTACAGCTTCTTGCCGCGGGCAAGCGCCACCTCCAGCTTGGCGCGCCCCCGGCGCAGATACAGGCGCAGGGGGATCAGGGTGTAGCCGCGCTGCTGCACCTGATCGGCCCAGCGGTTGATCTCACGCCGATGCATCAGGAGCTTACGAGGGCGCAACGGCTCATGGTTCTCCTTGTGCCCGGGGTCGTAGAGAGAGATATGCATGTTGAGCACCCACAGTTCCCCTTCAAGCACCACCACGTAGGCCTCCTGGATATTGGCGCGACCGGCACGGATCGACTTGATCTCCGTGCCAGTCAGCACCAGCCCTGCCTCCAGCGTATCCTCGATGGTATATTCGTGTCTCGCCTTTCGATTGGTGGCGATGATTTTGATGCTGTCCTCAGCCATCTACTGCCCTGTCAGGAGTAGCTCAACTGCTCGTTCCAGCTGCGGGTCGCTTCCATCCGCCGGTGGCTCAGGTGGGGTCTCAATGAAGATATCCGGCTCAATACCGGCTCCCGTGATGGAGTTGTCGTCAGGCGTATACCAGTTGGCGTAGGTGACCCGTAGCTGCGACCCGTCTGAAAGGTCGAACAACAGCTGAACACTTCCCTTGCCAAATGAAGTCTCACCGATCAATGTACCGCGCCCACGCTCCTTGATCGCCCCTGCCACGATCTCAGACGCGCTGGCGCTGCCGCGGTTGATCAGCACCACAAGGGGGATATCTTCTGCCAGGTCTCCGCTGTCGGATGTATGCTCACGTACATTGCCATCGACGTCGCGCTGGATTAGCACGACCCCGTCATCCAGGAAGAGGTCAGCGATGGTAACGGCTTCATCCAGGAAACCACCGGGGTTACCACGCAGGTCAAAGATCAGGCTTTTCGCTCCCTGGTCGGTCAGCGCTTCCACTGCGTCCTTCAGACGCTGACTGGACTGCGAATTAAACTCAAACAGGGCTACATAGCCGATGTTGCCCTCGAGCATACGGGACTCTATGGTGGGGATGTCGATGCGCGCCCGGGTGATTGTCAGGTCAAAAGGCTCCTCGACCCCCTCCCGTATGATTGTCAGCGTGACATCCGTTCCTGCCGGGCCACGTATCAACAGCAGGGACTCATTAAGGATGTTTCCGGTGATATCCTGGCCGTCTACCGCGATCACGATGTCCTCGGCGCGAAGCCCGGCCCGATCAGCCGGCCCGCCTTCAAAGACCCGGACGATGAATACACCGCCATCGGGAGCTTCCTCGACGTAGGCGCCGATGCCTTCAAAGGAGCCGGTGTTGTCCTCGCGGAGGATGCGGGCCACATCAGGCTCAACGTACCCGGTGTACGGGTCATCCAGCGTCTGGATCATTCCGTTGATGGCGCCGCGAACGCGATCTTCCTCGCTGGGAAGCTCGTAGTAAAAGCGGCGCTCAATCGTATTCCAGGCCTCCCAGAAAACGCCGAAATCGACTTCCTCGGGCTGATCGCCAGCTTCCGGCGCGACAATCGGAGCAGGCAGCATCGGCGTGTGAAACGC
>DAOTXW010000095.1:0-1552 GCA_034435035.1 Anaerolineae bacterium | reverse complement strand
CCAATCCTGTTCGGCACAGGATTCGCGCATTGCAGGTTCTTGCGCTTGCGCTGGCGGCCGCCTGGGCGCATACTTTCCGGCGATGGCCAACGCTTCTGCCTCCAAGCCCCGCCCCATCCGCGTCTCGGACCTGCGTGACTTTAAGTATTTCAAAAAGCTCCGTGGCCTCCTGGCCAGGCTCCACGACCACGCCACGCAGCGGGACAAGGCCCACAACCGCACGCTCCATTACGACCAGTACATCTGCCTGATCCTTCTGCATCTGTTCAACCCCGCCAGCCAGGGCCTGCGTTCGATCTCTCAGGCCAGTGCCATGCCGCAGGTGCAGAAGAAGCTGGGCGTCTCCTACGCCAGTCTCGGCTCGCTCTCGGAGGCCGCACGCGTCTTTGATCCGGCGTTGCTTGAGGGCCTCATCACCGAGCTAGCCGCCCAACGCCGCCAGACGCTGGGCGATGGCCGGCTTGATGAACTGGATCAGATCATTACGCTGGTGGACGGCACCATTCTCAAGACCCTGCCGGCGATCGCCGAGGCCATGTGGCTCAAGAACGCCAGCGGCAACACGCACGCCGCCTGGCGGCTGCACACGCACTTTGAACTGCTCAGCGGCGTGCCGGTGGATATGGAACTGACTGATGCCCGCAACTCCGGCGACAGCGCCGAGCGGAGCGTGCTCCAGGCCCGCCTGCAACCCGACCGTCTCTATGTCGCCGACCGCGGCTACGTGAAGTTCAGCCTCTTCAACGCCATCGTCGCAGCCAAGAGCAGCTATGTCTGCCGCCTGCGCGAGGACACGGTGCTGGAAGTTCAGCGCACACGCGAACTCTCGGAGGAGGACCGGGTCGCCGGGGTGATCCTGGATCAGGAGGTGACCCTGGGCTCGGCCGGGGCCGGCAAGCCCTCGGCCGCCAGCGATCATCCGACGCGGGTGATCCAGATCCCCGTCACGCCCCACGTCAAGCGGGGCGGACGCAAGGGCAAGGACGCGGGCCCGGCCAACGGCGGGATGCTGCTGATTGTCACCAACCGACTGGACCTGCCGGCGCACCTGGTGGCGCTGATCTATCAGTATCGCTACGCGATCGAGCTGTTCTTCCGCTTTTTCAAGCAGATGCTGGGCTGCCGGCACCTGATCAGCGACTGCGCTGACGGAGTGCGGATCCAGGTGTACTGCGCCATGATCGCGTGCCTGCTGCTGAACCTGTACCTGGGGCGCAAAGTCGACCGCCGCACCTGGGAAATGCTCTGTTACTACATGACTGGGTGGGCGAGCCTGGGGGACCTGATGGCCCACCTGCAGAAGCCGGACCGGCGGGGGGAGAAGCTAAAAGCCAAGGACGCCTTGTGGCAAAAACTTGGCTACTGAAAACCAGGGGCGACCGTCGCTCGACGGCGGCCGGGGCTTGATGCTGCGCACAACCTGAGCGGAGAGAGAGCGGCGTGAGGGGCTCTTGCCGGCGCTGGTCCTCGGCGTCGTCCGAAGCAACCGACCGGCAGCGCCGGCCCTGGTGCAAACAAAGCATGGGCCGAACTGGATTGGGGGCAGACATTC
>DAOTXW010000094.1:0-6399 GCA_034435035.1 Anaerolineae bacterium | reverse complement strand
CCCCAGCGCCCAGGCGGCGGTCGCCCGCACCGTCTCGGAGGGATCCGCCGCCAGCACGCGGATCAGCCGGCGCGTGGCCCGCCGGTCGCCCAGCATGCCCAGCGCCCAGGCCGATTCGCGGCGCGACCACCATTCGGGGGCGGCGAGGCCGTCGCCCAGCAGCGGCCCCAGCACCAGATCGGGGGAAGCGGCCGCCAGCAGCCGGGCCACCGCGGTGCGGGCGCTGCCCGGCAGGCTGCGCAGCGCCGCGACCAGGCCCTCAAAGACGGTCCCGGGGCGCGGATCGGCGGGGTCCAGCCGGGCGGCCACCGCGCCCAGCGCCTGCGCGGCGGCGGTGCGCACCTGGTAGGTCGAATCGGCCAGCGCGCCCACCAGCACCGCGACGCACTCCGGCCCGCCGATGTGCGCCAGGGCGGCCAGCGCGGCGGCCCGCTCGCCGGGCGAAAAGCTGCCGCGCCACGCGCCGACCTGCTGGCGGGCGTGCTCCGGCACCACCTGGATCAGTTCGCTGATGTACTGGGAGGTCTGGCCCAGCGCGGTGATGTGCGCGATCAGCCCGGCGCGCTGCTCATCGCTGCGGGCCGCCAGCAGGGCCTGCAGGCGCGCCCGGTCCGGGCCGGCCCGCCGCGCCCCTCCCAGCAGCGGCTCCAGCCCGGTCAGCGCCGGCGGGAGGGCAGGCCGATCCGCGCCCCCCAGCATCGGGGCGCGGGCGGGGTCGCGCAGGTCATCGTCCGGGGCAATCGTCATAGGGATAGTATAGCAGAATCGGCGCCCCGTTTCCCCGGCTTACTCCACGGTGTAGCTGTCCCCCGGCTTGAGGATCACCGCGCGGGCGCCGGTCTTTTTCTCGACCTCGTGCGCCCACGCCTGCGCGTCCTGCGCGATCAGATCCCAGGTGTTGTAATGCACCGGGATGGCCACCTTCGGCTGGATCAGCTCGACGGCCCGCAGCGCGTCGTGCGGGCCCATCGTGTAGTTATCCCCGATGGGCAGGAAGGCGGCATCCACCCCTTCCTCGCCGTAGAACTTCATCTCATAGAACAGGCCGGTATCGCAGGCGAAGTAGACGCGCTTACCCCCGCGCGAGGTGATCAGGAAGCCGCACGGGTTGCCCCCGTAGGAGCCGTCCGGCAGCGCCGAACCGTGATGCGCGATGGTCAGCTTGACGTAGCCGAACGGGTGCTGATGCCCGCCGCCGATGTGCTGGGCATGGGTGGCGACGCCCTGCTTGCCCAGCCAGCTGGCGATCTCGAAGTTGGCGATGACCGTCGCGCCGGTGCGCCGGGCGATGGCGACGGCATCGCCCACATGGTCGCCGTGCCCGTGTGAAACCAGGATGAAAGCCGCGTTGACGCTGGCCGGCGTGGCCGCCGCCGCTGGATTGCCCTCCAGGAAGGGATCGATCAGCACCGGCGTGCCGTCGATATCACAGGCGAACGCGGCATGACCCAGCCAGGTGACTTTGAAGGCCATGATCCTACCCTCCTTACAGATGGCGCGGCGCTGCTTCCTCAGTATAGGACAGGGCGGGCGCGGGGACAAGAGTCGGCGCATCCGGGGGAAAGATGTCTCATTGGCCACCACCGGCGTCCCGGCGATAATAGATGATAAATAATATGCGATATATAATATTGGCAAAGCAAGCGCCGCCGGGAGTCAGGGTGTTCACCAGGGAGCTATCCATGCGAATCAGGCACCTGCTGTATGCTGCAGCCCTCGTACTGCTCATGCCCGCGCAGGCCGCGCAGGCATCCACGCTGCCCGCTGATTTCAGCGAATCGCTCATCGTCCCGCTCAATTCGCTCAGCCGCCCCACCAGCTTCGCCATCGCGCCCGATGGCCGGCTGTTCATCACCCTGCAGGGGGATGCCGGGGGCGGGGATGTGCTGGTCTACGAGGACGGGGCGCTGCTGCCCGATCCGCTCATCACCGTGGATACGAACTCGCAGTACGAGCACGGCCTGATGGGCATCACGGTCGATCCGGACTTCGAGACCAACGGCTATATCTACCTGTACTACACGACCAACGACGCCGCGCCGGAGCACCGCGTCAGCCGCTTCACCGTGACCGGGAATACCGCTTCGCTCGCCAGCGAAGTGGTGCTGCTGGAGACCGACCCCATCGGCCCCGCCCAGTGGCATCACGGCGGCGAGCTGGAGTTCGGCCCGGATGGGATGCTCTACATCGGCTTCGGGGATAACCTCAACTATCCGCGCTCCGCCGCGGCCATGCCGCACAACTCGCAGGAGCTGACCACGCTGTTCGGCAAGATCGCCCGCATCGATCCGCGGGATGGGCCTGACGCCGATGTGCTGCCCGACCAGCTGATCCCGTCCGACAACCCGTTCCTGGGCAGCACGACCGGCAGGTACCAGGCGATCTGGGCGCTGGGGCTGCGCCACCCCTATAAGATCTCCGTGCGGCCCACCGACGGCAAGATGCTGGCGACCGAGGTGGGCAACACCGCCTGGGAGGAGATCAATGAGCTGGCGGCGGGCCGGAACTTCGGCTGGCCCCAGACCGAGGGCAACTTCGACCCCATGCTGCCGGCCAATGCCGGCTTCACGCAGCCGGTCTTCTTCTACCAGCACGGCAGCGGCACCAGCCGGGGCTGCGCCATCACCGCCGGGGCGTTCTATAACCCGCCCGTCCGCATGTTCCCCACCGCCTACGTGGGCCAGTTCTTCTTCGCGGACTACTGCAACCGGTGGATGAAGACCTACGACCCGGAGACGGACACGGCGACCCTCTTCGCCACCAACACCGACCCCAATGTGATCGCCATCGAGTTCTCGCCCGTCGATGGCAGCATGTACTACCTGGTGCGCACCCGCGTGGGCGCCACCGCCGACAATGACACCGGGCACCTGTACCGCATGATCTACACCGGGCCGCAGCCGCCGGAGTTCACCGTCCACCCGCAGGATCAGACGGTCTCGCTGACGCAGACAGCGACCTTCTCGTGCAGCGCCTCCGGCAACCCGCAGCCCACCTACCAGTGGCAGCGCGACGGCGTTGACATCCCGGGCGCGACGGATGATTCCTACACCACGCCGCCCGTCACGCTGGCCGATGACGGCGCACAGTTCCGCTGCGTGGCCACCAATACGGTTGACAGCGTCCCCAGCGACGCCGCCACGCTGACCGTGCTGGACAACCTGCCCCCGACGCCGACCCTCACGCGGCCCGATGCGGGGGCGCTGTACCGGGGCGGGCGCAAGGTCAAGTTCAAGGGCGAGGCCACCGATCCCGAAGATGGCAAGCTGCCCCCCGACGCGTTCACCTGGTCGGTCGCGTTCCATCATGAGGATCATGTCCACCCGTTCATGCCTCCCACGACCGGCATCACCAAAGGCAAGTTCATCATCCCGACGGCCTCCCACGGCTCCACCGACGTGTTCTACCGCATCTATCTGACGGTCACGGACTCCGCCGGGGCGTCCTCCACCACCTTCGTGGATGTCTACCCCCAGATCGTCACCCTCGGCGTGGAGACAGATCCGGCGGGGCTGATCTACCGCATCGACAGCGACGAGCACGCCGCCCCGACCGTCTGGGATGAGGTGGTGGGCATGGAGCATGTGCTGGAGGCCCCGCTGATCCAGGGCCTGCTGGGGGACATCTACGTGTTCGACGAATGGTCCGACGGCAAAGATGCCACGCACAGCATCATGGCGCCCGGCTCGGATACGACCTACGTCGCCACCTACCGCCTGGTCGATGTGGAGAACGGCTCATTTGAGTCCGCCAGCAGCAAGGGGGTCCCGAAGGAGTGGAGCGTCGCGGGGCTGTCAGCCGCCGACCGACAGGTGTGCGATCAGGCCGCCGATGGGCTGTGCTCGCTGACTCTGACCGGCGGCCCGGCGGCCAGGAGCCTGCGGCAGACGGTGAGCTTCGACGGGCTGGCGGGCAATGACCTCAGCCTGAACTTCGCCGCGCAGACGGCGGGGGCCAGCGGCTTCCGGGTGCGCATCACCCTGACGCACCGCGACGGCAGCACCCAGGCGGCCGAGCTGGCCCTGCCCGCAGATTCCGGCTGGGGGCCGCAGGCGCTCAACCTGATCGCGGCTGAGGACTACAAGAAGCTGCAGATCGAGATCCTGGCCGGGCCGGGAGCCGCCGGCCAGGTGTGGCTGGACGATCTGCACCTGAGCCTGAACAACTGAGGCGGCAGCGGGCCGCTGAGACAGCGCGGGAGGGGCCGGCACCAGCCGCTCCTCCCGCGGAGTCAGGCCGGGCCGGGGCGAAAAGACGGTTCCCGCAGCCCGATCCGCGACTTTTGGCCGCGCCGCCTGTTATAACTTCCTATATACGCAGGGCCGCTTCCGGGCGGCCCGCGTTTCGCCATTGAGGGGACAACATCATGACCGACACACACGGAATCGCCCTGGAGGCGGGCAGCGACGGCGTCGCCGTCCTGACCGTCAACCGCCCCGAAAAGCTCAACGCGCTCGACTGGGCCGCCATGGAGTCCTTCCATGCCCGCGTGCGCGAGGCCCGCGACGATAAGCGCATCCGCGCCCTGGTGATCACCGGCGCCGGCGACCGCGCTTTCATCAGCGGCGGCGACCTGGGCGAACTCCAGCACTACCCCACCCGCCACGACGGCCGCCGCCTGGCCGACGTGATGGGCGACGCCCTGGCCGACCTCGACGCGCTGGAGATCCCGGTGGTGGCGGCCATCAACGGACATTCGCGCGGCGGCGGCTGCGAGATCGCCGTCGCCTGCGACCTGCGCATCGCCTCGGAGAACGCCTCGCTGGGCTTCGTGCATGTCCGGCAGGGGATCACCACGGCCTGGGGCGGCGCGCAGCGGCTCAAGCGGCTGGTGGGCTACGGTCGGGCGATGGAACTGCTGCTGACCGGGCGCATCATCAGCCCGCAGGAGGCGCTGGCGCTGGGCATGGTCGAGCAGGTCGTGCCGCAGGGCGCGGCCCTGGAAGCCGCCCGCAGTCTGGCGATCACCATCGCCGCCAACCCGCCGCAGGCGGTGCGGGCGCTCAAACGCCTGCTGCGCCTGAACGCCAGCGAGGCCTTCCACGAGGAGCGCGAGGCGCTCTCCCGGCTGTGGGCCACTCACGACCATCTGGAGGCCGTGCGCGCCTTCCTGGAGAAGCGCGCCCCGGTGTTCCGCTTCGCCGCCGAGCCGTAGCCCGCCGATCCTTCCTTCAGGCCCCTTACAATCCCATAACAACGGCCCCGAATGGGGGAGATCCCCCATTCGGGAAGCGGGGCTGCTGCGGCACAATGGAGCAAACCGGCGCGAACTTAACCTGCATCCTGATGGGCCGGCTGTTCACAGGGAAAAATTCATCCATGCTGCGCCTTCGACCGATCCGTCTGCTGCTCCCCGCCGCGCTGCTGCTCGCGCTGGCCGCCTGCGGGCAGGCTCCCGGGCAAGAACTGATCCCGATCACCATCCAGACATTCTGGCTGCCGGACGCTGAGACCAGCCCCTTCTACGCCGCCGAGCGCGGCGGCTACTGGGAGGACGAAGGGCTGGATGCCGAGATCCGGATCGGCGGCTACGACGAGGCCGGGGAGTACATCGACCCCATCCCGCTGGTCGTCGGGGGGGAAGCCGACTTCGGCATGACCACGTCCGACCAGCTGGTGGCGGCCCGCTCGGCGGGCGCTGAGATCGTGGCCCTGTCAACCGTCTACCAGCGCCACGCCACCGGCCTGATGTCGCTGGCCCGCACGGGCATCATCCACCCCGCCGATCTGGAAGGCAAGCGGGTGATGATCTGGGGCGGCGACACCTCCTACGATATCTTCCTGCAGAAGACGGGCGTCGATGCCTCGACCATCACCATGCTGACCGCTGACGACTTCGGCGAGTGGTCGTTCGAGCCGCTGCTGAACGGCGAGGTGGACGCCACGATCGGCTACATCAACTTCGACTACGTCCAGCTCCAGGGGCAGGCGACGGAAGAGACCCGCTTCATGCTGTTCGCCGACTACGGGGTCAACCTGTATCCGAACGCGATCTTCACCACCGAGGACATGATCCGCCAGCGGCCCGATGTGGTGCAGCGGTTCGTCAACGCCTATCTGCGCGGCCTGAACGACTGCGTGAACGATCCGGAAGGCGTGGCCGCGTACATCGTGGACAACTACCGCGATCAGATGGACCAGACCGTCACCGATGTCACGGCGGAGATCATGCTGCGCTCGCTGCCGCTGATCGACCCCGCCGACAGCGACCCGGGGCGCATGACCGCCGAGACCTGGGAGTACACCTACGAGTCGGTGGTGGCGCTGGGCTGGATCGAGACGCCCCTCGACCCGACATTCGTTTATGACCTGAGCTTCGTGGACAACTTCTACGCCGGCCAGACGCCGTAAGCGCAGCCGGATTCCGGGGAGGCGGCGAGGGCAGACCGGGGTCGGCCC
>DAOTXW010000093.1:0-1766 GCA_034435035.1 Anaerolineae bacterium | reverse complement strand
TGGTAGCCGATACAAGCCACGCGAAAAGAAAAGGGGGCTTTCGCCCCGGGTGGATCCTACTGCCCGGATGTGCCGGGGTTCAGATCCGCTTATATCATCTCAGAAATCGGGTTAATGGTCAAGCGCCATCCGGATCACGTTCCTGAAGAGTGGGACCTAGTGCCGGACGTGTCGCAGTTCGAGACGTGGCTCAGCCCGCCCCCGGCGGACCCGTCCGTGGCGCACCCATCCCACCAGCCGTTGACGGAGCGGCGGGTTTGTGCTATTGTATCTACAATGTAGATACAATAGGAGGATGAAGCTATGCAGGCGCGTATTCAGAAGTGGGGCAACAGCCTGGCGCTGCGCATCCCGCAGGCCTTTGCCGCCGCAGCCGGGCTGTCGCAGGACAGCCCCGTTGAGCTGACGCTGGAAGATGGGCGGCTGGTAATCAAGCCCATCCTGGTGCATTCCTACCGGCTGGACGACCTGCTGGCGGGCATCACCGCTGACAACCTGCACGGGGAAGTGGACACCGGCGGCAGGCTTGGGAACGAGGTCTGGTGATGGCCGGTTACGTCCCTGAGCGCGGCGATGTGGTCTGGCTGACCTTCACCCCGCAGGCTGGCCACGAGCAGGCGGGGCGGCGTCCGGCGCTGGTGCTGTCTCCGGCGTCCTATAACGGCAAAGTGGGGCTGGCGCTGCTCTGCCCGATCACCGGTCAGGCCAAAGGGTATCCGTTTGAGGTTGCCATCCCGGACGGGACAGCAGTCACCGGCGTGATCCTCTCCGACCAGATCAAGAGCCTGGACTGGCAGGTGCGTCAGGCTGAGTATATTGCGGCGCTGCCCGCTGAAGTTGTGGCTGATGTGCTGGCCAGGGTCGCGGCGCTGCTTGGCCCGCCGGGGTGAGCGGCCTGCGCTGGCGGCTGCCGCGCCGCAAATGGCCAACAGGTTAAAACGCAGAAGCCGCTTTCGCGGCTTCGCACCCTGCCACCGAAGCGGCAGGGGAGATTGCCCTCAGTTTAACCTTAGTACGCAGCAGGAGCAAATGCATGGCACGCATATATGATGGCGGCGGGGCGGGTAAAACCGAGAGCCAGGCGGAGATCGATCTCAAAGCGCTTTTCGAGCAAAAGCTGGACGCCAGCTATACTGTGATCCACAGTGTGCCGTGGATTGCGCGTGACCCTAAGAGCGCCAAGACCAAGGGTGAGGTGGATTTCGTCATTGTTCACCCCCGGCACGGCGTCCTGCTGCTGGAGGTCAAAGGAGGCCGGATCCGCGTAGAGGGCAACCGCTGGTTCTCCAATGCCAACGAACTGAAGGGTGACCCCTTCGTGCAGGCCGACCTCAACCTGTATCCTGTACGTGACTGGCTGGCCGCTTCGGAGCACACCCGCCGCTATGCGTACCCGGTCTTTCACGCTGTTGCTTTCCCGGATACAGGCATGTTCTCCAGGTCAGGCCTGCGTCCCGATGCGCCCGCCGACATTCTGCTGGATGGCTCACGGATCGCCAGCCCACAGAAGGCTATCGAAGAGGTCTTCGCCTTCTGGCAGGCGCGCTATCCCCAGGTGAAGATGCAGGGCCCTGCCGCGGTTGAGGCGCTGGTCAGGCTGATGGTGTCTACCGCTGACCTGACCGCCTCGCTGGCTGATGCCTTCAGGCGGGAAGGGAAGCAGATCGAACAGCTTACCCAGGAGCAGTTCGATATCCTCAAGAATCTGAGGCTGCAAAACCAGGCGGCCATTGTGGGTGGTGCAGGCACAGGCAAGACCATTCTGG
>DAOTXW010000092.1:0-14923 GCA_034435035.1 Anaerolineae bacterium | reverse complement strand
CCCGCCTACTGGCTGGAACCGGGCCTGCCCGATGCGCTGCGGGCGGCGATCCTGCCTGCGCTGGAGGGCGCCGGCTACCGGCCCGCCAGCGCCCCCGAGTCGGCGGCGGTGCGGATCGGCCCGGCGGCTCCCGGCGACGATCCCGCCGCGCTCACCGCCCGCTGGGTGTACGCGCTGGCCGCGCCCTTCCCCACCGTGCCGGATTCGGTCACCGGGGCGGACTTCAGCGCCTACTGGCGCGGCGAACAGGCCGGCCTGCCGCCGTTCGAGACTCCCCCCGCCCTCCTGCTGACGCAGGATGCCGCCGACGCGCTGACCGCGCTGCTGGGGCCGGCGGGCGCCCCCGTGCAGATCCTCCCCGCTGCGGAGCTGGTGGAGGCCGCCTGGGCCGCCCGACCGGCGATCAGCGTCCTGCCGTTCGAACGGCTGGAGCCGCGCTGGAAGGTGCTGGCCGTGGATGGCCAGTCGCCGCTGGATAAGACCTTCGACCCGGCGGCCTATCCGCTGGCGCTGGGCTTCAGCGCCGCCGGCGATCCTGCGGCGCTGGGCGTGCTGCAGGCTGCCGGCGTCTGGCCCGCCGCCAACCGCGACCCGGCCCGGCTGGCCCACGTCACCCTCACCGGCGTCACGGCGCTCTCGCGGGCTACCGCCAAGTCGATGGAAACGTGGGGGCTGGATTACCCGGCCCGCGCGATCCAGCCCTTCTTCGCCGGGGCGGACATCCTGCATACCAGCAACGAAGCCTCGTTCGCCGCCGACTGCCCGGAGCCGGACTGGTTTGGGGAGCCGCGCTTCTGCTCGCAGCGCGACTATTATGCGCTGCTGCGCGACATCGGGCTGGACATCGTGGAGCTGACCGGCAACCACAACCTGGACTGGGGCGCGGCGGCGGCGCTGAACTCGCTGGACGTGTACGACAGCGAAGGGCTGCCCTACTATGGCGGCGGCCGGACGCTGACAGACGCCATCGCGCCCCGCATCCTGACCCTGCCGGACGGGACGCGGGTGGCGTTCATCGGCTGCAACTCGGCGGGGCCGTACCGGGCCTGGGCCACCGAGCAGTCACCCGGGGCGGCTCCGTGTGAGGACTGGACACGCATCCGGCAGCAGATCGCCGACCTGAAGGCCGGCGGGCAGGCGGAGATCGTGATCGCCACCGTGCAGTACCTGGAACTGGATCAGTACGCGCCGAGCGACGCGCAGCGGGCGGACTTCGAGGCCCTGGCGCTGGCCGGCGCGGACATCGTCAGCGGCAGTCAGGCGCACCAGCCGCAGGGCTTCAGCTTCCCCGGCGGGCGGCTGGTTCACTTCGGGGTCGGCAACCTGTTCTTCGACCAGATCGACTTTGTGGAGAACCGCCAGATGTTCGCCGACCGGCATGTGATCTACGCCGGGCGGCACATCTCGACCGTGCTGTTCACGGGGTATTTCGAGGAAGTCGGGCAGCCGCGCCCGATGACACCCCAGGAGCGGGCGGCCTTCCTGCCGCTGATCTTCGCCGCCAGCGGCTGGTAGCGGCTACGGCTCGAAGCGGTAGCCCACCCCGCGCACGGTGATGATGTGCTGCGGGTTGGAGGGATCCTCCTCGATCTTCTGGCGCAGCCAGCGGATATGAACATCCACCGTGCGGCTGTCGCCGTAGTAATCGTAGCCCCACACGTGGGAGAGGATCAGATCGCGGGAGAGGACCGCGCCCTGGTTGCGCATCAGTTCGGCCAGCAGATCGAACTCTTTGTGGCTGAGCTGGAGCTCCACACCGGCCCGATGGATCCGCCGCGCGATCGGGTCGAGGCGCAGGCTGCCCGCCTCGATCACCTGACCCGCCGGCAGGGTCGGGCCGCCCGCCGCCGCCGACCGGCGCAGCACCGCGCGCACCCGCGCCAGAAACTCCCCCAGCCCGAACGGCTTGGTGATGTAGTCGTCCGCGCCGCTGTCGAGGCCGACCATCTTGTCACCCTCGGTGCCGCGGGCCGTCAGCATGATGATGGGGATATGCGCCGTATCGGGGTCTTTGCGGGCGATCCGGCAGACGGCCAGCCCGTCCAGCCGGGGCAGCATGATATCCAGCACCACCAGGTCGGGCCGGCGGCTGCGGATCAGCTCCAGCCCGGCCTCGCCATCGCTGGCCACCAGCACCTTGTAGTTTTCTTCCTGCAGGTTGAAGGCGAGCGTCTCACGCAGGGTATCTTCGTCTTCAACGACCAGCACAGTCGGCATATACTCAGTCACTCCCGGCGGCGCGGCGCAGCATGCAGAGTATAACGACGGGGCACAGGACGGGCAACCGGGGGTTCAGTCCCCCTGCCACACCAGATCGGCCAGCACGGGCAGATGGTCAGAGCCGCCATCGGGGCCAACCCAGGCCCGGACGGCGCGGAAGTCCTCCGTCAGCCAGATGTAGTCGATGCGCACCAGCGGCGGGAAGTCCTCCTGGTAGGCGAAGCGAGCGGGGAAGGTCACGCCCAGCCCCCAGCCGGCCTCGCGGAAGGCATCGCGCAGCCCGGCGCGGCGGATCGAGGCATAGTCAGCCGTCTGGTCGGCGGTGTTGAAGTCGCCCAGCAGCAGGGTCGGGCCGCCTTCCAGCGCCAGCGCGGTCAGGGCGGCGATGTCGGCGCTGCCGCGGATCAGGTACGTGCCGTGGAACATGCCGGGCGGCGGGGGGTGCGCCGAGATCACGCGCACGGGCCGCCCGTCGATCCAGATGACCGCGTACAGGCTCAGCAGGCGAGAGGTGTAGCGCAGCGGCTCGTGCCTGACGATCGGGTAGCGGCTGAGCAGCCCGGTCCCGGGGATGCCCTCCGGGTACAGGATGCGATACGGGTAGACATCCGCCAGCTCCGCCTCGATGCGGGCGGCCACCGGCTCACTGACTTCCTGCAGGGCGATGAGGTCCGCGCCGGAGCCGCGCAGGATGGCGATCTGCGCGTCCTGATCGGGGCGGCTGTCGCCCAGCAGGTTATAGGTCATGACCCGCAGCGCCCGGCAGCCGTCCCCGGGGTCGGCGCAGGCGCGGGCGGGGCGCAGGTCGGGCAGGAACAGATCGCCATAGAGCAGCGCGAAGGCGATCAGCGGCAGAGCGGCCAGGGCGGCCCGCCGCCAGCGCCGCAGAGCCAGCGTCAGCGGCACGGTCAGCAGAGCGGGCAGCAGCAGCCAGGGCAGCAGGTTCACCAGAAAAGCCACCGGCCACAGGCGTTCGGCGGTCAGGCGGTGCAGCAGGACAAACCCCATCACCAGCACGGCGTAGAGGTCGGCGGCGGCGAGGATCAGGGTGAGCAGGGCGCGCCCCGGCCTGCGCCCGCCCGCAGAATCGGCCCGGTCTTGCATCAGACATCCTCCCGGATTTACCCCTCAGTTGTACCCCAAAACCCCGCCGCCGGCACGGGCGTGACAGCGAGTCTTGACAGGCAGCCCCGGATCGATTTACAATGATCGCATTGGTCAAGTGGTCTGACCTTTACCGGCGGGGGGAACCGGGCCGTGGCCTTCGGACCCATCAAACGCAGCGGCATCGCCGAGGAGATCGCGGAGCGTCTGCTGTCGCTGATCCGCGAGAAGCACTTCGGCCCCGGCGACCGCCTGCCCCCGGAGCGCGAGCTGGCGGCCATGCTTCAGGTGAGCCGCCCCTCCCTGCGCGAAGCCCTGCGCGCGCTTTCCCTGATGAATGTGATCGAAATCCGGCAGGGGGATGGCACCTACATCACCTCGCTGGAGCCGGGCCTGCTGGTGCAGCACCTGGACTTCGTCTTCTCGCTGGATGACTCCACGTTCCTGGATCTGCTGGAAGCCCGCAAGATCGTCGAGGCGGGGATCGTGGCGCTGGCTGCGCAGCGCATCACCGGCGAGCAGATCGCTGCCCTGGAAGCCTGCCTGGAGACGGCGGCAGCCAGCCTGGACGATCATCAGGCGTTTCTCCAGGCCGATCTGGAGCTGCACCAGCGCATCACCGAGGCAGCGAACAACCCGTTTCTGACCCGATTCATGGCCAGCATCGCCCGGCTGGGGCTGGCCAGCCGCAGCCGGACGGTCGCCATCCCCGGCATCCGGAGCCACACCATCGACGATCACCGGGCGATCGTGCGGGCGCTGAAGGCCCACGACCCGGAAGCTGCCCGCCAGGCCATGCTGCGCCATCTGGATAATGTCGAGCAGCGGCTGGCGAGCCTGGCGCAGACTCCGCCGCCTGAGGAGAAGCAGACAGCGCGTCGTCCCTGATCCGGCAGCCACAGGAGAACCGAACCGTGAAGCTGCTCTCAACCTTCGAAGCCGGACGTGTGCAGCCGGGGGTGCTGGCCGGCGACCGGGTGATCGATCTGGCCGCCGCCCACAGCGCCCGCCTGGCCGCCGCCGGCCAGCCCGATCCGCTGCCCGCCGGCACGCTGAGCAGTCTGCTGCGCCTGCTGCAGGGCGGCCCGGAGGCCCTGCAGGCCGCCCGCGCCGCCGCCGACTGGCCCGGCGCCCATGCGTACAGCCGCCCGCTGGCGAGCGTGAAGCTGGCGCCGGTGATCCCCGACCCCGCCAAGATCATCTGCATCGGGCTGAACTACGCCGACCACTGCCGGGAGCAGCATGTCGAGCCGCCGCCCAACCCGGTGCTGTTCGCCAAGTTCGCCACCTGCCTGATCGGCCCCGGCGACGCGATCCGCTGGCCGGAGGGCGCCAGCGAGCAGGTGGACTACGAGGCCGAGCTGGCGGTGGTGATCGGGCAGCGGGCGTGGAATGTGCCGCAGGCCGACGCCCTGAGCGTGATCGCCGGCTACACCATCGCCAACGACATCAGCGCCCGCGATGTGCAGTTCGCCGACAAGCAGTGGGTGCGCGGCAAGTCGTTCGACACGTTCTGCCCGCTGGGGCCGTACCTGGTCACCCCCGACGAAGTCGGCGATGCCCAGACGCTGGGCATCCGCTGCCGGGTCAACGGGCAGCTGATGCAGGATTCCAACACACTGGAGATGATCTTCAAGGTGCCGGAGCTGATCGCATTCATCACGCGCACCACGACGCTGCTGCCGGGCGACGTGATCTGCACCGGCACGCCGCACGGGGTCGGGGTCTTCCGGGATCCGCAGATATTCCTGAAACCGGGCGACGTGGTGGAAGTCGAGATCGACCGGCTGGGGAGCCTGCGCAACCCGGTCGGGCCTTACCTGAGCTGAGGCGGCCCATGCACATCGCCGGCTGCGCCCTGCTGCATGCCCCCCGCGAAGCTGTCTGGCCGCTGATCTTCGATCCGGCGGCGCTGATCGGGCTGGTGCCCGGCTGCGAGCAGCTGGATCAGGTCGCGCCCGGCGTCTACCGGGGGCAGATCCGGCTCAGCGTGGCGGCGGTGGGCGGGGTCTACGAGACGCAGGTGCAGGTGCTGGAGCAGGCCCCGCCGGAGCGCTGCGTCCTGCGGGGGGAAGTCAGCGGGCCGACGGGCGTCATCGCCGGGCAGGCTCGCTTCACACTGAGGGAGGAGGCGGCAGGCACCCAGATCGAATATGAAGGCCATGCAACCATCACCGGCGCGCTGGGCACACTCAGCCCGCGCTTCATCGAGGGCGTCATGCGGACGCTGCTGCAGCAGGGGCTGGCCCGGCTCGACCGCCGGCTCCGCAGCGGCTGATCGGACTCTGGCACTGGAGGCGCCATGCGAATCATTGACCTGACCGTGCCGATCGGGCCGGACACGCTCAGCCCGCCATCGGTCAACCTGCAGCTGACGCTGACCAGCTACCACCGCGGCCCCGGCTTCTGGCAGGCCAGCAAGGTGGAGATGCTGCTGCACACCGGCTCACACGTCGATTTTCTGCGCCACGTCCAGCCCGACGGCGAGACAGCGGTTGACGTCCCGCTGGAGCGCGTCTGCGGCGAGGCCGTGGTGGTCGATCTGAGCTTCGCCGGTGCCAACCACCCCATTTCGGTGAAGGATCTGGAGGCCCACGCCGCGCACGTCCGGCGGGGGGATATCGTGCTGGTGCGGACGGACTGGACCACCAGCCAGTGGGGCAACTTCCCGACCTACTACCTGGAGTCGCCCTACTGCCAGCCGGAGGCGGCGCAGTGGCTAATCGACCGGGGGGCGCGGGCGATCGGCTTCGACTGCTTCAGCGAATACTGCGCGCGCCTGCCCGATTTCACCTCGGAAGACTTCATCATCCACAAGATCATCCTGGAAAACGGCGCCTATCTGATGCAGCAGATGGCCAACCTCAACGCGCTGCCGACCGATCGCCGCTTCCAGTTCTTCGCCCCGTTCGTCAAGCTGCGGGGTGCTGAAGGCTCCCCCGCGCGTTTCTTCGCGCTCCTGGACGATTAAGGAGGTGGTGATGTGAGTACCAGGGACTACTTTCTGCCGCAGTCGCTGGACGAGGCGCTCCGGCTGAGCGCCGAGCACGGCCCGACGCTGCTGGTGATGGCCGGCGGCACGCTGGCGATGCCGCTGATCAACAACGGCGTGTCGATGCCGGAGAAGGTGATGGGGCTGCGGCAGGTGGGGCTTTCTTACCAGAGCCGCGCCAACGGCAGCCTGGCCATCGGCGCGACGACCACGCTGACCGAAATGCTCAACCAGCAGACGATCCCGATGCTGAGCCAGGCCGCGCGCGCCATCGGCGGCTGGGCGATCCGCAACATGGGCACAGTGGGCGGCAACCTGTTCGCCCCGCCGCCCAGCGGCGATTTCGCCGCGGCGCTGCTGGCGCTGGATGCGACCGTCAAGCTGTCCCGTCAGGGGGGCGAGCGCGTCCTGCCGCTGGCCGACTTCTACACCGGCTTCCTGAGCACCGCGCTCCAGCCGGGCGAACTGGTCACCGAGATCAGCGTGCCGCTGCCGAAAGGCCGGACCGTCTACGTCAAGGCGGGCCGCCGCGAGGCTAACACGCCTGCCGTCGTCACTGTCGCGGCCCACGTGCTGCTGAAAGGGGGCCGGGTGCAGGAGGCGCGCCTCGCGCTCAACGGCGTCGGGCCGCACCCGCTGCGCGCCCGCGATGCCGAGGCCGCGCTTCAGGGCGCCGCGCTGGATGAGGCTGCCATCGCGCAGGCGGCACAGGCCGCCGCCGCGGAATGCCAGCCATTCACCGATGCCATCGCCAGCGAATGGTACCGCCGCCGGATGGTCGACGTCTGGGTGCGGCGGGCGCTGGCTCAGTTAGCGCAATAGGGAGGCAGACATGACCGCTAAGATCGTCAGCTTCACCCTCAATGGCCGCCCCGTTGATGCGCTGGTGCGGCCGCTGGTCACCCTGCAAACCCTGCTGCGCGAGCAGCTCGGCTATACCGCCACCAAAGCGGGCTGCAAACAGGGCGGCTGCGGCAGCTGCACCGTGCTGATCAACGGCGAGCCGATGCTGTCCTGCCTGCTGCCCGCCGAGGACGTGGCCGGGCAGGAGGTGACCACGCTGGAGGGGATCACCCCGGCGGACGGGCTGCACCCGATCCAGGAAGCCTTCTACGAGGGCTTCGCCGTGCAGTGCGGCTACTGCTCGCCCGGCATGATCGTCATCACCAAAGCCCTGCTCGACCATACCCCCCACCCCAGCCGCGAGCAGATCGCCGAGGCGCTGGCCGGCAACTTCTGCCGCTGCACCGGCTACGAGCCGATCATCAGGGCGGTGCAGGACGCCGCCTCCCGGCTGAACGGGAAGAAGTGACAAGGAGACCGCACCCATGACCCTGACAGATGAGACCCTGAACGTCGTCGGCCAGTCGGTGCTGCGGCGCGATGGCATGGGGCACGTGACGGGCAAGACCGTCTATATCGATGACCTGAACTTCCGGGATATGCTGCACATGCGGATCGTCCGCAGCCCGGTGGATCACGCCAACCTGAAAGGCATCGATTTTTCGGCGGCCGAGAAAGTGCCCGGCTTCGTGCGCGCCTTCACCCATGTGGACGTGCCCAAGAACATCTACACGATCCTGTGTCTGATCGGCGTCGGCCCGGATGACGAGCCGGTGCTGGCCGTCGATAAGGTGCTGTACCGCGGCGAGCCGATCGCCGCCATCGTGGCCGAGACCGAGGAGGCCGCCATGGAGGCCGTCTCCAAAGTGCGGCTCGACCTGGAAGAGCTGCCCGCCGTGCTGGACGTGGAAGAAGCCCTGAAGCCCGGCGCCCCGATCCTCAAGCCGTGGGGGACTAACTATTTCATCTACGACTACGAGTACGGCCAGGCCAACGCCTTCCGCAAGGTGCGCCTGGGCGACGTGGAGCAGGCCTTCCAGCAGGCCGACCTGATCGTGGAGGCGACCTACCAGACCAGCCCGATCGAGCACGCGCCGACCGAGACCACCGGCTGCGTGGCCCGCCCGGAGCCGGATGGCCGCGTCACCGTCTTCACCAACACGCAGGCGCTATTCTTCACGCTGGACAACACGGCGCTGATCCTGCAGGTGCCCTTCCAGAAGCTGCACTTCGTGGGCGGGACGGTCGGCGGCGGGTTTGGCGGCAAGGTGGATGTCATCGTCGAGCCGCTGGCGACGCTGGCTGCCATGAAGACGGGCCGCCCAGTGAAGTACCGCTACACCCGCGAGGAAGAGATGCGCGTCTCGTCGTCCCGCGCGGCGTGGCGCATGATCTTCAAGGACGGCGTGATGAAGGACGGGCGCATCATCGCCCGCCAGGTCACGTCTTACTCGGACTCCGGCGCGTACAACCGGCACACGCCCTACGCCGTCACCAAGCACTCGGCCAACGTGGCCGGCCCGTACCGCATCCCGAACGTCTGGATCGACGCCTACTGCGTCTACACCAACCGCACGCCCAGCAGCGCCATGCGCGGCTTCGGCGTGACGCCCGCCTCGTTCGCCATCGAGGTACAGATGGACAAGATCGCCCGGCAGGTCGGGATCGACCCGTGGGAGCTGCGCTTCATCAACGCCTACCGCAATGGCGATATGAAGCCGCACCACAAGGTCGTGGAGGATGCCACGCTGATCGAAGTGATGCAGGCCGCGGCGAAGATGGTCGGCAAGCAGCTGCCCGAAAAGTACATGCAGATGAGCTCGGACGGGGAGGGTGGCAACCATGGCTAAGTTAAGAGGCGTCGGGATGGCGGCGGTCAACTACCCGACCGGGATGAACCTGGGCGGCGACCCGTCGCAGGCCCTGATCCACGCGACCACCACCGGCAACTTCGTGATCTCGCTCTCCAGCACCGATCTGGGGCAGGGCCTCAAGACGGTCATCGCCCAGATCGGCGCCGAGACGCTCGGCGTGCCGTTTGAGAACGTGATGATCGACACCGCCGACACGGACACCGGCCCGCACTGCATGGGCACCTTCGCCAGCCGCGCCACGCACCGCGTGGGCAACGCAGTGATGCAGGCCGCGCAGGAAGCCCGCAAAGTGATGCTGGAGGTGGCCGCCGACGAGCTGGAAGTCAGCCCGGACGACCTGGAGACGGATGGCACGGGTTTCATCCGGGTCAAAGGCTCGCCGGATCGCAAGATCTTCATCGTCGATCTGGCGCTGGCGGCGCACTTCAAGTATGCCCGCACCATCTCCGGGCGCGGCATGTGGATGAAGCCCAAGAGTCCGGTCGATCCGGACACCGGCAAGATGGACCCCGACTCCACCGAGGCGCATGCCTGCACCGTGGCCGAAGTGGAGGTCGATACCGAGACGGGCGAGGTCACCGTGCTGAGCCTCAAGAGCGCTTACGAGGTGGGCCGGCAGGTGAACCCCGCGCTGGTCGAGGGGCAGATCACCGGCGGATCGTTCATGGGGATGGCGCACGCCCTGTACGAGACGACCTACCCGTACTACCCCTCCACCGAGCAGATGCCCGCCAGCTTCAGCGACTACCTGCTGCCCGGCCCCGCCGAGCTGCCGGTGATCGAGAGCGTCGTGCTGGAATACCCGTCCAGCAGCGGCCCCTACGGGGTCAAGGGCGTGGGCGAGATGACGGCCAACTCGCCGATCCCGGCCATCGTCAACGCGATCAACAATGCGCTGGGCGTGGAGATCACCCGCATCCCGGTCACGCCGGAGGTGATCCTGCGTGCTCTGGAGGAGAAAGGCCGGTAGGCGTCGAGCGTATTCACGCACCATACCAGGGGAGGTCAACGTGCTGAAAGTCGTCTCGCTGCTCAAGCGCAAAGAAGGCATGAGTCTGGACGAGTTCCGCGTCTGGGCGATGGAGGAGCATCCGCCGCTGGGCAAGAAGCTGCCGGGGATACGCCATTACCGGATGAGCGTCATCCTGGAGGACAACCCGGATCTGCCCTTCCACGCGGTTTCTGAGATGTGGTTCGATGACAACGAGGCGCGGCTGGCGGCCTTCGGGACGCCCGAAGGCAAGGCCGCCGCCGAGGACGCCATCGCGCACTGCTCGGCCCGCGTCCACCTGCTGACCGAGGAGAAGATCCTCATCGCGTAGGGCGCGGTGGTGGTAAACCGCCCCGGCGTCTGGTATGCTGACAGGGGCCGGAAAGTGAACGCAAGGGGCGCACAGGGCGGTGCGCCCCTGCCGGGCCGAGGAGGGAGAAAGATCCGGATGAAGGATGTGCTGGACAGCCTGAACGCCTGGCGGCGCGATGGCGAGGAGATCGCGCTGGCGACGGTCGTCAGCACGTGGGGATCGGCCCCGCGGCCGGTCGGCTCCAAGCTGGCCTGTACGCGCAGCGGGCGCATCGCCGGGTCGGTCAGCGCCGGCTGCGTGGAAAGCGCCGTGCTGGAGGAGGGCGCCGACGCGCTCAAGACGGGCCGCCCGCGCCTGGTGACCTACGGCGTGGCCGACGAGGACGCCTGGGATGTGGGGCTGGCCTGCGGCGGCACGATCCGCGTGCTGGTCGAGCCGCTGCGGGCGTGGGACGGCATCTATGGCTCGCTGGCCCGCCGGCTGGCGGCGGGCGAGCCGCTGGCGGTGGTCAGCGTGCTGGCGGGGCCGGATGCCCTGCTGAATCGCAAGCTGATCGTGCTGCCGGACGGGACGACCGAGGGCGACCTGGATCCGCCGGGCGGGCGCGAGGCGGTGGCGCAGGCCGCGCTGGAGGCGCTGGCGCAGGAAGCGGGCCGCGATCTGTCTCTGGCCGACGGCCTGACCCTGTTCATCGAGGTGTACCCGCCCACGCCGCGCCTGATCATCATCGGCGCGGTCCACATCGCCGGGTACCTGGACCCGCTGGCCCGCACGCTCGGCTTCGAGACGATCCTGGTCGATCCGCGGTCGGCCTTCAACACGCCGGAGCGCTTCCCGGACGTCAGCCGCCGGGTGCTGGAGTGGCCGGGCAAGGCCCTGCCGGCGCTGGGGCTGGATCGCTGGGCCTACGTGGTGGTGCTGACCCATGACCCCAAGCTGGACGACCCGGCCCTGCAGATCGCGCTGCGCAGCGAGGCCCGCTACGTGGGGGCGCTGGGCAGCCGCCGCACCGCCCGCCTGCGTGCCGACCGGCTGCGCCGGGCCGGGCTGAGCGAGGCGCAGATCGGGCGGCTGCACGCCCCGATCGGGCTGCCGCTGGGCGGCCAGTCGCCCGCCGAGATCGCCCTCAGCATCCTGGCTGAGATCGTGCAGGTGCGCAGCAGCGCCCGGCCCGAGCCGGCTACTCCCTGAAGCGAGCGCCTATGATCGACACCATCGACGGCCTGCAGGAAGCCCTGCTGGCCCACCAGTATGTGACCGACCGCGGGCTGGCGACGGCCCTGTTTCTGGCCCTCCGGCTGCGCAAGCCGCTGTTCCTGGAGGGCGCCGCCGGCGTGGGCAAGACCGAGGTGGCCAAAGTCGCAGCGGCCCTGCTCGGCACGCGGCTGATCCGCTTGCAGTGCTACGAAGGGCTGGACGTGCATACCGCCGTCTACGAGTGGGCCTACTCGCGGCAGATCCTGCACCTGCGGATGCTGGAGGCCAGCGGCGCCACGCGCGACGAGATGGCCCGCGATCTATACAGCCGCGACTTCCTGCTGGCCCGCCCGCTGCTCCAGGCCATCGAGCAGCCGGATGGGCAGGCCCCCGTGCTGCTGATCGACGAGATCGACCGCGCCGATGAGGAGTTCGAGAGCTTCCTGCTGGAGGTGCTGAGCGACTTCCAGATCACCATCCCGGAGATCGGCACCATCGCCGCCGGCGAGCCGCCGGTGGTGGTCATCACCTCCAACCGCACCCGCGAGGTGCATGACGCGCTCAAGCGGCGCTGCCTGTACCACTGGATCGACTACCCCGACTTCGCCACCGAGCACCGCATCGTCCAGCTCAAGGCGCCGGGCGTCCCGGAGCAGCTGTCCTACCAGATCGTCCACGCCGTGCAGGCGCTGCGGACGATGGACCTGTTCAAGTCGCCGGGCGTGGCCGAGACGCTCGACTGGGCGCACGCCCTGCAGGTGATGGATCGCACCGCCCTGGATGAGCAGACCGTCAGCGAGACGCTCGGCGTCCTGCTGAAGTATCAGGATGACATCCAGCGTGTGCAGGGGGGGCCGGTGCGGGAGCTGATCAGGCATGCCGCCGGCTGAGCGCCCGCCGGGCCATCTGCTGGGGGCGCTGCTGCACTTCGGGCGGCTGCTGCGCGGGCTGGGCCTGAGCGCCAGCACGGGCCAGATCGCCGACCTGGCCCGCGCGCTGGCCTGGATCGACATCGCCCGGCGCGACGATTTCTACAGCGCCGCCCGCTGCCTCTTCGTCCATTCCCCCGATGAGCGCGCGCTGTTCGACCGCGCCTTCGACCTGTTCTGGGCCGGCCAGCAGGAATGGCTGCTGGAGTTCAGCATGACCCGCGCCGGGCGGGCGCCGATCCAGCCGGACGCCCTGCCCCCCGGCGAGGAGGCGGCCCCCGGCGCTGATCTGACCCCCTCACCTGAAGCCGGCAGCGATCAGCCCGAGCCGCCGGAGACCCGCGCCACCGCGACCTACAGCGCCGCCGAGGTGCTGCGCCAGCGCGACTTCAGCGACTTCAGCGAGGAAGACCTGGAGGCAGCCCGGCGCTTCATCCACGGGCTGATCTGGCGGCTGGACCCGCGGCTGACCCGGCGGCGGGTCCGCTCACCCAAACGCGGCGATGCGCTCGACCTGCCGCGGGCCGTGCGTCAGAGCCTGCGCCACAGCGGCGAGCTGGTTTCCCTGCCGTGGCGGCGGCGCAAGCGCAAGCCGCGCCCGCTGGTGGTGATCTGCGACATCAGCGGATCGATGGAGCGCTATTCCCGGCTGCTGCTGGACTTCCTGTACGCGCTGGTGCAGGACTCGCGGCAGATCGAGGCGTTCGTCTTCGGCACCCGGCTGACGCGCCTGACGCCCGCCCTGCGCCGCGGGAGCGTCGCCGCCTGCCTGCGCGAGGTCGGCGATCTGGTGCTCGACTGGTCGGGCGGGACGCGCATCGGCGAATCGCTGCGGACGTTCAACTACACCTGGTCGCGGCGGGTGCTGGGCCGGGGGGCGGTGGCGATCATCATCAGCGACGGCTGGGATCGCGGCGAGATCGCGCTGCTGGAGGCGGAGATCGCCCGGCTGGGGCGCAGCGTCAGCCGCCTGATCTGGCTCAACCCGCTGCTGGGATCGCCGGACTACGAGCCGCTGGTGCGCGGCATCCAGGCCGTGCTGCCCTACGTGGACGACTTCCTGCCGCTGCACAACCTGGCCTCGCTGCAAGACCTGGCCTCCCGGCTGGGGGAGCTGAGCGCCGCCCCGCCCGACCGCCTCCGCCGATGACCTCCTCCGCTCAGGATGCCGCCGCCCGCCGGCTGCTGCGCGAACAGGCCTGGCCGGCGCTGCGAACCGCCCTGCCGGAGGCCGATCCCGCGGCGGCGCGGGAGGCCCTGCTGCTGGCCGTCGTCCGGAGGATGGCGCAGGCCCGCGGCCTGGACCCCGACGCCGTCCCGCCGCCCCCCTGCACCGCCGAAGCCGCCCTCACGCCGCTGCTGGAACCGGTGCGCTGGGCAGCGCTTGATGCCCGGCTGCCCGGCGAGGTGTTCGCCGCGCTGGGCGAGGATCGCCGGGCGCAGGGCCGCTACTACACGCCGCGGCGGCTGGCGGCGCTGGCCGCCGGGTATGCTGTCGCCCCCCGGCAGACGGTCCTCGATCCGGCAGCCGGGGCCGGGCACTTCCTGATCGCGGCGGGCGAGGCGCTGGCCGGGCCGGCAGCCGATCCGGCGGCCCGCTGGCAGGCGCTGGCGGGCCTGCACGGGGCGGAGATCGACCCGGCGGCCTGCCGGCTCGCCCGCCTGAGCCTGTGGCTGTGGGCCGCCCTGCCCGGCACGGCGCCGGACGATCTGGCGGATCGCCTGCGAACCGGCGATACGCTGCTGGATGACCTGTGGCCGGCGCAGCCTGACGGCTTCGACGCAGTGATCGGCAACCCGCCCTATGCCAGCGTGTTCACCCGCGCCCGGACGCATGACCCCGCCTACCGCGCCGCCCTGATCGCCCGCTACCCGGCTGCGGGCGGCAGCTTCGACCTGGCCGTGCCGTTCGTCGAACGGGCGCTGGCGCTGACGCGGGCCGGCGGGCGCTGCGCCCTGGTGCTGCCCAACAAACTGCTGGCCGCCGACTATGCCCGCCGGCTGCGCGAGCAGATCGTCGATCAGGTCACGGTCGAGGCGATCCTCGAGGCGGGGGGCCGCGGCGGCTTCGAGGCGGGCGTGTACCCGGTGCTGTGCGTCTTCCGGCGCCAGCCGCCGATCGCGGAGGCGCCGCTGACCGTGGGGCGGCTCGATGCGCCGGCGCCGCTGCCGGCGGCACGGCAGGCCGACCTGAAGGCTGCGCCCGGCGCGGTCTGGAGCCCGCTGCTCGACCCGGCGTTCGCGCGGCTGCGGCGCGGCTGGGGGCCGGGGACGATCCCGCTGGGCGCGATCGCGGACATCGGCGCCGGGCTGACGGTCGGCGAAGCCTACGCGCTGCGCGGGGCCGTCATCGACGCGCCGCCGGGGCCGCTGCCGGCGGGGTTCTTCGGGCTGGTCACCAGCGGGCTGATCCGGCGGCACGGGACAGGCTGGGGCGAGGCGCGGGCGCGCTTCCTGGGC
>DAOTXW010000091.1:0-12162 GCA_034435035.1 Anaerolineae bacterium | reverse complement strand
GCTTCCACAGGATGCGGCCCCACGCTACCGGTCCCAGCGCCCGCCGCAGCACCGCGTAGAACAGCGTCAGCAGCAGCAGCTCCGAGAAGCCGGTGATCACCGCCGCCGCCGGGTAGCCCAGCGCCACCCGCGGGATGAAGATCAGGTTGGCCGCCACGTTGAAAACCACCCCGGCGGCGAACGTCCACGTCAGCGCCCGCTGCCGGTTGACCGCGATCACCACGTAATTCGTCACGCTGTTGATCCAGCCGATGGGGATGCTCAGCACGAACAGCTGGAGGGCCAGCGCCCCGTGCGGCAGGAACTCCCGCCCGCCCAGCAGCGCCACCAGAAAGCGCCCCAGCACCACCGTGATCACCGTCACCGGCAGCGAGATCAGCGTCAGCAGCTTGACCGCCAGCACATACGACCGCAGCAGCGCCGGGCGATCCTCGGCGGCCTGCCGGCTCATCACCGGGAACAGGGCCTGCGTGAAGAAGGCCGGGATGATGTTCAGCGCGTCCACCCATTTGTAGGCCACGCTGTACCAGCCGACCACCACGCTGCCGCGCAGGGCCTCCAGCAGGATGACGTCCACCCGGAAGAAGACGGTCGCCAGCAGGTGGTTGAGCATCAGCGGCAGGGATTCGGCCCGCGCCAGCCGCCGCACCGCCGGGTCGAGCGTCAGCCGGGGGCGGAACAGCAGCCGGGCCGTCAGCGCATACAGGATCGCCAGCGTGATGGCGTTGACGGCGATGCTCACGCCCGCCAGCCCGACGATCCCCCGGCCCGCCAGCAGCGCCAGCACGCCCAGGGCCGCGCTCAGCATCGTGCTGATGGTCTGGATGGCGGCGGGATACTCGGCCTTCTCGAAGGCGTAGAACAGCGCCGACAGCCCGGTGCTCTGCGTGGAGAGGAACAGCCCGCCGTAGAGCAGCGCCATCGCCAGGATCGTATCGCTGCCCAGCGGCGGGCTGATCAGCGCCTGCCGCAGCGCGATGAACCCCGCCAGCAGCGGGGCGCCCAGCGCCGCCAGCCCCAGCCGCATCAGCGCGGTGTTGGCCAGATAGCGGTTGGCGTTGGCGCGGTCGCGGGCCACCTCGCGGGTCAGCAGCGTGTTCAGCCCGAAGTTGGACAGGATCTCGAACCAGCCCCAGATCGCCACGGCATAATAGTATTTGCCCGATCCTTCCGGCCCCAGCACGCGCAGCATGATGAAGGCGAAGGCGAACTGGATGCCCCGGTTGAACAGGTTGAGGACGATCGGCGCGGCGGCGTTCTTGGCGATGCGGGCCACCGGGCTGGTTTCCGGGCTTTCGCGGTAGGCCAGCCGCCACACCCAGGCCCCGGCCATGAACAGGCCCGCCATCAGCGCCATGAACGAGGCGAACGCGCCGTAGCGCACGCTGTCCGGGCTGTACTTCAGGCGCACGGTCCACGCGCCCGGCTCCAGCCGCACCGCCCGGAAGTTGCCGTTGGCCAGGTAGACCGGCGTCTCGCGCTCGGCCGAGTCCGGGCCGCCCACGGGCCGGACGAACGCCCGCCAGCCGGGGTAGTCGGAATCGGCCAGGAGGAGCCAGCTTTCGGCGCTCACCTGCGCGTCGATCCAGACCTCGCCCGCCGTGTAGGCCGTGATGACCGCCGGCCCGCGCTCACCGGGGACGGCCTCCGGCAGGCTGCGGCCCGGCAGCGGATTCTGCGCGGCGCTCAGGATGACATGCGTCCGCACATCGTAGCGGGCAGCCAGCTCCCGGAAGCCTGCGGCGGGGTCGTCCGCCGCCGCGATCACGGTGCTGGTCACCGGCAGGGTGAAGGCCCGCGGCAGGACGGCCCGGTTCTGGTAGATCCGCACCGCCTCGTCCCGGTAGGCCAGCGTGTACTTCGGGCTGTCGATCGGCGTCTCGGTGACCACGTAGCGCACGCCCAGCAGGTCCAGCAGCGGCGAGTCCAGCGCATCGGGGTAAGTGCTGTACAGCGGCGCGATGCGGTTGTAGGGCAGGTCGTCCTGCGGCTGGATGACGCGCATATAGTCCGCGTACTGGGCGGGGATCAGGCTGTCGTAGGCGCTGGCGTCCTGCAGGCCATGGAGCCAGCCGATGTTGCTGTTCAGCGTGTCCGCGCCCGGCACCTCGTAGACGATGAAGCGCCACAGGTACGGGTTCCAGTCCGGCGGCGGGGTGTCTGCGCTGCGGCCCAGGAGAGTATCGGCCTGCAGGCGGGCGATGGCGGGCGGGGTGACGGCCAGCAGGTCGGGGTCGGCGGCGGTGTGGAAGCCGGCGACCGCGATCCCCAGATCGGCGGCGATCGCCAGCAGCGCCAGCGGCTTCCAGATGGGCCGCCAGCCGAGCCGTTTGAGGCGCACATCGCGCACCGCCAGCAGCAGAGTCAGCCCGGCCAGCGCGGCCATCCCGGCGAAGCCGGCGAGGTTGGCGGCCTGGAACGCATAGAACGCCCGCCCGTCCGGGAAGGCGTCCGGGGCCAGCGCCAGCCCCTCGAAGACGCGCTGGACGGCGCCCGCGATGGCCCCGTAGAAGGCGCGGCTGAGCGCCAGCGTCAGCGCCGCCAGCCCGCCGGTGATCAGCGCGGCCCAGCCTGTCACCCGGATGATGCGCCGGTGCGTCTGCGCGGTGCGCGTCCCCAGCAGCGCCCCCGCGGCGGGTTGATGCAGCTCCTGCACCAGCTCGGCGCCGAAGCCGGCCAGCGCGGCGACGCTCAGCGCCAGCGGCCAGACCCAGCGGAACGGCGAATGCGACTGGTTGATGAACGGCAGGCCGTAGTACAGCAGCGCGTAGGCCGGCGTGCCGAAGGCGAACGCGGCGGACAGCAGCGCCAGGACGGCGAAGATCAGCCGGTAGGGGCGGCCCGCCGCCTCCGCGCCGACGAAGCGGGCGGGGACGATGCGCCGCTCGCCCACGTCGGGCGGGCGCTCCACGCGGGCGGCGATCCAGTGGGCGGCGGCGATGGCGGCCAGCGCCATCGGCAGCAGGCCGAGGTAGGCCGCGCCCTCCACGTAGTTCTTGATCCCCCAGAACGTGCTGGCGACCGGATCGCCGGCGGCGTTGACCGTCACCGGGACGACCCGCCAGGTGAAGACATCGAAATAGGCATGCTGGGCCGGGCTGCCGAAGACGTTGGGCATCAGGAAGGCCAGCGCATGCCGGGGCGGGTAGGCCCAGCCGCGCACCTGAGCCAGCGTCGCGGCTCCCTCCCGGAAGCTGCGGGCGGCCAGCTCGTAGGCGGGGACGATCTGGACGGCCCCCAGCGCCAGCCCCAGCGCGATCAGGGCGATCACCGCGCCGGTCCGCCGGGCCAGCCGCCCCCACGCGCCCGGCTCGCGGCGGGATGCCAGCGCCCCGGCGATCAGCCGCCAGCCGGCGAAGTAGAGCGTCACCAGCAGGGTGAAGTACAGCGCCTCGACGTGCCCGCCCAGCGCCGCCAGGCCGATCGCCAGCCCGCCCAGCGCCACCCACGGGATGGTGGCCGGCTGCCCGAAGGCCCGCCCCTGCCGGATCGCCAGCTCGACCATCGCCAGGATGAACGGCAGCCAGGCGGCGGTGGCCAGGATCATCGGGAAGACGGCGCTGACGGTCAGGAAGCTGCACAGCTGGTAGGCCAGCGCGGCGATGAGCGCCGGCACGCGCCGCAGGCCCAGCACCCGCGCCAGCGTGAACATCGCGGCGCCCGCCAGCCACAGCTGGATCACCACGAACCAGCCGTAGGCCAGCCACAGCGGCAGGAGGTGGAACAGCAGGCTGAAGGGGTACAGCGGCGAGGACTGTCCGGCGGCCAGGAAGGGCGTGCCCGCCGCCATCGTCGGCTGCCACAGCGGCAGCTGGCCGGCCCGCACCTGCTGGCGGGCGAAGGTCTGCCAGGCGGCGTTCTCCAGGATCAGGTCGGACAGCAGGCTGTTGTGCGGCTGCCCCACCCCGACTTCGGCGGCCAGGGCGCGGTAGGGCTGCCACTGGAACAGGTTATCGACGGGCAGCAGGGTGCGCCCGCCGAGCGTCTGGGGCAGGAACAGCAGCAGGGGCGCGGCCAGCAGGCCGGCCAGTATCAGGGTGTCAGGCAGCAGGCGGCGCAGGCGTTGGCGCATGGCGGCCCTCCGTGAACCGGGATCGCAGGGCCGGGAGTGTACCGCATCTGCGGGTGGCTGTCAGCGCCGGGCGATCGTCTGTCCCCGGGGGGGGGAGCGCTACCCCGGCGGGCCGTCGCCCTCCGCCGGGAAGATCGGCAGCGGCTCGCCCAGGATCGGCGCGGGCCGCCGGATGAGGTCCAGCACCGCCAGCGCCGTGGCCGGGAACTCCCGCAGGCGGCTGTAGTTGAGCGAATGGCGCGAATAGCCCCACGGCCGCTGATAGTCGGCGGCGACGCCCACCGCATCGATGCCCAGCCCGCGGCAGATCAGCAGCGCTCGATCCAGGTGAAAGTTCTGCGTCACCAGCACCGCCTCCGCCACGCCGAAGATGTCGCGGGCGCGGTAGCACGAATCGTAGGTGCGGCGGCCCGCGTAGTCCAGCACGATGGCCTCATCGGGGACGCCCAGCTCCAGCGCGTAGGCGCGCATGGCCTGCGGCTCGTTATAGTCCAGGCTGCTGTTGTCGCCGGTCATCAGCAGCACCTGGACGCGGCCGCGGTGGTACAGATCGGCGCCGGCGGCCACCCGATCGGCCAGCATGGCGCTGGGGCGCCCATTGCCGTAGACCCGCGCCCCGAACACGATGCCCACCTGCCGCGGCGGGACGCTTTCGGCGGAGTAGGTCAGGGGCCGGAAGCGCAGCGCGGCATACAGGCGCAGCGCCGGCGGCAGGATGGCCGCCAGCAGGCCGATCGCCAGCAGGACGCGCAGCGCGAGGCTTATCATCCGTCGTATCCACCGCTTCACTGTGCCGGTTTGCCCCTCCTGATCGCGTGTCATCGGGGATGAGTGTAGCGAGCCGGCCCCTCCGCTGCCAGCCGCCTGCCTGCCGACCGGCCGTCGTTTGCGCGGCGCCTCAACGGGCCGGCAGGGATCGGCGCGATCGGCCCCGGTGGTGGTCGCCCGCCGGGGGGCGCGGTACACTCCATCCAGTGATCCAGTCAGGAGGAGCAGCCCCTATATGTTCGATTCGGTGGATCGGGTCAGAGAGTGCCTGCAGGCCGAGCAGTACATCGCGACGGAGGAGATCGCCACCGTCGTCTATCTGGCCCAGCAGCTCGGCAAGCCGCTGCTGCTGGAAGGCCCCGCCGGGGTGGGCAAGACGGAGCTGAGCAAGGCCGTCGCCCGCGCCGCGGGCCGCGAGCTGGTGCGCCTGCAGTGTTATGAGGGCCTGGACGAGAGCAAGGCGCTCTACGAATGGGAGTACGCCAAGCAGATGCTGTACACCCAGCTGCTGCGCGATAAGCTCTCCCACCTGCTGGCCGAGGCTGAATCGCTGACCGAGGCCGCCGACCGGCTGGCCGCCGAGGAGGACGTCTTCTTCTCCCAGCGCTTCCTGCTCCAGCGCCCGCTGCTGCGGGCCATCAACAGTGAGCAGCCGGTCGTCCTGCTGATCGACGAGATCGACCGCGCCGATGCCGAGTTCGAGGCGTTTCTGCTGGAGGTGCTCAGCGACTTCCAGGTGAGCATCCCGGAGATCGGCACCATCAGCGCCCGCCAGCAGCCGACCGTCTTCCTGACCTCCAACAACACCCGCGAACTGAGCGAGGCGCTCAAGCGCCGCTGCCTGTATCTCTATATCGACTACCCCGGCGTGGCCGAGGAACTGCGGATCGTGCAGCTCAAGGTGCCCGATCTGGCTCCCGAACTGGCCCGGCAGGCCGTCGAGGCGGTGCAGTCGCTGCGCAAGATGGACCTCAAGAAGAGTCCCTCGGTCAGCGAGACGCTGGACTGGGCGCGGGCGCTGGTGACGCTCAACGCCGACTCGCTCGACCGCCAGACGCTGGAAAACACGCTCACCGTGCTGCTGAAGTACGAGGCCGACGTGGCCCGCGCCCGCCGCATCCTGCGCGGAGGCGGGGGCAGCGGATCGGCGCCGCGCGGGCGCGAGGGGTGATCCGCCCGCCGGGGTTCGGCGGAGCGCGGGAGGGGCTGTCGGCCTACACGCTGAGGCGCCGCAGCAGCAGTGAGGTGATCGCCACGACCGTCACATCCAGCCCGACCAGCGCCGCGATGTTCGGCCACAGCACCGCCAGACCGGCCCCCTTCAGCATCACCGCCCGCACGATCTCGATGAAGTGCTGAAGCGGCAGCAGCGCCGCCAGCCCGCGCAGGACGCCCGGCAGGTTGGCGATCGGCACCAGGAAGCCCGACAGCGTCAGCGCCGCCATGATCCAGATGAAGACGATCGTGATCGCCTGGGCCTCCGTGCGCGAGACCGTCGAGATCATCAGCGCCACGCACACCTCGCTGATCAGGTACAGGACGGCCATCGCGCCCAGCAGCAGCCACGATCCGCGCATCGGCAGCGTGAAGATCAGCCGCGCCATCCCGGCCATCAGCGTGAAGTTGGCCAGCCCGAGCAGCGCCGGCCCGATGGCCTTGCCCAGGATCAGCTCCACCCGGCCCAGCGGCGTGATCAGCAGCTGCTCCGCCGTCCCCGACTCGACCTCGCGCACGATGCCCATCACCCCGGTGAGCACGACGACCACGAAGGTGAAGAAGGCCAGGTGGGCGGTGACCTCGTACAGCCGGTTGTCCAGCGCCTGATTGTAGAGCGCTTCCTGGCGCAGGTCGATGCCGCGGGCCGCCTGGAGTTCCGGCGCGGACTGCAGCGCCACGTCCCAGCCGAGCGACTCGATCGCCCCCTGGGCCGCGTCCAGGGCGGCGGCGGCGGCGGCCACGTTCGTCCCGTCCAGCACCAGCTGCACCGGCGTCCGCCGCCCGCCCAGCAGATCGGCGGCGAAGCGCTCGGGGATGACCACGAAGGCGGTGATGCGCCCCTGGTCGAGCAGGCGGCGGGCCGCCTCCGGGTTGTCCGGGGCGTAACGCACGCTCAGCTCGGCGGTGTTTTCCACCGCGGCGGCGATCTCGCGGCTGAGCGCCGACCGATCCTGATCGACCACCGCCACCGGCAGCCCGGTGAGGGCAGCCCCGCTGCCGCCGCCCACCAGCCACAGCTGGAGCGCCGGCCCCAGCAGGATGGCGACCAGCAGCAGGCGATCGCGGGAGAACTGGAGCAGCTCCTTGACGACCAGCGCGGCGATGCGGTGGATCATGGCAGCCCCCGGCCTCAGGCCAGCTTCTTGCGGAACAGCAGCATGGCGACCCCCACGCCCAGGAAGGCCATCAGCAGCAGGGCGGAAAGCTGCGGCCACATCCCGGCCAGGCTCAGCCCCTTGAGCGCGATCCCCCGCGACAGCGCGATGTAGTGGGTGGTGGGCAGCAGGATCGCCAGCAGCCGCGCCGGCCCCCAGGCCGCCTCCACCGGGTCGGTCAGCCCGCTCATCAGGAAGCCGGGCATGAACAGGGCCAGCAGCGTCAGCACCATGGTGGTCTGCTGGGAGGGCGCGAAGTGGGCCACCAGCAGGCTGAAGGCCATGCACGCCGTCAGGTAGGCGGCGGTCGCGCCCAGCCACGCCAGCAGGCTGCCGCGGAACGGCACGCCGAACCACGCCAGCGCCACCCCCAGCGCGATCACGGCGCCCACTGTCCCCAGCACCAGGTACACGCCCAGCTTGCCGATCAGGATGTCGGAGGACAGCACGGGGGTAGAGATCAGCGTCTCCAGCGTGCCGGTCTCCTTTTCCCGGCTGACGGACAGCCCGGCGGCCATCGCCGGCAGGATCAGCACCAGCGCCATCAGGCCGGGCACCATGCTGTGCGCCGAAGTCAGGTTCTCGTTGAACCACGCCCGCGCCCGCACCTCGATGGGCGCGGGGCCGCCCGCGCCGGACTGCGCGGCGAACAGCCGGGTGCGGGCTGCGAGGCCGGCCATGACGTGGCGGGCGGACGGCGTCTCGACGCCATCCACGATGCTCTGCACGGGCGTGAGCGTCCCGGCGGCCAGGTCGGCGCCGAAGCCGCGCGGGATGATCAGGGCCGCCTCGGCGCCGCCGCGCTCCAGGATACGGATGGCCTCATCGCTGCTGCGCGGGCGGGCGACGATGTCCAGGTCGCCATCGCTGGTGAGCAGGCGCAGGTACCCGGCGGAGGCCGCCGATCGGTCGAGATCGACCACCGCCAGACGGCTGTCCCCCAGATCGTAGGTGAAGACATAGGCCAGCAGGGTGAGGACGACGGCGGGTGCGCCGATGACCAGAAACAGCGCGCCGGGGTCCATCAGGATGTGTACGTATTCCTTGCGGGCGATGGCGGTCACCCGGTGCAGGGCGTGGACGATCCAGCGGAGAGGGGCGAGCATAGGCGAATCCCGGTTAGCGTGGCGGCTGCCCTTATGATAACGCGAAAGCGGCGCGGCGGCGCCCCCGTCTGGCGGGCGGCGCCCCTCCGGGAGGCCATTTTCTGAGCCGCCCGGTCCTGTGCTATGATCGGCGCATGGCCGGACGCATCGCGCTGGAAGCCATCATCCTGCTGCTGCTGGTGATCGCCAACGGCATCTTCGCCATGTCGGAGCTGGCGGTGATGTCGGCGCGGCGGGCCCGCCTGCTGCAGCGCGCCGAACGCGGCGACCGCGGCGCACGGGAGGCGCTGGCTCTGGCCAGCTCGCCCGGTTCGTTCCTGTCCAGCGTGCAGATCGGCATCACGCTGATCGGCATCCTGGTCGGCGCCATCGGCGGCGCGACGCTGGCGGGGCAGATCGCCGCGTGGCTCAACCGGGTCGCGGCGCTGCGCCCCTACAGCGAGACGATCGGCGTGGCGGCTGTCGTGCTGGTCACGACTTACCTCTCGCTGGTGATCGGCGAGCTGGCCCCCAAGCGCATCGCCCTGATCGCGCCGGAGCGCATCGCGGCGCGGGTGGCCCGCCCGATGCGCGTGCTGGCCGTGCTGGCCGGGCCGGCGGTGCGCCTGCTGACGCGCTCCACCGACGCGCTGCTGGCGCTGCTGCGCGTGCGCCCCTCCACCGAGCCCCCCATCACCGGCGAGGAAGTCACCCTGCTGGTCGAGCAGGGCCTGCAGGCCGGCGTCTTTGAGCAGACCGAGTACGACATCGTCGAGCGCGTGCTGCGGCTGGACGAGCGCCGCGTCAGCCTGCTGATGACCCCCCGCCGTGAGATCGTATGGCTGGACGCCCGCCTGCCCGCCGGCGAGAACTGGCGGCGGGCCTGCGACAGCGGGCACACGGTCTTCCCGGTCTGCGACGGCAGCCTGGATCGCACGCTGGGGCTGGTGACGGTGCGCGATCTGTGGGCGCAGATGGTGGCCGGGCAGGCCCCCGACCTGCGCGCCCTGCTGCGGCCTGCCCTGTACATCCCGGAGAACGCCCGCGCCCTGCAGCTGCTGGCCCTGCTGCGCGAGAGCCGCGCCGGCGCCGCGCTGGTCATCAGCGAGCACGGCGGCGTCGAGGGGCTGATCACCACCGGCGACGTGCTGGAGGCCATCCTGGGCGAGATGCCTGCCCGGACCCCCGGCGCGGACGAGCCGGCGATCGTCCCGCAGGCCGATGGATCGTGGCTGATCGATGGGCGGCTGCCCGCCGATGAGCTGGCCGACCTGCTGGATCAGGAATCCCTGCGCGAGCCGGCGGCGGGCCGCTTCGACACGCTGGCCGGGTTTGTGCTGCTGCGCCTGGGGCGCATCCCTGCCGCCGCCGACGCCTTCACCTGGGGCGGCTGGCGCTTTGAGGTGACGGCCATGGACGGCCTGCGCGTGGATCGGGTACGGGTCTCCCGCGCCGCTGCCTCCCCGCCCCCGGCGGCGGTGTGAAACCCCCGGCGGCGCCGCTAGAATCTCTCCACTGCCTGTTGTCGATCGCTTAGATGGAGAGGAGCCGTCCCCCGATGTCCAGCCGACCCGCCTCTGACCTGCCCAGCCCGCCCTGGAGCTTCTCGCTCAAGCTCGTCGTGGCGGTCATCCTGTTCGTGCTGTTCGCGCTGCTGGTGTATGTGGCGCGGATCGTGTTCGTGCCGCTGATCCTCGGCGCGATCCTGGCCTACCTGATCCTGCCGCTGGCGCGGGCCGTCAGCCGCCTGACGCGCCTGTCCCACGAGTGGGCCGCCGCCCTCGTCTACCTGCTGCTGGTGGCGATGCTGGTGCCGCTGGGCTTCGCGCTCGCCCCCCTGCTGGCCGAGCAGCTGGCCGCCCTCAGCGAGGAGCTGCTGCGCGTGGTGGCCCTGCTGCAGGCCGCCAGCGCCGACAGCGTGACGCTGCTGCCGGGCGTCACCCTGCCGCTGGAGGAGATCACCGGCGACCTGAGCAGCCAGCTCGGCAGCCTGATCCGCTCGGCGGCCAGCGACGCGCCCAGGCTGCTGTTCGGGGCCAGCAAGACGCTGCTGCTGGCGATCTTCACGATCTTCATCGCCTTCTACTTCACCGCCGACGCGCACCGCTTCGCCGCCTGGTTCAAGCGGCTGGCCCCGCCGGAGTACCGCGCCGACATCGAGCGGCTGCTGGGCGAGATCAACCTGGTGTGGGCGGACTTCTTCCGCGGGCAGGTCATCCTGGCCATCGTGGTGACCCTCATCCTGACGCTGCTCAGCCTGGCCATCGGCCTGCCCCAGCCGCTGCTGATGGGCATCCTGGGCGGCCTGCTGGAGTTCACCGTCAGCGTGGGGCATACCATCTGGCTGATCATCGCGCTGGCGCTGGCGCTGGTGGAAGGCTCGACGACGCTGCCGGTCTCCAACCCGGTGTTCGCGCTGATCGTGCTGGGCACCAACCTGTTCTTCACCAAGTTCGACCTCAACTACCTGATCCCGCGCATCGTGGGGGAGCGGGTCAACCTGCACCCGATGGTGGTCATCCTGGGGATCATCGTCGGCGCGTCGGTGGGGGGCGTGCTGGGGATCGCGCTGGCGGCCCCGACCATCGCCAGCCTGCGCATCCTGGGCCGCTACGTCCACGCCAAGCTGTTCGACCTCGACCCGTTCGCGCCGCCGGAGGACGAGGCGGCGGCGGACCGACCCGCCGGGGAAGCCGTCCCGGCGCCAGCGGAGGCGCAGGAGCCGGCGTAGCCCCGCCCCGGAGCGTGCTATAATGAGCGCAGGCGGGCACCGGGGAGGGGACCTATGGTCGAAAGCGAGTACCAGCCGTTCTACAGCGCATCCCGTGCGCTGGTGATCGGCATTAATTCCTACAGCGACCCGCGCTTCGTGCCCCTCGGCGAGGCCGAATCCGACGCCCGGGCCGTCGCCGCCACCATCGCTGCGCCCCCCTACCGCTTCGATGTGCGCATCCTGCTGGGCGCCGACGCCACCCGCGCCGCCATCCTGGCCGAGCTGTTCCGCCTGCGCGGCACCGCGCCGGATGACCGCGTCCTGGTCTACTTCGCCGGCCACGGCTACACCCTCACCAACCGCTTCGGCGCGGAAACCGGCTACCTGGCCGCCGCCGATACCATCCCCGAGCAGGACTTCACCGCCCTGCAGCTGGAGGATGTCACCGGGCTGCGCCTGAACGCCGGCGCCAAGCACATCGCCTTCATCTTCGATGCCTGCTTCAGCGGGCAGGCGCTCGGCCTCACCCGCGCCCCCGCCGCCGCCGCCGAGAAGTATCTGCTGCGCCGCGCCTATCAGGTGATCAGCGCGGGCGCTGGCGACCAGACCGTCTCGGATTACCATTCCATGACCGACCTGATGCTGACAGCCCTGCGCGGCGACGCTCCGGGCATCGGCGGGCCGCTGACGCTCAGCCGGCTGGGGCTGCATCTGCAGCAGACTATGGCCGCCGACAGCGGCCAGACGCAGATCCCGCAGTTCGGCCACCTGCGCGGCAGCCAGGGCGGCGAGTTCGTCTTCGACCCCGGCGGGCGGGCCGCCATCTCCGAAGGGCTGGGCGCGGCCATCAGCTCGGCCAGCTGGCATGTGCGGCTGGGCGCAGTCGGCGCGCTGCTGGAGACTGTCCAGGGCGGCGACGCGGAGCGCGCGGCTCACGCCCTGCACTGGCTACACCGTATGGCGCAGGATGCCGATGAGCGCGTCCGGCTGGCGGCGCAGCGGGCGCTGGAGACGGGCCGCGCCGACACTTCGTATCTGGCGACCCTGAAATACGCCGCCATCGAGCCGGAGGCTGAGCCGGTCGCGGATGATTCGGGCCAGTGGGGCACAGTGGACATCCCCAGCCCGTTCGCGCCCCCGCCCGCAGCGGGG
>DAOTXW010000090.1:0-4861 GCA_034435035.1 Anaerolineae bacterium | reverse complement strand
CTGCGAAGCTGCGCGGAGCGGGGGAGTCCGGGCCCGGCGAGGGCGGGGAGGGGGTTCACCGGCAGCCTCAGGTCCCCCAACCTGAAATGCACCCGCCGCCTGAGCCGGCCCGGCGCCGGGTTGCCCCCCCGCGGCGGCCTGCACTACACTGGGGCGGTGGATCTGATCCGGACGCATGGGAGGCACGGGATGGAGCTGAAGGGGAAGGTCGCGCTGGTGACCGGGGCCGCGCACCGGGTGGGCCGCGCGATCGCGCTGGCGCTGGCCGGGCGCGGCATGGATGTGATGGTGCATTACCACCACAGCGCCGACGCTGCGCAGCGCACCGCCCGTGAGATCGCCGCGCTGGGCGTCCGCGCGGCGATCGCGCCGGCCAACTTCGGCAGCCCGCTGGAGATCGAAGACCTGTTCGCCCGGCTGGAGGCGACCTTCGGGCGGCTGGACGTGCTGGTCAACAACGCCTCGACCTTCCAGGCCCGCGACGCCCTGGAACTGACGGTGGAGGACTGGAACTATGTGATGGCCGTCAACCTGCGGGCGCCATTCGTGTGCAGCCAGCTGGCCGCTCACCTGATGCTGGCGCGGGGGACGGGCGGGGCCATCGTCAACATCGCCGATGTGGCCGGGCAGCAGCCCTGGGCGCGCTACCCGCATCACAGCGTCAGCAAGGCCGGGCTGATCATGCTCACCCGCGTGCTGGCGCGATCGCTGGCGCCGGCGATCCGCGTCAACGCGGTGGTGCCCGGCCCGGTGCTCAAGCCCGACCGTCTGGCCGATGCCCGCTGGGCGCAGATCGGGGCGGCGCTGCCGCTGGGGCGCGCCGGCAGCCCCGATCATGTGGCGCAGGCGGTGCTGGCCCTGCTGGATAACGACTTCGCCACCGGATCGGTCTTCAACGTGGACGGCGGCGATACGCTCATCAACTCGATGGACGCGGGCTGACGATCCCCTCAGCCGGGATCGGGCAGGCCCTCAAAGAAATCCACTTCGCCGCTCTCCAGCGAATACTCCGCGCCGACCACCAGCAGCCCCTCGCGGGCGATCAGGTCTTCGAGGACTGCCGAGCCGTGCCGCAGATGGTTGGCCGCGGCGCGGACGTTGGCCCGCACCGCCGCCTGCAGCAGGCCGGCGGCGTCGTGGCGCAGCTCCGTCGCCAGCAGCGGCTCGACGGCCGGGCGCACCCGGTCCACGATGGCACGCACCGCCCGGGAATGTTCCGCCGCGGGCCGCTGCAGCGCGTCCAGCGTGGCCTGGACGGCCCCGCAGTGGGAATGGCCCAGCACGACCACCAGCCGCGTGCCGAACTGCGACGCGGCGAACTCGACGCTGCCGATCTGGGACGGCGCGACGATGTTGCCGGCCACCCGGATGACGAACAGGTCGCCCAGCCCCTGGTCGAACACCAGCTCCGCCGGCACCCGCGAGTCCGAGCAGCCCAGGATGATGGCGAAGGGCTGCTGGCCGGCCAGCAGGTCGGCCCGGCGCGTGTGGCTCAGCAGCGACTCCAGGCTGCGGACGTTGGAGGCGAAGCGGCGGCTGCCATCGCGCAGGCGCTGCAGGGCTGCTGTGGCCGGGATCATGGTGGGCGGGCCTCCTTCGGCTGAGGCGGACGTTTCGCGGCGCCCGGAAGGCGCGCCGCTGCTCGATGAGTCTCTTACCCGGCCTGCGCGGTCCAACCTGAGGAATGCCCTGCCCGCTGCCCCAGGAACATGCTCAGCTGCGCAGCGTGCTCCTGCACATGGCGCAGGTTATACAGCTGAAGCTCTGCAAAGGGGAGCGCGCCCCAGGCAAACTGGCACAGCCGCTGAGCCTGGTCTTCAGACATGGTGGTAATGATTGTATGGCACTTCTGGCGGCAGTGCTTCAGATAGTCAAGCACTTCTTCCCGCGTATAGGTTCGCGGCAGAGCTTCGCCGGGCTCCATCTCAACCAGGTCAAATGGCGCCGGCGGGGCGAAGCCCTCCTCCGCCCCGGTCAGGTAGAGATCCAGCCAGAACAGCGCATGGTAGCCCAGATACCAGAAGGCCGAAAAGCCAGCCGCCACCCATTGATCTGGCTGGTCGTCCCACAGGCGCGACTCCCACAGCTCATCCGGGCAGTCGCGCAGCGCCTCATCCAACATATCGATGGCCGCGCCAAACTGGCGCCATAACATCTCACGGGTCACGATGCTCATCATTTGTGCCTCATCTGATCTGCGGAACCGGTATTCCCCTGTCGGTCGATCCGCCAGCGTCGTGCCATACCCTGCGGCCTGGCAGCAGGCCCCCGATGGTACCGCGTGTGTCTCCGGGCGGCAGCGCCGGGATGATCGGGGCTGTTTCACTCTGGTGGGCGCGCTCCGGCAGGGGCGACGCCATGCCCTTACACCCACAGGCCTGCGCCGCTGCGCGCCGGGACAAGGGGCTTAAGCCCCTTGCCTGAGCACGCGGCCTGGCTGAAGCGCGTCAGTCCGGCCATTGTCCTGAAAGGCGCCCGGCTGACCGCGCGCGCTGGCGATTCCGCCCCGGTATGGTATAATGAGCAGCAGTTGAGCCTGCTGGGAGCGGTCGCATAGTTGGCCTAGTGCGCTCGCTTGGAAAGCGAGTACACCGAAAGGTGTCGTGGGTTCGAATCCCACCCGCTCCGCTGGGACGCCGCAGGCCCCTCACCCCGGGGGGCCTGTTTGATTCCCGGGGCGGGGAGCCGCCGGCGGCCCTCACGGCTCCGGCAGCAGGCCCTGCGCGATCAGGTACTCCCCGAACAGCTGCCCCATCAGCCGGTTGCCCTCCGGCGTGAAGTGCCGCCCATCGCTGAAGTAGGACGGGTCGTCGGGGAAGGCTGCCGCGAAGTCGAACAGGTGCGCGTCGGTCGATTCCGCCACCCGGCGCATGGCGTCCCAGCCCTCGCGGTAAGCCCGCTGGTACTCCGCCGAGGCCACCCGCGGCTGATCGGGAAAGTCCGGCGAGTACGCGAAGGTCGCCAGCACGATCTCGAAGCCGTTGGCCGCCGCGATGCCGGCCATGCTGCGCAGGTTGCGCTCGAAGTAGACCGGCGGGTTGGCCTCCAGCATGTCCATCGCGCTGTGTTCCGCGAAGATGCCCTGCGGGTACGTCCCGGCCCGCTGCTGCTCCTCGAACAGGTCGGCGTAGTTCACCGCCGCCCAGCGGCTGAGGATGCTGTCGATGTCGCTGTAGGACTCGGCGGCCCCGGTCGCCACCAGGACGATCCGCAGCGCGGTGCTGAAGTCCCACGGGCCGGGCGTGATCACCGCCAGCGGCCGGGCGCGGTAGCCGGTGTTGTCCCCGCGGTACGCCTCCGGGGGCCACACCAGCCGCGGGTGCACGTCGTTGATCCCGTGGTAGATGATCACCAGATCCGGCTCCAGGTCCAGCACCCGCATCTCCAGGTTGATCAGCGACTCCCACGACGTGTAGCCGTTCACGCCCGCGTTGATCACCTCCACCTGCCGGTAGCCCTGCTCGTGCAGATACGCCTCCAGCGCCGCCGGATATGTCTCGGCGTTGGTGACGTAGGCCCCGTAGGTGGTGGAGCCGCCCAGGCAGGCGATGCGAAAGACCCCGTCGGGTTTGGGCACGGCAACCTCCTCGCCGCGGTAGCCCAGCGCGTTGTGATAGTTCTCGCCGTCCCGGTAGGACGGATTGGGGACGTAGCCCAGGTAGGGATGGGCGACCATCAGCGCCCGGTCGGAGCGGTAGAAGTCCTCCCCGTAGCGGCGCTGAAGCTGGCTGAGGGTGGCATAGTAGCGGAACTGATCCGCCGGGGCCAGATTCCACAGCCAGAAGCGAGCCAGCAGCTCCACCAGCAGCAGCGTGACCAGCGTCGAGGCCGCCCCCACCGCCAGGTTGGCCCGCAGCCGGCGCGCATCGACCGGGCCGGGCCGCCCGGCGCTGAGGATCAAGCCGGCGGCCAGCGCCACCAGCCCGATCCCCATGCCCGTGAAGCGCAGCGCCGCCGGCGCTGCCGCCGGCAGCGCGCCCAGCGCCCCGGCCAGCGCCATCCCCGCTCCGGCGACGATCAGGATCAGCCCGGCAATGGCCCGGCGTGACATAGGCAGCCTCCCTGTGGGGATGCGGGTCGGGGTCTACGGCTCCGGGGCCGGCGTGGGCATGGCCAGCCGCCGGTAGGTGACATCCGGGCAGGTGACGATGGTGCCGTCGCTGAGATCGGCGCCGTCATTGCGGATGAAGCCGCTGGCGGTGAAGGTGAGCAGGATGATGTGCGCCACGCGGATATCCGTGCCTTCCAGCGTGTAGCCCTGCGTATAGCCCCACTGGCTGGCGCCCAGGCGCGTCATGCGCCAGGTGGCGGCATAGCCATCGCCCGCGAAGGCGTAATCCATATGCCCGGCGGGGTCAAAGGTGAAGGTGACGCGCTCCAGCACCGGCTGCTCGCACGCGCAGCCCACGGGGGCGATCACGCACGCGTAGCCGCTGTAGACCGCCTCGCCGGCGCGGGCCGCGATCAGCTCGTAGCCGGTCAGGTCGAGCGGCAGGCCGTACTCATCCACAGGGATGGCCGTGGCGGAGCCGGCGCGGGCGGTCGGCGTGGTCAGCGGGCGGTTGGTGGCAGCGCCGATCTCCGGCGGCGGGCTGGCTTCCACCGCGCCGGGCGCCTCCCCCCCCGCGCAGCCGGCGAGCGCCGACAGCGCGCCTACGGCGAGCGCCGCCGCGATGATCCGTTTCCAGCCTGCTCTGCGTTCTGTCACGGGTTCCTGATCCTCCCACTGCGGTGCCATAACGGCGCAAGGTTACCCCGAACGCCCGCCAGCGGCAAGCGGCCCGCCCCCCGTCAGCGTGAGGTTGAGGAGTTCCCCGGCCTCACCCCCGCCCTCGCCGGGCCCGGACTCCCCCCCCCCGCC
>DAOTXW010000089.1:0-98789 GCA_034435035.1 Anaerolineae bacterium | reverse complement strand
GACGACCGGCGGCGGCCAGACGACCGGCGGCGGCCAGACGACCGGCGGCGGCCAGACGACCGGCGGCGGCCAGACGACCGGCGGCGGCCAGACGACCGGCGGCGGCCAGACGACCGGCGGCGGTCAGGATCAGGGCGGCGGCCAGACAACCGGCGGCGGTCAGACAACCGGCGGCGGCCAGACAACCGGCGGCGGCCAGACAACCGGCGGCGAGTGCGGACAGCCGGGTATGCCAGAATGCCCGCAGCCTGCATGCGGCACTCCGGGGGGGGAAGCATGCCCGCCAGCTCCACCACTTACGCTGGATGTGGCGCCCCCGGCGCCGGCTAACCCGCTGACCTGCCCGCAGTGGATCGTGTTCCATACCTTCCGCGACGGCAACTTGGAAGTCTATCGCCTGGACGGAGTCGAAGGCCAGGGTGGCCAGTTGATCAATCTGTCCAGAAGCCCGGCTGAGGATTCGCGGCCGAGCCGTTCGCCGGACGATAGGTGGGTTGTCTTCCAGAGCGATCGGGATGGTAACTTGGAGTTGTACCTCACTGATGCTCTGGGCGAGGAGCAGCGCCGGCTAACCAATACGCAGTCCAACAATATCAACCCGATGTTCGGGCCGGATAACCGATCAGTGGCCTACCAGAGCGACCGCAATGGGTCATGGGATATCTTCATTCTGGATACTCAGACTGGCGAAGAACGCCAGATGACAACATCCAGCAGCGACGACATCAACCCCTACTGGTCACCTGATGGCAAGTGGCTGGTTTTTGAAAGCAATCGGACCGGAAATGCCGACATCCTCATCCTGGAGATTAGCACGGGCCAGGAGTATCTGGTAGCTCAGAGTGTCAACAATGAGACTTCGCCGGCGTGGTCTGCCAACGGAAAGTGGATTTCCTTCCTGTCGGACGCCACCGGGGTAGTGAACCTGTATATAACGGATCCCACGGGTGTCAGTGTGACCAGAGTCTCCAGCGGCCCCGGTATCACTCTCAACCATGCGTGGTCGCCGGAAGGCAACCGGCTGGCCTATCAGGAAACCCGTGATGGAAATGTGGATGTCTTCACCTACGATCTCGCCACGAGCACAGAGTACCGTCTTACCGACTTCAATGGGCCCGATAGCTCGCCGACGTGGGATTGCGGTGGCAGCCGCATCTCCTTCACGTCGACCCGCGATGGCAACCCCAATATCCTCCAGGTGCCGTGGAGGGGGGGAGATCAGACGAACCTGACGATCGATCCGGCGACGGATAAGTGGTCAGAGTGGTCGCCGTCCAAGGAGCCTGGTAGCCGCGGGCGCTAGACTGCCTTCAGCATATGGCGAAAACATCACGGCGACGGGAGTTTCCTGTCGCCGTGATGTTTCCCTTCTTCATTGCTCTGCAAGTTGTTCTCAAGTATCATGTTGCCATGCTTATTATCGCGCTGGTAGTAGCCACCCTGGTCCCGGCAGCCGTGTTGATAGCCATGCGCACAGTGGATCTATACGGCGCAGGCGCATTCACGACGGTGTTGTTATGCTTCTCCTGGGGGGTGGCGGCGTTTGGTCTGGCTTTTGGTGCAAGCCAGATCCTGCTGGGTGGCGATATCCTTACTCTCGAGCAATGGGTGCAGGTAGCCGCTCCCATTACTGAGGAGGTTCTGAAGGCGCTGATCCTGCTCTATCTGGTGAGTCGCCCGCAGTTCACCTACTCCGCTGACGGTGCAATTTATGGCTTTGCCGCCGGGATGGGCTTCGCTGTCATCGAGAACTGGACCTATGTGATCGGTTACGGGAGCTCCGGCCTGAATGTGGCCATTGGCCGTGTGCTCTCCACTAATCTGATGCATGCAACGGCCAGTGCAGTGGTGGGTTATGCGCTGGGTTTTGCACGCTTTGACAGATTTTCCCACCGGGGGCGGTTCCTGCTGGTTGGTTGGCTGTTCGGCATGGCCTTCCATATCGGCTTCAACAATCTGGTTACCAGGGTCAGCAGTGGCCTGCTGCTGCTCTATGCTGCGGCCTTCGGGTTGATAGGGATTGGCATCATATACATGGGTATCCGCTATGGAGTGGCCCGCGGCAAAGCCTGGATTGCCACCCATATGGAGACGGAGAAACGTATCACCCGGGGTGAGGCGGCAGTGGTGGATCGCCTTGGAGACCTGCAGCAGTTGCTGACACCTGTTGCCGAACAGTTCGGAGCGGAGAAGGCTGCAGCGTGCGAGCGGTTTCTCCGGAGCCAGGCATTGATTGCCCTCAAGAGCAAAGGGCTGGGACAGTTGCCCGAAGGCGACCTTCGGCGAGGCGTTGAGGGCGAAATTGCCCGGATGCGTGTGGAAATGGACAGGGCTCGCCGTGAAGTTGGCGCCTACTGCATGCTGTATCTTCGCAGCATCGTCCCGCCGGCATCCGATCCTCTATGGGGCGATCTCCTGACTGCCCGTATTCAGGCAAAAGTCGATGCGCGCTCAGCCAGCGGAGTCACGACCAACTTGTGGGCCACAGTGGGCGAACGTACCGGCCAGATGCCGGCTGCCCATAAACGACCGGGCTCAGGTAAAGAGACGCCGTGAAACACCTCAAGCGCGCCAGTGATCGGATCCGGTGATGCAGGATATTGTCTCTGCCCTCTCAAAGCTGCCACTGTTTGCCAGCCTGCCAGCCGGTGCCCTGGAGCAGTTAGCCAGTATGATGGAGCCTGGTCGCATAGAGGCAGGTGGCATCCTGTTTCACAAAGGCGATCCCGGCGGTGACATGTACCTTGTCAGTGATGGGCTGATGCGCGTCGTCCTGATCGATGAACAGGGCCAGCAGAAGGTGCTTCGCGACTGTGGCCCCGGTCAGGCCATCGGCGAAATGTCACTCTTTGACGCGCCGGCTCGTACCGCGACAGTGATCGCGGCAGAGCCTGCGTCGTATCTGCGGCTGGCGCACGCCGATTTTCGCCGCGTCGTGGCGGCTCTGCCTGAAGATCTACAGGGAACTCTGCGAGATGTTGCTGCGGGTCTGCGGGCCGGATATACGGACCTGCTCAAGGGTCTTCCCCTGTTCCAGGGTTTACCCGATGCCCTGCTGGCAAAGATCGCCAGCCAGTTAGAGGGCGACAGCATCGATGAAGGAGAGGTCCTGTTTCGCAAAGGCGACCCCGGAGATGCGCTGTACGTTATCGATCGCGGCTGGTTCAAGATCGTCACTGTAGGCGCCGCCGGGGAGGAGCTAATTCTCAATCAGTGCGGCCCGACAGAGGCTATCGGGGAAATGTCCCTGATCGATGAACAGCCGCGCTCTGCCAGTGCGATCGCTCTGACCCCTGGCCTGGTTCTCAAGCTCAGCCGCGAGGACTTCCTGGAGGTACTGGCCCAGTATCCGCAAATGGCACAGCATATGCTCAAGAAGCTGACAGCGCGGATGCGATTTTCGACCACCTACATTGAACAGGCGATTGAATTCGCCCGGCATATTGCTGAGGGTGACTACGACTTTGTGATGAACTTGATCCAGTCCTCGCGCTCGGCAATCATCGAAGAAGAGGTTTCCGATGAAGTACGTGCGACCGAGATGCTGACTGCCTGGGCACGAATGGTGGAAAGCATCAGCCGCCGCGAGGAAGAACTCAAACAGCAGATCCGTCAACTGACGATCCAGATAGACCAGACCAAGCGGCGGGAAGAAGTAGAGACCGTCACCGGGAGCCACTTCTTCGCCGATCTCAAGGCTGCTGCTCAGAAGCTCCGCCAAGAACGTGATGCGGAAGAACAGCAAGACTGAGGCATTGATTCGCCTGCCTGAATGATGGGAGCAGTGCTGCAATGGGCAAAATTGTCTCGATCCACTCATTCCGTGGTGGCACGGGAAAATCGAACACGACTGCCAACCTGTCTTGCCAGTTAGCCCTCGCAGGCAAACGGGTCGGTGTGGTGGATACAGATATTGCCTCCCCCGGTATCCACGTGCTTTTCGGCCTGGATGAGCGGTCGATGGGGCACACTCTGAATGACTTCCTGCACGGTGAGTGTCAGATCGAGGATGTTGCCTACTTTATCGGCGACCACGCTGGCGATCGACCCGGGCTCAGTCAGCTCAAAAACAGGGCTCTATGGCTGTTTCCTTCAAGCATCAAAGGGAGTGAGATCAGCCGCGTGTTGAGGGAGGGATATGATGTAAATCTCCTGAATCGCGGGCTGCAGACGCTGCGCAGGCAGCTTCAGCTGGACTATCTCTTCATTGATACGCACCCCGGGATCAACGACGAGACGCTGCTCTCAGTGGCTATCTCCGATGTGTTGATCATCATTCTCCGCCCCGATCAGCAGGACTTCCAGGGAACAGCGGTGACAGTGGATATCGCCCGCAGCCTGGACGTGCCCCATCTCCGGTTGGTCGTCAACAAAGCGCTTTCGAAGTACGATTTCAATCAGATTCGCGAGACGGTATCGGCCACCTATGAGGCTGAGGTTGCCGGAGTGATGCCGCTCACTGAAGATATGGTTGATAACGCCAGTTCAGATATTTTCTCACTACGCTTTCCTGAGCATCCTTGGTCGCGCGCGATCAGGGCGGTGGCCGAGAACGTGCTGTCTATCCCTTGATTGGCATGGAAGGAGGCTGGGCGTGCAATGCTGGGAGTGTGACAAGCCTGCCAGGGCAGCCTGTAGTTTCTGTGGGCGGTTTGTGTGCAAAGATCACGCCAGCACCATGTCGTCATTCATTGCGATGTTCCTCGGTGGCAGTGAAACCCCCAAGGGACTGGCGGTGACCAACGTGATATGGTGCGGCATCTGCCAGCCACAGCCTGAGCCGATTCCTATGCCTGAGCTTTACTGACGCTAGCCCTACCTGGAGGGGCCTTACAGTGGCCACCCCATGTGAAATCTGAGGCGGTTTGCTATGGGCAGTGTATTCGATAGGCTGAATAACAGACTGGGGCCGCAGAGTGATGGGATAGGTGTTGCAGACCTGGCGCAGCTGCCGACAGTTCAGCGTCAGATCATGCGCATCCTCCTTCGGGAGCTTGAGTTATCACAGGCAGGTCTCGATGCGGCCCTTGCCGGGTTGCCTGACGATCGCCGCCCTCCTCAGGACGAAGTAGAGCCAGCGTTGAAGACCCTGACACGTGAGGGGTGGGTCATCCGGATGGGCGAAGGCGAAACCATTACGTATCGTGCCAATCTGCGTCGTAAGCCGCCCAGCACCCTTGCTACAAGTCTATGGGCGGCACTTGACGCGCGCATTGAGGAAAGCCAGCCTCCCGATCATCCCTCTTGATCCTTTGACCCGTTTGATGGTAGTGTGAGAGTGACTGGCGGGGTATTCTTGCCCCGCCAGCCTGCTTACCACGGCTTTAATGAACGCCCTGAGCGCAATCAACAGGTGAGTGAATCGGACACTGTCAATGCAAGGGATGTGGCATGGCTACTTTGGCGGCGGGACTGATGAGAAGCCTCATGTTACATGGGCGTTACTCAGGCGGGTCCTCGGCTATGCAAGGCCCTATCGCTGGGCCATTGTCGGTATGCTGGCAGCGATCCTGACCAATACAGGTCTGGGGCTGCTTACGCCGCTTATTCTGCGCGATCTGGTGGATCGCACGTTGCCGGCTCGCGACACGGATCGGCTGAATCTGCTGGCCGTCGGCCTGATCTTGATCCCTCTCCTGAGCGGTGCTGTAGGGGTCGTGGAGCGCTGGCTAAATGCCCGCATTGGTGAGGGCGTCATCTATGATCTCCGGGTGAATCTCTATGCCCATCTGCAGCGCATGTCGCTGCGCTTCTTTACCCATACGCGCACCGGTGAGCTGATGAGTCGGCTCAATAACGATGTGATCGGCGCACAGCGAGCTATCAGCAACACCGTGGTCGATCTCCTGACCAATCTGATACAGGCCGGCGCTGCGCTGGGTGTGATGCTCACCCTGGAGTGGCGTCTGACCATTCTGAGCGTGGCAGTTCTACCGCTTTTTATCATGGCCGCACGCCGTCTGGGTGGAATTCTTCGCGATATTGCCCGCGAGGCGATGACTCACAATGCCGAGATGAGCGCAATGATGAATGAGACCCTTAATATTGGCGGCGTGTTGCTGGTTAAGCTCTTTGGCCGGCAGCGCGATGAAGTCAATCGTTTTGGGTCGCGGGCGGCCCGGGTTCGCAATATAGGTATTCATCGGGCAGTAGTGGGACGCCAGCTCTTTGTAGTCATCGGGTTGGTCAGCGCGATCGGTATGGCGCTGGTGTACTGGGTTGGTGGGCATCTGGTACTGAATGGCACCTTCACGATTGGTACTATAGTGGCTTTCACTGCATACCTTGGTCAGCTCTACGGCGCCCTCCAGAGTCTCACCAATGCGCCGGTCGACTTTTCGGCCTCGTTGGTCAGCTTTGAGCGCGTCTTTGAGGTGGTTGACCTGCCCGTTGAGATTGAGGAGAAGCACGGCGCAGTTGAACTGCACTCAGTTCAGGGTGAACTGATATTCGATCGGGTGACATTCACATACCAGGACCAGCAGGGACCCCTGCTGCGCGAAGTGGAGCGATACGGGCAGATGGATAGCGTCCGGGCCGTCCTATCCGGGAATGAAACGCGCAAGTCCGAAGACGGTAGCCCACCACCCACTGACAGCCAGGCCCGGCAGACGGCTCTTGAATCGATCTCATTTGTAATTCGCCCTGGGCAGCTGGCTGCGCTGGTGGGCCCCAGCGGCGCGGGCAAGACGACGCTCACCTATCTGATTCCGCGCCTGTATGATCCTTCTGCGGGGCGTATTCTGATCGATGGGCATGATCTGCGCGATGTCACGATAGCGTCGCTGTCAGCTCAGATCGGCATGGTAACCCAGGACACGCATCTTTTTCATGATACGATTCGCATGAATCTTCTCTACGCCCGTCTGGATGCCATGCAAACTGAACTGGAGCAAGCTGCCCGCGCTGCCAATATCCACGACTTCATAGCAGGGCTGCCAGATGGCTACGATACTATCGTAGGTGAACGCGGTTATCGGCTCAGCGGCGGTGAAAAGCAGCGCATCGCCATCGCCCGGGTAATCCTCAAGGATCCCCGCATCCTTGTGCTGGACGAAGCAACGAGTCATCTGGACAGCCATTCTGAGGCGCTGATTCAGAACGCCCTTAAGACGGTCATGGCTGGACGCACCAGCATTGTCATTGCGCATCGCCTGAGCACGATTCTCGCGGCAGATACGATATTGGTGATGGACCGCGGGCGGATCGTCGAGCAGGGAGTTCACGCCGATCTGCTGGAACAGAATGGTCTGTATGCCAGCCTCTACAGGACGCAGTTCAGTCGGGATATAGCCCTGTACTGATGGGGTAATCGGGCTGGCGGCGATGCGGCTGCTATACTCTCTGCGGGGCGTTGATGTCAGATCAGAGCCGTGTCCAGTGCTCACAAAAGAGGCTCATTTCAATGCGTGAATCACGCTCTACTGGGGTGCTGAGGTGTATCCTCATCGCCGTGGGGAGTTGTTTCATGACGGCCTGTTTGCCGCCGGCAGCGCCTTCTGCTCCGTCTGCCGCCCGGCAGATTGATCTCAGCCAGCCGGCGCTGGAAATCCCTGCAAGCCCATCTGCATCTCCCACTGAGGCCCCTCTGCCCACCGTGACATTGCAGCCCACCCCTGAACCGCCCAGGATCGCGGGTTACGCGGAGGTCGGCTTTGTTTTGCCGCCGGTCATCCAACATGTGGCAGAGGATTCTGCATCCATATTCTTTGAGCTGGAGGAGTCTGCTGCGGGTGTAGCTTGGCTGATGTCATCAGACCAGGGGGGTCAGTGGCATGTCATGGATCTCGATCCCACTCAGGCTCGCCATCAACTGCTATTTACGGATCTGATGGCCGACAGCTCCTATCAGGTCTTTATTGGATTGGGAGCCAGCAAGCAGGAGCTTCAGGAGCCGCTTTTTGAAGGGGAACCCTGGGGGCCGGTGACGATTCAGACGAAAAATCCTCAGGGACCGTTACGTGTGGGAGTTTTCGGCGACTCGGGGTTTGGCGATCCAGCGACAGCGGCGCTGGCAGGCTGGTTGGCCGGGCAGCAGCTGGATTTGGTGATCCACACTGGCGATCTGGTATATCGCGCTTATGAGAATACCAATCCTGCAGAGGCCTTTGCGGCCAAGTGGTTCCGTCCTCTGCGGCCATTGCTCCAGACTCTCCCCATCTATCCGGTAATTGGCAATCACGATATCGAGCCAGCAGCCCGGTTAGGCGGCATCCCATACTACTATTCTGTCTTTCCGCCCTTCCCTGGCGCAGATATCCCACCCTCGGTCGTTGAAGGGCCCCGCCAGTGGTATGCTTTCACCTCTAGCGGTGTCAGGTTCCTGATGCTGGATACCCAGGTTTTCTTTGGCGATGGCGGACGGGCAGAGCAGGATGCCTGGCTCGCCCGACAGCTGGCTGATTCACAGGACATCCCGACTATCCTGGTATTCCACGTTCCTCCCTTCAGCAGCGGTGGCATTCACGCCGAGGATGGATACCCGGTGAGAGAATGGCTCACGCTGATTGAGCAGAGTAACGTCCCTCTGGTGTTGTCAGGACACAGCCACAACTATGAACGTCTTGAGTACAATGGCGTGACCTATATTGTCTCGGGAGGGGGGTCGGCCACCCTGTACCAGGCAGGCGCGATCCTGCCTGAAAGCCGTACGTTCAGTGCGCAAACACATGCGGTTATTCTGCAGATCCAGGCGGATCGGATCAGCGTGGAGGCATACGGTCTGCAAGGAGAAATCTTTGACGAGACGGTCATCCCGCTGAGGCGCTAGGGCCGGGTCGCCTGGGCGCAGATATGAGCAGGGGTCAGGTTGGCGCCGCATAACTCGCAATACTGTGTAGCGGGCATAAGCTGGCCGCAGCGGGAACATCGCCTGGGCATGGTCACCAGAGGGAGGCATCGATGCGAGGCTGGCTGTGTGGGGCAGTTGTGAGGCGGAGTGATCTCCATTCCGCAGTGCACGCAGAACTGCATGGCTGGCAGCCTCAGTCCACACTGAGCACAATGAGGAAGCTCAAGCACGGGGCATCGGTGTATTGGATCTGGCCTGGGCACATAAGGGGCGCCTGGAGCCGCACAGTGATGGCCCGGGGTGATATCCGCCCCGCAGGTTGGGCAGTACTGCTGAGTGGGCAGGGGCTTGCCGCAGGCTAAACAGGATCCCGGCAAAGGCAGGCTGCGGCAGCGGTGTGGGAGTGGGCGTGGGGCGCAGTAGTGAGGTGGCGTGATGTCGTCGCCGCAGGTCCCGCAGAAGACGGGCCTGGCCATCGGCTCGCCGCAGATTGTGCAGATGCGGGCGGTGCGCGGAATGCAGTGATGTGTCGAGGCCTTTTCTGGCGTTGACACGGCTGATCCCTCCTCGGGCATGGCGAACTCTTCTATCTGATACGCTTTAGCCAGCTGGATCGTTCCATGAGCATTGAGATGCCCTCGACAGAGAGTGTGACGGCGCTGCAGACGGCTCTGCTTGACTGGTTCAGGCAGAATGCTGCCGATCTGCCATGGCGACACAGTCGCGATCCCTACCGTATCTGGATCTCGGAGATCATGCTCCAGCAGACACAGGTAGCCACAGTAATACCCTACTTTGTGGATTTCATAGCGCGCTTTCCCTCTATTGAGAAACTCGCGGCTGCCTCACTGGAGGAGGTGCTCAAAGCATGGGAAGGTCTTGGCTATTACAGCCGTGCGCGTAATCTGTATCGGGCAGCACAGATAGTTGTCACGCAGAGGGACGGCCAGTTTCCCCGGACGTCCGCGGAACTGCAACGGTTACCCGGTATTGGGCGCTATACCGCCGGCGCTATTGCCAGCATCGCCTTTGGCGAGGATGTGCCGGCCCTGGATGGGAATGTGATCCGTGTCCTGACCCGCCTGTTCAACATCGCTGAGGATGTCTCAGATGCCGGGCTGCGCAGGCGCCTGTGGCAGATTGCGGAACGGCTTGTGCCCGCCGGACAGGCCGGGATGTGGAATGAAGCTCTGATGGAGCTGGGGCGGCTGGCCTGCCGCCCCAGCCCGGTATGCTTCAGGTGCCCGCTCACTTTTGCCTGCGAAGCCCACCGGTTGGGTGTTGAGAAAGAACGACCGGTGCGGACTCGCCGCCAGCCCATCCCGCACTATGATGTAACGGCCGCGGTGATCCGTCGAGCAGATGGCGCGGTGCTGATCGCCCGGAGACCGACCGACAAGATGCTTGGCGGACTCTGGGAATTCCCTGGAGGCAAATGCGAACCCGGAGAGACGCTGACCGATTGCCTGCGCCGTGAGATTGTGGAGGAACTCTCCCTGGAGGTCGATGTAGGGCTGCCGATCGCTGTCATCCGACATGCCTATACGCACTTCCGCATCACATTGCATGCCTTTGAGTGCCGGTATCGCAGTGGAGAGCCTCAGGCTCTTGGTTGCAGTGCGTGGGCGTGGGTAGCCCTGGACGACCTGGATCGGTATGCCTTTGCGGCTACCGATCGCAGGATCATCGCTGTTCTGCGCTCGGCCGGCCAGGTCACGCCAGATGCAGCACAGGGTGGTTAAAGGCGACAGGCTGTGGTCATTGCGGCTCTTCAAATCGGCCGCTATACTGCGTACCGGGCAGGCGAGAGTCTCTGGGAGAAGGTGAATGGCAGATAGGCTAACCTCTGGCGCAGCAGGCTACCCACCGGTTTTCATTGTGGGCTTGCCGGGATCGGGGACAACTCTGCTGCGTTCTATGCTGAACTCCCACCCCGACCTGCACATCCCATTTGAGTCCAAGTACTTCCAGCATGTGTGGAAAGCGCGCGACGAGCTTGCCCCAGTGCTCGACAGCGAAGCAGGCATCGAGCGTCTGCTCACCATCTTCAGCCGGGTAATTTTCAGCAACACGGTGATGGGGGATATCCCTCTTGAGGTCTTTCGTGAAGCTTTGCTGAGCCTTCCGCCTCATCAGCGGACACTGCCCCGCCTGCTGAGCACATTGTCTGAGGTCCCGGCCCACTACCACGGCAAGCCGCGCTGGGGAGCCAAGGATCCGCGCTTTGTCGCGCTGACTGATGTATTATACGCCCTCTACCCTGACTGCTATCTCATACACATCATACGTGATGGTCGGGCAGTGGTGGCTTCACAGGTGGGCAAGAAGCTAAAGCGGGCAGAACTGAAGGGGACGGCACCCCGAACCTACCCGGAGATATGCCTGCCCTCCGGGGCAGTCGTAACAACGAACCTGCTGGACTGGGCGGCTGCCTGGCGGGAACATCTTGATAAGGTAAGCAGTTGTGCCGCCGCTGCCCCTTCTGCCCGCTACTTGCGGATACGCTACGAAGATCTTGTCATCAAACCACACGAGACACTGGCGGAAGTCTGCCGCTTCATCGAAGCGCCATTCGATGAACGGATGCTGTCTTATCATGAAGACTTCAAGGGCCAGCTGCCTGATGACCGGCTCCGCAGGGAGCTGGCGCTGATCGGGGCGCCCTCTGATCCTGAGGTAGCCCAGCGCTGGCGCAACCAGCTCTCGCCGGCGTCAATTCATGCAGTACAGATGGTGCTTAGCTCGTACCTCCAGCGGCATGGCTATGAGCTCGTATCAGTATCGCTGCCTGAGGTGGATCGCCGTGCACTGGAGCGGGCTGTCAGCCAGTGGCTCCGCCGCCGTCGATGGCAGGCCTTGCGAGCCAGGGCGGCGGATGCAGCCTGGCTTCAGCCAGCCTGCAGGTTCTATCACTGGCTGCGAGATGGCTCGGGCTGAACTCCGGGGCACTGGCGGGTTGTGATGATGCACCAGCTCAAGAACCTTGTGCGCCCTTACTGGCTGGCGATTCGGAGCGGCCTGAAACGGGTACAGCAGCGCCTCCGCATCGAGGCCAGTGTCCAGCGCCAGGAGGAGCGGTTAGCACAGCTCAATCTCTGGTCTTTTCGAAAACCCCTTCATCCCCCAATTCTCTTTGTATACAAGCTCAAGGATCTGAGCGATCATCTGCTTTTTGCCATGTTGAACCATTGTCGGGGCAGCTATTCGGGGTTGCGCTACCTGAGCTTCTCACGCTATGAGAAGCCTCGCGATAATCCTGCTCTGGGCGCCGGCAAGCTGATGAGGGCGGTACAGCAGCATCCCCCGGCAGTCATCTTTGCCTACGATAGCCCGCTGAGCATCGGGGAGATGCGGTTCCTGGGCGATCGGCAGATCAGTGTCGCTTCTAATACAGTGGGGCTGGATTCATTCTTCTGCGGCGGGGCCTCCAGTCAGGCAGAAGCCTTTGACATCCTTAGATCTTACGGGTGGTATTTTGTGAATCACGCGCCCCATGTTCCGCGCCTTCGGCAGGAAGGCGTCAATGCCTTTGCCCTGCCAATGGGATACGAACCCCGCTGGTTTCATCCCCTCGCAAATGTCAGGCCCCGATATGACGTGTTATTTGTGGGGGATATCAATACACCTCTCAATTCCAATCGGCGTGCCCTGCTGGAACACATCAGCTTGCATTTTAATCTGGCTGTGCTGAGTTATAAACCCCCTGGCATACCCGGTGTGCTGCATATCGGCGCCGAGACGAACCCTTATCGGCTGAATCGGATCCTGAACCAGGCGCGGGTGGTACTGGGTTCAGATCGGCTGGGAGATACCTCAGCCCTCAATCAGCTGCCGGGCCAGTACATTTTCTATGAAGACGAGTTCTACCTTCGCCAACGCGCGTATCTGGTGCTTGGAGCGGGGTGCTGTTACATGGTCGAGCGCCATCCGGAGATTCAGCGCCAGTTTGAGGATGGCCGCGAGATCGTGCTGTGGGGCGATAATGACGAGCTGATAGAAAATATAGCCTACTTTTTGAAACATGAGGAAGAGCGTCGTGCGATTGGACTCGCCGGGCACCGGCGGGCAGTGTCACAGTACACTGTTGCACATATGATGCAGTTCATCTTTAGTACTATGGGGCTGATCGAGGAGCAATCTCACGGGTGATGGCAGTCATTCGGCGCACAGGTTCAGCGCTGATGCGGCGCGCACGCAGGCTGGTCGAACCGATCCCGGGTGGGGTGTTTTCACTGGGAGCAGCGGCGGCTCAGCGCCCATCCATTGTATATGTCACTGATGGTGCCGGGTGGGTGCTCGATGAAGTCGGCAGCCAGATCGCCCGCCACCTGACTGCCCGCTGCCGCATGACGATCACGACCACGTATCGGGGGTACCGGCGCTGCCTTATCCATTTCAGCACGCCTCCTGTCTGTTTCAGCCGACAGGCTTACCTTCACGTGCATCCCTCCAATCAACAGGTGCTTACGTGGACTCATGGCCTGCCAGATAATCCTGATCCCCATATACAGGGCCGGATAGCCAGCTTGCAAGAGGGGGAGCGCTATCTCAGCCGGATCAAAGTGCCCACCCACACGGCGCGCGATTTCCTGCTTGTTCAGGGCATCGATCCCGCTAAACTCGTGCATATCCCGTTTGGCGTTGATCCACGGGTCTTTGCATTCACCTCGCCCGCTGACAGGCGGGCTGCCAGAGCCCGGTTGGGGGTGCCAGAAGGGGCGTTCTGTATCGGATCGTTCCAGAAAGACAGCCCCGGCTTCAACCACCTGAATCGGCAGCCCAAATGGGTCAAAGGCCCGGATATCCTGGTCCGAACAATTGGTCAGATTGCAGCACACCGGAAGGTCTTTGTCCTTCTAAGTGGGCCCGCACGCGGATATGTCATGGCACGGCTTGAAGAAGAAGGCATCCCTTATCGCCATGCCTGGGTGGACGCTCCCGCCGATCTGGCCGGATACTATCAGGCCCTCGATGTTTACTTGATCACCTCGCGTGATGAGGGCGGCCCTATGGCGTTTCTTGAGGCGATGGCCTGTGGGGTGCCAGTGATCTCCACAGCCATGGGAATGCCCAGAGATTTGATACGCCATGGCGTAAATGGCATGCTCGCGCCCGTGGATGATGTCGAGAGGCTTGTCGATGCAGCTCTGTCCCTGGCAGAGGATCCAGAGTTGATGGCCAGCATAGCCCGCGCCGGGCGGGAGACCGCCGAATCCCACGATTGGTCTGTGATCGCGGACAAGTATGCTGCGATGCTGTACAATCTCCCCCCGGTTGAGGATGGGTCGCTCTGATGCTGAGAAGCCTCAATGAATAGATCCAGGACCATCCAGGGGCGCTTCGCGTGTAGACGGGTGCGGTTTCTGCCTCAGGCTAAGGCTGAACACGAGATCGCCGGGGCGATCCGCTCCTATGTCCCCATGCCTCAGTCGCACCCCCCGGAGAAGCCAGCGCTATGATGAGCCGCGAATATCGAGGGCTGGCGCTCTTTTTCACGCTGGGTGTCTCACTCGTGGACTGGCACCGATCAGGATTCTTGCAGCGTGAAGTGAAATACTACAGCCGCCTCGCCGAGCAGATCGGCCAGGTGACATTTGTCACCTATGGGGGGGAGGCTGACAAGGCGCTGGCCGATTCTCTTGCGGGCATTCGTGTGCTTCCCAATGTGAGGGGCCTCTTGCCGGAAGTATTTATGCGACAGGCAGTGCGTCAGCACCGCCAGGCCCTGTCCGGGATCGGCATTGCCAAGAGCAACCAGATCAAGGGAGCCGAGGCTGTTTTGCAAGCGGCCAGCCTGCTAGGCGCCCGCCCGGTCATTCGCGGGGGGTACCTGCTGTCCCGGTTCAATGCCAACCGCCCGATCTCGCCTCGCATGCAGTTCGGACTCTGGCGCAGGGAAATGGCCCTGTTTCACCAGGCAGCCCGCGTGTTTCTTCCCACCGATGACGACGCGCGTTATGCCCGCCGCTGGTATGCCTTGCCCGCCGAGAAAGTAGTGGTGTTACCCAATTATGTGGATACCGGATTGTTTGCTCCGCGCGATGATGTTGCCTGCGAGCCGGGCCTGGTGACTTTTGTCGGAAGGCTGGCTCCGCAGAAGAATCTTCCGGCACTGCTGGAAGCGATGTCCGGGATCAAGGATGTGCGCCTTCGCCTGATCGGTGATGGTCCCCAGCGCGCCGAACTGGCTGAACTGGCGGCCCGGCACCATGTCCGTTTAGAGATGACCGGGGTAGTACCCCACAGTGAACTTCCTCGTCTGCTGGCCGAAAGCGATATCTTCGTGCTGCCTTCATTCTATGAGGGGATGCCCAAAGCGTTGCTGGAGGCCATGTCTGCCGGGGTGCCCGTTGTCGCCACACAGGTGCAGGGGACCAGCGCGTTGATCCGCCATCGAGAGACGGGATGGCTGTGCCACGATACCTCTGCGTCTTGCCTGCGTCAGGCCATAGAGTCCTTGCTGCACGATTCCCGCCTTCGTGCACAGATTGGACGAGCAGGACGCCAGTTCGTGATGCAGCGATTCTCACTGGACCGCGTCCTGTCACTGGAACTTGCCGTTTACAGGGAGATGGGCCTTGCCTGATCCGTTGATCAGTGTTGTCATGAGCGTTCGCAACGCGGCTCGGAGCCTGCCCGCGACGCTGGAAAGCCTGAGGCGCCAGACGCTCAAAGACCTGGAAATCATTATTGTGGATGACGGCTCTACCGATCAGACATGGGAACTGCTGTCGCATGTCGATATGCCGCGCTTGCGTCTGCACAGGAACACTCGCAATCGTGGACAGACCGCCTCACTGAATCTGGCTCTGGAGATGGCAGGCGGCCACTATGTTGCGCGGCATGATGCAGACGATATTTCCGATGAACTGCGCTTCGAAAAGCAGGTCCGCTTTCTTGATGATCACCCCGCTGCCGTGCTAGCAGGGAGTCAGGTTGATTGGGTCGATGGGGCTGGCGCTCTGGTGCGGCATTTTGAGTATCCGCGGGAGGATTCAGAGATACGCGAGCGGCTGCGCACCCGCAACAGCTTCGGGCATGGTGCGGTGATGGTTCGCCGGGTTGCACTGACGGCTGTTGGGGGGTATCGCGAGACATTTCGCTTGGCGCAGGATTACGACCTGTGGCTGCGTCTAGCTGAACATGGGATGTTGGCGAATCTGCCTGATACCCTCTATACCATGCGGTTCAGTGTGAAGATGGCCAGTGTGGCACGGAATAGCGAACAGGCGGCCTATGCTGCACTGGCACGCCAGCTGGCAGGCGAGCGTGAACGGTTCGGCAGTGAGCGGACTGACGCAGTAGAAGCCGCTTCGGCGATTGTCGCTCGATTTGAGAGTATGGGGCCCCTGCGCCGCCGCATGGAACTGGCCCGCAATCTGGTGAGTTGGGCGGAGCGTCTTCAGTGGTGGGGGGAGCCTTCTGCCCGGTATGCCTGGACTGTCTGGACTTATGCGCTGACCGCCTGGCCACTCAGCAGTCGCGTCTGGAAATTCGCCGCGCGCCAGCTATTGAAGCGGCATCCTCTGGCGGCAGGCCCATCAAATGCATAGTCCACGGATTGCGATTGTATCTGGAAAGTATCTGCGCGAGAATCCTTACAGGGAGCTGGCTCTGATGGAAGCGCTGCGACGGCGCGGCGCGCGGGTGCGGGTGATCCTTCCCGGGCTGAATATCAATAGCTTCGGCTACACGGAGCAGCAGGCCCGGGAAGGGCTTTTCGGGGCTGTAGGCGTACACTGGGTTGGCCATCTGCGTGACTATCTGGCTGCGATTCTCAGCGCCGACGCTGTGGTGCTGGGAAGCTGGAAGCAGAACAAATGGATGGTTGCGGGCGCCCGATCGCTGGGAAAGTTGACGGTCGAATTTGATACCTCTGGCGGCCTTGATCAATGGACGTTTGGCAGCCATGCTCTGCTGGTGAAAGGGGCGTTCACTGAGCGAATGGCCTACCGTCAACAGTACAGCCCTCTTCAGAGCGACACAGCTGTGCAGGTGACCGGGTCGCTTCTATTTGAACGGCCATCCGGTGACTATCCGCTCCCCGATCGGGGTGCGTTCTGTGCCCGCTATGACCTCGACCCCGGGCGTCCGATCGCGGTGTTCTTCCCCAAAGCGATACGACTGTTCGAGCAGAAGCTGAAGGCTTGGTTCCCCGAGCAGGGAGGGGCCTACCATGCCTGGTATACCCAGCGGCGCGAGGCGATTTGCCGAGCGGTTCATCGCGCAGGTTTCAACCTCCTGATCAAGATGCACCCGGCGGCCTATGCGTCCTATCGAACGCAGAGCGACCAGGAATATGCTTTCTGGAGACAGTTCCCATGGGCCCGTGTGGTTGCCCCGGATGACACCTTCGCCTGCTATACGCACCTGGATGTGGGGATTGGGATTGTTACCCACAGTGCTATGGATCTGGGCTACTGGCGCCGGCCATTCATCTATGTGGACAGCGACCTCGCACCCATGACGCCATTCATCAATGCCGATATCGCCCGGGGAGGCTGTGCTCTGCCACCGGGCCCGTCACTTGGGTGGGGAGCGCAGAGCCCGGACCCGCATCCCTACCACTTCCCGAGCTGGGTGGGAGCCGCCTGCCGCATTGACGATCTGGCTGATATGCTGGTAGACCGGGGCTATGTGGAGAATGACCCGGCTCATTATGATCGCTTCATCGCCGAATTCTGGCATCGAGCAGATGGCCTCTCAGCGGGGCGCATCGCTGATGCCGTGTTGAGCCGTCTTGATGGCTATCGTGCGCGTATTCAGCCTCGCCGGCTGGCACACGTGCTCAGGCAAGCTTGGCGGGGCCGTGCGCAGGCGGATGAGTCTGCCGGTTCTGGCGGGTAGACAGGATGGCGATGGTGGCGGCCTCGTGCATAGCGCTGAGGATGGATGATATCGGGGCATCCTCAAAACGTTATGAAATGTATGCCCGGCGGGACCTTCGCCTGGGGCCGCTTACCGTGCCGGGTAATTGGCTCTTCCTGAAAGCGCTGCCTTCTCTGCGCGGCTGGGCTCCCTATCGGGAGCTTCAGTCCAATGAATGGCTGCAGATCTACAATCTGCTCGATAAACATCGGGCCGTTCTGACGGTCGGAGTGACCGCTGCTTGGGTGAACTGGGATGCCAGCCTCACACCCTTTCCGCAGCGCTTCCCCTCGCAGGCGGCGGTATTGCGGGAAGGCGTTCAGGCAGGGCTCATCGAGATCGCCAACCATGGGCTGACCCACTGCGTTCTGGAGGGCTTTGCGTTTCGACCAGCCTGGCGCCATGGCAATCGCCGTGCCCATCGCGAGTTCTGGGCGCATGTGCCGCTGGAGGTCCAGGATCGGCACCTGCAGCAGTCCCAGCAGATCCTGGCGGACACATTCCACGTGGATGTAGTCACTTTTGTGCCACCTGGCAACGTCTTCACTGACCAGACGCTTGAATTAGCCGCTCGCTATGGCCTCAGAGTTGTCTCATGCAGCACGCCGCCCCGTTCACATCCACAGCTTCGGATCATTGGCAATGAGGGCGTACTGCCATTCCATGACCGGGAGATCGTTCTGGAAGGCACGAGATGGCTGGAACGCCAGATGGAGGCTCTCAGCGGTCGGCGCTTCTGCTTTGTGCGCGACCTTCCGGCTGAACTCGGGGCGTTGCCATGAAACTGCTGCACCGAAGACTTGCTGGCAAACTGCCCTGGCATACCCTCTACCGCTGGGTTGCCTATTCCGAGCGGCGCCGCCTGTTGGATCGTGATCTGCGGGCTCACGCTGACTGGATCGACGGAGCAGTGCTGGAAATCGGATCCGGCCGCATTGGCCGGCGCGGGACCTTTGCGCCGGCTGCTACACCTGCGGTGCTGTGGTGGACGCTGGATCGCAGCGGGGCGAACCAGCCGCACCTCATTGCTGACGCGCAGGCGCTGCCGTTCACCGATCAGGCGTTTGATGTGCTGGTATGCCTTGAGGTGCTGGAGTATGTTGATAGCCCGCAGAGAGTCCTGGAGGAATTCCGCCGCGTGCTTCGCTCCGGGAGTATGCTGGTGCTCTCGATTCCCTTCTTGCATCGTGCTGATACGCCGGCTGACCGCTGGCGCTTCACGCAGTATGGGCTGTGCCAGCTTGTGGAATCTGCCGGCTTCACTGTGCAGGTACTGGACTGCCAGGGCTGGGCTCTGTTAGTCGTGGCGAACATTCTGAAGTTCATCCCCTACCTGATTCACCCCCGGTTACTCCAGTATGCGGTGGCATTAGCAGCATGGGCTCCGGTCATGCTGCTGCGCTGGCTTGACGGCCCGCTGGCAAACTGGCTCCCGGTCCTCAAGCTGTATACAACAGGCTATCTCATATGGGCTCGGGCACGTTAGCTGCCGGGAAGCGATTGCTGCGGATCTGCAACCCGGTCCCTTTTCGGGTTGCCGGTGGGGGCTTCTACTTCCTGCGATCCCTTGAGCAGTTTCTGACCGCGCGGGGACACACCCTGACCCATGACATAAGTGCTCACTATGACATCCTGCTGATCAACAGCTGGCAAGTCGACTACGATGATGTGCTGGCCGGCATCCGGGTTAATCCACGCCTGCGGATTGTGCATCGTGTGGATGGCTCCTCGCAGGATTATGGGCGCGATCCGAAAGGCGATCGGCGCCAGCGGGACGTCAACCGGTTTGCCGATCTGACAATCTTCCAGAGCGCCTATTGCCGGCACAGCACTCGCGAAAAGTTTCCGGTCATCCGGCAGGATGGTCCGGTCATCTATAATGCGGTTGATCTTCAGCGCTTCTCGCCGGAAGGGCCGCGAGTCGCACTGCCCGGGCAGGAGCCTCGCCTGATCTATGTCACTTACAGCACCAATCCGATGAAGGGCTGGGGGGATGTCTATCATCTGGCTCATCAGCATCCCGGGCTGACATTTATCCTGGTGGGCCGCTACGAAGATCCCCCCGATCTCCCCAATCTACAGGTAGTAGGCGAGATCGATCACGATCAACTGCCTGCTGTGCTGCGTGCTGCGGATGTTTTCCTGGCCTTTCAACGCCATGAAGCCTGCCCCAATGTGGTGCTTGAGGCGATGGCTGTCGGGCTGCCGGTGCTGTACGTAGAAAGTGGGGCCACGCCGGAGCTGGTAGGGCCATGTGGTCTGCCCGTTACAGTGGAGACTTTTGCCGCGACACTGGAGCAGCTGCTTGCACAGCGCCGGCTCTTTTCCGAATGTGCACGGCAGGATGCAGAGGTCCGTTTTGCCCCCGATGTTGTCTTTTCTGCCTATGAGGAACATATGCAGCGACTTTCGAGCCTGCCGATGGGCTGGCGGGAGGCCCGCCGCTGGCTGTGGGCATGGGGAGCTCCGGCAGGTCGTCGGCTGCGTCGGCTGGTGAGGCGTCGATGAAGATCCTGATCATGACGGACACTTTCCCTCCGGAAATGGCCGGTGGTGTGGGGCGAGTGGTCCTGACTCAGGCGCGGGCGCTTCAGACGCTGGGCCATCAGGTACAGGTCCTCAGCACACGTCGCGACTCCGCTGGCCCCGCCGATCTTGAGGTGGAAGGCGTCCAGGTTCACCGCCTGATTGTGAATTATCCGCTCCGCTGGCAGCCCTATCTGAGTCTGTACAATCCCCGGGTGGCACGGGCGGTGCAGACGTTCCTTCGCCAATCAGATGCTGAGGTAGTGCATGCCCATAATGTCCATGCCTATCTGACTTACGAGAGCCTGGCGCTGGCTCACCGTCAGAAATTACCTGTGTTCTTGACCGTTCACGACGCCATGACGGTCGAGTATCAGAAGTTCAACAGCTTCATTGATCCGTCTTGGCAGCATGTGCCTGCCGAGTTTGACTATCGCATCCGGGTGTGGTCTCAGATCCGGCGGCAGCGATTCAGGTATTTCCCTCTGAGGAATATGCTCATCAGGCGGGCAGTCAGCCGCTATGTGGACGTGCTGATCTCCCCCAGTCAGGCGCTGCTGGATGTGTTGGCCGCCAATGGGATTTCTGCTCGGCGAATGTATCGTATCCCTAACGGGATCAACCCGGCGGACTGGGTCAGTACCCCGGCAGAGCGCGAGGCGTTCCGCTCCGGCCAGGGGCTGGGCCGTCGCAAGGTGATCCTGCTGGCTGGTCGGCTTAACCGGGCAAAAGGTTCTGAGCATCTGCTCAGAGCCCTGCCCGAAGTGGTGAATCACGCACCGGAGGCGGTGCTTCTGGTGCTTTCACCTCCCGGTGGGTACGGCGAGTCTATGCGGGCTATTGCAGAATCCCTGGGAATAGGGCAGTATATCCGGTTTGCTGGCTGGCTCAGCGGGCGAGATCTGGCGGCTGCCTACGGGATTGCCTCAGTGTGCGTGGTGCCTTCCGTCACCTTCGACACATTTCCAACCGTTAATCTGGAAGCGATGGCAGCAGGCGTCCCGGTTGTTGCAACCTGTTTCGGCGGGTCGCGAGAGGTCGTCATAGACGGCGAGACCGGGTTCATAGTTAACCCGCTCAACAGCGCGATGCTGGCTGATCGGATTATCCGTATCTTGCAGGATGATAACATGCGGACTGCAATGGGAACCCGCGCGCGCGAGCATGTTGCTCAATCCTGTGACTGGCTGGCGCAGGCGCATCAGATGCTGGCAATCTATGATCAAATGCGGCGCACCCTGTCCTCGACTTCGCCGGGTATGACATGACGGATGCCTCTGCTCTTTCCTCAACCCCGATCGGCCGCCTGAACCGATGGTGGCAGGCAATAGACAGCACCGATCGCGGCCTCTTGATGCTGGGACTGCTGCGGGTCGCTCTGGCGTTGCTCTTCATGCTGAATGTTTTCCCCCTCGATCTGCGTTACAGGTGGTATCTTCACCATGGGGGCGATCAGGATATCATGCTGGCGCTTGCCCGCTCAATCATCGCAGGGCATCCTGAACGGGCGTTGGTGGGGATCGGCCAGCCGCTGGTGATGGTCCCGTGGATCGTGCTGCTGGACCCCTACAACTACTTTGATATTGTGATCCCGCTGGTGTTGATCAATGGATTCCTGCTTGCCGGTACCTCGGTGTGGCTGCTGGGCCGGCTGGCACTCAAGACTATCGGTAGTTCAAGAATCGCCCTCGCGGCGGCGGCCGTCTGGTCGCTGGCCCCGTTGATTACCTATTACATCTTCTTTTGGCATTACGATCCCAACATCCTTCGCAGTGCGAATGTTCCTAAAATCGGCTGGCTGAACGGGCTGTCAGATGGCCCGGCGGCTTTCTTCATGCTGTTAGCAGTCTATCTTCTCGCGGAGGTGCGTCGTCGGGGTTCGGACGTGAACGCCTGGCTCTGGGCCGGAGTTGGGGCGTCCATCAGCCTCTCCGTGCTGTTCCGGGTACATCTCTCTTTTCTGGCTGCTTTTCTGTTGATCTACGTGCTGATTGCTCATGGCTGGCGGGCCCTGTTGATAGTCTGCCTCTGTGGCCTGATCATGTATGTTCCGCAGGCCTGGTACAACATGGTGGTCTTCCGCATACCCATCACCACCGGGTACGTCTCAATGAACGATGTAGGAGCATGGGGAAGCACCCTGCACCGCCCGCTGTCTGATATTATTGCTGCGCTGCCTTTTCATCCCCGGCACCTGGTGGAACTCTGGCAGCGATATGTCGTTCCCCGCCCCTGGCTTGCTGCGCCGGTCATCGGTGGAGCAATGGGGGGGCTGGCAGTGGTGCTGGTGCTCTGGCGGCGGCAGGGCTGGAGCGCTGCGGCGCTGCTGGGAGGTACCGCCCTGGCATACCTGGGCCCGTTGGCGACTGCCTGGCCATTTCGCGACGATGTCATTCGTTTCTCTTTACCGGCCCTACCCTACCTGGTGATCCTCACAGTCTATGGTGCCGGGCTTCTGTATGATGTGGGGGGACAGCTGCGCACGCGCTCGACTCCCCGGCTTTAGTTTCTCTTACACTGAAAGCGAGTAAGGCAGCGATGCGAATTCTGGTTACAGGCGGCCTGGGAGCAGTCGGCGCTCCGCTTACGCAGGAACTGCGCCAGCGCGGCCATGAAGTCTGGGTGGCTGATCGGCTGCATGCGCCAGGCCCTAACTATCTTCGCTGCGATGTAGGCATCTTTCGCCAGGTTGAGCGCCTGTTTGAAGACCGGCCTATTGATCTGGTCTATCACCTGGCTGCCGAATTTGGCCGCAATAACGGTGAAGATTTCTATGAAACCATGTGGCAGAGCAATGTGATAGGCACCAAGAACATGATCCGTTGTCAGGAACGTTATGGGTTCCGGATGGTCTTCGCCAGCAGCTCCGAGGTCTATGGCGATTGGGATGGTGTGATGACGGAGGATGTCCTTGACAGGCATCCAATCCGCCAGCTCAACGATTATGCTATCTCCAAGTGGGTCAGCGAAATGCAGATCATGAATTCGGCGGATCGTTTCGGGTCAGAGACTGTACGGGTGCGGCTGTTCAATACTTACGGGCCCGGTGAGCCGTACTCTGAATACCGGAGCGTTGTCTGCCGCTTCGTTTACCATGCCCTGCACGATCTGCCCTATACGGTGTACCTCGGCCATCATCGCTCATCGACCTACATTGATGATTGTGTGCGGACCCTCGCTAATATCACGGACCATTTCAAGCCGGGCGAGGTCTACAACATAGCGGGCGATGAATACCATGACATCCGTGCTCTGTCGGACATGATCCTTGCCTATCTGGGCAAGACAGACGCACTGGTCGACTATCAGCCCTTTGAGAAGCATAACACGCGGGATAAGCGATCTGACAATTCAAAGTCTCGCCGTGACCTCGGACATCAATCGACTGTCACACTTGAAGAGGGCATCCCGCGAACGATAGAATGGCAGCGTCAGGTGTATAAGGTGGGCCTGTCAGGCAGCGTGTGAACTCTCCGCTATAAGGAAGCAGTCATGGTGAAGCAGCAAACCATCGTCGTAATTGGCACAGGCTATGTGGGTTTGCCGGCGGCGCTTCTGCTGGCCAGGGCCGGCCACCATGTGGTGGGTGTCGATATCAACGAGAACATTGTTCGGGCGATCAATGATGGCGTGATGCACATCCGAGAGGATGAGCTTCAGCAGCTGATGGACGATCCAGCCGTTCGGGCCAATCTTCATGCCCAGGCGACCCCGTGTGAGGGTGACACCTTCATCATTGCCGTGCCTACCCCGGTCGATCATCGCAAAAAGGTCGCGGACATGTCCGCTGTTGACGCAGCGGTGGAAAGCATCATCCCTTTCCTGCGGCCGGGTAATCTCATCATCATTGAGTCGACGGTTCCACCGCTCACCTGCCGTGATCGCGTGGGGCCGGCTATTGAGGCGCGAACGGGTCTCAAGGTGGGAGAAACGATCTATCTTGCCCACTGCCCCGAGCGTATTCTGCCTGGGGACATCTTCTACGAGATTGTGAATAACGATCGGATCATCGGGGGCATTAACGAGGTGACCCGCAACAAGGCGGCCGAGGTGTACGCCTGTTTTGTGAAAGGGCAGCTGTATAAGACTGACGACATTACGGCAGAGTTGGTCAAGCTGATGGAGAATTCCTATCGGGATGTCAATATTGCGCTTGCCAATGAGTTCAATGCGGTGGCAGAGACGCTGGGTATCGATGGGCGCGAGGCCATTGCGCTGGCCAATAAGCATCCCCGTGTCAATATCCTCATGCCGGGCATTGGCGTAGGGGGGCACTGTATCCCCATCGATCCCTGGTTTATCAAGGAGGTAGATCCAGCCAATTCACGCCTGATCTTTACCTCCCGCTTGATCAATGATGAGATGCCTCACAAAATAGCCGCCAAGATTCGCCGGGAAGTCGCGGGCATCAGCTCGCCCAGGATCGTCCTGCTCGGTGCGTCCTATAAGCCAAATACCGACGATCTCCGTGAGAGCCCGGCGCTTGAGGTTGCCAGGCTCCTGATGGAAGATGGATATCAAATCACGCACTATGATCCGCTGATCGAGGGAATGCAGTATCCTTCTCTGGAGGAAGTGTCGCGGGGCGCAGATATGCTGGCCATTCTGGTCCCACATGACAAGATCACGGCTGAGCTTGAGCACAGTCGCGCAGGAATTGTACAGGCCATGCGTACCGCCATCATCCGAACGTATCAGTAGCGATGGCGCTGCCATTCACCGGCGAGTATTTTGTGCCGGGCAGCGCGCCGCGGCGAATTGAAGAAGATCATGTTCAGCGTTACCTATTTGCGAGCGCTTACGCCCGCGGCAAGCGCGTTCTCGACATAGCATGTGGTGTCGGTTACGGTTCACGGCTGCTGGCTGATGCGGGTGCCCTGACGGTTGACGGGGTGGACATTCAGCCTGCAGTCATTGCTTATGCCAGTGAGCATTATGCGGCACCGGCAATCCGCTTCCAGGTCGGGGATATCACCGAATTTTGCGGTAGCTATCCCTACGATCTGATCGTCTGCTTTGAGACGATTGAGCATGTGCCGGACTTCCGGCGCGCCCTGGGGCAACTGTATCAGCAGCTTGCAGAGGGGGGCACGCTGATAATATCCAGCCCCAATCGTATCGTGACTTCGCCGACCGCCCGAACACTCGAAGATCGCCCTGTCAACCGCTTTCATGTTCGGGAATTCACGCCGGCGGAGTTGGCTGACGAACTGATAAAAGCAGGCTTTGTGATGCCAGGCGATGTCCTGTACGGTCAGCGGCAGCAGGTTCCGATAACCAATCGCTACTTGCGTAAGCTGTATCATCTGGTATTCCACCCCGATACTCGAACCTCACCTGCAGTCCAGCCGGTTCGCAGGCTGGCGCCACGCTATTTCGTTCTCGTAGCCACCAGGCCCGCTCCGGGAGCCTGGTAGTCCGCAGAAGGCGCGCTCCAGCCTGCCATGTTCTCTCCACGGGCATTCCTGCTTATTCCGCTGGGCTATCTGTACTTCTGGCCCTTAGTTCAACGGATCAGCGCGCCCCATAGCGGTGGGCTCCAGCGAGCTCTTACGACTGTGGCGCTCAGTGTGGGCGGGCTGGCATGGGCTCTATTCTGGATCGGGCTTATTCCCGGCCGCGCGCTTACCGGGGGAGCAGCCCTGCTGGTGGTAATCAGCGGTGGCGCTGTAGGGGTGGCGCTTAACCACGGCGTATCGGGGCGTGGGGCGCCTGCTGCTCTGCGCCAGCTGGGGAGGCGCCTTGCCCGACTGGACGGGCAGGCTTTGATGCTGTGGGCGATGCTTGGTTCTGCAGTGATTAGCCTGATCCATTCACTGTACTACCCGTTCATCGGCGACGATACCCTGTCCAGACATGGTCTGCAGGCCAGGCTGATCTATCAGGGCCGCACGCTGCCTCCGGATGTCTGGGGATACCCACCGGTGGTGCCCTTGACCTTTGCTGCCACATGGTTTGCGGCAGGGCAGGCCAACGAACATCTGGCGAAGTTGCTGAACGTGGTAGCGGCGACGGGCCTCCTGGGAGTGACGATTTTGCTGGCGCGGCGGGTACTGGATAGACGCTGGTCGCTGCTCGCGGGCGTGCTGCTGGCAGTTACGCCGCTGTATGTCCAGAATGCCAGCCTGGATTACGCAGACATCCCGGCTGCCTTTCCCATGCTGCTGGCGCTGGTCTATGCCTTCGACTGGTGGCATTCGGGCGCCGACCGCGACGCCTGGCTGGCAGGTATTCTGCTGGGCATCGCGGTACTCACCAAACAGTCCGCGCTGACAGCGGTGCCGAGCCTCGCACTCGTGCCCCCGATCTGGCTGTTAAGCACACGCTATCAGCGAGTCTCAGGCAGACTGAGGCGAGCGGGGCGCGGGCTTATCGGCTTCCTGCTTCCAGCGTTGGCTCTGGCTCTGCCATGGTACATCCGCAATGGGATGATCGGCGGATTGCGCAACATCGTGCCTATCGCAGGGGAGTACCATCTGCTTGAGCCATCTGTTGGGGTAATGGGCTTGCTTCCGCCGCTGGCATGGCCCCGGGATTTCGGGGGAGGACTCGCGCTGATCTATACAGGAGGATGGCTGATTGGGTTCGGGCTCGCTGCTCGTAGCGGATGGGCCCTGCTTCGCAGGCCAGATGGTAGCTTCCCGGGCGATCTGTTGCTGGCGGCCATGGCGGTGCCATACTGGCTGGCATGGTGGGCGCGCTTTTCCTTCGATCCTCGTTTTTTGGTGGTGATCCTGCCGATACTCGCCATCTGGGCTGCACGCCCTGTGGCATGGGTGCTGGATCGCCTCTCTCGATGGACCCTCCTGCCGCGCATAGCATGGCGGCTCGGCGTGGGTGCCCTCCTGGGCCTGCTGGTGTTGTGGGGCGCCCGCGATCGCATCGGTGCAGTGTACTATGCGCTCAGCCAACCGCTGCTGCCTGAGGAGCAACGGATACGCCAGGTGAAAGGGGGGGTCTACGATCTTGCCCTCTATATTCGGTCAAACATGGATCCACAGCGTGATCGGATCATGGTGATGGATGGCCGGCTGGCCTATTATTTGACGGACTTTAATATCACAGTTCGCTACCCCCTGAACCTCGCCGATCTCGAAGGGTTCGATTACCTCGTGCATTCTTCCAGCGTCGCGGCGATCTATAATGATCGTCTGAGCTGGCAGGATTCTGAGTTTTACCGCCATATCTGGGATGCTCAGATCTTCGAGACGGTTCATGAGCAGCAAGGTGTGCATATCATGCGCATTCTCCGTACCACGCTGCCGCCACGTAAGACCAGCATCGACCTTCAGCCCAGGATCGCGGAGCCATAGTCCATGCATGCTGCGGTCATCCAGGAAACAGATTGGTTGCAGCGGGGGCCGCATCAACAGCACCATCTGTTTGAGCGTCTTTCGCTCCGGGGGCATCAGGTAACGGTGCTGGATTACCCCATTCTGCGGGAGCACTGGCCGCGAGAGCCGTTCTATTCTCCGCGGGCGGAATGGGATAATGCGGCGCGCATTTATCCCGGGGCATCCATCCGGCTTGTCAGGCCCGCCACACTTAGCCTGTCAGCACTGGCACGCCCCAGTTCCATGATCACACACTATCGTGAGCTTGAGCGCCTGATCCGCAGGACTCGCCCGGATGTCATTGTGACTTATGCGCTCAGCACGGGTCTGCCAGCTCTGGCACTGGCACGTCGCTACCGGATCCCGCTGGTATTCCACGTCATTGATGCGCTGCATACCATTGTGCCCAGCCCTGCCTTGCAGCCTATCGCCCATCAGGTGGAGCGGATTCTGTTTCAGCAGGCCGATGAAGTGGTGGTAATCAATGATCATCTGCTCGACTATGCCGTGCGCATGGGCGTCAAATCCGAGCACGCTCGGACTCTGCGGACAGGCGTCGATCTTGAGCACTTCTCTCCTGAGGCAGACGGCATAATAGAGCGAAGACGGTTGGGCATTGGCCGGGATGAGTATGTCCTTCTCTTTATGGGCTGGCTTTACCCTTTCTCCGGGGTGAGGGAAGTCGCTGCCTCGCTGTCTGACGCACCGTCAGGCGTTCGCCTGATAGTCGTTGGTGATGGAGACGACTATTCACATCTCAATCGCATCAAGATGGAGAAGACTGGAGACCGTTTGATCCTGACCGGACGGGTGCCTTATGACCGGATCCCGGCGCTGGTGGCGGCAGCGGATGTATGCTTGCTACCTTTCCATACGGTGCCCGCAACCGAGCATATTGTCCCGATCAAACTGTATGAGTATATGGCTGCCGCAAAACCGGTGATCGCCTCTCCATTGCCGGGCGTAGTGCGGGATGTTGGCGAGGGGCATGGGGTCGTGTATGCGCCCACCGATGATCATGTAACGGTGGCGCTGTCGATTCGCCATCAGGCACAGCGCCTCGGAGCGCTGGGGCGCCGGTTTGTCGAGTCACACTGTGACTGGGGTGTGATCGCTGATGAGTTTGAGAGCCTGCTGCTGCAGCATGTGGGGCAAACGGCATGACCATCAGCATGGGGCTGGCCGCCCTTGTTAATCTGGCTGCGCTTGGCGTGGTGGCCGGCGCTCCTGGCTGGCTCCTCTATCAGCTGAGGCTCCAGCGCCTGGGCCTATCCTGGCGAGTGGGAGTGGCGCTCGCCATGGCCATACAGAGCGTCGTCTTCAGTGACCTGGCTTCCGTGATCGGCTATAGCCTGCCCGTTATGCTCGCGGCCTTCGCGGTGCTGGTAGCCGCAGGTCTGGCAGGCTGGGCGAAACTCGCCAGGCATGGCCGCCGCCATGATTCCAGTACGCCCGCTGTGGTGCTGCCTGATATCCTCTTTCATCTGCTAATCTTCAGCATTTTCTTTGTGCCGGCACTCACGCTTTTCCTGCCGCTGGACACCGATGCCCAGGGCTTCGGGTATCTGGCGCTGATGGTACGAGAAGGGGGAACGATCCATACCCTCTCCCCCTGGCATCCAGAAGTTGAGTATCTGTATTCGCCTTCTGCGTTCGTCTGGTGGGCCTTCTTCTCTGACCTGCTCAGGCTGCCGCTGCATCAGGTGATGCTGCCCTTCTCGCATATTGCAGCTGGCCTGCTGGGGCTACTGGGCATTGACTTGGCGGAAACGCTGATGCCGGGCCGTCCACGTGCTCGCTGGCTGCTGCCCCTCATGATGGTTGCCGGGATGGGGCTGTTTCTGACCGTCATGGATGCCGCCTATACCTCGGTTCTGGGCTTCCTGTTTGTGGCCCTCTTCCTGGTACTGGCATTCCAGTCCACGCGCTTCAAGAGTCAGGAGCCCGTGATATGGTCAGCTGTGGCGCTGGCAGCCGTGGCGCTGACTCATCCCGATACGATCATTATCCTGCTCATCGGCTATGTGCCGTTCTACGTCGCTTTCTGGCTCAGCCAGAGTCAGCACAGGACATGGGCAGTCTGGGTCCGGCTGTTTGTCATGATCCCCGGTCTTGGTCTGGCGCTGACAATCCCCTGGCTCCTGCGGGTATGGCCTCTGTTCCTGGCCGATCATATTGTTTCCCCCTTCACGTTGAGCCTTGACCATCTTTCGCAGCTGATCCTGTATCAGGGGGGCCTGATACCCCTCCTGGCGCTCGGCGGCCTTGTGATCGCTGCCCGCCGACGGTGGCTACCTGACATGCTGATGGTTGTGTGGGTCATCCTGATCGTCGATTTCTCTTTGTTTGGTGCGGTTGATAGAGTTGTCGATGTAACAGGCCTTGACCTGATGCGATATGTATATCCCTTCAGTGTCGCGTGGCACGGCCCGATCATTGCTTATCCTTATCTGGCTGCGCTGGCCCTGGACCGTCTGTTGGATAGATGGCGGTTCACACTGCCGCGCCTGGCTTCAACTGCGCTGCCGGCCGCCGGGCTTTTCATTCTGATGCTGGTGGTGTTGGCGCAGCGGCCGTTGCTGAGGGTGACTCGCCCCTGGATCAGCTTCTATGGGGCGTTCTCCTCGCAGGCCGATCTTGCCGCGATGACCTATCTGCGGGAGAATGCCCCTGAAGAGGCGCTGATTCTCAATTACCCGGTCGGTTTCGAGGGGCACTGGGTTCCGGTGATAGCCGAAAGGGAGAGCGTTGCCTTCCGAGAGCAGCCATTCTTCTCCGGGGCTGAGCCTCTTTATACTCGAACGGCAGCGCTCCGCGAGGTGTATTTCGATCTGGGGCGCCCGGATGCCCATGACCTGCTCCTGGAGCATGAAGTTGCCTACATTATCATTCCACAACTTGTGGCAGACCCTGGCTCATTTTCGACTTCTCCCGGTGTAATGCGCTGGCGCTGGCCTGAGGATACATGGTATCCTCTCCACTCGCTGCCTGCTGACCAGGCATGGCTGGAACTGGTATTTGAGCAGGAAGGAGCCCAGGTCTGGCGTGTCCTGCCCTGAAGCACTATGACGAATTCTGCCCCCGACCGGCTGCGCATCCTTCACATCGTGCCTTACTTCAACCCCGCCTGGGCGTATGGAGGGCCTGTCCGCGTCGCCTACGAATTGAACAAACGGCTGGTTGAGCGCGGCCATGATGTGCTCATCTATACGACGGATGCGCTGGATGCTAATTTTCGCTCCCCGGCAGGTGAGCAGCTGATCGATGGCGTTAAGGTGCGTCGTTTTCCCAACCTCAGCAACGCGATGGCGTGGAACCGGTTGTTCATCCCACTGGGCTTCGGGCAGCGGCTGGCGCATCTGATGAAGGAATTTGATGTGATCCACCTGCATGAGTTTCGCACGCTCCAGAATGTATATGCGCTGCCCGGATTGCGGCGATTCAAGCTCCCGTATATCGTGATGCCGCAGGGTGGCCTGCCGCCCGAGCTGGGCCGCACCACCCTGAAGCACATTTATGACGCCGTTTATGGGCGCCGCCTGCTGCGTAATGCGTCGCGGCTGCACGCGCTGACCAATATGGAAGCAGAGCAGTACCGGGCGCTGGGCGTTCCGGAGCGCCGGATCATCATCATCCCCAACGGAATCGATGTAACAGCCTATGACTTCGAGGTTGATGTAAAGGCATTCAAGCGCCAGTGGGACATCCCGGAAAATCGCCCGGTGGTGGGCTTTCTGGCTCGCCTGAACCGTATTAAGGGGCCCGAATTCCTCGTTGATGCGTTTGCGCATGTGCTCAAGGTTCATCCCGACGCGATCCTCATGCTGGCAGGGCCAGACGATGGAGTTCAGGCTGAGATTGGAAGCCAGATTGAGCGCCTCGGAATCAGCAGTGCGGTGCGCTTTGTAGGGTATATCGGCGATGATCGCACCAAAGCTGCTGCATACCGGGCATCCGATGTCTATGTGCTGCCCTCCCGATATGAGATACAGGGGATCACAGTCATGGAGGCGCTGCTTAACGCAACGCCGACCATCACAACTGACCGCTGCGGGTTATCTACCCGCCTTGTCAGTGAAAAGGTTGCCCAATCGGTTACCTTTGGCGATGTTAATGCGCTGGTCGAGGCTATCCTCAATGTGCTGGCTGATCCGGCCTGGGCGCGCGCCCAGGCCGAACGAGGGCGCCGCTTGATGGTCGAGGAGTTTAATTGGGATACGCTGGCCGATCAGTGGATTGATGTATACCGCATGTGCATTGCCGAGGCGGCTGCGGGCCAGACCGACCGCCTTCAGGGTGCCTGAGAGGCCAGGCCATGTGTGGAATAGCCGGGATTGTCAGCCTGCCGGGCGGGCCGCCGGTTGAGACGGATCTGGCCGCAAAGATGGCCACCGCGATTGCGCATCGCGGGCCTGACGATTCGGGTGTCTACACCTCTCCCAACCGCCGCGCTGTGCTGGCAAACCGGCGCCTTGCAATTATTGACCTCTCGCCCGCCGGCCACATGCCAATGGCGAGCGCAGCCGGGCACCTGTGGATTACGTATAACGGTGAGATCTACAACCACGCCGATCACCGGCCCGAGCTAGAGGCTCGCGGAATCCCGCTGCGGGGCCACAGTGATACGGAAGTCATCGTCAACCTTTATCAGGAGTTCGGCCCGGCGGCACTGTCCCGCCTGCGTGGCATGTTCGCCATGGCCATCTGGGATGAGGACCAGAACCAGCTCTTTCTGGCTCGCGATCGGATCGGCGTTAAGCCCCTCTACTACACGATGGTAGCAGGCCAGTTCATCTTTGCCTCCGAGATCAAAGCGATCCTTCTGCACCCCCGGGTGCGTCGGGAGGTGGATGAGCAAACGCTTTATCACTATCTGTCGTTCCTGACCTCGCCTGCTCCCCGCACGCTCTTTGATGGCATCAGCAAGCTGCCGCCCGGGCATTACGCCCTGCTGAATGCAGAGGGGCGTCTTTCCATCACCGAGTACTGGGATGTGTTTGACTCTACCCGGCTTCACACGGGCTGGACGCCCCGGCAGTATCAGGAAGCGCTGCTCGACAAGTTGCGCGAGTCCATTCGCCTGCGGATGGTCAGCGATGTACCATTTGGCGTCTTCCTCAGCGGTGGCGTTGACTCCAGCACCAATGTGGCTCTCATGGCCGAGCAGATGGAGCGCCCGGTTCAGACTTTTAGCATTGGCTATCACGGCCATGAGCACTACAACGAGTTCGAACATGCGCGTCTGGTTGCCCGGCACTTTGGCGCTGATCATCATGAGATAGTCATCGGTGAAGAGGACCTGCTCAGTTTCCTTCCCTCGCTGATCTATCATCAAGATGAGCCGATCGCCGACCCGGTCTGCGTTCCGATCTACTATGTATCGCGGCTGGCCCGCCAGGCGGGTACCACGGTTATTCAGGTAGGCGAAGGCGCCGACGAGCTGTTCGGCGGATACACGCACTGGCTGGCCATCCTGCGTCTCCATCATGGGGCATGGCAGCTGTTTAACCATCTGCCGGCGCCGATTCGAAAGCTCATGATGCTGGCAGCTCCTCTGAGCCGGGACACGATTCGCTACGAATTTGTGCGGCGCGCAGCCTGTGATGAAGATCTGTTCTGGGGTGGTGCTGAGGCGTTTGGTGAAGCCCGCAAGAATCGGCTGATCAGCCCGGAGCTGCGGCGCAGGCTGGGCGATCTGTCATCCTGGGAGGTGATCAGGCCGTATCGCCAGCGTTTCGTTCAGCGCAGCAGCAACCAGGATTACCTTAACTACATGGCCTATTTGGACCTGCGGCTCCGGCTGCCGGAGCTGCTGCTCATGCGGGTGGATAAGATGTCCATGGCCACCAGCGTAGAGGCTCGTGTGCCCTATCTGGATCATGAGTTCGTAGGGCTGGTGATGGGCATTCCTGAACACATCAAGCTGAATGGCGGCATCACGAAACACCTTTTTAAGCAGGCGGTTCGTGGGCTTCTTCCCGATGCGATCATTGACCGCCCGAAGCAGGGTTTTGCCGTCCCGATCGACGAATGGCTGCAGAATCGCCTCGGTGTGGTCATCAGCCATAAGCTGCGCGATTTCGCTCGACGTACCGGCTATTTCGATGTGAAGACTGTGCAGTCAATGGTTGCCCGGCACGATTACCTGACGTGGTATCTACTGAATTTTGCGTTGTGGCACGAGATGTGGATAGACGGGCAGACCAGCAATTTGCCGACTGAGGCAGGTAAATCCTCGCTGGCCTCCATCGGACTGGCTTGAGAAGCTGTGGACGATCGGAACGCCGCTCGAGACCGGGATAGCCATTCCGGGCGCTCCCCTCTGGAGATCCCACATACATCCTTTCTGCCAGCAGTCACTCATGTGCCAGCCCCTTCTTCTCGCCGCCGTCGACGAACACAGAATCTGCCGATTTTGCCCATCCTCGCAGCCGTTGTCCTGGTGCCGGCTCTTGTGGCGGCGATTCTGGTTGCACTCCGATTACCCAGGCTCCGACCACCCGGTGCATCGCTGCAGTTGCCCCGGGTGGTCGTGACAGCGACACCCAATAATGTGCTTGCACAGACAGCGACCTCCGTGCTCCCCCCTGAGTACATACTCGCATTGTCGCAGACACCGCCTGCTCTGGCTGAGGTCACTGCGGATCCGGCGGCTGCTTTTCTTGCCCCCACGGTGACGCCAGCTTTTGTGCCGGCGACGCCCTCATTTCTGGCAGCAAATGCCGGAATAGGCCAGATCGTCTATGTATGTTTCGTCAACGGTTCCGACGAGATCTGCCTGATGAATGCAGATGGCTCGGAGCAGCGCCAGCTGACCAGCACTGCTGGAACGGATTGGTATCCGTCCATATCCCCGGATGGTCAGTTAATAGTCTTTTCTTCACAGCGGGGAAATGGGCCGTTTGATATCTATGCTGTCAGCGCATTGGGCGGCGAGGCCCGGCGCCTGACTCGCAACCTGGGGGATAACTATGCTCCCGAGATATCACCGGATGGTACCCGGATAGTCTTCACTTCCACCTATGGGCCGCAGGGTGACCAGAACATCTGGGTGATGAACAGCGACGGCTCCAACCCGGTCAGATTGACCGATAGCGCTGCCGATGACATAGACCCCACCTGGTCTCCGGATGGTCAGCAGATCAGCTTTGCCTCCAATCGCAGTGGCACTAAAGAGTTATTCATCATGAATGCCGATGGTACTGGTATCCGCCAGCTCACATCAGGTGTCGGCATAGGCGGACGGAATGACTGGTCATCCGATGGGCGCTGGCTCACTTTCTATGCGGGCCCGGGGAGCGACAAGGACATCTTTATCATCCCGATCGAGTGCGCGCAGATTGCGGGGGGCTGCGACCGCAGCCTGATCCGGCAGCTCACGGATGGTGGCAGCAACAAGGGTCCATCCTTTTCCCCTGATAATCAGTGGATCACCTTTGCTTCATCGAGAGATGGCGACAACGAGATCATGATCATGAGGATAGATGGGTCATCAGCTACTGCGCTGACAGCCAATACCATCGCCGACTGGCAGCCGCGCTGGGGGCCCTGATCAGCCTGCTTGCTCGGGAGCACACATGGCTTCCAGCAGCGCAATTGTGTAGAGTTTTGTCTGGGCGCCGTCCTCACCGGTGGGCCCGATGCAGGCGGGGCAGCCATCACTGCATGGACATCCACGAACCATCTCCAGCGCGCCGGCCAGCAGGGTATGATGGAGGTCGTAGCAGCGTGAAGCCAGCCCCAAACCGCCAGGTGTGGAATCGTAGATCGTGATGGTAGGCGCGTGTGCCTGCGCTGAACGCTGCTCAACCACAATGCCGATGTCGTTTGGCGCGCACATCAGGTGCAGGGTGGCTACATTCCGCAGCAGACTGCCGGCACCGCTCAGAGCGCTCCGGGTGCCGCGTGCTGATTCAACGGCACGATGGCATGCCCGGCACAGGGTCCGCAGGTTCTCCAGTCGGTTCGCCTCCAGATATGCTGTATTCACGCCGGCGCGGTATCCAAACTCGCGGAAAGGCACAAGGTGGTGGACGTCGTGTTGCCCCTCCCGCTCCGGTGCCGCACAGCGGGTACAGCGATAGCCATCCCGTGCCCGGGCGCGGGCTCGCTGCTGCTGCCAGTTTGGGCCATAGTCATTGGGCTCCAGCAGGATGTTCTGTCTTTCAAGCTTGGTAGTGAGATCGGGAGTCAGGCTGGCCCAGTAGGCGGTGGTCTCGAACTGCTGGGGCGGCAGATCGATCGTGCCATAGCCCAGCGTCTCGTGTGTGTAGCGCTTGACGATCCGGTAGCTGCTCACCTGTTGGGTGACCAGAACCCGGCCAGTCGCTTTGACGCAGCTGCCTTCAGCATGGCTTTGATACACCTCCTGCACCGAGATATCGCTGGAGGTGCCGGCGTCGGTGTAGTAGTCTGCTTCAGTCTCCACAGCCTGTGCTACACCGTGCTGCCAGTCCAGGGCTTCAATCCGGTACTGCCGGCCCTCGTGCAGGTAGATGGCTCCTTCGTAGACAAGCAGCGGGGCGCTCGGGCGGTCTATCCTGCCGATGACCTCGGGCATCTCTTTGCTGTGATCCTGAATGATGATGGTATCCGCCCCGGCCGAGCGAAGGGCGATTTCTGCGGCCGGGTAAGCGTCGGTGATCCAGCGGTAAACCCGGCCGCTGTGGTGGAGGTCGCCGTTCTCGGCTAACAGGGCCAGCATCTCGGAAGTGCCATCAAATGCGCCGAAGGACTCATCATCCTCAAACGGAAGCTCATACGCAGCGCAGCGCAGATGATTCGCCACAATAAGCAGGTTGTCCGGGTTAATGAGCGCCTGTTCAGGGGCGCGCTCAAACAGGTATCTGGGGTGTGATGCCAGATACTGATCCAGTGGAGCCCCTGAGGCTATCAGGATTCCCAGTGAGACGGATGCGCGGCGACCTGCACGCCCCAGTTGCTGCCACGTGCTGGCGATGGTTCCCGGGTAGCCGGCCAGAATGGCTGCTTCCATGGCGCCGATGTCCACGCCGAGTTCAAGGGCATTAGTGGCTACTACTCCCCTGACAGCTCCCTCGCGAAGGGCTTTCTCGATGGCTCGCCGCTCCAGGGGCAGATATCCTCCCCGGTAGCCTCTGATCGCCCCGGGATCTATCCCCCGGCTTCGGACTTCATCCCGGATGTAGCCCAGCAGCACTTCGGTGGTCAGCCGTGCCCGCGCGAAGATGATGGTCTGCAGGTCGGCTTCCAGACAGCGCGCAGCTAGGCTGCGCGCCTCCAGCAAGTAGCTCCGGCGCAGCCCTGAGTGGGTGTCGATCACGGGTGGGTTGTAAAGGATGATATGCTGCTCTCCGCGCGGTGCACCGTCATTGTCAATCAGGGTTGTTCGGGCCTCGAGCAGTTTCTCCGCCAGCTCTGCCGGATTGGCGATGGTCGCACTGGCACAAATGTAAATCGGGTTGCTGCCATAAAACCGGCAGATGCGCCGCAGGCGTCGCAGCACGTTCGCCATATGGCTGCCAAAGATGCCGCGGTAAACGTGCATCTCATCAATCACCACGACCCGCAGGTTCTGGAAGAATGCCGACCACCGTGAATGGTATGGAAGGATACCTGCATGCAGCATATCCGGATTGGACAGGATGATGCCCGCCTCCTTGCGTATTCGGCTCCGCTGGTTGGCCGGGGTGTCCCCATCATACGTGTTCAGTCGAATAGCCTCACCGTCTGGCAGGGCGGACAGCAGATTGCGCAGAGCCGCCTGCTGATCCTGGGCCAGCGCTTTCGTAGGGAAAAGGTAGAGCGCGCACGCACGCGGGTCGTGTAGCATAAAATGCAGTGTGGGTAGATGGTAAGCCAGGGATTTGCCGGACGCGGTGCCTGTTACCATCACGACGTGCTGCCCGTTTAATGCCGCCTCAACGGCTTCAGCCTGGTGTATGTAGAGGGGAAACATCTGTTTATCCCTCAGCATCTGGCAGAGGCGTGGATCAAGGGCATCCGGGGCCGCCGCGTGGCGGGCGGCCCGCGCTGGACGATGTTCCCAGACCGCAACCTGGCGCATGAGGCTTGGATCAAACCGCATCTGGTTGAGCAGTGTCTCTACAGCCATATTGCGAAGTATGGCAGTTAGAGCAGGTCCACGCAATGCAGATCCATTGCCGCTCAGGGCACAGGGGTGGTTATAATGGCAGGTATGAGACCTCCCGCTCGTGTGGCTCTGCTGGCGCATCTGCTGTCTGGCGAAGCGTCTTATCGAAGCGCCGGCATTCACAGCTATCTCTATCACAGCATTTCCCGGCTCCCGGAAGTCGCCCCTGACCTGGCCTTCACGCTGTTTGTTGGCTCGGATGTCCTGCCGGCGCGCTCCGACTGGGTTGTTCGGCGCTCCCGCATGAGGACCGGAAATCCCATGGCCCGTATTCTCTGGGAGCAGCTTGCTGCACCTGTAGCTTTGCGGGCCGAAAGTCCGGACCTGGTTCACGGGACTGCCTTTGCGCTGCCGCTGCTGTGGCCTGGCCCTTCGGTGGTGACCATCTATGATCTCAGCTTCCTGCGCCATCCCGGGCGCCTCGGGAAAGGCCGGCAGCGCTATCTTCGCTGGATCACCGCCGCTTCAGCCAGACGCGCTCGCCGTGTAATTGCCATCTCACAGAGCGGCCGCACTGAGATCGCCAATCTGCTGGGCATACCTTCCTCGCGTATTGCAGTGGCATTGCCTGGCGTGGCTTCACACTTTCGGCCGCATGACCCGGCACAAAAGGCAAGTTTCCGGATCAGGTGTAATCTGCCGGAGCGTTTTGTGCTTTATGTTGGCACACTGGAGCCCCGAAAGAATCTGGAAGTGCTCGTTAGAGCCTGGGCGATGCTGCCCCAGCGCCGGCAGATCGGCCTGGTGCTGGCCGGAGCTGCTGGATGGCAGACGGGCGCTCTGTTGAAGCTGATTGAGGATCTGGGCGTGCGGAGCGAAGTCATCTTGCCAGGCTACATTGCCAGTAGTGACCTGCCAATGTGGTACAATGCAGCGGAGATCTTCGCTTATCCGTCAGTCTATGAAGGCTTTGGCCTGCCGCTCCTTGAAGCGATGGCCTGTGGTGTGCCCGTGCTTGCTGCAAATACCACTTCCCTCCCCGAAGCCGTGGGTGAAGATGGGATCCTGCTCCCCCCAGCAGATCATGAAGCCTGGAGCCGGGCGCTTGCAGGCCTCCTGGAAGATACCGAGCGGCAACGTGAACTGGCTGCGCGTGGAATCCAGCGCGCCCGGGGCTTCTCCTGGGAGAATACTGCTCGCAGTATAGCCGCAGCCTATCGACACGTTCTGGGCAGTTCAGATAGAGATGAATAGCTCCAGACGGCAGATATTGCAGACTCTTCTGGCCGGGTTGGATGGGGCGCTCATCAACCTGGCATTTGTGCTCTCTTATGTGGTGCGTTACCGGCTGGGGATTCCCTACCCGGTAGACCCGCGCTATGATGCACCCTTCTACCCGGCCTACATTCCCTATGCGGCTCTGCTCACCATCCTCTGCCTGATCATGTTCCAGATCGATGGTCTGTACGAGCGTCGCCGTGCCCGGCGCTGGCTTGACGAGCTGTACCGGCTGGTTAGCGGAACAATGACCAGCATCGTGATAATCATGGCGATCACTTTCTTTGTTCAGCCCCTGATCTATTCGCGTGGCATGCTCGTGCTTGCCGGCATACTAATCGTGATGGTTCTGAGCATGGCCAGACTGATTCAGCGTATTATCGTGGTTCGGCTGCGCCGGCGAGGGATTGGTGTCGATCGGGTGCTGATTGTCGGTGCTGGTGAGGTGGGCCGGGCAGTGATCCGCAGTCTGCTTGCCAACCCCGGCTTAGGGTACCAGATTGTGGGGTACGTGGACGACGATCCCTCAAAGGGGGACAGCAGTCTGGGGCGTATCAAAGGCTTTGGTGGAATTGACCGAATCGCTGACGTGGTGGCATCCGAACATGTAGATGAAGTTATCGTGACTCTCCCCTGGATGTATCACCGCAAGATTGCCCTGATTGTCAGCGAGTGTGAGCGCGAGAATATCCGGGTACGTGTTGTGCCGGATGTCTTCCAGCAGCGGATGCAGCGGGTAGACCTGGACAGCCTGAATGGCATCCCCCTGATCGGCGCAGGCCCCGCCAAGATGAGCTCGAGCGCCCTTCTGATCAAGCGGGTGGTTGACCTCCTTCTAATCGGGCTTACCCTGCCGCTGGTGCTGCTTCTCTTCGGTGTTGTAGGAATCCTGATTCGGCTCGATTCACCCGGACCCGTATTCTTCACCCAGCCGCGTGTCGGGCGCGACGGGAGGCTCTTCAGGATTATCAAGTTCCGCACGATGGTTGTGGGCGCCGATAAGATGCAAGCGGAACTTGCCAACCTGAACGAGGCTGATGGCCCTCTCTTCAAGATACGTGACGATCCTCGGCGAACACGCGTTGGCCGCCTGCTGCGTCGGACAAGCCTTGATGAGCTGCCGCAGATTATCAATGTGCTGCTTGGAGATATGAGTTTGGTTGGCCCGCGTCCTGGCACGCCCGAAGAAGTGCAGCAGTATGAGCCGTGGCAGCGCGAACGCATTAGTGTGCGACCTGGCATGACCGGACTCTGGCAGGTCAGCGGGCGTAGCGATATCCCGTTTGACGAAATGTGCCTGCTCGATATCTTCTATATCGAAAATTGGTCGCTGGATCTGGATATCCGTATTCTTCTGCAGACTATCCCGACTGCCCTCTTTGGCAACGGAGCTTATTAGCCATGCCGATCTTCCCGTTCCCGCCTCTCTCAGGGGCCTCTCTCCCGGTGACGCCTGAGCGCCTTGCTCTGACGACCGATGAGTGCATCCAGATGACCGGCTTCCTTCGTTCGCTGGTACAGACTCCCAGCCCTTCCACCCAGGAAGGCGCTGTCGCCAACCTGATCCTGGACGAGCTGAAAGCGGTAGGCGTCAGCGATGTGCATATAGACCGGGTTGGTAACGTGGTGGCCCGGCTGGGCGACGGACCCGGCCCGACCCTGTTGATTGACGCCCATATGGATACTGTCGCCCCGACCGCGTCCGGCTGGCCCTATGCCCCCTATGAGGCTGCGGTTCAGGATGGGTTCCTTTATGGCTTGGGGGCCTGCGACATGAAAGGATCCATAGCGGCTGTTGTCTATGCAGTCAAGCGGCTGATAGAGTCGGGGACTCCCTTGCATGGGACTCTGGCTCTCGCCTTTGTGGTTCAACAGGAGCCCTGTGAAGGGTGCGCCCTCAGGGCTTTGATGGACAACGAGAACATCAGACCGGATTGGATCCTGCTGGCGGAACCAAGCAATATGACCGTCAAGCGCGGGCATCGCGGCAGGGTGCTGTTCAAAGTCACAGTTCACGGCCGCAGCAGCCATGGATCACGGCCCGACCTGGGCGAGAACGCGGTGGTTGGCGCGGCTCGGCTGATCTTTGGCATTGACCTTCTCTCTGCCGGGATGGCTGCAGATCCCTTTCTTGGCTCTGGTTCGATCGCTGTGACTCATATTGAGAGCTCGGCCCCCAGCGCTAATGCTATCCCTGACAAATGCGTGTTCTATGTGGATCGCCGCCTGACAGTCGGCGAGACAGCCACCCGCGCTCAGATGCAGATACAAACCGTGATCGATCGGGAGGGCCTCGAGGCGACCGTGGAAATCGCCGAATATATGGCCAGTTCTTATACTGGCTATGCTATGTGCATTCGACAGGCTTTTAACGCATGGGCGCTGGATCCCGACCACCCACTTATCGCTATGATGTCTCGAGCCATTCGCTCCTGCATCGGGCAGGAGCCTGAAGTGGGCCACTGGGCTTTCTCCACGGATGGAGTGTACAGCATGGGGGAGCTGGGTATCCCCACTGTGGGTTTCGGGCCGGGCAATCCAGACTACGCGCATACTGTCAATGAGCAGGTTCGTTTGGACGATGTGGCGCGTGCGGCTCAGGTGTATGCGCTGATGGTCAGCATGTCGCTAAGCGGCTAGCGCTGTGTTGTGTTTCCGTGCCCGCCGGTAGGGTATAATCTCGGCGGGTCGGCCCCACTGGCCGCATCTTCGGGGAACGAAAATTCTTATGCCGGCAGTGATATATCCGTTTACGGCGCTGGTTGGCCAGGACCGCATGAAACGGGCCCTGGTGCTTAATGCAGTGAACCCCCAGATCGGTGGGGTGCTGATTCGCGGCGAGCGCGGTACAGCCAAGAGTACGGCGGCCCGCGCGCTGGCTGCGTTGTTGCCGGAGATTGAGGTGGTGGCGGACTGCCGCTTTAGCTGCGATCCGGCCCACCCCGAGGCATGGTGTGACGAGTGCCGTGAGCGCCGGGCGGCTGGCCATGAACTGGCTGTGACGCGTCGCCGGATTCGCCTGGTCGATCTCCCTGTTAGCGCGACAGAGGATCGTGTGGTCGGCACGCTGGATATCGAGAAAGCGATCCAGCTTGGTCAGCGGCAGTTTGATGCTGGAGTGCTGGCTTCTGCTAACCGCGGCATCCTCTATGTGGATGAAGTGAACCTGCTTGATGATCACGTGGTTGATCTGCTGCTTGACTCAGCCGCCATGGGGATCAATGTAGTGGAGCGAGAAGGGATCAGCTTTTCCCACCCGGCCCGCTTTATCCTTGTGGGGACGATGAATCCGGAAGAAGGCGACCTGCGCCCGCAGCTGCTCGACCGCTTTGCGCTGGCGGTAGATGTGCGGGGCTTGCAGGATGCCGCCGAGCGTATGGCTATTCTGGAGCGGCACATCCAGTTTGAGAGCGATCCCGTTGGCTTCCGCGAGATGTGGCTGGAGCACGAACAGCATCTGGCGGATGAGATCATCCGGGCTCGCGAAATAGTCGATCGGGTAGCTTACTCACGGCAGAACCTGGCAACCATTGCCACCCTCACCTCCAGCCTGGCGGTTGATGGGCATCGTGCCGATCTGGTCATCCTCAAGACGGCCCGGGCGCATGCGGCCCTGGAAGGACGGCTGTCCGTTAGCGACCGCGACATTTTGCTGGCGGCCGAGCTGGCGCTGCCGCATCGCGTGCGGCGCGGCCCCTTCCAGGAAGCCCAGGCCAGCCTCCACAATCTGGAAGAGCGCCTTGAGTATGCCCGGCGCGAAGCAGAGCAGATTGATGAGGGCGAGCAGGAGATGAGCGAGGAATCAGTTGAGCTAAAAAAAAACAGGCTGAGGCCGTAGACGAGCAGCCCGACCTGGAGGAACATCCCGAGGTTGCTCCCACCCAGCCGCAGCGCCAGCAGGTGTTTTCCTCACAGGAATCGCGCTGGTGGGAAGGTGGGCAGAAGGTGCAGCCGGGCGAGGAATTCAAGATAGCGCGCCGGCTGGATACCCCCCTGGATCGACTGACGCGCCGCCAGAGCGGGCGCCGGAGCCAGACCCGTACCGAGCGCAAGCGGGGGCGCTACATCCAGGCGCGCCCTGCCGAAGGCAAGACCAGCGACATCGCCTTTGATGCCACCATCCGCGCTGCTGCGCCCTTCCAGATCGAGCGGGATACTGGCGATCTGGCCTTTGCGGTGCGCAAGCAGGACCTCCAGCGCAAAGTGCGGGTCAAGCGCCAGGCCAATCTTGTCCTGTTTGTGGTTGATGCCTCTTGGAGCATGGCAGTTGCCGAACGAATGACGGCTACCAAGGGCGCCATCCTGTCCCTCCTCACCGATGCTTATCAGCGGCGCGATCGGGTTGGGCTGATCGTGTTCCAGAAGAACCGTGCTCATCTGGTTCTGCCGCCCACTAACTCGGTTCAGCTGGCACAGCGTGCGCTGGCCGATATCCCCGTCGGCGGTAAGACCCCACTGTCAGCAGGGCTGGCCCTGGCTCTGCAGGTCTTTCAACAGGATAGCCTGTCTCACCCCGACGTCATGCCGCTGATGATCCTGCTCACAGATGGCGCCGGAAACGTGTCGATTGGCAATCTTCCCCCCCAGGACGAAGCTCATCGCATCGCGCGGCAGATCCATGAGGAGGGGATACGCTCAGTGGTAATCAATATGGAGCATGCCAGCTTTGATCAAGGCCTTGCCCAGCGGCTGGCTGAACATCTCGGCGGCCCCTGTTATGCGCTCTCGGAGCTCCGTGCCGATCTGCTCTATCACACTGTGCGGGGGGAAATGGCTCAGACATAGAGGCCGGGAGCTGTAGGCAGACAAAAACCCCGGCTGATATCGGCCGGGGTGGATGGAGAGACTGAAGCCTTATTCGCCGATGTCTTCCGTCACGAACTCAAACAGCTCCGGATCAAACCAGTCAGGCGGATAGTCTAGCACCCGCACGTCGTAATATTTCTCGATGATCCGGCGGAATATCGGAGCGGCCACACCCGATCCCTGACCTCCATTCTCGATCATGACCACCACCGCGATTTCCGGGTTCTCGTAGGGTGCATAGCCCCCGAACCAGGCCAGCGGTGGGGCGCCCGGCTGAGACACCTGAGCCGTACCGGTCTTGCCGGCTACCGGGATTTCAAGGCTCCCCAGCCGGTATTCAGCTGTTCCCAGGGTGATGTCTGTGACGACCCCACGCATCCCTTCCCGAATAGCCTGAAGCTGCTCCGGCGTCAGCGAGAGATTGCCAATGACCTCAGGTTCAAAGGTCACGCTTGGCTCTTCCCCGATCAGGCCGATCCGATCAACCAGCTGCGGGCGGTAGAGCGTGCCGCCGTTAGCGATCGCGGCGATAGCGACAGCCATCTGTAAAGGCGTCACCAGGACATCGCCCTGGCCGATGGCCATATTGACGCTGTCTGATAGAGTCCACTCCTGCCCGCGTGTCTGCCACAACCAATCTGGGTCCGGGATCAGGCCTGGATTCTCCTCAATCTGGATGCCCAGCGGGCTGCCCAGCCCAAACTCACGTGCATAGGTCGGCAGCAGATTGTAGTCTCGCTGGCCGGTCACGAAGCCAATGTGATAGAAAAAGGGGTTGCAGGAGCCGGTCAGGGCTTGCTGGAGCGTGATGGTTCCATGCCCCTCTTCCAGCCAGTCGTAGCGCGGGTTATCGGCACCCATCTCGGTCCAGATGCCGGTACAGGTATAGGTTGAGTCTTCTTGCAGGGTGCCGCTGCCGATCGCTGTGGCCATTGAAATGATCTTGAATAGAGAGCCCGGCGGATACTGGCCCTGGGTGGCACGGTTCAGGAAAGGCCGGCGCGGATCATTGAGCAGGTCACTCAGGTAGGTGTCGGTGAGGAGCGGGTGGCTGTTGTTCGGGTTCAGGACATTGGGGTCAAAATAGGGGTAGCTGGCCATCGCCAGGATATCGCCGGTGTTGACATCCAGCACGACTACTGCCGCCCCCCCTGAGGTGGGCGCCCATGTCGCAGAGCCGGCGCGGTAAGCGTCTTCGATCGCGTCCTGGACGATCGTCTGGAGGTTCCGGTCCAGTGTGGTGTACAGACTTTGTGCCGGCTGCGGGTCGCGCCTGGCTATCTCCCCAAAGTATTGCCCGCTTGGGGTATAAGCGCTCAGCACGCCGCCCCGTGTTCCCGCCAGATAGTTTTCTCCCCACAGCTCAAGACCGCTCAGCCCGACCAGTTCATCGCCCCGATAGCCTCTGGCCAGGTAGGATGCGCTCTGTTCAGCAGGGATGAAGCCCGTGTATCCCAGCACGTGCGGCGCCAGCAGGTTGAAATAACGCCGACCGCTTTTGTCTGTGAAGCGCAGCGCGGGGTAGCTGCTCAGGGCTCCCCAGTTTGCCTGCACTGTTTCGGCATCCGCATCGCCAACGGCCAGCACCCAGTCAGCCGGATATCCCTCGTAGTTCTTTCGGATATCTGCCGGTGTGGTGCGCAATACCTCACTCAGCAGGTTCAGCATCTGCTCTTCCCAGTCCGGGCTGATCTCGCCGGGAACAACGCTGATTGTGACCGCTGACGCATTAGCCGAAACCAGCCACAGACCGTTGCGATCGTAGATGTTTGCCCGCGCCGGATTCTCGATTTCCATCTGGATGGTGTTGTTCCCTGCCATTTCCGGGAAGATAAGGGCAGGCGTCCAGGAGATCCCCCACCGCCCATCGGCGAGGATCATGTTCATGGTCAGATCTTCCTCGATCGGGCCAATCACCTGGGTGTTGTAAGTGACATGGAAGGCAACACGAGCAGTGGTACCGGTTGTGTCAGGGAGTGCAGAGAGCGGTGCTGCCTGCAGATCGATCAGCGTCATGGCCGCTGCCGTGCTGGCATAAATGCTGCTGAACTCCTCCAGTGTGTACTCCGCCTGGCTGTTGGGGGACAGCAGGCTGTACATTCCTTCGTAGTTGCCAGCCGACCACGCACCCAGGAATGCCTCTGCGACACCGTCCGGCTCACCCAGATTAGGGGTTGGAGTCGGCTGCGGTCCCGCCGCAGGCTGTGTGGAGCTTGGTGAGGATGGCAACAGACCACAGGCTGTCAGGATGAGGGCAGCGAGAAGGGCGCAGTATCGGGAGCATTTCATAGTCAGTAGCAGTCCATAGAAACAGGGGCCGGATGCGAGATGCCTCCGCCCCCTGAAGCCATCAGGGCGCCTCATTATAGCCCGCTGGTAGAAGCCGGGCAACGTCGTGGTGAGTTCGCTGCGGCCGCGTTATAATCGCCACAGTTCATGACAGTCACAGCACGGAGCGCAGAGTGGAGTCGATCAAACGAGGTTTGTCCGCTGTCTGGAAAGCGTGGAAGAAGTTCGGCCACCTCATGGGCGAGGTGGTGGGGCGTGTCTTCCTGATGGTCTTCTACATGACGATCACGCTGCCCTTTGGCCTGGGGATGCGTCTCTTCGGCGATCCGCTCGATATTCGGCACAAAGACAAAACACCTGCCTGGCTCGAACGTAAGCCGCACGAGCCAACAATCAAGGCCAGCTACAATCAATTCTGATAGCATTAGATTCCGGGCTAATCGCGCTGCAGCCGACAGAAGAGGCTGCAGCGCTGCCGCTCCGGGTACCGTCCGGCTCAGGCAGCGGCAGGTGGCTACGATTCGTCTTCGTCGCTCGGCAGTCGGATTGCTTCCGAATATTCTGCCGACAGGCTCAGCTTCTGTTCAAGCTTATTGAGCGCGGCCTGAAGGTGCTCCTGGCGCAGGCTGCTGGTCAGATCGCCCCGTGTGCGTTCCAGCACTCCACGCAGGTTGTCGACGCGCCGGCGCAAGCCATAGGTGATGGCATCCGGGAAGTCAAAGGTCATGAGCAGGTTGTAGATACCGTCCATTGCTTCAAGCAGGTGCTCGGCCTGCTGGCTGTGGCCGTGTCGAATGATGTCCAGCGTGCTGCGCCTTAGCTCACTGGCGGCTTCGGCCAGACCATTCAGATAGGTTGCTCCGGTTACCCGCAGCTGTTGGGGATCGGGCAGCGCTCGATCCCTCACCAGCGAATAGATGGCAAAGGCCTCAACGTATTCCTTTAGCGCATCCTGTGTATAGCCTGCCTGGTAAAGGTCGGGATAGTCGTGCAGGCCCTCGATCAGCTCGTAAGCAGCGCGTTGAACAACCATGAGGCCCTGTTCGGCTTCCTCCCAGTTTGCCCGGTGCACGGCTTTGATAGCCGCAGCGCAGACCCGGATCAGCTCACGAGAGCGCGCCAGGGCCACATCCCGGGCCGAGTTGATGCGCTCAAGCTCGGCCCGGATCGTCTCGGCATTCCGTTCCAGATCGGGGAGGACAGGCATGTCTTATCTCTAGAAGGGAATGTCCTCTTCTTCCTGGGGATACGAAGCAGCGCCGCCAGAGCTGCTGCCCATGCCCTCATCACGGCCACCCAAGAACCGCACATCGCGCGCGGTCAGCTCGAGTGTGGCCCGCGGCTGGCCATCCTCTTTCGCAAGGTACGCCGAAGCGTCCACTTCTCCGATGACCATCACCTGACGGCCTTTTTTCAGATACTGATTGGTGGTCTCCGCCAGCTTCCGCCAGCAGGTCACTTTGAACCACCAGGTCTTCTCCCCCTCGCTGCCATCCTTGCCGGTCCAGCGGCGGTTGACCGCAACCGTGAAGCTCGTTACCGCGGTGCCATCAGGGGTGTAGCGCATTTCCGGATCACGGCCCAGATTCCCGATAATGATGCATTGCTGAAACACGTCAGTGCTCCTTTGGTAATAGCGGCAGGTGTCGATGGATCCACTCAAATGTAGAACAAGTGTACCACCCAATGCGCTGGCAGGCGAGCCGCTCCTCACTCGGCGGAGTGCTGGTTTAGCCCAAGGGTACATGAAAGTGATAGGGCCCGCAAACCTGGCCCTTACGTTACTTGCTAGGTTCCAATCGACCGTGCTATAGTCAGAGGCTGGCGTTCCTCGCCACAGGCTGGGTAAAGAGGACAGGGCATCATGAGCAACTTTGATTTCGACCCCGGCGATACTCCGACCGTGGGCGCAGCGTCTCCGGGCCGGCAGTTTGAGCGTGATGGGCTTCCGCCTGGTACGGGCCGCCTGAATCCGTCTGCCCTTGCCACCCATACCCGTATCTCTGCAGAGGATCGTCAGCGGCTGCTGCGCGACCTCAGCGGCACCGGCTCGCTGCGTCGCAGCATTCGCATTGACCAGGCCCCTGTCACAATCAAGCAGTTCCTGCGCGGCGAGATCGATCTGGATACGGAGCTGGCTCGCCGTTTTGCCAACGCCCCCCTGCTGACCTCAATAGCGCGCTCCCCTCAGGATACTCGACCTGCCAGTCGCGCTGTCGCTGCGCTGACCAGCCAGGACAGCGGGGCGATGCTGACAATCGATATCTACAGCGAGCAGAACGTGACCGAGTCAACCTTCACCCTCAACCACATGCTTGCTTTGCGCTTTCATCTGGCTGATCTGAGCACCTATGACAAGCGCCGCTGGCTGGATCTGATGCGCCGTGAGGCAGGTGTAGCCTTCCTGTGGACGAGCAAGCGCTGGGAGGATGACTACTTCATCTTTGTGCTGCGCCCGCATTATGTGCGAATGTACGCCTTCTCACCGCAGCGGTTCGAAGCCTCAGTGCGCATTACGCATCCGGTCGCTCGCCAGCTGATCAACTGGCTGGATATTCGCTGGTTCAAGCAGCCATGATCACATGGCAGGTTTTTGCCACTGCCCCGTCTGTCAGCGTCCGATAGATCTGCTGACTCTGTATCCGTCTGTCTGCACCCCCTGAGGAGGCCGGTGTTTGAGATCGTGTTTCTGGGCACATCGGCCAGCGCACCGTCTGTGCAGCGCGGCCTCAGTGCCCAGGTTGTCATCTATCAGGACTATCGGTTTCTGGTCGATTGTGGTGAGGGCACCCAGCGCCAGATACTGCGTAGCGGCCTCGGTTTTCGCCGGCTCGATCGCATCCTGCTGACCCATGGCCACCTGGATCACATTCTTGGGCTGGCGGGCCTGATTTCCACCTATGAGCGATGGGATGCCGCCGAACGGGTTGAGATCTGGGGTGGGCGCCGCACACTCGACCGCGTCGAAGCCCTGCTGTTCGGGGTGGGCGTGGTGCCTCGTTCTGTCCGGGCATCCAACCGGCTGGAGCTTTTGGAGGTGGAGCCAGGTGTCCTGATGGAAGATGATGAGTTCCAGGTCAGCGCGTTCCCGGCAGAGCATCGTGGCAGTGACTCTTTCGGCTATTGCTTCGAGGAAAAGCCCCGCCGCCCTTTTCTCAATGATCGGGCGGAGCAGCTGGGCGTGCCTCGCGGCCCTGAACGGGGTGAACTGATTGCCGGGCGCAGCATCATCCTGCCGGATGGCCGTCTGATAGTACCTGATCAGGTGCTGGGGGATCTGATGCCCGGCACCCGGCTTTGCATCACCGGCGATCTCTCTTCGACACGAGGGCTCGAAAACTTTGTTCAGGATGCTGATCTGTTAGTCGTTGAAGGAACTTACTTGCATACCGAAGCAGCCATGGCACGTGAATTCGGGCATATAACAGCCCGTGAAGCAGCCGAGCTGGGGCGCTCGGCCGGCGTTCGCAACCTGGTGATCACGCACTTATCCCGCCGCTACCGTGAGCGGGAAGTCCTGCAGGAAGCGCAGCAGATATTCCCCGGCGCGATTGTGGCCCGTGATCTGGATCGCTACCGGATCCGTCGTGGGGAGGTGTTGCAGAAGCTTGAGCCGGAAAACACTTGATACGCCTTTGAGGAACCCGGGCTCGCTCGCTATAATCGCCGTCTGTCACGGCATGGCGAATGCCGCATCGCTTGTTGAGCAGGAAGCGGATTATTCTTCATGACGGTCACCCGCTGCTTCCTCTGTGAACGTGATCCGACCATGGCGCGGCGGCTGGGTGGTTCCGGTCTGGCAGAGGGCCAGCATTGCCCGCTGTGTCTTCGGCCAACCTGCAGTCATCATCTGGTTACGGTGCGCTGGCGTTGGCGGCATGCTGGACGTACACTGGGCACAGCCAGAATCTGTCGCGAGTGCCAGCGGACCTACAAACATCGTGAGTGGGATCCATTCAACCGCGAATGGATTAGCTAACATCCTGGCCGGAGCGTCGTGGCGCCGGCCTGCTAGAGAATCGGGAGGCTTTGCTTGAGCGATAAAAAGGTGCGGGTAGCGATTATCGGGGTGGGTAACTGTGCCTCATCGCTTGTGCAGGGGGTACATTATTATCGCGATGCGCGTGACGACGAGATGGTCCCCGGTTTGATGCATGTTAACCTGGGAGGGTATCGTATCCGCGACATTGAGTTCAGCGCCGCCTTTGACATTGATGCCGAGAAGGTTGGAAAAGACCTGTCAGAGGCCATCTGGTCCGGCCAGAATAACACCGTCAGGTTTGCCGATGTGCCCAGGCTGAATGTGCCGGTGCATCGGGGAATGACGCATGATGGGCTGGGCAAGTATTTGTCGATGAAGATCAAGAAAGCGCCCGGCGATACCGCTAATATCGTCCAGATCCTCAAAGACACGGGCACCCATGTTGTCATCAATTTCCTCCCGGTTGGCAGCGAACAAGCCACTAAGTGGTATGTCGAGCAGGTGCTGAACGCCGGCTGCGCTTTTGTAAACTGTATCCCTGTGTTCATTGCCCGTGAGGAGTACTGGCAGCAACGTTTCATCGAAAAGCGGCTGCCGATGATCGGGGATGATATCAAGAGCCAGGTAGGCGCAACAATTGTCCATCGCGTGCTGGCCAACCTGTTTGAGAGCCGGGGCGTTCGTCTTGAGCGCACCAGCCAGCTCAACGTTGGTGGCAATATGGACTTTTACAATATGCTGGAGCGTGAGCGGCTCGAGAGCAAGAAAATCAGCAAGACCAATGCTGTCACCTCGCAGGTCGATCATGATATGGGTGAGGAGAATGTTCATATCGGCCCCAGTGACTACGTTGCCTGGCTCACCGACCGCAAATGGGCCTACATCCGGCTGGAGGGCCGCACTTTTGGCGATGTCCCCCTCAACCTTGAGTTGAAGCTGGAAGTCTGGGATAGCCCTAATTCCGCTGGAGTGACTATTGACGCGGTTCGCTGCGCTAAGCTGGGGCTTGACCGGGGGCTGTCCGGGGCGCTGGTTGAACCCAGTTCGTATTTCATGAAATCCCCCCCTGTCCAATTCACGGATGATGTTGCTCGTGAAAAGACTGAGAAATTCATCTGGCAGGAATCGTCGGGCTCCGAGGCAGGTGAGACAAATGCCGTAGCCGAAGGAAAGCATAACGGCAAAGCCAAACACCAGTAGGTATCTGCATGACCTGAGCGCCCGGACAGCTCCCGATGCCGGGCGCTCTTTGCTGCTTGGCTTACGCTGCAGTGGATATGGGCCAGAGTGACTGGGACGAGTAAAGTCATGTATGGAGCTGACGAGAACAGCGTGGGTGCCAGGCTGGAAGCGCAGGCCAGCTGGGATCGTGCACGGCAGGCAGCTTTCTTTGAAGAGCTGCTTGCGCGGCTTCCTGAACGCTCAACCGACCTGCTGTCCTTTGAGGAAGTCCGGGAGTATCTCCGTCTCACACATAAAACCTATCGCGGGCTGCAGGAGATTCCTCTGGCTCGGATCCGGGGCAGCGTGGGCCGCTATCGAGACTTCACGCGGACTTTTCTGCCGCGTAATCGCCAGCTCCGGCAGCGCTGGCAGCGCGTCAATGCCGCTGCCTCGACGGTGGGCGTGCCGCCGATTGAGGTTTATCAGGTTGGCGAAGCATACTTTGTCCTGGATGGAAATCACAGGGTCTCAGTGGCACGCCAGAATGGCGCTCAAACCATTGAAGCCCATGTCTGGGAATTCGCTACGGTTGCAGGTCTTAGTGCCCGGGCTGATCTGGACGAGGTGCTGATCCGCGCGGAGTATCAGCAGTTCCTTGAAGTCACCCGGCTTGACCAACTCCGTCCGAATGCGGCGATTATCTTTACCACCCCGGGGCGCTATCGGGATCTCTTGGGGCAGATAGAGCTGTACAGGCAGGTGTTGGAGAAGATCGATCAGGTTGATGTATCATTCGAAGAGGCCGTAACCGCCTGGTATGACATGATCTACACGCCTGCCGTGCAGATCATACGCCAGCAGGGCGTGCTTGAACGCTTCCCCAGCCGCACAGAAGCCGATCTCTTTATCTGGACTTGGCGCTACAGCGAAGAACTCAGGCGCCGTCAGGGGGCAGTTCATCTAGCTCAGGTAGCGAGGCACCTGGCACGGACGCCGCGCTGGGGCATATTGGGCCGCTTAGGGCAGATGGTTGCTAGACTGCTGCGCATCACACGGCATGCTGAAAAATAGGGAAGGGCAGGCCGCTACGATGGGGAGCGGCCTGCCCTTCCCCGATGACTCGTCACTATGCCAGGACGCCTACTGCCCGCCCCACCCGATCAAGAATCTCCAGTGCGCGATCAAGCTGTTCCCGTGTATGGGTGGCCATGTAGCTGGTGCGCAGCAGGGACATGTTCGGCGGCACGCCGGGTGGGATGACAGCGTTCGTATAAAGGCCGGCGTCCAGCAGCGCCTTCCAGAATATCAGAGTGGCTCCCTCATCGCGGATGATCAGCGGGATGATTGGAGTCTCTGTCAGACCGATGTCGAACCCCAGCCGGGTGAGTTCCTGCTTCATATATTGTGTGTTTTCCCACAGGCGATCCACGTACTCGGGTTCATTCTCGATGATATCCAGTGCCGCCAGGACCGTGGCGACGTTCGGAGCCGGCAGCGCCGCACTGAAGATCAGCGACCGCGCAAAGTGCTGAATATAGTGAACAACCTGGTCATCCCCGGCGACAAACCCGCCAATAGAGGCAAATGACTTGCTGAAGGTGCCTGTAATCAAGTCAACCTGATCGGTCACCCCGAAGTGCTCTGCGGTCCCGCGCCCTCTTCCCAGCACACCTAAGCTATGAGCGTCATCGACCAGCAGCCGGGCTCCGTGTTTCTTAGCCGTCTCAATCAGGCCTGGCAGCGGTGCAATATCTCCCCCCATGCTGTACACGCCATCGACCACCACCATCTTTCCGGCATCTGGCTCCAGTTGGCCCAGCACGCGATCCAGATCGTCCAGGTCGCTGTGTTTGAAGCGCTTCATCTCGCCATAAGAGAGCCGGCAGCCATCGATGATGGACGCATGATCTTCTTTGTCGGTAACCACGTAGTCGCCGCGCGCGACGATGGCGGATATCGCACCAAGATTGGTTTGAAAACCAGTGCTGAACACCAGCGCCGATTCCTTACCCATGAAAGCTGCCAGCCGCCTCTCTAATTCACGGTGCAGAGACAGCGTCCCATTCATGAACCGCGAGCCGGTGACGCTCGTGCCATAGCGGCGGACCGCTTCGATGGCCGCCTCGCGCACCTTCGGGTGGGTCGTCAGCCCCAGGTAGTTGTTAGAGCCCAGCATCAGTATCTCGCGGTCGCCTGACTTGACCACGGTGCCTTCGGAGTCATCAAAGGGCGTGAAAAAGGGATACAACCCGATCGCCTGGGCCTCGCGGGCGCGTGTGAAGCTGAAAGCCTTATCAAAGATATCAGCCTTGATCTGGTTCACCGGCTTGCCCGTCTGAGTCTGGCTGTCAGCAGTCATGAAGTGACTCCTCAACACTGGCGCTTGCGTGTGCAGACTGGGGCGCTACTGTCGATGAGGTAGCGCGGTAATTCCTGGTTAATAACCCACCCGTGACAGGTAAGTTACCTTCTTTTGTGTGGATTGACAAGCTCTGCGCCTTCCCCCTATACTGATAGCCGCCAGAGGGGTGGGAGAACGGCGACGGCAGATGGAGTGTACCATGCTATCGGGATTGGACTCATGAGGGAGGCTTCGATGCTGAAGAAGCGTTACATCTCTGACGGCAAGACCTGCAAAGTCACTTTCATATTGCCCGCCCAGATCCAGGCAAAGACCGCTTTCGTCGTTGGCGACTTTAACAGCTGGAGCAAAGACGCCACTCCCATGAAGCAGCTGAAAGATGGCACCTGGAAGGTAGAAATCAGCCTCGATGCAGGCCGGGAGTACCAGTATCGCTACCTTGTGAATGGCTCAGAATGGCACAATGATTGGGAAGCAGATAAGTATGCTGCGCATCCTTACGGCGGCGAGAACTCTGTGGTTGTCACATAGGGGATTTCAGCTGGCGGTGTCGGTAGACAGGCCCTCGGCGGCAAACCCGCGGGGGCCTTTGACTTTATCCTGACTGTGTCAGCGCGGACGTCCGGGCTGTGGTATGATATGCGCACACATGTTCTTCTTAAATGCCTCTTGGAGTGTGTCGCATGGCGCAGCCAGGTCGTCCCGAATTGGTGCTGATCGATGGCCATGGACTGGCCTATCGGATGTTCTATGCGCTCAGCCCTGAGGCATTCACAACCCGGCTGGGAGAACCAACCAACGCAACATACGGCTTTACGCGCACCCTTCTCAGCCTGATAGCGAGCGATGCTGCGCCTGATTACCTGGCGGTGAGCTTCGACGTGGGCGCCACTTTCCGCGACGATCTGTTCCCGGATTACAAAGGCACCCGCGCCAAGATGCCTGATGATCTGGAGGTCCAGATCCGGCGCATTCACGAGGTCCTGGAGGCCTTTAATGTCCCCATCCTGGAGGTAGACGGCTATGAGGCCGATGATGTGCTGGGCACGGTAGCCTCGCGGGCCGCCGAGCTTGGCCTGGAGACGCGCATTATCACAGGGGATCGCGACCTGCTGCAGCTGGTGGCCGAACATACCATCGTCGAGCTCCCGGGACGGCGCACCGGCGCAGGAGATATCGAGCGCTATGATATCAATGCTGTCCGTGAGCGCTACGGGATCACGCCGGATCAATTTGTTGACTATAAGGCTCTTATAGGCGACAAGTCCGACAATATCCCGGGCGTTGCCGGCATTGGTGAAAAGACCGCATCGCAGCTGCTCCAGCGGTTTGGCACCCTGGAGATGATCTACGCACACCTGGATGAGGTCACGCCAAGCCGCGCGCGGTCTGCTCTTGAGCAGGGGCGGGAGATGGCGTTCCTCAGCCAGCGCCTCTCGCGGATCGTGACTGCTGTGCCCATCACCTTCGATCTGGAAGCCTGCCGCACCAGAGACTACCAGCGCGAGCGGGTGGTCGCGCTGTTCCGCGAGCTTGAGTTTCGGTCGCTGATCGACCTGCTTCCCGGCGCGGAACCGCCCTCCTTGATTGAAGGACAGCAGCTGCCTTTGTTTGGTGCGCCGGAGCCAGCTTCTTCCCCGGCATCTGTTTCCGGGGGAGAGCCGCCGACTCATACCCTCATCATCCAGGATGAGGCGGCCCTGCAGAATCTGGCTCGCAGGCTTGAGTCCTTCCCGGCAATTGCGTTGGATACCGAGACCACCAGCACCGATCAGATGTCAGCGCGGCTGGTCGGCATATCGCTTGCTGTTGTGCCCGGTGAAGGCTATTACATCCCCGTGGGGCATCTGGCGGCGGATTCTCCACAGCTTCCCCTCGCACAGGTGGTGGATTACCTCCGCCCTGCCCTGACCGACCCGCGCATCGCCAAGATCGGCCATAACCTGAAATACGATGCGATTGTCCTGCAGCGCCATGGCCTTGCGGTCACTCCGCTCAGCTTCGATACCATGATTGGCCAGTGGCTCACACGCCCCGATAGCAGTCGCGGCAAGCTCGGGCTTAAGTCGCAGGCTTTCTTGCGGCTCGGCATCCTGATGACCGAGATCACCGACCTGATTGGCACCGGCAAGAATCAACTGACGATGGATCGCGTTCCCATCGAGCGCTGTGCGCCTTATGCGGCGGCGGATGCGGATATCACGCTTCGTCTGGTCGAGCCAATCCGCCGCGACCTGGCTGAGCAGGGGTTGTCCATGCTGTTCGGCGAGGTGGAAATGCCGCTTGTGCCGGTTCTCTGTGCGATGGAGATGGCCGGCGTGCTGATCGATAGCTCGGCCCTGCGCGCCATGTCCGCTGAAGTGGGGGATACTCTGGCATCTCTGCAGCGTGAGATATGGTCACTCTGCGGTTCCGAGTTCAACCTCAACTCCACTCAACAGCTAAGTGACATGCTCTTTGGCCGGTTGCGTCTGCCCACGCAGGGCCTGCGTAAGACTTCCAGTGGCCACTATTCTACAGCGGCTGATGTGCTCGAGGGACTGCAGGATGTCGATCCCAGTGGGGTGACCCGTCTCCTGCTGCAGTACCGTGAGCTTGAGAAACTGCGCTCAACCTATCTGGATGCGTTACCAGCGCTGATCAACCCGGAGACTGGGCGCATCCATTCCTCCTTTAACCAGACAGGCGCGATCACAGGTCGCCTGAGTTCGAGCGATCCGAACTTGCAGAATATCCCCGTTCGCTCAGACATTGGCCGCCGTATACGGGATGCTTTTGTGGCCGCGCCCGGGCACCGTCTGATCGGGGCAGATTACTCGCAGGTGGAACTGCGCATCCTTGCCCATGTGTCCGGCGATGAGCGGCTTCAGCAGGCTTTCCGCGAGGATCAGGACATTCATGCCTCGACGGCGGCAGCTGTCTACAATGTCCCCATTGAGCAGGTGACGCGTGAGCAGCGCAGTTTTGCTAAGGCAGTCAACTTTGGTCTTCTTTACGGAATGGGTGCCTATCGTCTGGCTCGCGATTCCAGTCTGACGCTGGCGGAAGCGGAAGACTTCATTAAAGCCTACTTTGAGCGTTTCCCGCGGGTGCGCGATTATCTCGACTCGATGCGGCGCATGGCCGTCGAGCGTGGCTACGTGGAGACCTTGCTCGGCCGGCGCCGCTACTTTCCTGAGCTTCAGGAGTTGACCGCTAACCGGCAGGATCATGCCCGCGCTGAACGTGAGGCGGTTAACATGCCCATCCAGGGTACAGCTGCTGACATCATAAAGATCGCCATGGTACGCCTGCATCGCGCCCTGGCTGAGCGGGCTCTGCAGGGCCGTTTGATCCTCCAGGTCCATGATGAGCTGGTGCTTGAGGTCCCGGAGCCTGAAGTGGAAGAGACCATGGCGCTGGTGCGCGAAGTGATGGAAGGAGCCTACCCTATGTCAATCCCGCTTCGCGCCCAGGTAATTACGGGGCTGCATTGGGGTGAAATGAAGTAGGCAGCCTTGACTTAGAACGCGTGTTCGCGCTATAATGCGGATGAGGTTCGAACTCTTGTGCTAGGCAGCAGCGATCGTTGTTGCGGAGCCAGTCTCGCTGTGGCGATTTGAGGAGACTCATCCAATGAAAGAACCCGTACTCTCAGCCCGCCAGCAGGCCATCGTGGATTTTATTACCCGGTTCATCGACGAAAACGGGTACCCGCCTACCATCCGCGAGATTGGCAAGGCGTGTGGAATCTCGTCCACGTCCGTCGTCAACTACAACCTCAGCAAATTGGAGCGCGAGGGGTTGCTGGTTCGTGACCGTGAAGTGTCACGTGGGCTGCGGCTTGCCAGTGAATCGGTTCGCGAAACGCTGACCAATCTCATTCGGGTGCCGCTGGTTGGTCGCATCGTCGCCAGCGAGCCATGCCCGGTGCCGGGGAGCGATTTTTCCTTCTTCGGCGCGGACGAAGCTATCGAACTGACCCGTGACATCGTAGACGCCTACGATGATCTGTATGCCCTGCAGGTCAAGGGGGATTCAATGGTGGACGCGATGATCAACGATGGCGACATCGTCATCATGCGCCCTCATGAGCAGGTCAAGAACGGCGACCTGGTAGCCGTCTGGCTGGCTGATCGTGAGGAGACTACCCTCAAGCGCTTTTTCCGGGAGGGCAACCGCGTTCGCTTGCAGCCTGCCAACCCCACAATGAAGCCGATCTATATCGATGAACCGTCCACGGTGCAGGTGCAGGGTCGGGTGGTAGCAGTAATTCGCCGGCCCTCCTGACGGCTCGCTTACCCGCATCTTCTGCCAGCGAAAAACTGCGCGGGAGTCTGAGCGCCTGCGCGGTTTGTGTTGCTTGCCGTGCAGCCGCGGCTCCCCTGCGGTACACTTGCTGGCGTGACATACCTGTCTTCACATCGCAGCCCCATGCCTCCCTCTTCGCAGCCCGAAATACTTCCCGTTGGCACGGTTATTCGCCGCTGGTGGCCTCTGGCTGCCAGCTGGCTGCTGATGTCCATTGAGCTCCCCGCGCTGAGTGCAGTGGTAGCACGGCTGGAACAGCCGGAGATCAACCTCGCAGCCTATGGCGGGGTGGTGTTTCCTCTCTCGCTGATCATCGAATCGCCGATCATCATGCTGTTAGCCGCCTCGACAGCTCTCTGCCGGGATTGGTCATCCTATGTCCTGGTGCGCCGCTTCATGATGCGTACAGGTGCTGCGCTCACTGCGCTGCATATTCTGCTTGCATTCACCCCGCTCTACGACGTAGTGGCCCGCGGGATAATCGGCGCTCCGGACGAGATTATTGAGCCAGCGCGTATCGGGCTGATGATCATGACGCCCTGGACATGGTCTATCGCCTTCCGCCGGTTTAATCAGGGTGTGCTCATCCGGTTTGATCATTCGCGCGCGGTGGGCGCGGGCACCATCGTGCGCCTGATCGCCGATATCACCGTCCTTGCGGTCGGATATTTGCTCAGAGGCCCGGGCATCGTAGTGGCGACAGCGGCTGTTTCGGCGGGCGTCATTAGCGAGGCGATCTATGCGGGGCTGCGGGTGCGCCCTGTGCTGCGCGATGAGCTTGGACCAGCCCCGGCTGCCCGGCCAGCGCTCGCGTTTCCGGCCTTTATCAGCTTTTATGTGCCGCTGGTCATGACGTCGCTGCTGACGCTGCTGGCGCAGCCAATTGGCAGTGCAGCGCTCAGCCGCATGCCTGCCGCCCTGGAGTCACTGGCGGTCTGGCCGGTCATCTCCGGACTGAGCTTTCTGCTGCGCAGCCTGGGCGTAGCCTACAACGAGGTGGTTGTGGCACTGCTCGATGAGCCGGGCGCTCATTATACCCTGCGGCGGTTTGCCGGCTGGCTGGCTGCTGGCCTGACGGCGTTTCTGTTGCTGCTGGTCGTGACACCGTTGGCGGGTTTCTGGTTCGAGAGTATCTCGGCCCTGCCGTCGGCGCTGGCCGATCTGGCCCGGACAGGACTCTGGTTCGCCTTGCCCATGCCCGCGCTGGCGGTGCTTCAGAGCTGGTATCAGGGAGCCATCCTGCACAGCCGCCACACCCGTGCGATCACGGAGGCGGTCGTGCTTTTCCTGGTGATTATCACGCTGGCGCTGGCAGCCGGGGTTCTCTATGGGCAGGCCCCCGGCCTGTTTGTAGGCCTGGGGGCCTTCAGCCTGTGTACGGCTCTGCAGACCGCCTGGCTGTGGTGGCGCAGCCGCCCGGTGTTCCGCGAGCATGCCCACCCGGCAGGCGGCTGAGACTAGCCCTCAGCCCGGATAGCTGCCAGCAGTGGCTCATGCAGCGGGCCGTTGCTGGCCAGGATGCCCTGGTTGTGCGCCAGGGTCGCCCCTGCTGAGAAGTCCAGTGCCCTTCCATTGATGTCAGTTACCCGCCCGCCAGCTTCCTGCACAATCAGCACTCCCGCAGCGTGGTCCCAGATCTTCTCGCGGTAAGCACCCTGCGAATGCCGGATGTAGAACTCAGCGCGGCCGTCAGCTACAGCAACATATTTGGCCTGGCTGTCCATCCGTACAACTTCGCCCTGCACGCCCGCTCTGCTGAGCACGGCAGCCGAGAAGGCATGATCCGTGTGCCCCGATTCAAAACTCTCCACCACCCGGGCCCGGGCCGGGTCCGGGTTGGGAGAAACGCGTAGGACATGCTCATAGCCACCTGATAGCGCTTCAAGCCGCGCGCCCTGCCCGGCGACCGCGGTAGCGATCGCGCCTGGCCGATCGCTGGAATTTGCCGGGTCGGCGGCCATCAGAGGGCAGGCCAGCGCTCCGACAACCGGCTCGCCATCAATCAGCAGCCCGATCGCGATCGCAAACTGATCGCCCCGCAGGAATCCTTTGGTACCATCGATGGGATCAACAACCCAGATACGCTGGGTGTTCAGCCCACGACCATGATCTAACCAGCGGCGGATATCTTCTACTTGAGCTGGCTCCCCCGCGATGTCGCTGACGTACCTCAAAACAGCCTCTCGCTGGCTGTTGGTGGCCAGCCGGGTGAACTCTTCGCCGCGTTCTTCCGCTACCACACCATCGTTCGGGAAGGCATCCGCGATGGCACGCAGGATCAAAGCCTGAGAGCCATAGTCGGCGATCGTGACGGGTTCCTTCCCCGCTTTCTCCATTTTCTCCGCCGAATTCAACATCTCCCCACGAACAGCCATGCACAGCCGGGCAGCCATCCGTGCTGCCTGCCGCGCTGTGGCATATTCACGCTCCCAATCTGGCATGGTCTGCTCCTGTGCTGTCGGGTTGCCGCCCGGGATCCTGCCGCCCAAGTATAACGTCCGGGGCTGCCTCAGCACAGCGGGGTATAATGTGCGGCGCTGCGTTCTGCCTGCTAGACGAAGGGCACGATTCTGATGTCACGAAACATCCTACCTGCTTCTGCAGCCCTGGCAGCAGTCCTGTTGGTGGCCTGTCAACCCTATCAGTACCAGGGCATTCTGATCGACCCGCCTACCCCACTCAGTGACTTTGAGTTCGAATCCGATGATGGCCCGCCGGTGCGGCTGAGCGACTTTGCCGATCAGCTGCTGGTGGTCTATTTTGGCTACACTTACTGCCCGGATATTTGCCCTACCACGCTCTACGAGCTTCGCAGGGCGATCCGGTCCCTGGGTGATGAAGCTGCGTCGGTTCAGGTTGCCCTGGTGACGGTCGATCCTGAAAGGGACACCGCTGCCCAGCTGGACGCCTATCTGGGCAACATGGATCCCTCCTTTATTGGCTTGCGCCAGCCCGACCGTGCCCGCTTTGATGAAATCCAGGCTGCCTTCGGTGTGTTCAGCCAGAGAGAAGAGACTGCCACCGCAGCAGGGTATCTGGTGTCGCATACGTCAACTACGTTTGTGGTGATCGATCGGCAGATACATCTTGTGTGGAGCTACGGTACCCCCGCCGAGGACATAACGGCCGATCTACGCCATCTCCTGCGCCAGAGCAGCCAATGAAGGAGCAGGCCGGACCGATGGCGGTCTGGCCTGCTCACGGTGTTACGGTGTGGCAGTGATGCCCGGGCTCGGCGTGGCTGCCGGCGCCGTAGCCGATGGGGCGAGAGTGCTTGTTGGCGGCGTTGGGGTCGGCTGGGCGGTCGGTTCTTCCTCGACGGTTGGGCTGGGCGTGGGTGTAGGGTTCTCTATCTGGAAGGTTACCCTGCGCTCTGCCATATTCCCGGCTGCATCAACCAGCACGACTCTGATTGTCATAGGGCCATTCTCAAAGGGAGTCAGATCAAGCTGGGCAAGCACACCATCCTGAACAGGCTGGTTGGTTGCAGCCTGCACCACTCCCCACCCCTGAGGATCGGGCCCCAGGCCAAAATCTACGTAGTAGTACGCGAAGTTAGGAGCATCCACTGTCCCGCGGATTACCAGCATCCCGCTTTGTCGGGAATCCGGCTGGGGCTGATCGATCGTCAGTTTGGGGGACGGCGTGTCCGGGCCGCAGGCCTCAGTTGGCGGGACAGCCTGGATCTGCTCAGCTGATAGCCCACGCTGGCTCGCCCAGGCGCGGCCCTCCTCGGTTGTGAGCAGCCATTCCCGGGCAAACGCCGCCGAGTCAATGGTTGAGCTGACATCCGGCAGGAACAAGAATAACTGATCTGTGGCATTATCCGGGCAGAAGTCATTGGCAATCAGCCCGTTGAAATCGTCAACTCGCAGGGTCCGGTACAACCCGCTCAAGGCATCCGGCGGGGGCGCGTCAGCAGAAAAGAACTCGGTGTAGACCTCTGAATGCTCCTGGCAGTAAGCGGAAGGCAGCGCGCCGTCATCACGACAAACGGTCTGTTGAAAGATCAGCCCCTGCGGCTGAACGAAAACCTGCGCCGGGTACCATTGCTGGGAACCATCCATGATTCCACGCCAGATCGGGCCGGCGCCGGTCACACCGGAGACACTTACCATCGGTGAGTTGTCAGTGTTGCCCACCCATACACCCACAGCCAGTTCTGTGGTGAAACCCATCGTCCAGTTGTCGCGGAAGTCATTGGTCGTGCCGGTCTTGGCACCTGCCGGGTAGGGAGGGCTGAGGACACTGTCCCGACCAAAAGCCGGCACGCGAGCCTCCTTATCGGAGAGGATATCGCGGATAAGGAATGCCTGCGCAGGGTCAATGACCTGACGCGGTTCTGGCACCTGGTATGGATAACCCTCGATTACCTGTCCATTCCGCTCGATTCGCTCAATTGCATAGGTGGGCCGCCACTGGCCTCCGTTAGCAATTGTGGCAAAGGCATTGGTCCATTCCAGCAGATAGACTTCGCCGGCTCCAAGCGTGAGCGACAGACCGTAGCTGTTTGGGTTGTCAGGCCCGCCCAGCGATGTGATCCCCACATCGTTCAGCGTCTGCAGTAGCTGGGATACTCCCACGGAGTCCAGAGCTAGCACAGCCGGTACATTCAGGGAGTTCGCCAGGGCAGTGCGAACGGATACAGGTCCCCGGAAGCGCTCATCATAATTCACCGGGGCATAAACGCCGAAGCCTGGTATCTCATAGGCGATGGGCACATCCCAGATCACCGTGGCTGGTGTCCAGCCATTGCGGAACGTGGTCAGGTAGGTGAAGGGTTTGATTGAAGAGCCGGGCTGCTGGGGGGTGAGGGCGATATTGACTTGTCCGTCGATTGAATCGTCATTGAAATTGCGGCTGCCGACCATTGCCAGGATAGCGCCGCTATCCGGGTCTATGATGACAACCGAGGCATTGGTGACATTGCGATCCGTTAGGCCTGAGAGGGTAAGCTCGACCTGCTGCTGAGCCAGGTCCTGCAGGCGCGAATCGAGAGTTGTGTAGACATCGAAGCCAGAGATGTAAATAGCAGGGCCAATAGCCGGGTCCGCCTCCAGTTGCTGCTGGACATAAACTACCCAGTGCGGGTACCGTGCCTGGATATCGGGAGCCTGAAACTCCCGTGCGGCAATGGCCGCCAGTTCGGGCTGAGCCGCTGCAATGTCTGCTTCCGTCACGCACGGCAGGGCAAGCCCGGTATCGCCGGTGTCATGGCAGCCCGCTTCAAGCATTAGGGCCAACACCTGCTGCTGCCGTGTTAATGTAGCTTCCTTGTTATTCACGGGATCCCAGACAGCCGGTGCCTGAGGGAGTCCGGCCAAGTATGAGGCCTCAGCAAGGGTCAGGTCGCGGGCGCTCTTATTGAAATAGGTTTGCGCTGCGGCTTCGATCCCGTAGGCAAAGTTTCCGTAAAAAGCCTGATTGAGGTACAGCTCAAGGATGTCCCGCTTACTGAAGCGGCGGCCCAGTTCGGCAGCAAGGAAGATTTCCTTGATCTTGCGCGAGTATGTGCGCTCGTAGCGCTCATCTTCCGGAAGCAGCAGGGCGCGTGTGAGCTGCTGGGTTATGGTGCTGGCTCCGGAGACCACACGCCCTTCCCGATAGTTCTGGATCACAGCCCGGGCGATAGCCGGGATGCTGAACCCGGGATTGGTGAAGAAGTCGCGCTCCTCGGTTGCGATGGTTGCATGGATCAGATAGGGGGACACCTCATCAAGCGTCACATAGTCGCGGAAGCCCCCTTCCGGATCATTGATCTCATACAGCACATTGCCATCCCGATCGCGGATGCGGGTAGTCTGGAATTGTAGAGCTCGCGCCTGCAGATCACTGATATCGTTGATTCCGCGAAATGAGGGGGCGGTCACCTGCGCATAATACATCGCCGCCCCGCCGCCGCTGAGCATCAGAGTGACGATGCTGCCGATGACAGCCAGCACCACGGAGCGCAGCAGGCAGCCCCAGCTCAGCTGGGCCTGACCCGGCTGCGTCTTGCGGCGGCGCGTTGATCGCGGCCGCGGGCGGGCCGGTGAAGCGTAGTCTCGTGCAGTCGGCTGAGTGTGTACGGGCAGGCGGGCGCGTCTGGCTGGCGCCGTGGTATCCAGAGCAGCTGCCTGCTGTGGTTGTGAAGGACGGGTTTCCTCGAATTCTGGCCGATCATAGCCATGCGGACGTGTAGGCGCCGCATGAAGCGGGCCTTCACTTGGGGCCCGGGGGGGCAGCGGCATCCCGTTCTGATCGAGTCGCACCTCCCCTGAAGGGATCGTCGGGGGCTGGTAGCGCTGATGGGGGCGGTTGTCAGCAGGCAGTCCGCCAGGGCCCTGATCGAGCGGATCGGGAACCGGGGGTTCAGCAAACGCATCCTGTGAGTCTGTGGGGTGCGGAAAAGTAACCGCCCGGCGATGGGAGGGCGTGTCACCCGGCGCAGCCCGTTCAGGCTCTCCTGTCGGAATCGGCGGCAGCCCCTCCGGCGGTGTTTCTCGACCGGTCGGGGTGTCGCCGGCCTGCACGGGAGGCTCCGGGATGAAGGGTTGTGTGGTCCCCTGCGCATGGTCGTAGCTTGGCACGGGCTCGCCCATACTTTCAATCTCATCCCAGCGCGCAGCTTCTGCATCCGCCTGCTTTTTGGATCCCAACAAGCGATCCAGGCGGCTGGGACGACGGGGCGGTCCTTCTGCAGGCTGGCTGTCTGCAGAAGAAGGAGTGTCATCCTGATGTGGCTTGTTTTGTGGTGTGTTGTCCATATTTGGTATCCCTTACGGCTACTATAGCATGCGGGCTGACATCCCGAAACTGCAGCCAGCACCCGCGCTGTTGCGTGCTATCGACAGGAAATTGGCCATGCTATAATCGACCCAGCGTCCATACGCAGGAGTGGGCAGCGTGTTTGATCAGATCCTTGACCTCGTTAGCCAGCCGCCGGGCAGCCTGGTCTATCATTTCATCATTCTGTTTGCTGTAGAAGCTGCCCTTGCCATGAGCATAGGTCAGTGGATGCGCGAGCGAAACCGCAGCACTATGCGCCTTGCAATGGCCGCTGCGGCAATCCTGATTGCCCGCTCTCTAGTGTTGGTTGCCTCTCTGCTGGTGTGGCAGGGTTATCTGCCAACCAATGTGCTGCTCCCGCCTATTGAGCGCACAGCCGATACCGTGACGGTCCTGGCCCTGGCCTGGGCATTTGTCACCATGGATGATCCTGCCATTCTGCGGCGCACTTTCATGCCCGATCTCGCTTCTGCTGTTGGGTTGGGGATGATAGCGGCTGGCTTCGTAGGCACCTACTACTACTGGTTCTTCGCAGCTTCGCGGGGCGAGTTGTTCAATGGCCAGTTGATTGATGTGGCGTGGTCGATATCCCAGATCGTCATTGCAGTTTCCGGTCTGATCTGGATGCTGGTCCGCGTCCGCTTCGTCTACGATCCATTTCTCAAGGGCATCATGTTGATGCTGCTGGGTGCTGCAGCCGGGCTTCATCTGGCTCGCCCTGTTCTGGGCGATGTCGCCGCTGCAGTTCGCGTGGGGCAGACTGTGGTGATGCCAATGCTCGCGGCTGTGGCATTCCGGCATGTGGTCGAGCAGCTGCTGCACTGGGATTCCTTCGAACCCAGCCGGGCAATGGAGCCTGTCCGGTTGCCTGCTGCCCCTCCAGCCGAATCTCCCCCGCCCGGCCCGGTCGAGACGGCCGCTTCGCCCATCGTTGCTGGCCCTTCTGAGATATCAGCAGAAGGCGAAACGGCGCTGCCAAAACGTACTTCCGTTTCACCGGCTCTGCTGGAAGTCGTGGATGCCCTGGGAGGCCTGCTGAGCACCCTTGAGCAGGCTGAGATTGTACGCCAGGCGCCCAGAGCCATTGCTACAGCGCTGCGTGCAGATCTGGCTGTCCTGGCGATTGTGGATGAGGAGACACAGCGGGCAGGCATTGTTGGGGGGTATGACAATATCGCCCAGTCATTTCTGCCGGAAGCCAATCTCGATCTGGCGGATCACCCCGGAATTGTTAACGCACTCGGACGCCTGCGGCAGATACGTCTCACCAGCCAGCGCGACACCCGCGAACTGCGCAGTCTTTACTTACATCTGGGAATCGTGCACGAAGGGCCAGCTTACATCCAGCCACTGGTCAATGGCGAGGAGCGACTGGGCGTGATCATAGTAGGCTCACCATACTCAGAGCGATTGCTGAGCGTGGAAGAGCGAGACCTGCTCGATCGTCTGGGCCCGCTGATCACTGCGGCGTTGCTGAACGTGGAGGCCCATGAGTCTCTGCGCGAGCAGCAGGAGCGGGAAATCGATCAGGACGCAGCCCGGCTTCTGTCTCTGGCGGATGATCTGACTGCCAAAGTTGCGGAGCTGAATGACGCGCGGCGCCAGAATGAGGAGATGAAGGCATACATTCGCGACCTCCATCGCCAGATCAATAGCATGCCCCGGCAGGACGAGAGCGCCCGTGAGCAGGTGCAATCCCTTCTGTTGGAGATCGAGCGGCTGCGGGCAGCTTCTGCAGACGCCGACCTCCTGCGCGAGCGCCTGGCAGAGCTCTCTGAAGAGATGGAAAAGCTCCGTCTGGGCAATGAACGCCTGATCCAGAAGGCTCTGGATTCAACCCAGAACGAAGCTGCCCGCATAGAGCAACTACTGGCCGAGAACCAGCGCTTGCAGCAGGAGTCTCTGCGCGCAGCAGCGTTAGAAAAGGAACTGGCGGCCCTCCGGGCGGGGGGAGACTCCAGCACCCTTGAGGCCGCTGCAACAGATCGATCGTGGGAAGATGCGCGGATTGCGGCTCAGAGCGAGATCGCGGCCCTCCGGGCGCGACTGATGCAGGCTTCGATCGTTCAGCAGGAGGTAACGTTCCTGCAGGAGCAATTGGCACTCAAGGCGCGTGAAGTGGTGACCCTTCAAACGCGGCTTACTGAGGCGCAGGCTGTTGCAGACGCATTGCGCGAACAGCTGGCGAGCGGTACCACAAATCTGCGCGAGCTGGAAATGCTCCAGGCGCGGGTTGCGGGGCAGGCTGCTCAGATTGCCGGCCTCAGAGCCCAGCTGGCTGAGGCCGAGTCGGCGATTCATCTTGGCCCTGAGCTGAAGCAGGCTCAGGAAAAAATGGATCAGATTGATCGTGATGCATTCATGCAGCTCGAAGCCCAGCTTACGGAGCGCGCTGCGCTTATTGAGGCGCTCGAGCAGCAACTGGCGGAAAAGGCGCGTACTATCATCGAAGTGCGGTCGCATATGGCCGACGTCGATGGGGCGCTGGGTAATCTCGAGCGCCAGCTTGCTCACCGCACCGAGGAGGTTGCTGCGCTGCAGGCGAGCCTTGCGCGCGCACATGCTGAGTCCCGGGAGCGCATTGCGGCGCTGGAAGCTGCTGCAACTCGCAGCGCCACGGATGATGCAGAAATCGCCCGGACCCGTATCGCAGCGCTGGAAGCTGAGCTTTCCGAGAGAAACGCTGCTGTGGAGACGTTGGAACGTCAGCTCCATAACGCAGTGGACTCAATGCATGCGCTTGAACAACAGATCGCGGCTACCCACAATGCGGTTGATGCGGTGATGGCAGATGCGCGGCAGATTGATTCGCACGATGAGGTGATTGCATCAATCGCTCAGGAACTCCGCACACCGATGAGCTCGATCATGGGCTACACCGATCTGCTGCTGCGTGAGTCGATCGGGATTCTCGGCTCGCTACAGCGCAAGTTCCTGCAGCGGGTCAAAGCCAATACAGAGCGTATGGGCGCGCTGCTTGACGACCTGATCCGTATCACAGCGCTGGACACAGGCCGGTTGGCCCTAGAGCCTGAGAAGATCGATGTGGTCTATGCAGTAGAAGAAGCGGTAATGAACGTCGCTAACCAGTTTCGGGAGAAGGGGTTGGTGTTGCGCCTGGCGCTGGCGGAGGGGTTGCCGCCGCTGACGGCTGATCGTGATGCTGTTTTGCAGGTTATCGGGCACCTGCTCTCCAATGCAGCGCTTGCCTCGCCTGTCGAAGGTGAAGTGCGGCTGATCGTGACCGCGCGCTCCGACTCGGTGCCCGGCGGCAACGGTGAAATGATCACAGCTCCCTGCCTCTACGTGGCTGTGCAGGATTCTGGCTCTGGGATCGCCCCGGATGATTTTGAGCGCGTGTTTGCCCGCAAGTATCGCGCTGACAATCCGCTGATTGAGGGATTGGGAGATACAGGGGTCAGTCTGTCACTGGCCAAGGCATTGATTGATGCCCACGGAGGACGTATCTGGTTGGATAGTAGCCCCACGTCTGGCACAACTTTCCATGTGGTGCTGCCTATCGAGCCGTTGCGCCAGGGAGCCTAAATGAAACCGGGTTCCATTCAGCAGGCGCTGGCAGGGCTGGCGGCTTTGCTGATCACTGCAGTAACACTACTGGGTGGTGTGATTCTTGCTCTTGGTGATAGTGCCCGGATTGGTGAACGATCGTTTGCACCCTCCACCGCCACCCTGGCCGATCAGCAGACAGCCACACTGCTGACCAGCTCTGCATCTTCAACCCTTTCTGCCGACCTGCCCACTCGGACACCAGCAGCCACCCTGGCCGTGATTCCAACGAGCACGGATATACCAGCCACGCCGACGGTGGAAATGAGGCAGGAAACGGCGTTGCCCAACCAGTGCGAGATCTCTGCCAGGGGGGCCGTTCATATTGTCAACGAAGGGGAGACGCTGTCTACGATAGCGGAGGCCTTCGGGATCACGCTGGATGCGCTGATGCAGGCAAATTGTCTCAGCTCAAGCCGTATTCGGGTTGGAGATGCTCTGCGTATCCCTCAATCGACCGAGCGCAGTATGCTGCCACCAGGCAGGACGCCATCGGGCATTCCGGAAGTGGCCCTTCCCACGCCGCGCCCGGGTCCTACAGGGACACAGACGGCTACGGATGGAGCATGCACCAATGCTGACTCAATCATCACTTCTCCGGGCGTAGGCGCACATCTTCGAGGGGTGGTCGAATTCCGTGGAACCGCCCGTGTGCCAGGATTCGCTTTCTACAAGCTGGAGATTCGCCAGGAAGGCAAGACCGATTCACCCGGCTACCTGACATTCTATACAGGTAATGAGATGATCACCAACGGCGTCCTGGGAGTTCTTGATACTCAGGCATGGCCTAACGGCGAGTACTGGATCCGCCTGGTTGTCGTTGACGGAACAGGCAACTACCCCGAGCGTTGTGCCATTCTGTACGTATTTGCCAATTAATACTGATAGTTTGACAGTGTCATCCAAACTCGACCCTGACGCTGATCAGCCAGCAGGAAGCGCATGAGACTTTCAAAGCTGTTTGGAGGTACATTGCGGGAAGCGCCGGCCGATCTGGCGCTTGGCAGCCATATCCTGATGATGCGCGCCGGGCTTATCCGCCGCCTGCCAGGAGGGGGTTGGGGCCTCCTGCCGATCGGGCGGCGTGTAATGGCGCAGATCGAGAGACTTAGCGTCCAGGAAATGGAAGCAGGTGAGGCGCAGCCAGCCTATCTTGGATCGGAGCCCGGTGAGGGTGTGTTGCCTGTACCCCTGACAGACCGTCTGATTGGCCTTGCGCGGCGCGAGATCAAAAGCTACCGGGACTTGCCACGCTGTCTGTATCAGATCGGGCCGCTGTTGCACTCTATCGATCGGAGCGCTGCTCCCTCTTTTCAGCCTGTATGGTCACTGGTGGCTTTCTCGATGATGGGGAGCGAGGCTGGCAACCTGGAACCGGGCATGGCGCCCCTCGGAATGATCTGTGGCCAGATGCTCAGCGAATGCGGTGTGCCGTGGATAGGGGTTGCTGCGCATCCCGGTCTGGATGGGGCTCATCACGCGCTGGCATTCATCGCGCCGTCGGTTGAAGGCCAGGATCAGATCGTGCGTTGTGGGACCTGCGGCTACACAGCTCTGGTTAGTGTGGCGGCATTCAGCCGGCGTGTCCTGGCCGGAGTTGATGATACTGCTCCCATGCAGAAAGTAGCTACCCCCGGCTGCGCAACGATTGCTGACCTGTGCGCGTTTCTGGGGATTGCTGCAGAGCAGACGCTGAAGGCGGTCTTCTATACTGCTAACCCGGGGCTACCCGCTGAGCAGACGGTGATGGTTATGGTTCGTGGTGATCTGGAAATCAGCGAAGCCAAACTGAAACCTGCTCTGGAAGCCGCTTCGCTCAGACCTGCCACGGATCACGAGATCCGCAGTCGTCTGGGCGCTGAACCTGGCTATGCCAGCCCTGTAGGTCTGCCTTCTGTGGATACAGCATATGCGCGTATCATCGCCGATCTGTCCCTGGAGGCCATGCAAGGGGTTGTGACCGGGGCCAATGAGAATGGTTATCATCTCATACATGCCCGCCACGGGCGCGACTTCCAGGTGAGCGAGATCCTGGACGTGGCCGCGATCCCTGCCGGGGCGCGGTGCTCACGCTGTGATTCATTGCTGCGCTATGAGAAGGGTTTGTATCTGGGAATTGCCGCCCGGCTGGACCACGATGCACGGCGATTGGGACTGCCGATGTATGCGGCGGCGGATGGTGTCAGTGAGCCGATCCGGTTCATGGGCATTCATCTTGATCTGGAGCGAGTGCTGCAGGCAGTTGTTGAGGGTCACCATGACGAGTATGGCATCCTCTGGCCGCAGGCCATAGCTCCGTACGATGTTCACCTGATCGGGCTGGCCAAGACGCCCGAAGCGGCCAGCGCAGCAGAAGATACCTATGCGGCCCTGATGTCTGCCGGTATCTCGGTGCTTTATGATGATCGGGGCCTTAGCCCGGGCGTCATGTTCGCCGATGCTGATCTGATAGGCGTACCCCTGCGCATCACGCTCAGCCCGCGCAGCCTGGAAAGCGGCGGCGCGGAGGTAAAGCGGCGGAACCAAGCCGAGCGAGGCATCGTGGCACTGGATGCGATTGTCGATACAGTGATAGGCTCAAAGACCGAGTAGCTGATCGCCGCTGATGACTATTCCTCCGGATCCTCTCTAAGGCTGCTGTCGGCAGGTTTCTTACGTCGCCGGCGTCTGGGCGGAGGTGGCTGCTGCTCGTCCTGCTCGGGATTTTCATCTTCAGCGTGGGGGGCGACCGCTAACTCATCGGGCGTGTCCGGGATCGCCTCAGCGGCAGGCTGTGGCCGGGTGCGAAGCCGGCCAGCCGCAAAGTACCACATCCCGCTGCCGATTGACAATACGCCTGCCCCGATCAAGATATAAGGAAGAATCGACTGTAACCCGCGGGGGCGGACGGCCTCGGGGTTAGCCGTTGGGCGCGGTGTTGGGCCTGGCTCCCGGGTCGGGGCTTCGGTCGAAGGCGGTGTCTCAGTAATCTCGACGGCTGAAGTGGTGGATGTCAGCTCCGGGGTATCTGTGGGCTGCGGTATGGCGGTGTCGCTGGGTGCCAGGGTAGGTATCTCTGTTGATGTGGGAGCGGCCCGCGCCGTAGCTGTGGCCGCTGCGCCCGGGTCGGGCGTCGGCAGGGTGCCGCCTATCTCTGCAGAGACGGGCGGCGGTTCCTGGTTTGATGCATCCGAAATACCATCTTCAACCAGCAGCCAGGGGCTGCCGCCGATCACACACCCCTCTACTGGATCGTTGCATTCTGCACCTTCAACGACAACCCTGTAGAAGCCACCCTCCGGCCTGACACTCCAGCGGTTACCGGACAGATCCAGCAATGTTGCTTCGGAAGTCCGCGCTGGAATGATCAGGGTTGCTGTCTGTTCAGTTAATGCCCAGACGACATGGGTAACCTTGCTATTGAAGGTAAACCGCACATAGTCAACCAGAGGGGCAGTGCCATCTTCAACCCGGCGCGCGAAGACGAAGCCGTTTAGCTCTTCAGCGATCAGCTGGTAGGCTCGGTAAGCTGGCCGCCGGCTACCATCCGCCCGGACGAGGCCATAGGCCTGTTGCCCATCTGCATCAAGGTTATCGACCAGTTGATAGACAGCGATTCGTGCTCCCCGATTGGCGGCAAAGGTCAGCGCATAGGTCTGCACGATATAAGCGGCCTGCTGCTCCTGTGTGGTGTTGGGGCGCTCACGAAAAGTAATATCAGGGGGATATACCTGCGGATCGATTGCGGGGCGCGTGTTTGTCTCATTTAACCACACTTCTTTCAGAGGGATGCCTTTTTGCTCCATTACGAAGAAGTGATTTCGCATTAAAGTGTAGGCTCGTTCGGGCGAGTCATACACGTGCAGAGTCGCCACATCGAAATAGTAGTTATTGGCAGGAGCAGTCGGATCGTCCAGGGTGATGTCCAGGAAGCGGTTGAACCAGTTCGGATCGTGGCCGCCGACACCCCCCAGATGAATGCTGGCATTTGGGTTAGCCTGTTTGACTGTCAGATAGGCAACCTTGACCATCTGATAGTATTCTTCGATGCTGCCTTCCCAGGTGACATCCTGGCTGCTCGCCGGGATGTCAGGATCACGCCAGATGATCCACCGATTGACGCCTTTGGCTCCATAGTAGCTGGCTGCGCGCCCGATGAAGCCGGCCCACGCATTGCCGGGGTCGTTGACAGGAAGGTACAGGCCGCGTGGCACCCCGGTGCCTGTCCCACCGCCTGTTGCCCAGCTCGGCGTGCCTATAACGACAGCCGCCACCTCACGTCCTACAACTCTGGTCGATGCCAGCCACTCATCAGTAGCAGGGGCAGGATTCCAGTCTGTGGGGCCGTCGGGCTGCAGCTCATCCCATCGTAACGTGACAATTTCCCACCCTGCGCCGGATTCCTGCGCAGCCTGAGGATCGGCGCTGGCGTTGACCAGGCCAAAGCGTGGGTTGGCGCCCTGCTGAGCGACCCCGGCAGGGGCATCCACTGCCAGGCTTACCCCTAGCGCGGCAGCTGTGGCCAGCAAAAACATCGAGCATCGGGCTGCGAAGCCCCTGCGGTCAGTTCTCACGATAGTTCAACCTGTCTGAAGAATGGCTTTCTGGTACCAATCCCAGGTCTGAGCTAGACCTTCACGAATTGAGGTATATGGCTGGTAGTCCAGAAGACGATTAGCCTTCTCAATGTTGGCAAAGGTGATTCTGGGCTCGCTTGGCGGTGCGGGCAGCGCCTTCACCCGGGCCCTGCGGCCCACCAGGGCCTCAATGATGTCCACGAAGTCCCCGAGGCGTACAGGTTCGCCGCGACCAATGTTAATCACCTCGTATCCCAGCGGCCTGTCCAGGGCAGCAATAACCCCCTGCACGATATCCTGAACGAACGTCCAGTCCCGGTACAGATTGCCCTCATCATAGACCGTGATATCCCGTCCGTGGACGATGCTGTCCATCACGGTGTAGGCCATCATATCAGGGCGAACGCGCGGCCCATAGACAGTAAAGAACCGAAGGGCTGTGAAATTCAGGCCAAACATGTTGTGGAACGCATATCCCATCACCTCACAGGCCTTCTTGGTGGCAGGGTATGGCGCCAGCGGACGATCAGAGGGCTGCTCCTCATCAAAGGGAACCCGATCCGTATTCCCATAGATTGATGAGGTCGATGCCTGCACAAAGTTCTCGCAGCCATGCCGCCTGGCTGCGTCCATCAGGTGGATTGATCCCTGGATATTAACTTCACTGTAGAAGGCGGCACGCTCCACAGAATAGCGGACCCCGGCCACGGCGGCGAGGTGTGCGATGCGCTTTGGCTGATGGTCTGCAAACAGCCGCGCGATCAGCTCTTGATCGCGCAGATCCCCTTCTACTAGATGGTAGTTGGGATGCTGCAGATGATCGGCGATGTTGGCTCGTTTGCGGGCCGGGTCATAGTAATCGTGGAAATTGTCCAGGCATATCACCGCGTCGCCGCGTGCCAGCAGCGCATCAGCCAGGTGGCTGCCAATAAAGCCGGCGGCTCCTGTGATGAGAATGGGAGAAGACGAACTATTCATAGCATCAGGCTCGGGTGAATATCCTGAACGTTCAATTGGATCCGGCGTTGGGCATTCCATTCATTCACTTCAAGCGTGTAGGCAACGTCGATTTGCTCAGGAAGCATGTCCAGACTGTTGCCCATCCGGAAGGCGATAGCCTCAACAGTCAGATGTCCATCGTTCAATTCAAGCTTGAGGTGCTTTCCGTCAGCCCCGATCTGACGTCGGCTGCTGATTTGCAGGTTGCGGGTCATAAAGACCGGGGCAGGATTAGCTTCGCCACAGGGCTCCAGCATATTCAGTGCGGTTGCTAGGAGCTCATTGCACTGGTCCAGGTTGATCTCGGCATCAATCGACAGAGTTGGCTGCAGGTCGCGGCCATCAAGCTGCGAGCTGGCAATGCCTGTCAGTTGTTCCCGCAGTGCAGGCAGATTTTCATTGTGGATAGTGAAACCGGCGGCGGCTGCATGCCCTCCATACCGCTCCAGGAGTTTGTGGCAGGCATCGAGAGCCTGCGTGATGTGGAACTCGGGGATGCTACGGCATGAGCCGTGGCTTTCGTATTGGCCAACCTGTACCACAACGGATGGCCGATAGTATTGTTCGGTCAGGCGGCTGGCAACAAGCCCTACCACTCCCTGCTCAAAACGGGGATCAGCCGCAAAGAGCAGCTGTTCCTGAGCAGGCTCAGCGGTCAGGTTTTCCTCGGCCCAGCTCTGCATCTGCAGGGTCTTCTGCTGGCGCTCCTGGTTCAGCGCATTCAGCTCAAGGGCAAGCTGTTCGGCCTCACCGGGATCAACCGCTGATAGCAGCTTACCGGCGAGTGTTGCCGTGCGGAGACGCCCTGCTGCGTTGATCCGGGGCCCTATTGCGAAGCCGATCGTCGTTGCGGTAATCGTCCCGGGGCGAATGCCCGCCGCTCCGTAAAGGGCACGCAGCCCCAGGCGGCTGGGGTGGTTCAGCAGCTTGAGGCCCTCCCGGACCAGCCCCCGGTTCTCTCCGCGCAGAGGCGCAATATCGGCAACTGTACCTATAGCCACCAGATCCAGCCAGCCCTGCGGGTGCCAGCCGGCTATGCCTTCCGCGCCGCGGCGCACCCCCTCGTCATGAAGAGCGCAAACCAGCTTATAGGCCAGGCCAACACCAGCGAGCATCTTCTCGGGATACTGGCAGCCCTCCTGTTTGGGGTTGATGACGGCCAGGGCAGGCGGTAGGCGTGGCCCGATGCTGTGGTGGTCGCTGATGATGATGTCAAGCCCCAGCAGGTTGCCATCAACTACCTCCTGGATTGACCGAATACCGCAGTCAACGGTCACAACGACACGATAGCCTTCCTGATAAAGCTTTTCGAGCGCGGGAGTATTGAGCCCGTACCCTTCATCCACACGGTCAGGAATATAGGGTCGCACTCTGACAGCCCCCAGCAGGCGCAGCGCCTGGGTGAGAAGTACGGTCGCCGTGACGCCATCACAGTCGAAATCCCCATAAACTGCGATCGGCTCGCGTTCATCAATAGCGCGCCACAGGCGATTGACCGCCTGATCCATGTCTTTGAGCAGCCAGGGATCGACCGGATGAGCGCTCTCGGCCAGAAAGCGCTGGACCGCTTCACGGCTGGTGTAACCCCGATTGAAAAGAATCTGAGCCAGGACTTCGGGCATACCTGTTTCCCAGTGAAGTGACTCGATGAAATCGGGGGGCGCCTGAGGCGCGAGCTGCCAGAGTTTACCGTTCAAGAAATCTGCACTCACGGGTTTCTGTGGAGGCGACATCGTAACATACAGCACCGGTCAGCGTCAACGTGGCGCCTACGTTCCGCTACTTTACACCCAGCGGGACAAAACCCTGTCCCAGTACTTCCTGTGCTGGCGCGACGATGATGAAGCCGCGGGGGTCTACCTCACTGACCAGTGCCTTAAGATGAGGGACTTCGGTGATGGTCAGAGCGCATAGAAGCACCGCATGACGCTGACCAGTAAACATGCCCACTCCGTCCAGGCGGGTGAGACCACGGTGCATCTCATGAGTCACTTTCTGGCCGACCGCATCGGCATGGTCGGTAATGATGAAAGTCAGCATCTGGCGGCGCTTGCCGCTGCGCCTGAACCAGGCCCATGTACTGCCCTCGCCGGGCTCGTTGGCGTGCAAAAGCGAGGAAATATCAAGGCCATCACCATAGCGAGGCAGTACCTCGCCTGTGGCCTGCTTGAGATTCTGCGTCAGCAAGGCCACCATAACCAGCAGGACATTGAAAACCACCCCTACTGCGATCACAACCTGCCCGGGAATGGCCCCGACCGAGGCTCGCTCAACTACTGCGCCCCACGTATCAGCCATTGAGGGGTGCAGCCAGATCTTGACGGACCACACTACCCCCAGCAACAGATAGATCCACAGGTAATTGCGCCTCAGGCGGCGACCCAGAGCTTCCCATAGAGAGATGGGATAGTGAGGGTGTAGCAGCGTTTCAGCAAGGCTCTCTGCCCAGTCCGGCGCTGGACCAAATGGCGGCACCAGCATGGCAGCAAAGAAGTCGGTTTCCATCAGGCGTACACGATAACTCCATAACTCGTAGTAACGGTAGCGGCGTGCCTCAATGAATAAGAACAGCGTGATCAAGAGCATGTTGAGGAGAATCACACTGTGGCTGTAAGGGACGTTGGTGCCAAAGGAGAACGAGATGACGGCCCCAGTCGCTACCACGGCCCAGTTAGTTGTCGCATCCAGGCGTTGCCGCCAGATATTGGCGCGGGATATCTCAGCCCGGAACAGGTGCACCATCGCGGTAGTGAAATCACCGGGCCGGAGCTGATATCCGCGATATGTCCAGACAGGCTCTTTGAGAGGCGGGCTGTCTGATTCCGTGCTGATAGGGTCAGAGTCGTTTGCCTGAGGCTCCATGCACTGATCCCCTGGGCTTCACATAATATATCCGCTTCAGTTTACATCAATTAGGAACAAGAGGGGTGGCCTGGAGGATATTCTGCAGGGCATTTTGCCCGGGTCTATCGATCTTCGGGCGGGATGGCTTCGACCTCGTTGGCAAGACGCGCTGTCTGGCTCAGCAGATCGGCCAGCACGCTCCGCATAATGTTGAGTGCCTCAACAACCCGGCGATCTTTCAAGGAATAGATGACAGCATTACCCTGTCGGTGGCTGTTAACCAATCCGCGCTCACGCAGTGCCTTGAGGTGCCTGGAGATCGTGGGCTGGGGGATATCATAATCGGTCGCCAGTTCGGTGACATTCCGGGGCCGTTCGTCAAGTGCATAGAGGATCAGGATGCGAGTGGGATCCGCCAGTGCCTGGCAGATGTTGGCATGCAGCGCGTTAACTTCAGCTAAGCGGATGGACATCTGCGGCTCCCGGACCGATTATGATAGGAACTATAGTCTGATCAGGGACATTTTGACAAGCACTTGTCTCCGACAGTCTCACCAATAACTCTTACAGCCCTGCCGGTACACGCATCTGGTAATGCCCTGTGGCGGTCGCAATCGGAGAGGTCGCGCCTTTTCCCTTACCATAGTTGGATGCTCTGCCTCGCATAGTGGCGCGTAGCGCGCTTGACTCGCGCCGATTCACTTATGCTACAATGTCACCTCTCAGCACATCTTTGTGCGTGAAAGAGATTTCATCGTCAGGCCAGGGGGTCAGGCCAGGGTTGCCAATAGGGAGAAGATGGCATGTCTACATTCGATCTTGAGCCGAGCAAAGAACGTGAGCAGGAAATCCTCAGAGCGGAGCATGAGGTGCATCCGCCCCCACAGGGGGTGATAGAGACTGCTAACGTCTCGCGTTCCGCATACGAGAGCTTCCGCCAGCGGGGCTTGTCTGACCCGACCGGTTTCTGGGAAGATCGGGCTCGCGAGCTGGTGGACTGGTTTCAGCCCTGGGAGCAGGTTCTCGACAGCAGCGAGGCTCCTTTCTTCAAGTGGTTCGTTGGGGCCAAGACTAACATAGCCCACAATGCCGTTGATCGGCATGCGCAGACCTGGCGTCGCAATAAGCTCGCCCTGATTTGGGAAGGCGAGCCTGGCGACCAGCGCACCTTCTCCTACTATCGATTGTGGAAAGAGGTCAATCGCTTCGCCAATATTTTGAAGGGGATGGGTGTACGGCGCGGTGACAGGGTCACCATTTACATGGGGCGCATCCCGGAGCTGCCGATTGCCATGCTGGCCTGCGCTAAGATTGGCGCTATCCACTCGGTGGTCTATGGGGGATTCAGCGTTGAAGCGCTGGCAGATCGCATTGAAGATGCTCAAAGCCGCGTGCTGGTAACAGCCGATGGTGCCTGGCTCCGGGGTAAAGTTGTGGCGCTCAAGGAGGTTGCTGACGAGGCGGTTAAGCGATCGCCGGTGGTGGAGACCATGATCGTCGTCAAGCGCACCGGGCAGGAAGTGTATATGGAAACCGGGCGCGATTTCTGGCTGCATGAGCTGCAGCAGCTGCCCATAGCCAGCGGAATATGTGACACAGAGGCGATGGATGCTGAAGATCCATTGTTTATTCTCTATACCTCGGGCACGACCGGCAAGCCGAAGGGCGTGCTCCATACGCATGGCGGCTACCAGGTAGGGATCGCGGCCACTCTCAAGTGGGCTTTTGACATCAAAGAGGAGGATCGCTGGTGGTGCGCAGCCGACCCCGGCTGGATCACCGGGCATTCCTACATTGTTTATGGCCCGCTCATCCTTGGTGCAACCAGTTTTATGTATGAGGGGTCGCCGGACTTTCCCTACCCCAACCGCTGGTGGAAACTGATCGAAAGCTACGGCATCAGTATTCTGTACACAGCGCCCACGGCCATTCGGGGTCTGATGCGTTTTGGGGATGCGTGGCCCAATCGCCACGATCTATCCAGCCTCCGCCTGCTGGGCAGCGTCGGTGAGCCGATCAACCCTGAGGCCTGGCGCTGGTACCATCGTGTGATCGGCAAGGGACGCTGTCCAATCATCGACACCTGGTGGCAGACGGAGACGGGCGCTTTCATGATCACACCGCTGCCGGTGACGGATCTTAAGCCGGGTTCAGGTACACTCCCATTTCCAGGCATCATCGCAGATGTGGTTGATGAACAGGGGAACTCCTGTGCTCCCAATGAGGATGGATATCTGGTGATCAAGCATCCGTGGCCCAGTATGCTGCGAACCGTCTACGGCGACCCCGACCGTTACGTCAGTCAGTACTGGACCCAGTATGCCAGCCAGGGATGGTATCTGGCGGGTGATTCCGCCCGCAAGGATGACGATGGCTACTTCTGGGTGATCGGGCGTATTGATGATGTGATCAAGGTCTCCGGTTACCGGCTGGGCACTGCTGAAGTCGAAAGCGCTCTGGTCAGCCATCACGACATCGCTGAGGCGGCGGTCATCGGCATCCCGGACGATGTTAAGGGTAACGTGATCTACGCCTATGTCCTCCTGCGTCAGGGGGTAGAGCCTCGCGATACCCTGATCGATGAGTTTAAACAACATGTCCGGCATGAGATGGGGCCGATCGCGGTCCCTGCGCATATTGAGGTGGTAGAGAAACTGCCCAAGACCCGCAGCGGGAAGATCATGCGTCGCGTGCTGCGGGCCAGGGCGCTCGGCCTTGAGGAAGGGGATACCTCTACACTGGAAGGATAGCAACCAGCAATGCCAGCCCGGCAGGCAACCTCCTCGCCTGCCGGGCTGAGCTGCTGGCAGCACTCGCAGCGATACGATACCGGGGTGACGGCCAGATCACGCAGGCTCACTTTCGACCCAGCCCAGGGTGCGTTCGACCGCCTTGCGCCAACCGCTATACAATCGCTCGCGTTCAGTAGCGCTCATGGCAGGGCGCCATTCCCTGTCCTGCTGCCAGTGCTGTCGAAGAAGATCCTCGTCCTCCCATAGGCCGACAGCCAGCCCGGCTACATAGGCGGCCCCGAGCGCGGTGGTTTCTGTTACAGTGGGGCGCACAACCGGGACATTGAGCATGTCTGCCTGGAACTGCATCAGCAGCTCATTGTAGACCATCCCACCATCGACTTTGAGCGACACCAGGCGCATCCCGGCATCCCGTTCCATGGCGTCGAGCACCTCGCGAGTCTGATAGGCAGTCGCCTCCAGTGCGCTGCGGGCAAAGTGCCCGCGGTTGGCATATCGGGTTAGCCCGGCGATTACGCCCCGGGCGTCACTCCGCCAGTGTGGGGCGAACAGCCCGGAGAACGCTGGCACAATATAAACGCCCCCGTTATCACTCACCGAAGCGGCAAGCGCCTCAATTTCGCTGGAGCTGCCGATCAATCCGAGGTTGTCACGCAGCCACTGGACCAGCGCACCGGCAACCGCAACAGAGCCTTCCAGGGCATAGTGAGCCGGACGCGAGCCGATCTGGTAGGCTACGGTGGTGAGCAGCCCGCTGCTTGATTGAATCGCATTGGTGCCTGTGTTGAGCAGCAGAAAGCAACCGGTGCCATAGGTATTTTTAGCCTCACCCGCGCGGGTGCAGGCCTGTCCATACAGAGCAGCCTGCTGATCGCCCAGGGCCCCTCCGATGGGGATACGAGCGCCAAATGGCCCGTCCGGCAGGGTTGTGCCATACAGCGTGGGCTCGCTGGATGGGCAGATAGCAGGCATCATCTCACGGGGAATGTTCAGAGCGTCCAGCAGGGTCTGGTCCCAGTCCAGTGTGTGGAGATTCATCAGAAGGGTGCGGCTGGCATTGGTCACATCGGTGACATGCCTTCCCCCGGATGATCCCCCGGTCAGGTTCCAGATCAGCCAGGTCTCGATGGTCCCGAACAGGGCCTCTCCTCTCTCTGCAGCCCGGCGGAGGCCGCTCACGTGATCCAGCAGCCAGCGGATCTTGGGGCCAGAGAAGTAAGTTGCCAGCGGAAGCCCGGTCTGTGCACGAAAGCGATCCTGCCCTCCTTCTTTAGCCAGGCTGGTGCAAAGGGCGTCCGTGCGGGTATCCTGCCAGACGAGGGCATTGGCATATGGCTGGCCGGTGCGCCGATCCCAAACCACGGTAGTCTCGCGCTGATTGGCAATGCCCACACCGGCAATTTCAGAACTGCTCAGCCTGGCGTCCTCCAGAGCGCCCCGGATAACCTGCTGTGTCCGCTCCCAGATCTCCCGGGGATCATGTTCAACCCAGCCGGCCCGGGGAAAGATCTGGCGATGCTCCAGCTGGCAGGAGCCGGCGATGCGGCCCTCTTGATCAAACAGGATGCAGCGCGTGCTGGTAGTGCCCTGGTCAATTGCTGCAACGTATCGGTAAGACATGGTTGTTAGGCTCCGGAAGGGCAAGATACCGCGATTATCGACCTGTGCGGCTGCAAAGTACAAACAGAGACGCAGGCTGGACGATTCATTTGCCGGGCATTGATCGCAGGCTATAATCCGCAAACCCGCGCCCGTGGATAGGGCGTCTCTGATCAGGAGCAGGCAGCAGTGAAGCCGCTTGTTGAGTGTGTGCCTAATTTCAGCGAAGGCCGTCGCCCGGAAGTTGTTGAAGCCATTGTGGATGCGGTTCGTGGCGTGGCCGGTGCCATCGTACTTGACTACAGTTCTGATGCTGACCATAACCGGTCCGTGCTCACGTTTGTGGGCACCCCGGAAGCTGTAGAGCAGGCCGCCTTTGCCGCGATCCGGACTGCCGCTTCATTGATCGATATGACCCGGCAGCAGGGAGAGCACCCCCGCATTGGCGCAACCGATGTGGTACCGTTCATCCCGATCCGCGGCGTCAGTATGCAGGACTGTGTTCAAATAGCCAGACGGCTGGGGCGCCGCGTGGGCGAGGAACTCGGCATCCCGGTCTATCTCTACGAGCAAGCAGCTACCAGGCCCGAACGAGAGGATCTGGCCAATCTGCGCAGGGGAGAATACGAGGGGCTGCGTGAGGCAATCCAACGCGATCCGGAGCGGGCGCCTGATTTTGGGCCGGCTGAGCTGGGGCGAGCCGGGGCAACGGTGATTGGTGCCCGTGCCCCGCTCATTGCTTACAATGTATACCTGAATACCGACAATATCGAGGCGGCGAACCGCATTGCGCGGGCAATCCGGCATTCCAGCGGTGGCCTGCGCTATGTGAAAGCTCTGGGCCTGGAGGTAAACGGCCGCGCGCAGGTGTCGATGAATCTCACAGATCACACCCGGACGCCTATTCATCGGGTGCAGGAGATGATTCGGGTAGAGGCTGCTCGCATGGGCTACCAGATCAGCCATTCCGAACTGATCGGGCTGATCCCCAACCAGGCTCTGATCGATGCAGCACGCTGGTATCTGCAGCTCGATCTGTTTGCACCCGAGCAGGTGCTTGAACAGCGCCTGCAGGCTGTGGAGGCGGGTGAAACCCTGCTGCCAGATCGCTTTCTTGACGCCGTTGCCAGTGGCGATCCAACACCGGGCGGTGGCTCGGTAGCCGCGCTTGCCGGCGCGCTGGGCGCGGCGTTGGCGGCGATGGTTGCTCGCGCTACGATCGGCAAGAAGAAATATGCCGCCGTGGAACCGCTCATGCAGGGAGTCATCCAATCGGCTGAGGAACTGCGTGCACAGCTGTCAGCACTGGTCATTGAAGACAGCGACGCTTTCGAGCAGGTTCTGGCTGCCAATCGGCTCAGCAAAGAGGATCCTGTCCGAGCTGCTGCGATCCAGGCGGCTATCCACCATGCGGCGGATGTGCCTCTGCGTACGGCGCGTCTGGCTGTACAGATTCTGGAGCAGTTGGCGATACTGGCTGAGAGCGGAAACATCAATGCCGCGAGCGACGCTGCCGTGGGGGCGCATATGGCCGCGGCCGCTGTCGAGGCGGCTGCCCTTAATGTGCTGGTGAATGCGCAGAGTCTCGACGACACTGAAGTGGCTGCCCGCCTGAAAACCGATCTGGATGCCGTACGGGAGCGAGGGCGTGCTCTGGCATCCGAGATTCAGGCTGTAGTTGCCAGGCGAACTGGATTGAGCTGCTAATAATCATGAACCGCCGATCTGCCATGGGGCTCCTGCTGGCGGGAGTGCTGGTGGCGGGCTGTATGCCGCAGCCTGTCTTCACTCCCACCCCTACTAAAACTCCCGCATTTGCGCTGCTGGTGGAAGCGGGGCAGACAACCACTGCCCCGGTGATCACGCAGACTCCGACAGCCACTGTCCAGGATCCAATGCAGACAGAGACGACTCCGCCGCCCACAGCGATGGGGGTGGGAACGCCATCGGCGGCAACCCCGTCGCCTACGTCAACGGCTCCCCCTCCCTCGCCAGACGGCAATCTCCCTCCCGATCACTATGTCATGGAGCGCCCCATTCCGACTGGCTGGACAGACTATGTTGACCGGACATATGCTTACGGCGCTACGGCCGGTGGAAAGTATCGGCCGCACACGGGTGTGGAGTTTTTTAACCCGCTCTCCACACCGGTTGTGGCAGTGGCGAATTCGGTCGTTGAGTACGCGGGTACCGATCTGGAAGTATTGTTCGGGCCGGAGCCCAACTTCTACGGCAACCTGATTGTTCTGCGATTGACAGATCACCAGCATAGTGGGCAGCCGGTGTTTGCGCTATATGGACATCTATCTGAGGTGCTGGTGACGACCGGCCAATCTGTTTCGGTTCGCGAAGTGATTGGCGCGGTCGGTGGAACAGGGGTGGCGAACGGGGGGCCCCATCTTCACTTTGAGGTCAGAGTCGGCGATCCTTATGGCTATTTCACCAGCACGCGGAATCCCGACCTGTGGATAAAGCCTTACTACGGCTATGGGACACTGGCAGGACGCGTGGTGGAGGCCGGCGGGGCGCTCCTGCGTGAGGTTGCGCTGACAATTCGTGGGGCTGACATGGTTCGCTACACCTGGACCTATGCCGGGGCCGAAAACATCTCCGACCCACTGTGGGGTGAAAACTTCACGATGGGAGACCTTCCTGAGGGATGGTATACCATTACGACCCGTTCAGACAGGCGCACTTACTCGGCAGAGATCTACATCGAAGCAGGCCGCACTACCTGGGTAGAGTTCGTATTTGATTGATCCACCAGCCTGTTTTCTTCTCTGCTAATGCTTCTGCGGGCCAAACCATCGTTCAAGCAGGGCATCGACCGTCCCATCGGCCAGCATATCATCAATGGCTTCATTGACGCGGCTTAGCAGGACTGTGCTCTGAGGAGGGGTGGCGACAGCGAGCAGTGTGTCGCTGACCACAGCGGCAATGGATAGCTCTGGATGCTGGCCCACAGCCAGTCTTGCAGCAACTCCATCAACCAGGGCGGCATCAGCCGCGCCCTGGCGAACTGCCTCCAGCGCGGCTGCCGAATCAGGGTGGCGAATCACGGTGAGGTTGGGAAGCCGACGTTCCCAGGCACGTGCCGCGACATCCCCCCCTGAGCCGATCTCAACCGCCAGCCGAAGGCCGTCCAGCTCTTCCATTCCCTGGAATGGGGCGCCCTGCCTGGTGACGAGATGCTCACCAATATTGAAATAGGGCGTACTGAAATGCGCTTTGCCCTCAAACTCAGGAGCGGCGACCAGCGCCGATACCAGGACATCGACCTGCCCTATCAGGAGTGCATCATACAGCCCGTCATATGCCATGTTGATAAACTCAACCTGAACACCCAGCCGGCGTGCTATCTCAGCCGCCAGGTCGACATCAAACCCGATGATCTGACCGTGCTCTCCCACATATTCAAATGGTGGGTAGCTGGCGTCCATACCCACCAGAAGCCGACCCGTCTGCTGTATATGCCCCCAGGCTTCATCTTCTTCATTCGGACCTCTCAGGGTCAGCCAGATGCTGAGGATAGCCGCAGCCCCCACTGCCATAGCTGCCCAGTATCGCCATCCCGGTCTACGGACCTGCAGGCGTAAAAACGCTGATCGGCGCTTTATAGCCATAGTCGAAAGGCTCTGTGTATCGCATCGGGCCGGGCTGCCAGGCAGGCTGACGGGTTACCTGCGGCCTCAGGGCGCGGCCGATCCCCGAGCCCAGCGCTGAATCTCATAGTAGATGGGTTTGGGAGTGAAATCCGGGGATACCAGGGTAAAGTAATCCGGGAAGCTGTGAACCGGTGCCGGGTAGCGGAATGCCCAGATGCACAGCACTTCAAGCCATGGCCAGTTCTTCTCCACATATTGGAGGGCCTCAAGGGTGTAGGTGATGCGCTGTCCGGGTCGAACAGCTTTTGTCCAGCGAGGGTGATCGTTCCACCCCGACTCCGTGATGAAGACGGGCTTATCGGCGTCGCCGTGATCCTCCATGATCGCTCGCAGCAGCTCGGCCCGGCGGAAGTTAAGGACTCCTGGGTCCGGGGGAGTGTCAGGGGGGAACCTGAATCCGTAGGTATGCACTGCCAGGGCATCGAAATAATCGCCTGCTCCCCACTCATAAAGCCGGGTCAGAAATTCCAGCTCATTCATGCCGTACTGGCTGCCCACTGGCTCGAGAGTCGGGGCCAGCGCTCCGGCCAGTACCATAATATCCGGGTTGGCGGCATGCGCGGCCGGGTAGGCGAACTGCAGCAGACTGACATAATGCTGTGGCAGAGCAGGCTGATATCCCCACTCATATGCCAGGTTAGGCTCATTCCAGATGATGATGTGCCCAATTTCACCGCGATAGTGCTCGGCAAAGGCGTGGACAAAACGTCCGAAATCATAGAAGCGCGAAGGCTCCAGATGGGTGAAGCTGGTATCGATTGCCGCGTCGATACCAACCGGTTGAGCCCATTCAGGCACCATACCCAGGCGGGCGATCACGGTCAGCCCCTGATCGCGGGCATGCCGGACGATGAGGTCGCTGTGCTCCCATGAGTAGACACCCTGCTGAGGCTCAATGTAAGGCCAGGGGAAGAACTCGACGATCGCCGTCGCCCCCATTTCACGTACCATCTGCAGCGACCGCTGGATCTTCCATTCTTCGACTTCATCCGTCAGGCGGGTATGTACACACGTGAGTGGATGGGCGGTCTGAACCGACTCGGGCGTGCCCAGTACAACATAACCGAAGCGAGGTGTTGTGGCCTGCAGCAGCGCAAGCAGCAGAAGACATCGCACCGCCCAGGCTGGAGCGCAGCGCCATCGGACAAAACTCTGGCTGACAGATGGCATGAGGGCGAAGGAGGGCCGTTTTCAGACAGCCTGCGTGCGCCGGCTTTCTACCGGCGGGTGCCCCACTCAGCAATCGTGCGCATGATGCTCAACAGTGACATGCCCAGATGCACTGCATCGCGAGCGGCCGGAGCTTCAGGGGCCTGACCGGCGCTGCTTGCCTCCTCAGCGGCGCGGATATAGAAGATCGCTGAGAGTATGCCAACCACTGCTCCGGTAATCCCGCCTATCAGTACAACGCGGCGGCGCCAGTCGGCATGGGTAGTCATATGGGTCGGTTGACCGGGCGGTTCGATCGATGCGTTCACTTCATCCTCCCCATCCGGGGCTCAGGCCCGCTTGCGATTACACTCCGGGCTGCTCGCCCGTATCCGTGGTATCGCCGCTCTGCGGCGGGCGATACTTCTGCTGGACAAAAGCCACCATGCCGTTCAGAGCAGCCGCGGCGCCAATCATCATGGACGCGATTTTCCCGGTGATATTTTCGACAAACTGATAAGCATCCTGCATTGCATATTGTGCCTGGTTCGTCAAGGGTGTCACCCGGTTGATGATCCAGACAGTCCCGTAGGTCAGAGCAATAACCGCCGCAGCCAATACAGCCCCTGCCAGCATCAGCGGTAGCACCAGCAGCATCAGGGCATAATCCGCCACGATAGCGGTGCCGCTGCCGCCTCGAGTCAGAAACAGCACCACCAACCCGGATACCAGCAGCAGCGTAACCGCGAGAACAGGAAAGGTGATCTGCCAGAAGGACTGGCGCCTGTGTCGGCGCACAGATTCCAGGGGCGGGCGTGCTGGCGAGCTGGTTGTGGACATAGCTTTGCCTCACCTGATAAACACAGCATTATTTACCGTCATTGTAACCCACAATTGTTTCTGTCCGCATACGTCTGCGGCATCAGGAAGAGGCCGACCCGGACATGCGCTCACGTTCCGCGAGGTACATCCGGAACAGCTGTGCCTCTATGAGGCCACTGATCAGACCTTCATCTACATTGATGCCATGCTGCGCCAGATAGCGATGCGCCATGTCCATCGCGTAGGCTTTCTTGCCAACGGCAGTGTTCTGGATGATGCCTTTCAGCCCGCTTTGTTCAGCTGCCAGGACTGCCGCCTCAACAGCAGCCTGCAGCAGTGCCTGTCTGGCCAGAGGTGTATCGGACGGCATTGTTGGGTTGGCGATCTGCTGGCGCGCCTCGGCTTCGATCAGCGCCGCCAGGCGGTCGGCGTCTATTCGCACGCCCCGCTCGTCAAGAAAATCCTGCGCGAACCTGACTGCCCGGTCGCGAGCTTCGGCTCCGATTCCGGAATATTCGAGGGCAGTGACGGCCAGTTTGATCGCGCGCTCGATTGTATCCCAGCGTGCTGCGTCGCCGCTGGCGCGTAACCGCTGTGTCATGACCCGGAAGTGCTGTACAGCCGCCGCGATCACGATTGGCAGAGCAACGACCAGCAACGCCTGTGCCAGCAGAGCCAGGAAGTCGTTCAGCGGCATGGTGCGCACCTCCGATCCGCTGCGTGCCAGCGCGGACAGGCCATCCGGGTTCCAGTTAAGGGCTGCTTACCCGGGCGATGAATGCCAGCAGACGTGACTGAAGATCGGGACCATCAATCCCTTGCAGGATGAAAGTTCCCTGCAGGCTGCTGCCTTCGTAGAGCCACAGTTCTTTGTCACTGCTTCTGGCCAGAGCATACATCTCTTCAACATTATGAGTGAGATCGTTGCGGGCGCCTAACCACAGGGTGGGCATATCCAGGGAAGCCAGCTCGGAGTCAGTCAACTCAAGGCCCCCAAAAGCGCGCGGTGCTGAGATAACGACCAGCCCGGCTATCGCTGGATCCTGGGCTGCCACCCGAATAGCGCCCGTACCCCCCAGCCCGGCCCCAATCAGTACCTGAGGCGATGTCCCATTCTGTTCCATGAAGGATAGCGCAGCAGCAATATCAACCGGGGCCTGAGCTGCGTCGCGAACGCCCTCGGACTGGCCGTATCCCCGTAGATCAAAGGTGAGAACACGCAGATTCTGCAGGGCAGCCATCTGCGCGAAGCTAAGCCAGCCGGCCTGCCCTTCAAGATACATGGGTGCCAGCACAACACCGGTGGCGCCTTTTCCGTGCAGTGTGCCCTGCAGGTTGATGCCATCTGCCGTCACAAAGCTAACCGTCCACGGGCCATCGCCCGGAAAGGGTTCCTCCGGAATGAGAACTTCGGGAGAGGGCTCGGGCGGCATCGCTGCAGGCGCTGTCGGTTCGGCCGTTACAGCGACAGCATTCTGTGTACCGGTCGGCCCGCCGGCGGTGCTGGCGCAGCCGGCCAGGCTGATGAGCATGACGGTGCCAGCCAGTGCCCGGACCTGCAGCATCCGGCGCGTGGACCCTTTCAACACCTTAAACATCGTCAGGACCCCGTCTGCCCGTTTTCATGCAGCAGACGCCGGTAAGCGCCCAGCCAGAGAGTGGGCTTGCGGGTGTATTTGGCGATCTTGATCTCGTCCATATAGGGCAGGACTTTGATCAGCAAAGCCGGCAGCTGTTCCCAGGCTCCGCTTTTGACCAGCCTCTCCAGGTCGCGAGCGGCTGGTCCTGCCCATGCCCAGCGCTCGCGGAACCGCTCTGCCTTGACCCAGTAGTCGCGCTTTTCCCATGCAATTACCGAGTTGTCGATGCCCGATTCAATCTCACGGAAGCAGAATACCAGCAGCGCGGCCATATCGCGGGCCTCATCATCCAACTCGGCTTTCTCACTCAGACGTCGGATGACCTCAGCAGAGGTCCGCATAAGCTGGCTGCGGGCCTTACCGGGCCCATCCAATTTCACGACACGACTCATTCTCTCTCCTGTGGCGCTTGAGGCCTGGTTTTCAAGGATCAGTCTTCTCAATGCACGATCTGGCTGAGCACGAAATCCCCAATCATTTGGAGAGCCTCGTTACACCCCTGCCTGCTCACGCCAGGTTCGAATATCGGCGGCATGCTCGCGCTCATGCAGGATGGCGTTTTCCTCGATCAGATACGACAGAGGCTCGCCTTCCATCCACGGGTAGCGACGATTATCCAGCAGAGCGCGTTCGTCATAATCTGCGACCATCTCCAGCAGGACCCGGTGGACACCCTCGAAGTCGGCCAATACCGCGTCCAGAAGTCGGCGCGCATTTTCGTGGTACCGTTCTTCATTCCATTCGTCGATGTCATCGATCCGCACGATGCCGGGTATTTTGCGGTTCTGTGCCTGATTGAGCGCCGTGACGAGTTCGGATTCCCAGGCTACCAGATGGGCTATCGTATCTTTGATAGACCAGATGCCAATTGCGCCCGGATGCAGCATCTGATCCGGAGAAAGACCGTCCACGGCTGCCATGAACTCCTGCCGCGCCGAGATGAGTTCTTCCAGGATGTCCTTCTTATGCATGCGTGCGATAATAGCCTGTGCTTCCAGGGCCGTCAAGGCGGTCAGTACGGCAGATTAAACGCAAAACAAACGGTTACAGAACCTGCTGTTTGTGCCTTCACAACCTATGCTATAATGCTGGCGGACCCGTTTCTTTCAGGAGTGCAAGGTGACTCGGAGCATCGTGGTCGCTAACCAGAAAGGCGGTGTAGGTAAAACGACCACGGTCGCCAATCTGGGCGCAGCCCTGGCCGGCATGGGGCATCGGGTTCTGCTGATCGATCTGGATCCGCAGGCGGCGCTGACAGCGACCTACGGGATAGATCCCTATCGGCTTACCCGCAGCATGTACTCGGTATTGATGTATGAGAATGCTTCACTGGCCCGGATTTTGCATCCTGCAGGGCAGAATGGCATGGCCATAGCGCCGGCGAGCGTAGACCTGGCTGCTGCCGAAGTGCAATTAGCAGGGGTCGCTAACCGTGCGCAGCGGCTGCGCGATGCGATTGCTCATAACCGAATCCCTTTTGACTATGTCATCATTGATACCCCACCCAGTCTGGGGTTGCTGACGCTGAATGGCCTGGTAGGTGCCACGGAAGTGCTCGTGCCTGTGCAAACCCACTATCTGGCTATGCGGGGTGTGCGCGCACTGATGGAAGTAATCTGGCGGGTCAAGCGCCGCCTGAATCCGCATCTGCGTCTGCTTGGGTTACTGCCGACAATGGTGCAGGCGGAAAGCCGCCATGCTACTGAAGTGATCGCTGAAATGCAGTCCGTCTTCAAGGCGAAGGTTTTTGATGTCCTGATCAAGAGCAGCGTGGAATTCGCCGAGGCGCCGGTTGCCGGCAGATCGCTGGTAGAGCACAATCCCCGCCACGAGGGTGCGCTTGCATATCGGAAGTTAGCGGAGGTCATAGCAAAACATGGCTAGCCAGGACTATGAAGACGAACAGCAGGATAGCACCCCGGAAGACCCAGCCTCGCTTAAGGGTAAGGGATGGGATGTGCTGGCGGGCGGCAAACAGAATCCCTATGAACTGGGAGGGGAAGACCCATTTGATCTTCAGACCCCACCCACATCTGGCCCCTATACGGAGGATGATGAGGCAGACTGGATCATCACGGGCGGCCTGAAAGCCCGGGCCGAAGAGCCGGCCTCAGAGGCCGGGGCGCCATCACTTTATGCTCCACGAGACGTTACAGCCGATGAGCTAGCGCACATGACCTCCTCACAGCTTGGCGCGATGGACATGGGGACTGGCCCTCTTTCAGAGCCAGAAAGCCCGGCCAGCCCCGAAACTTCGGCGCTCCCCCGTGAGGATTGGCCGCTGCCAGTGGAACCGCCGGCAACAGCCGGGATCAGCCCCGGTGTGCACGTTGTTCCAGCTGGTGAAGAACAAACCCTGCCCCCCTCTTCCCCGTTCACTCCTCCCCTGGGTACTCCGTCCTATGTGCCATCGGTTGGCCCGGAGGGGGTGTATCCAGTGACCCCGGCACCTGTCCTGCCGGGTGAAGGGGCATTAAGCCCCGGTGTCTCAGTGACACCGCTTGGCCCCGATGGCCAGCCCATCACCGCTCATGAGCCGCCGGCTGTCTCTCCGGTTCAGCCATCGATACCGCCGGGCGGGCCGCTGGCCCCGGGAGGCGGCCCGATCTCACTTCCCGACCAGCCGCTGGTCATCCCACCCACGATGCCCTCCGTGCCTGATAGGCCGCCGTGGCCGATCCCTCAGCCGCAGGGTCTGCCACAGGGAGGGTTCTTCATTTCGGATCCCTTCAGCGATGAGAAATCAAAGCTGCCGATCCCCGGTGAAGAACTGCTGCCGGATGAGCAGCTCCGGACAATGCTCGTCACTCCGGAGCGCGTTCAAGCGCTGTGGGACGAGATCGATGAGACATTCGACCTGATCATCAATGATGTGCGGGGGCATTACGGGACGACCGAACAGGCAATCGCCGACCTGAAGGAAGCACGCGAGCTTCTGCTTGCCGGAACGCAGTACTACGACAATGCTGAACAGCTGGTTTACCAGGTGAAGGCCAGGCTGCGGCTTGAGGAGAAGGTTCGTCAGTGGTCGCGATCGCGAGGTACATGGCTGGGGGTATATCTGGTAGTCTGGCTGCTTGCGCTTTCCGCTACATCGTTGCTCACGAATCGGGTGGGCGTTGAAAGCCAGACTTATGTGCCAGCCTGGCTTGCGGCGACCTGGCTGCCAGGGCTATTTGGTGGACTGGGCGGAGTGGTGGGCGCTCTCTGGGTGCTGATTAAGCACATCGCGGTCAAGCGAGATTTCGACCCGATTCACACACCCTGGTATGTTCTCAACCCCTTCATGGGAGTGGCGATGGGGGTCGTCACCTACTTCGTCATCCTGGTAAGCGGTAATACACTGCTCAATCTGGCCAATTCGGGGGTAAGCCTCGATCTGGTTGACAGCCCGTTCTCGCCTGTGCTGTATCTCCTGTGTATTGTGGTTGGCTTCAACCAGAACGTGCTGTGGTCGCTGATCGATCGGATTGTTGATACGCTCTTTCCGAGGCCAGCAGAGGACAGCAGCGCCGCCACAGATATCGCCGAGCGGGCCGACCGCGGTACACCCTCAGAACCGCGCGGTCCGCAGGGCTGACAGGGGTTCCAGCATCCGGCGGGATGATTGGATGACACGATATTCGCGCGGGATGTCAATCCTGCTCCTGGTTGCCCTGATCGCTGCCTCGGCTGCTACGGCCCTGGCAGCTCCTGTCGTTCAGGATCAGCCGACTGCCACCCTCAGCCCGACCCCCTCATCAACGGGGTTCGGGCCGACGCCTACCCCTACGGTGACTCTCCTGCCACCCCCGCAGGGAGGCGGGCGGGTCGCCGTATATGTGCTGGTAGTGCGTGCCAGCCCCGACTTTGACGCCCCGGTGGTCGGCGGTCTGATCTATGGTGAAGCCATTTATCCCCTTGGGCTCAGCGCCAGCGGCAACTGGGCTGCGATCGAATGGAATGGCAGCATCGCCTGGGTATTGGCCAGCCTGATTGAATGGGATCCAAACCTGGACTTTGCGGCGCTGCCAGTGCTGCTGCCTCCAGCCGTAGAGACCGTGGCGGCCGGCCTTGCCTCTCAGGCTGCTCTGCCAACCAGCACATCAGCACCGGCGCTGCCTACATCGACACCTTCTCCTTCGCGTACGCCAAGCCCACCGCCCACTCCCACCCTGTTGCCATCGCCCACCCTCGCGGCGGAGCCGTCGATAACGCCGACTGTGGCTGAGGCAGCGGCTCAATCCACTGCGCCGGACCTGCCAGCAGAGCCTGCTGCACCGCTGCTTTCTGCTGGCCCGGTCAATACTGGAGTCTTGCTTTTATGGCTTGCGGCGCCGATGGGTGCCGTTCTTCTGTATATCTGGCGCCGGGCTGCCAGCCGCCAGGAATTAACGCGCTATCGCGACGGGATAGCAGTGCATCGCTGCCCAGTTTGCCAGACAGGCAGGCTCAGCCTGGAAGAAACGGCGCAGTTGTGGATGGGGATTGTGCAAATCAACCGCAGTATTCGCTGCAGCATGTGCCGATCAGTGCTCAGGCAGGTGCGGCCCGGAATGTGGCGTTATGCGATCGATCCGTATATCAATCCGGCGCTTGCCAGAGACTTCAATGGCCAGCAGTTCACAGACGCCCAGTTGGCTGCGTTTTCTGAGAAGGCAGCGCAATATCCGCCAGAGATGCCGGAGCAGCTGGATGCGCCTCGTTTGACTGACGAGCAGATACTGGCCGAGCTGGAGGCCAGGATGCAGGTTGAAGACTTGGGGGCTGAACCCTTCGACTCATCCGGTGGGGACTTACAGCAACCCCCTGGGGATCCGCCATCCCCGGTAGCCTGAGGTCACTCCAATACGGGCTCTGGCAATCGGGTTCCCCTGCCTGGAGCACTTGGCTGACGGACGAAGAACCAGATACTATGGCTCAGAGGCGCGCTCAATCTTGGCTCCCAGCGAGCGCAGTTTGCCTTCAACATCCTCATAGCCGCGGTCGATCTGGCCCACGTTGCGGATGATGGTGGTTCCTTCGGCGCATAGCGCAGCCAACAGGAGCGCCATGCCAGCGCGGATATCAGGGCTGGTGATCCGTTCCAGCTCGCCTCGCAGGCGTGCTGGGCCCTGGATCAGGCATCGGTGGGGGTCACAGAGCACAACACGAGCTCCCATATATACCAGCTTATCCACGAAATAGAAGCGGCTGTCGTACATCCATTCGTGGAACAGCACCGTTCCCTCGGCCTGAGTGGCAATAACCAGGGCGATGCTCATCAGGTCGCTGGGGAATGCGGGCCAGGGCTGAGCTTTGATCTCGGGAATGCGTTCCCCGACATCATGGACGACCTTGAGGGGCTGGTACTCAGGAACGATGATATCCTGCCCCTCGACTTCCCAATGTACCCCCAGTCGATTATAGACCTGCGCGACCATGCGCAAATGCTGGGGGGAGGCTTTCTGGATTCGCAGCCGCCCCCGCGTCACTGCGGCCGCGCCGATGAAGCTGCCCACCTCAAGGTAGTCAGCACCGACTTCAAATTCCCCGCCGCTCAGCCGTTCCACACCCTGAATGGTCAGCACATTGGAACTGACCCCCTCGATCTGGGCGCCCAGCTGGTTCAGCATATTGCACAGGTCCTGGACATGAGGCTCCGATGCCGCGTTGCGGATGACGGTGGTGCCTCTGGCCAGGACAGCAGCCATGATGGCATTCTCGGTAGCGGTGACGCTGGCTTCGTCCAGCAGGATATCCGCTCCGCGCAGGCCATCTGTCGTGAAGGTGAAGTTGTCATTAATCTCGAACTTGGCTCCCAGTGCCGTCAGCGCCAGGATGTGAGTATCGACACGGCGGCGTCCGATGATGTCGCCGCCGGGAGGGGGTAGTTCAAGGCGTCCGAGGCGGGCCAGCAGGGGGCCTGCCAGGACGATGCTGGCGCGGATCTGCGAGGCCAGGGCGCGGTCGATCACATGGGTCGTGATCTGCCTGGCATGTACACGCCAGCTGGCCGGGCCGACGCGCTCCACCTCCACACCGAGTGAGCCCAGGATACTGAGCATCGCGCGTACGTCGGCAATATCGGGTACATTGTGCAGTGTTACCGGCTCATCCGTCAGCAGGCAGGCGGGCAGCAGCTTGAGCGCAGCGTTTTTGTTCCCGCCTGCTGTGACAGTTCCATTGAGGGGTGTGCCACCCTGAATCACAAAGCGATCCATGAGTCTTTTCTCGTGGTGAAGGCAAGCAGGAGAATAGGAACTGTTTTATCGAGCGATCTGGATGGTCACCGGATCACCGACTTTGATAGCCATTGTCTCACTGGCGTTGCCCTGATTGACCGCGATCTCGAGCTCGCCTTCACTGCCGATCAGGGCTACGCGATGGCCCGGCGGCACCTCGCTATATGTTCTGTGAATGCCCTTGAGACTTTGCCAGCCGCAGGTTACATGCGCGGTCTGGGCATTGAGGCGGATCGATTGGGCAGGTGTGTTGTTCGCCAGACGCGGGTTGAGTTCAAGTGTCTGATCGTCAATCCACTGCAGGTGCATGATGTTTGTCAGCACGTTGCCGAACCGGTCAATGTGGACCACCTCGCCTCGGATAGCGGATGGACTAATTGTGAGCTGGGGAAGGTCAAGAGTGGTAATGGACTCCAGCTTCTGCCCCAGTTCTTCAAAAGGGGTGCCCTGTGCTAGATAGGCTGCGGCCGGGCTGAAAATATCGCGGCCATGGAAGGTGTTGCTGGGGTTCGGCAGCCAGTATCTGGGGTTCGTTAACCTTATTGCCCGGACGTCTGGTTCATTCAAAGTAATGTAGGTCAGGACACCGTTATCAGGTGCGACAAAATATCCACGGGGAGTCTGGAGTGCAATAGGGTTGCGCTGGCTTCCTACCCCTGGATCGACGACCACCAGGTGGACTGTATGGGGAGGGAAGTAGGTATAGGCATCTGATAGTACAATCGCGGCCTGATGAATGTCCTGAGGGGTGATCTGGTGGCTGATGTCAACAATCTGAGCATCAGGAGCGATGCCCAGAATCACGCCCTTCATCGTGCCGACATAGCCGTCTCGATCACCAAAATCCGTCAGCAGGGTGATGATTGGGGATTTGTCTGTGGTCATAGGTACATTTTACCCTGAGGCTGATCTTGACGGCAAACAACCCGGGCGGAGCCCGTATTTCTTAAGGCACGGCATGACCGGGCGCACATTGTCGCTGGTGGCTGTAGCTGCCCTGATGATAACGGCCTGTGGGCAGTTATCATCCGAATATCCGCTGCGTGTTGAAGCCGCCGCCATGTCTACGCCGGAGGGCACACGCCCCGTAGTTTCTGCGCAGCCGACAGTCGTGATCCCGATAGAGCCTGCTGCCCCATCGCCAACAGTGCCTCTCACCCCGCCACCTGATCTGATCCTGCCCACCCCCACCCCCTATCCAGAAAGTCAGCGATTTTCACTCGGGCGGTCAGTCGAAGGGCGCGATATCTGGGCATGGCAGTTTGGGGGAGGCCCGAGCCGTATCATCCTTGTCGGAGGAATCCATGGAGGCTTCGAAGCGAATACGGTGGCGCTTGCTGAGCAACTGATAGACTACTTCCGCCGCAGCCCGGTTGAGGTTTTACCGGGCATCAGGCTGGTTATCATTCCATCAGCCAACCCCGATGGGCTTGTGCGAGGCAGCGAGATCGAAGGGCGATTCAACGCCCGGGGCGTCGACCTCAATCGAAACTGGGGCTGCGAGTGGTCTGGCTCCGCAGTGCTCCGTGATATCCAGGTTGATCCGGGGCCGCGGCCTTTCTCTGAGCCCGAAACGTTAGCTCTGCGGATGTATTTCATCGCCGATCCACCTGATGCGGTGATCTTCTATCACAGTGCGGCCGGTGGTGTATTCCTTGGTCAGTGTGGAGGGCAGCCGCCTGCACGCTGGTTAGGAGAGCTGCTTGAAGAAGCTACAGGCTATCCACATCTGACCTTCGATTACTATGAGGTGAGTGGTGATGCCACAAACTGGCTGGCCGAGCGGGGGATCCCTGCTGCAGTGATTGAGACCTATACCAAGGAAGAATCAGATTTTGACATCAACCTGGCTGGAGTTATGGCACTGCAGTGTCACTTTGTCCAGCAGGAGCTGGGCGCAGACGATGATGTGTGGTCGGATCCCGGTGTGCGCCGCTGGTGCCAGCAACGTTAACTATTGGCCTGACCCGCGCATCATGCAATAATGAGGCAGGTGGAATCGCCTGTGGTAGCCGGGCGCCGCCCCCCACAAGAATAGGCGAAGCAGCGTAAGGGCAGCAGGACCGGGCGCTCACTGCAGCGCCGACATGACCAGCAGGTGGTGTGATACGATGACACTGCGGACAGTTATTCGGGGAGGATCTATCACTGGTGCCACGGGTGAGGTGAAGGGGGATCTTCTCGTTGAGGGCGAGAAGATCGTCCAGGTGGGTCCGGGTATAGAGGGGGGGCAAGTTGATCGGGAGATCGACGCATCGGGAATGCTCGTACTCTCCGGCGTTGTCGATGCCCATACGCACATCCAGTTGGATACGGGTCTTTATCGAACAGCGGACAACTGGGAGATTGGCACAAGCGCAGCCGCGGCCGGGGGAGTCACAACAGTGATTGACTTTGCCAACCAGCTTCCGGGGCGCTCGCTGGCCGATGCGCTGATGGCCCGGAGGGCGGAAGCGGCCCTCGCCCTGATTGACTATACGTTTCATATGGTCATCCTGCAGCCGCCTGATGACCCTGCTGAACTTGAGGCTGCGCTCGGCAGTCTGCTGGATCAGGGCATCACCAGTTTGAAGCTCTTCACTACCTACCGCCCCAATTACTATCTGGACGATGCTGCACTACTTCATATTTTCAGACATATGCCAGCCGGCATGGTGGCGATGATCCATTGTGAGAATGATAGCATCGTCACGGACGCTACGCGCCGTCTGGTGGGGTCGGGGTTGACGGGTTGGCAATATCACCCGCGCAGCCGGCCGGCAGAGGCAGAGATTGAGGCAGTTGGTCGCGTTATCTCGCTGGCTGAGCTCAGCGGATCGTCAGGACGCCTGTACATTGCGCATTGTTCAACGGCAGACACAGTGGCGCAGATTGAACGCCTGGGCGCCGCTGAGCGGGTTTTCTGTGAAACGTGTCCTCAGTATCTGCTGCTGGATGACAGCCGCTATGAAAGTGATAGCCCGGAGCTATATATCCTGCAACCGCCGCTGCGGAGTGCTCGAGCACGGGACAACCTCCGCGTGGCCGTTCGGGAGGGCAAAGTGGATGTTCTATCGACCGACTCATGTGACTATACGCTGTCACAGAAGCGGGCTGTGCAGGATTTTACGCAGACACCCGGGGGGCTGCCCGGTGTAGAGACGCTGCTTCCACTCATGTACACCCTGTTATGCCATGATATGGGAGAATCGCCAGCGTGTCTGGCACGCCTGGTGTCAGAGAATCCTGCGCGGATCTTCGGGTTATTCCCGCAGAAAGGGATAATTGCTCCCGGTAGCGATGCAGACATTGTGCTCTACGATCCCCGAAACTGGCGAACCATACGCTCCGAGGCAATGCATTATCAGGCTGGCTACAGCCCTTATGAAGGTATGCCGGTCAAAGGCCATGTTCATTTGACAATGTCACGTGGCGAGGTCATCTACCGGGACTGGCAGGTTGTCGGCCAGCCGGGCCGCGGGCGCTTTGTGGAGAGCAGGTTGCCGCCGGCGGGGGAGCATCTGTAAGGGGAGGCACCATGGAACGGCAGAAGCTGATCGAAAGTGCGCGTGGCGCGGAGCCTGCCGCCGTGCTGCTCAAGAATGCCCAGATGGTCAATGTCTTGACAGGCGAGATCTACCGTACCGACATCGCGATAAAGGACTCTCGCATTGTGGGTATCGGCACCGGATATGACGCCGAGCAGGTTATTGATCTTCAGGGGAAATATGTTGCCCCCGGCTTCATTGACGCACATGTTCATATTGAGAGTTCAATGTGCGTACCGCGTGAGTTTGCGCGGGCAGTCATTCCGCATGGCGTGACGTCTGTGGTCACGGATCCACACGAGATCGCCAATGTGTTGGGCTTGGCCGGCATCAGTTTCATGCTGGATCAGGCTAAGCATGGTCCGTTGAGCATGTATGTGATGGTGCCTTCCTGCGTCCCCGCTACCCATATGGAGACGGCCGGCGCACAACTGGACGCGCATGATATTGAGCATCTCAGGGGCAATCCATGGGTGCTGGGCCTGGCCGAAGTGATGAATTACCCCGGTGTTGTCTCCGGCGAGCAGAACGTGCTCGACAAGCTTGAGGCGTTCAGGGATATGATCATTGACGGGCACTGTCCGGGGCTGAGCGGTCAATCCCTGAATGCATACATAGCGGCGGGCATCGGCTCCGATCACGAATGCACAACGGTCGAAGAAGCCCGGGAGAAGTTGCGCCTGGGTATGCAGGTATTTATCCGCGAAGCCACCAACGCCCACAATCTCCTGACCCTGCTTCCTGTGGTCACCCCGGAGAACAGCCGGCGCATCTCATTCTGCACCGACGATCGCCAGCCCGCGGACCTGCTCGACGAGGGCTCAATCGATCATATGATCCGCATGGCTATCCGGGCCGGCATAGACCCTGTCACGGCGATCCAGATGGGGACAATCAATACCGCCGAGTACTTTGGTCTGCGCGATCGCGGAGCG
>DAOTXW010000088.1:0-6143 GCA_034435035.1 Anaerolineae bacterium | reverse complement strand
CGGCTGCCCTGAGGGCAGCCGGCAACGCTTTTACACAGCTTGACACTGCGCCCATCTACTACAGCGCAGCAGCACGAGTAGCGATGCGATCCTGTACCATCTCGATGAAGGAGTCCACCGGCAGGTCATTCTCGCGCGATCCATCGCGGCGGCGCAGCGCAATCGTCCCGTTCTGGGACTCGTGGTCGCCGATCACTGCCATATAGGGCACCTTCATCAACTGCGCCTGTCGGATTTTGGCGTTCATCCGATCGGACCCAAGATCGGCGGTCGCCCGGATGCCAGCTTGCTTCAGCCGACCCGCCAACGCCTCGCAGACTGCGTTATGCTCATCAGTGATCGGGATGACGCGCACCTGTTCGGGTGCCAGCCAGGCCGGGAAGGCTCCTGCATAGTGCTCGATCAGGAATCCAACCATACGTTCATGTGTGCTCAGAGGCGCGCGGTGGATCACCAGCGGCTGCTCCTCATGCCCTTCACGGTTGACAAAGGTCAGGTTGAACCGGCCCGGCTGTGCGAAGTCTACCTGATTGGTCGCCAGCGTGAACTCGCGGCCCGTGGCGCTCCAGATCTGAACGTCGATCTTGGGTCCATAGAAGGCCGCTTCATCGGCGACTTCAACAAATGGCACACCGCCGTTGCGCATCGCACGCCGGACCATGTCCTCGGTCTTATCCCACAGGCGGGCGTTATCGACGTACTTCTTACCCAGACCCTTGCGATGATGTGTGCTCAGGCGCATGACATACCGCTCGATACCGAAGATGCGGAAGTATTCCAGGTACAGGCCCACCACCGCCAAGAACTCATCTTCAAACTGGTCTTCAGATACATAGATATGTGCGTCATTCATCTGCAGCGAGCGCACGCGCATCAGCCCGAATAACTCACCGCTTTTCTCGTAGCGGTAGCATGTTCCATACTCCGCCAGCCGCAACGGCAGCTCGCGGTAGCTGCGCGGGCGCGCCGCGAAGATCTTATGATGCATGGGGCAGTTCATCGGCTTGACGTAGTAGCGAACACCCTCCAACTCCATTGGCGGGTACATGCTTTCCGCATAGTAGGGCAGGTGCCCACTGTGGATGAACAGGTCTTCCTTGCTCAGATGCGGCGTGCGCACCCGCACATAGCCAGCCCTCTCTTCTGTCTCGCGGGCCAGTCGCTCCAGCTCCTCGATCAGGACGCCCCCGTTCGGCAGCCACAGGGGCAGCCCCGGGCCGACTTCCTCATCGAAGATGAATATCTCCAACTCGCGGCCCAGTTTGCGGTGGTCGCGTTTCTTGGCCTCCTCGAGCATTTCGAGATACTGCTGAAGCTCCTGCTTACTATTCCATGCCGTCCCATAGATGCGCTGCAGCATCGGATTATTCTCATCACCGCGCCAGTACGCCCCCGCGACCGTCATCAGCTTGAAAGCATCCGGCGGTATCTGCCCGGTATGCTCCAGATGCGGGCCGCGGCACAGGTCCTCAAACGAGTCGTGGCGGTAGGTGCTGATCACCGGCTTTTCGTCAGTCTCGTTGCCATATTCGTCGATCCCACCTTGCTCCAGCCCGGCGATCAGTTCGAGCTTGTATGGCTGCCCTGCGAACAGCGCCCGCGCCTCTGCCGCATCGACCTGCCGATATTGAAACGGGTGTTTGCCGCTGATGATCTGACGCATGCGCTTCTCGATCCGCTCCAGATCTTCCGGGCTGAAGGTCCGTGGGCGGCCATCTTCGTCCTTGCCCAGGTCGAAATCGTAGTAGAAGCCATTCTCGATCGGCGGCCCGATCGCCAGCCGCGCCTCCGGGTAAAGCTCCAATACGGCCTGGGCCATCACATGTGCTGCTGAGTGACGCAGGCGAAAAAGCCTGGTCTGAGGGTAGGGAAGCCCTGCTTCCTGCTGCGATTCAGCCATCTGCACCATCCTGACACCTCCTGCCCGATCCAGCGGGCATTACGAAAACTGACTCCACGCCGTTGGGGCGTGGAGTCAGACGCGGTTCCACCCAACTTTCATCGCAGGCCCTGTGCAGGGGTGCGATTCTCTGGCAGCTGATAACGGGGCTGAACCGTCATCCCATACTGGCTGCCGGGCAGCTTTCCGGGATGCGCTCACGGGGGGTTTTTGCCAGAGTCGGTGCGGGGCAGGCTTGCAGCCGGGGCCGGCCCTCTCTGAACGGCGACGCTGGGTACTCGTCCCGCTCGACGCGTAGTGCTATGGAGTTGTGTATAGATTAATGCTGCATATGGTGATTGTCAACCCGCGATTGCATGCAACAGACAGCGTCACTACCTGCTGTGCTGAGCATGCTCAGGGGGTGATTCTGATGTCAAGGCCTGCTCGTTTCAATACCCTCTGTCGGGTCTTAATAGGCTGCTACTGGGCAATCACTGTCATGCGATTGTTAAAGTTCTGTCGTTTCAATACCCTCTGTCGGGTCTTAATAGGCTGCTACCTTGAGAACGCCAACGATATCGACAACCTCCATGACGTTTCAATACCCTCTGTCGGGTCTTAATAGGCTGCTACCTCTACTCTGTCGCGAACAGGCGTCATTTTATGGGTTTCAATACCCTCTGTCGGGTCTTAATAGGCTGCTACTGCGAGACAGCACCAGCGTGACAGTCTCAGGTGTTGCGGTTTCAATACCCTCTGTCGGGTCTTAATAGGCTGCTACTCGTATACAGGTGCGGAACCATCGCAGTTCCGACCCGGTTTCAATACCCTCTGTCGGGTCTTAATAGGCTGCTACCACTGGAGGTGCAAGATGCTTAAGAGGATGCTGGTTGTTTCAATACCCTCTGTCGGGTCTTAATAGGCTGCTACCCCCGATGCCGGGTTTATCTCCAGGGCGGTTGCAGTTTCAATACCCTCTGTCGGGTCTTAATAGGCTGCTACTTTGAGACGCTCATTGAGACACTGGCACAGAATTTTGGTTTCAATACCCTCTGTCGGGTCTTAATAGGCTGCTACATAGCCAGGCCATGTTGGCTCCCAGAACAGTTCGACGTGTTTCAATACCCTCTGTCGGGTCTTAATAGGCTGCTACCCTTTGTTGGCAGGGAGGTGTGAGATGCGGAGTGAGTGTTTCAATACCCTCTGTCGGGTCTTAATAGGCTGCTACACCAAAGGCGATACGCAGGCGGCGCGCGATGGTCGCGTTTCAATACCCTCTGTCGGGTCTTAATAGGCTGCTACTCGACAGTTCGCTCCAGCTCGACAGCCTCTCCAGCGTTTCAATACCCTCTGTCGGGTCTTAATAGGCTGCTACCAGACCCAGCAGAGGAAAAACCAAAAACGCGTTCAAGTTTCAATACCCTCTGTCGGGTCTTAATAGGCTGCTACCAGAACACGCCTGCTGGGGTTCCGCTGGCGCGGTACAAGTTTCAATACCCTCTGTCGGGTCTTAATAGGCTGCTACCGCCAGAAATAACAACCCAACCGAGACAACAAAAAAGTTTCAATACCCTCTGTCGGGTCTTAATAGGCTGCTACAGGCATCCCACGCCGCCTGCAAGTCGAAGCCATTATGTTTCAATACCCTCTGTCGGGTCTTAATAGGCTGCTACTCTTCCTAATCCTACTGCTACATTGGTTGCGCCGGGGTTTCAATACCCTCTGTCGGGTCTTAATAGGCTGCTACCATGAGACCGCGGTTGCCTGTATACCCCATCGAGAAGTTTCAATACCCTCTGTCGGGTCTTAATAGGCTGCTACTTCTGCTGGCCGAGGCACTTCAGCCTCGACCGTCACGTTTCAATACCCTCTGTCGGGTCTTAATAGGCTGCTACCCCCGGCACTGGCACGCCAGGCGGCCCGACCCTGCCCCGTTTCAATACCCTCTGTCGGGTCTTAATAGGCTGCTACGCTCATCGGCCTCGTGCGCGGTCTCGTCTGCAACGATGGCGTTTCAATACCCTCTGTCGGGTCTTAATAGGCTGCTACCGATTGCGGACGATGGGACGACCTATGACCTCTCAGCGTTTCAATACCCTCTGTCGGGTCTTAATAGGCTGCTACTGCTGCCAGCTCGCCAGGCGCTGGATGACGCCTTTGGTTTCAATACCCTCTGTCGGGTCTTAATAGGCTGCTACGGTTACGGTGTTGTGGGTACTCCGGGTTTATGCGGTGTTTCAATACCCTCTGTCGGGTCTTAATAGGCTGCTACATCTTCGTAGCTGTCCGTGTCGCCAAAGACGATGTGGTTTCAATACCCTCTGTCGGGTCTTAATAGGCTGCTACGCGAGTGCCAGCGATGCGTTCAAAGCCGCGATTGAGTTTCAATACCCTCTGTCGGGTCTTAATAGGCTGCTACGGGGGGTTGTCAGCCTCCTTTGCGTGCCCGGACAAGCGTTTCAATACCCTCTGTCGGGTCTTAATAGGCTGCTACTGTGCTTATCAGCCCGCCAGCCTCGCCTGTTTCCTATAGTTTCAATACCCTCTGTCGGGTCTTAATAGGCTGCTACCACGGTTTACCTGCATGTGCGTGACACTGACGTAGGGGTTTCAATACCCTCTGTCGGGTCTTAATAGGCTGCTACGTCGAGGACCTCCTCCACGACAAGGTCGTCTGCTGGTTTCAATACCCTCTGTCGGGTCTTAATAGGCTGCTACTTTTCTTGAGTTCACGTCTGGTATTCTCAACAACATTGTGTTTCAATACCCTCTGTCGGGTCTTAATAGGCTGCTACCGCGGGTGATGCCTCTACTGGTACACTCTATCTGTTGTTTCAATACCCTCTGTCGGGTCTTAATAGGCTGCTACGCTCACGGGCGGGTTGTCTACGAGCACTACACTGCCATGTTTCAATACCCTCTGTCGGGTCTTAATAGGCTGCTACTACTTCAAGCGCCATGTGGCGCAGATTAAAGCCGCCAAGTTTCAATACCCTCTGTCGGGTCTTAATAGGCTGCTACGTGGGGCCGCCTGGCGTCATTCAGGCTGGCAGCGATTTCCTTGTTTCAATACCCTCTGTCGGGTCTTAATAGGCTGCTACCTTCTCATGTTTTACGTGTCCCTGGTGGCTATCATGGTTTCAATACCCTCTGTCGGGTCTTAATAGGCTGCTACCATGCAGAACTATTACTAGTCGCACTGCATGACGTGTTTCAATACCCTCTGTCGGGTCTTAATAGGCTGCTACCCTGGCACTGCAGCGTGGGAAGGAGTGGTAACACAGTTTCAATACCCTCTGTCGGGTCTTAATAGGCTGCTACCTTGAGTTCACGTCTGGTGTGCTCAACAACATCGTGTTTCAATACCCTCTGTCGGGTCTTAATAGGCTGCTACCGTTGATTGTGGCTGTGCGTGCGGGGCGATGAAAGTGGTTTCAATACCCTCTGTCGGGTCTTAATAGGCTGCTACTTGGTTGCGTTACTCACTGCCTGCCATTCTTTTGGTGTTTCAATACCCTCTGTCGGGTCTTAATAGGCTGCTACAGAGGCCCACGACTCGACGCAGCGTGCGAAGCACACGGTTTCAATACCCTCTGTCGGGTCTTAATAGGCTGCTACTGCTGTAGGAGTAGCAGTCACAGTAGCTGTAGGCTCGTTTCAATACCCTCTGTCGGGTCTTAATAGGCTGCTACGTCATAGATCATAGCCAACGCTATCCAACACCACCGCGTTTCAATACCCTCTGTCGGGTCTTAATAGGCTGCTACCGTTAGCGCCCCGTAAACACGCGCACGATAACGCTAAGTTTCAATACCCTCTGTCGGGTCTTAATAGGCTGCTACATCTTGTTTTCGAGTGCTCAGGGTCTGGAGAAACTGGTTTCAATACCCTCTGTCGGGTCTTAATAGGCTGCTACACACCAGTTGCTGTAGGAGTAGCAGTTGCTGTAGGCTCGTTTCAATACCCTCTGTCGGGTCTTAATAGGCTGCTACGGAAACTGCTGCTATATATGAGATAGAGCTGGATAGTGGTTTCAATACCCTCTGTCGGGTCTTAATAGGCTGCTACGGGAGTTCGGCGTGGGCTAGGATTAGTCCCCTCCATGGTTTCAATACCCTCTGTCGGGTCTTAATAGGCTGCTACCAGTTGAAAACGACGATATCCTGCGGGTAACTATCGTGTTTCAATACCCTCTGTCGGGTCTTAATAGGCTGCTACCCAACAACAGAAGCATGGCCAAACGAAAATGTGGGGGTGTTTC
>DAOTXW010000087.1:0-1725 GCA_034435035.1 Anaerolineae bacterium | reverse complement strand
CTAGTATTACAACGAAGGTTTACGGCGGGGAACGCTCGCGCATCGCGCGGCGCTTGGCGTGCGATTGGGCCGCTCGATAGTTGGCCTCCTGCCAGTACTTCACGACCTCCAGAACCCAGTGTGCATCTACCCTCGCCCGCGGCAGCACATGGGCGACCAGGAACTGCGCCTGGGGCAAGGTCAAGCACGAAGCGTTTTTTCAAACCGGCCCGTGAGCCGCACCAGAAAGGCCAACGCCAGGATGACCAGGGTCATATGATGATGCCAGCCCCGCCACGAGCGCACTTCATAGTCGCCCATGCCCAGTTCCTGCTTGCCGACCAGGAAACAGCTCTCGATTGGCCAGCGCATGCCGCTGGTGCGAATGAGCCGCGCGGGCGCGATGTCGGCAGGCGCGTTGGAGAGATAGGCCTTCAGTTCGCCATCGCTCAAGCTGCGCCGCAGAATGAGCCAGACTTGCGGCCCCGGCAAGCCGTCGCGCACGGCAACCACACGCTGCAAGGCGAACTCCGCCCGCTGCGGCCCCTGAGAGCCCTCCTGGATGGTATAGGGCTGCCAAGCCTCGCTCGGCAGTGCTGCCGCCAACTCGGCCACAGCGAGCGGTGCTTCAGCTGCGGGCACCAGGCGGGGTTTGCTCGGCTTGCGCCCACGTCCCGACCAGGGGGAGGGGGCGAGCGCCGGACGTTCTCGCCAGACCCGCGTGGGGTGAGGCACCTCCATAAAGTACCACTTGTCCAGGCGGTCGATGGCGTCAAGCAGGGCGGGGTTATCGCCGAAGGCTTCATCGCCCGTCACCCACTGGAAGGGCAGGCTGCTAGAGGCCAGTACCGCCTCAATCATGGCCAGGCCCAACTGGGACTTGGTCTGGAAGGGCAACTCGTCCGGCACGCCACAATCGGCTCGTCGTTCGGCATAGGCCTCGCTGAACCAGTCTTGGGGCAGATAGAGGCGACGGTCGAGCAAGGCATAGCCTTGGGCAGAGGCATAGGCCAGGAATACACCGGCCTGGCAGTTGGCGGTCTTGCCCAGCTGACCACACCACTGGCGTTTGACCCCGACCGACTCGCTGCCCTGTTTGGGGAAATCGCTGCCATCGAGGATGAGCACGCCATCGAGCGGGTCGCCCAGGTCGGCGGCCACCTCCGGCCAGAGCCGGTGTAGGATGGCGCTATCGTCCCAGGCACCGATGCTGAGGAATTGCTGCATGGTGCGGATGGCATTGCGGTCGGCTCCACGCAGGGCCAAGACCATCGGCTCGACCGACTTGCGCGGGAGCTCCAGCAGCAGCCCGTGCAGGTAGAGGCGCGACCACTCGCGTTGCTCCTTGCGGGCGAACAGGGGACTGAAGATGGCATGGAAGGCCGTCAGTTCGTCAACGATGGTGTCCAGTTCCTGCGGCGTCAGCTCAAGCACGGGCGCGGTCGCGACTGCGGTCGTGTCCATCGTGGCCTCCCTCGCGTATGCGAGGGAGGATGATACCATAGAACCTTCGTTGTAATACTAGGCAATGATAAGTATAGCATATTGCTCACTATGCCAGAGGTAGAGTGTGTTATCATACATCCACCTGCCAGAGGACAGTATGCAGAGCACATGCTTCATCAGGTGGAAAGCGGTCATGGATCATCGTTTCAGACTACCTGCCCGTAAGCCGCGCCGCCATCGTCCGGGTCGTCGCCTGACGTCACCCGGCGATACTACCGCCACACTGCCCGCTATACCAGT
>DAOTXW010000086.1:0-14760 GCA_034435035.1 Anaerolineae bacterium | reverse complement strand
GGCGGCTATGGCGGCGGCGGTGGCTACGGTGGTGGCGGCGGCTACGGTGGCGGCGGCGGCTATGGCGGCGGCGGTGGGCGTAAGGGCCCCGGCGGCCGTCAGCGCCGCGGCGGCGGCGGCGGCCGCGATCGCTACTAACCGGTCACCCCGCCTTCCCCGGATCAGCGGCGGGGCGGTCAAGAGCACACCGCCCCGCCGGTTTCCCCCGTCAGCCGAACCTCCACCGAACGTAATTGCCTTATGCCTTATAATGAGGGTATGCATTTCAACGTTCGCGGGAGGTCCCCATGTCTGAGACCCTGGAGTCCCTGCGTCAGCAGGTGGAAGAATACCGAACAATCATCGACAACAGCCCGCTGATGTTCTGGTATAAGGACACCAACGGGATGCACCTCCGCGTCAACCGGCCGGCGGCGGCGCTTGAAGGGCTGCCCGTGACCGCCATCGAGGGCAAGAGCCACTGGGAGCTGTATCCCAGGGAGCAGGCCCAGGCGTTTCAGGACGCCGACAACGAGGTGCTGCGCAGCGGCCAGCCCAAGATCAACATGATCGAGCAGCACACCAGCCCGGTCACCGGCCACCTGATGTGGCTGCGCACCAGCAAGGTCCCCTACCACGATGCCGCCGGCAACACCATCGGCGTGATCGCCTTTGCGGTCGACATCACCGAATTCAAGGATCGTGAGATCACCGTCCGGCAGGGCATCGAGCAGCTGGAGGCGCGCATCAAGGCGGGCGCGGACCAGAGCGAGGTGCTGGCCAGGCTGCAGGAGCTGCGTGCCCTGCTCGAGTAAGCGGGCAGGCGCGCTCAGGCGAACCCCATAGATAAAGCCGCGCTGACGGCGGCCCTGGCTGGCCGGCGCAGAGTCCGATCAGCCGGCGCCGGCGCTCCCCGCTGCCGGCGGTTTGCTCAGTTCCTGCCGGATGTAAACAAGCGCCTCTTCCAGCGTCGGGAACACCGGGATGTTCAGGTTGCCGAAGCTGAAGCTGTTCATGCCGCGGGCCGCCAGCTGGATGATCTTGCTGTCGCTGATGAAGATCGTCTGTCGGATCCTGGGGTGATGCCAGATCGCACTCTCTCCGCGGCCACCCCGGTTCGAACCCTGCAGGATGTCCTCCATCGTCACCCGCAGCTTGCTCACATCCACTACGTTGAACACCGGCTCGTCCACCTGTTCCAGCAGCGCGATCGTGGCGGCGTCTGAGGCAGCCATGTCGCGCGTGACGCGGAATTCGGCAGACAGGGTCGTTAGCAGCGCCGGCAGATCCGGCAGCTTTTCATTGGTGAACGTTGCCATTTCGCCTCCTCATCCCGGCCAGGATGCCAGACTATTATACTCTGCGCCAGCAGGCGGGGGAACACAGGGGTTAACCGGCGGGGACAAGCAGGCCGGCGCCGAAAATCAGGCTCGCCAGCAGCGCCAGGCGGGCCGTCCCGGCCAGCGCCCGGTTCATAACCGGGCCATCGTCGGGCGAGTCGCGCAGTGCGGCGATCAGCGGCATAGCCAGCGGCGCGGTGATCAGCGGCAGCGCAGCCCCGACGCCGTAGCCACCCGCCAGCCACCCGATCACGGGAACAGCATAGGCGGCGGCGATCAGCAGGGTGTACTCCAGCAGCGATCCGCGCCGCCCCAGGCGCACGGCCAGCGTGCGCTTGCCCGCCGCCGCATCGGATTCAAGGTCGCGCAGGTTGTTGACCACCAGAATGGCGGTGACCAGGAAACCGGGCGGCAGGGCCGCCAGCAGCACCGGCCACGGCAGGGCCTTCGCCTGCGCCAGATAGGTCCCCCACACCGCCGCCGGTCCGAAGAACAGGAACACCGCCAGGTCACCCAGCCCGTGCGAGGCCAGCGGGTACGGCCCGCCGCTGTAGGCCAGCGCCGCCGCCAGCGAGGCCAGCCCGATCAGCAGGATCGGCCAGCCGCCCACGGCGATCAGATAGACGCCGATCAGCGCCGCCAGCGTCAGCACGCCCAGCATCGCCAGCCGCACCTGCGCCGGGGGAATCAGCCCGCTCTGCGTCACCCGGATCGGGCCCTTGCGCGCCCCCGCGTCGATGCCCGCGTGGAAGTCGAAGTAGTCGTTGGCCAGGTTGACGCCGATCTGCAGCAGCAGCGCCCCGACCAGCGCCGCCAGCGCCGCCAGCGGCTGAAAGGCGCCGTCGCGGACGGCCAGCGCCGTCCCCACGATCACCGGGGAGACCGCCGCCGGCAGCGTGCGCGGGCGGGCGGCCATCTTCCAGGCCTGCCAGCGGGAGATCGACGACAGATCGGTCACAGCACTTCCTCCGGTTTGCGGCCCGTATGCACGGCCATCGTGCCGAACATGAAAACCCGCCAGCGCACCTCCACCAGCCCGGCGGCCTGCATGATGGCGGCCAGCTCCACCGGCGTCTTGAACGCCTCGGTGGATTCCGGCAGGTAGGCATAAGCTGCGCTATCGCCGGCGATCAGCCGCCCCAGCAGCGGGATGACCACGCGCAGGTGCAAGCGGATCGCCGGGCGCAGCGGGCCGGACGGCGGCGGCGAGGTATCCAGGCACACGACCCGGCCACCGGGGCGCAGCACACGCACCTGCTCGCGGAACATACCGGCCACGTCGGCGGCGTTGCGGGCCAGGTAGCCGCTGGTGACGGCATCAAAGGTCCCATCGGCGAAGGGCAGGTGCAGCGCATCGGCCTGCACCCAGCGGATGCGGCTTCCGCCCCGCCGACGCAGGCCGGCCCGCATCATCCCGGCGGAGAAGTCCGCCCCGACGACCTGCACCCCGCGCCCCTGCCGCAGCGCCTCCTGTGCGATGTCCCCGGTGCCGGTGGCCACATCCAGCAGCCGCCCGCCGGGAGGCAGCGCCGCCTGCCGGATGACATAACGCCGCCAGCGCCGATCCTGCCCGAACGTCATCAGGCGGTTCATCAGGTCGTAGCGTCCGGCGATGCGGTCGAACATCGCCTGCACATAGGCGGCCCGCTGACCGCCCTGCAGGTGCGCCATCAGGCCGGCTCCTCCACAAACTGGTGCCGGCTGGCACGGCGCTCCAGGAACTCCAGCGCGAAGTACAGCGCCAGCCCCAGCAGACTCATCGCCAGGATGCCCGCGTACATCTCCGGGTAGCGCAGCACCTGATAGGTCTTGATCACGATGTAGTAGCCCAGCCCGGCCTGGGTGAGCGACTGCTCGGCGATGAACAGCGCCGCGATGGCCGTGCCAACCGAGACGCGCAGCGCGGTGATCACCGCCGGCAGCGAGGCCGGCAGATAGACGAAGCGGAACAGCGCCCGCCGCCCCGCCCCCAGCGAGCGCACCGAGAGGATCAGCTCCGGGCGCAGCCCGGCGGCCTCGTCGCGCACCACCACCAGGATCTGAAAGAACAGGATCAGGGCGATCAGGAACACCTTGGAAAAATCGGTGATGCCCATCAGGACGTAGATCACCGGCAGCAGGACGATCTTGGGGATAGGGTAGACGATGGCGATCAGCGGCGCAAACACCCGGTCGAGCTGGCGCATCTGCCCCAGCCCCAGCCCGATCGGCGCGGCGGTGATCACGGCCAGGCCGATGGCCGCCAGCACCCGCGCACTGCTGGCCAGCAGATGGCCTCCCAGCTCGCCAGGCAGCAGCCGGAAGAACACCGGCAGCACCACTCCCGGCGGCGGCAGGATAGGGCGGGCGATGATCCACGCCAGCGCCTGCCACAGCGCCAGGAACATCGCCAGCCCCAGCAGCGAGCGCCACAACCGGCGCGGCGGCTTCATCAGGCCCCCCCCAGAGCGGCCCGCACCTGCTCCACCCGCCAGGCGAAGTCGGGTTGGGCGCGGTAGCCGGGCGTCCCGGCCCCCGGGTTATCGATGATGCGGGCGGCGCGGTTGGGCGGCTGGCCCAGCGCCAGGATGCGCTCACCCAGCAGCACCGCTTCCTCGACGCTGTGCGTCACCAGCACAGTCGTCAGCGGCGTTTCGCGGCGCAGCGCCAGCAGCAGGTTTTGCAGATCCTCACGGGTAGGCGCGTCCAGCGCCGAGAACGGCTCATCCATCAGCAGCAGATCCGGCTCGGTGGCCAGCGTGCGGGCGATGGCAGCCCGCTGGCGCTGCCCGCCGGAAAGCTGGGAAGGGTACTTGTCCGCCAGGGCGTCGATGCCCAGGCGCTCCAGCCAGCCGCGCACCCGCCGATCGTGCGCCGCGCGGTCGAGCGGGACGCCGCGCGGCGCATGGCGTCCATCCGGCCCGTAGAACTCGCGGATGGTCAGGCCCAGGCGGGCATTCTCCCACACGGTCGCCCAGGGCAGCAGGCCGTGATCCTGCAGGATCAGCCCGGTGCCGGGCCGCGCCCGCGGCAGGCATTCGCCGGCCACGCACACCGTCCCGCTCCCCGGCTGGCGCAGGCCGGCCAGCAGCATGAGCAGCGTGGACTTGCCGCAGCCGGACGGCCCGGTGATCGCCCACGACTGCCCGGCCCCGGCGGCCCAGCTGAAGCCGTCAAAGATCGGCGCGTGCCGCCCGTAGGCAAAGACGAGATCGGTGACTTCCACCACGGCAGGCTGCCGCCTCTCCCCGGATCGCGCGGGCCTACGGCAGGTAGGCCGTGGTGACGGTCTCTTCGTAGGCCAGCCCGGCCTGGACCAGCCCCTTCTCCTGCAGCCAGGCCACCACATCATCCCACTGGGCGGCGGTGGGCACTTCGGCCACCGGGAAGGGCGGGATCTGGTAGGTCTCCTGCACGTTCGGCGGCACCTGGATGTTGGCCAGCAGCAGCGCCCGGTAGGCCTCCGGGTCGGCGTTGATGTCCTGCGCGGCCCGCGTCCAGGCGGCCAGGAAGGCCCGCACGGCCGCCGGTTTGGCCTCCAGCGACGCGCGGCTGAAGGTCAGCACGCTGACCGCAACGTCCGGGTAGGCCGAGTCGTCGATGACCGGCACCGCGCCCTGTTCGATGGCGCTCTGGGCCAGCGGATCGGGCAGGGTGGCGGCCTGAAGCTGACCCTGCATCAGGAGCTGGAAGCGCTCCGGGATGGCGGGCACGCCCTGCCCGACGATCTGGTCGGGGCTGAGGCCCTCGGCCTCCAGCAGGCGTTCGGTGACGTACTGGATGATCGTGTTCTCGGAGAGGCCGATGGGCACGCCGGCCAGGTCAGCCGGGGTCGCGATCCCGCTGCCGGGCGCGGCCAGCACGCGGAACAGCGGCGCATCGGCGTAAGCCTTGCGGGCGGTCATCACCACCTGCACCTGAACGCTCTCGCGGTTGAAGACCGCCGACGAGTGCATCTCATTCAGCATCCCGTCGATCTCGCCGGACTGCATCAGTTGGTCGCGCTCCAGGGCGCTGCCAGCGGGCACCGCCTCGACGGTCAGCCCGGCCTCGTCAAAGTAGCCCTTCTCGGCTGCGACATAATAGGGCAGCGAGTCGAGGATAGGCAGCAGGGCGATCTTCAGCGGGCCTTCGGGGCCGGGGGCGGCCGTCGGCTCCGGAGTCGGCGCAGCTGTGGGAGCTTCCTCCGTCGGGGCGGCTTCAGTCACCGCAGCCGCTTCCGGGGCAGCGGGGGCGCAGGCAGCCAGAGTCAGCAGCCCCGGTAGCAGCAGGATAATGAGCGATCGTCTCATAGCCAGATCATTACCTTTCAGGAAATTATGAAACTTGTGAAGATTGTAACGTATGGGGATGCTGCCGGCAAATGAGCGCTTCGGCCAGTCGTGATCTTTGGCACTATACACAACGCATAAAAGGCTTATACACTACGGGTTACAGCGTTGACTCCAGCGCCGCCGCAGGCTGCCCCGCGCCGCTGGGGTATGGCAATGGCACTCCCGACCCCGAAAGGAGGCTCCATGCGCCCGGTCTACGCCGTCACCGGCGGGGTGAGCAAGTTCACCAAAACCCGCCCGGATAAAACCTTCCAGGCCATCGTTAAAGAAGCTTATGACTACGCCATCGCCGACCTGGGCCTCGAGTTTGCGCAGTTCCGCGAACTGGTGGACGGATCGGTGGCCAGCTACTTCTCGGATCACTTCACCCGCCAGCTGATGGCCGGCATCATGGCACAGGACTATCTGGGCCTGTGCCCGAAGCCCGGCCACCGCGTGGAAGGCGGCGGCGCCACCGGCGGAATCTGCTTTCAGGAAGCCTGGAAAGCCGTCGCCAGCGGCTATATGGATGTCTGCGTCGCCTACGGCTTCGAGACAATGAGCCATGTGGAGACGTGGAAGGGCAACGAGTTCATCGCTCTGGCCTCCGATGTCAGCTTCGATTACCCGGTAGGCGGCTTCTACTCCGGGTACTACGCCATGATGGTCACCCGGCACATGCACGAGTTCGGCACCACAGTCGAGCAGCTGGCCCATGTGTCGGTCAAGAACCACCTTAACGCCTACTACAATCCCTACTCGCAGAAGCAGCGCCGGCTGACCCTCGCTGATGTGCGCGCCGCCCCGATGGTGGCCTGGCCGCTCACCCGGCTGGACATCTGCGTGATGAGCGACGGCGCGGCGGCGGTCGTGCTGGCCTCCGAGGACGGCCTGGCGAAGATCGAGGCGGCCAGCGGGCGGCGCTGCCCGCGGGTGAAGGTCACCGGCATCGGGCGGGGCACCGACGCGATGCGCATGGCGGACCGGCCCCACCAGTCGCTGGACGAGTTTCTGCGGGAGAACGCGCTGCCCCACGAGCAGGACAGTCAGGACACGCTGGCCTACTACCGCGACCTGTGGCAGCGCGGCTTCCGCTACCCCGGTGTGCATTCCTTCCGCGCCGGGCGCATGGCCAGCCGCGAAGCCTACCGCCATGCTGGCATCCGCGACCCGCTGCACGAGCTTGACTTCATCGAGCTGCATGACGCCTACACCTCGTCGGAGATCCAGACCTATGAGGACATGGGGCTGTGCCGCTACGGCGAAGGTGGGCCGTTTGCCGCCAGCGGCAAAGCCTTTATGCCCGGCATCGACTACGGGCTGGCCCTGCCGGAAGCGCCGGTTTGCCCGGTCAACCCGTCCGGCGGGCTGATCGCGTGCGGGCATCCCGTGGGCGCCACCGGGCTGATGCAGGGCGTGTTCGCGCTGTGGCAGCTTCAGGGCACGATCGCGCAGCACTTCGGCGATCCCCGCCTGCAGGTCGCCGGCGCCCGGCGCGGCGCGATCCACTCGCACGCCGGCACCGGCACCTACGTCACCGTCTCGATCCTGGAAAGGGAGGGCTGACCATGGCCAGACAGCCGACGCAGTTTGAGGAAACCCTTGACGGGACGATCGTCTTCGATCTGCCCTTCCCGCTGGTGCTCGACCACGAAGGGCTGGCGATGCTCAAGAAGATGCGCCCGCTGCGGGTGCGGCAGCCATACCACATCGAGTACCTGCATTCCTACGGCCAGGACTCGCCCTTCTTCGCCGGGCTGGCGAGCCGCGTCCAGCTGGGCAGCCGCGACCCCGAAAGCGGCTACACCTATGCCACCCCCCGCGGGCACGACATGGCCTCTGGCCGCGAGACCGAGTGGATCGTGCTGCCCGGCACCGGGACGGTGCATGCCTTCACCGTATGCTACTTCGGCTCGGAGGAGTTCCTGCCGCAAACCCCGTTCGTGCTGGCGCTGATCGCCTACGAGGGCGTCGATACCCTGTTCCTGGCCCGGCTGGCAGGCGTCGATCCCGACGCGCCGTCGCTGGACTGGATCGGCCTGACCGTGCAGGCGCGCTACAGGCGCAACAGCAAGCTCAAGCCGACCGACATCTACTTCATACCCGCCGGTGGGGCGGCGCCCTGAGCAGGCCGTTCGTCTGAGGAGGTTCGCCATGGAGTTAGAGATCCTCCAAGAGGGTATCGGGGAGCTGATCCAGCCCCCGGACATGGACGCATTCCGCGAGTGGAACCGCGAGAAGAAGTCGCACCGGCTGCAGGACAAGCTGATGACCGAGCAGGAGGCGGTGGAGGCCTTCGTCAGCGACAGCGCCTACCTGGGGACGGAGCTGTACGGCACGGTCCGCGCGCCGATGTCGCTGGTGCGTGAAGTGATCCGGCGCGGCCGGCGCGATCTGCGGCTGTGCGGGCAGGGCGTGCTCGACCTCGACCTGCTGCTGGCGGCGGGGCTGGTCTCCGCCGTCGATGTGACCTACATTGGCCTGGAAGTCTACGGGGTCAGCCAGGCGTTCCGGCGGGCCGTGGAAAGCGGGCAGGTGCGCTGTGTGGAATGGAGCAACGCAGCCATCACCTGGCGGCTGAAGGCCGCTGCTATGGGCGTCCCGTTTCTGCCCGCCCGCACCATGCTGGGCACCGACACGCTCAAACGCAGCGCCGCCCGAGTCGCCCGCGACCCCTTCACCGGCATCACGGTCGCGCTGATCCCGGCCCTGATTCTCGACGTGGGGCTGATCCACGTGCACCGGGCTGACCGCTACGGCAACTGCCAGATCGAGGGGATCAGCGGCTTCGCCGTCGAGCTGGCACGGGCCTCCAAGCGGCTGATCATCAGCGCCGAGGAGATCGTTGAGACAGACACGATCCGCTGCTGCGCCGAGCACACCTGCATCCCCTACTATCTGGTGGACGCCGTGGTGCACGCCCCCTTCGGATCGCACCCCGGCGAGATGGCCTACCTGTACGGGCGCGACGAGCCCGAGATCCGCGCCTGGGTGGAGGCCAGCCGGACGCCTGAAGGCGCGGCGGCTTACCTGAAGGAGTGGGTCTACGACCTGCCCGATCATGCCGCCTACCGGGAGCAGCTGGGCGCAGAGCGGACAGCCGAGCTGCGCAGGCTGCGGGAGAGACGATGATGGCCGCGCAACCGAAGAATGGCACAGAGTACAGCCCGACCGAGTTCATGATCTGCATGGCGGCGCGTCTGTTCGAAGATGGCACTACCGCCTTCATCGGAACCGGCATCCCCATGCTGGCCGCGTCGCTGGCGCAGCGCCTGTATGCGCCCAACCTGATCCCGATCTTCGAGTTCGGGGGCACGGGCGCGCTGCTGGAGGAGCTGCCGCTGGCGGTGGGCGAGTCGCGCACCTTTCACCGGGCGCTGGCCGCCACCGGCATCTGCGATGTGATGGAGACCGCCGCACGCGGCTTCGTGGACTACGGCTTCCTGGGCGGCGCGCAGATCGACCCCTACGGCAACCTGAACAGCACCATCATCGGGGAGTATGACCATCCGCGCACCCGGCTGCCGGGCAGCGGCGGCGGCAACGATGTCGGCTCGATGTGCTGGCGCACCATCGCCATCATGCAGCACGACCGCCGCCGCTTTGTGGAACGCTGCGACTTCATCACTACGCCGGGCTACCTGACGGGTCCGGGCGCGCGCGAGGCGGCGGGTCTGCCGCCCGGCACCGGGCCGATCGCCGTCATCACCGGACTGGGCCGCATGGGGTTTGATCCGCACACCTGCCGGATGCGGCTGGAGGCGCTGGCGCCCGGCGTCACGGTGGAGCAGGTGCGGGACAGCACAGGCTTCGATCTGCCTGCCGTCGAACCGCTGGAACAGATTGCGCCCCCCTCCGCCGAGGAACTGCAGGCCCTGCGCCAGGAGGTCGATCCGTCCCACCTGTATGTGTGACCCTCTGGCAGCGATCAGCGCCGGCGCCGCGACGGCAAACGAAAAGGGCCTCCGCTGAGCGGAGGCCCTTCCGGTGTGAGAGGGGTGCTTTAGAGGCGGGTGACGCGGGCCGCCTTGGGCCCCTTATCGCCAGCCTCGACTTCGAACTCGATGCGGTCGCCCTCATCGAGGTTGCGGAAGCCATCGGCCATGATGGCGCTGTAATGTACAAAGACATCCTTGCTGCCATCATCGGGCGTGGCAAAGCCATAGCCCTTTTCGCCGTTGAACCACTTCACAACACCTGTCTTACGATCTGCCATGGGAAGTATCTCCTTACCCAGATTCAATATGTGTAGGTCGGGTAAAGACTCCCCGCAAGAAAAAAGCCCGGCTTTGAGGCCGGGGCGACTTTTGATGCCAAGTCTGTACCTGCAACTCTACCTGCCAGAGAGTATACCCCGGTCTGGAGCGCCTGTCGAATCTTGATCTGCGCCGGCGCCCGATCCTCCGGGCCGGGCGGGCATATGCCATGCTGCGCCGCCTGCCTCCTGTGCAGGCGGCGCGATCGGCGCTACACTCCCGGCCATGCGCGTCACCCTGGACGTTTCCCCGGCGATCAACGGGCGGGCCGGGCTGGGCCGCTATGCGGCGTCGCTGGCGGCCGCGCTGGCCGCCGAGCATCCCGGCGCGGTGAGTCTGTTCGCCAACCGGACCGCCGCCGCCCGCGATCTGCCGGAGCTGGCCGGGCTGCCGCTGCGCACGATCCATGCCGGCTACAAACCCTGGCGGATGGCCGTGGCGCTGGCACAGGCCGCCCGCGTGCCGCTGAACGCCGTGATCCGCCCGTCCGGTGCGGTCTTCCATGCCACCGAGCATCTGCTGGCCCCGCTGCGCGGCGTGCCCTGCGTGCTGACTGTGCACGACCTGATCTTCCGGCTGTTCCCCCGGCATCATAAGCGCCTCAATCACGCCTATCTGAACGCCATCATGCCGCTGTTCGTGCAGCGGGCGGCCGCGATCATCGCGGTGAGCGCCTGCACGCGCGACGACCTGATCGCGCACTACGGCACACCCCCGGAGAAGATCACCGTGATCTATGAGGCGGCCGCGTCACACTTCGCGCCGCCCTCCCCGGAGCGCATCGCCGCCGTCCGGGCACAGTACGGCCTGCCGGAGCGCACCCTGATCACCGTGGGCACCATCGAGCCGCGCAAGAACCTGTCGCGGCTGGTAGAGGCGCTGGCGATCCTGCGCCGCGACGATCCCGGGCTGCGGCTGGTGGTCGCCGGCGCGGTGGGCTGGCTGGCGGAGGGATTCTTCGCGGCGCTGGCGCAGCACGGCCAGGCGGAGGCAGTCATCCAGCCCGGCTACGTGCCGGATGCTGACCTGCCGGCGCTGATCGGAGGGGCGACGGCCGCAGTCATCCCCTCGCTGTACGAGGGCTTCGGGCTGCCGGTGCTGGAGGCCATGGCCTGCGGGACGCCGGTCGCCTGCAGCGCCACCTCCAGCCTGGGGGAGATCGCCGGCGAGGCCGCGCTCACCTTCGATCCGGCTGATACCGGTGCGATGGTCGCCACGCTGCGGGCGCTGCTGGCCGATCCGGCGCTGCGAGCTGATCTGCGCGCGCGCGGGCTGCGGCGGGCGGCGCAGTTCTCCTGGCGGAAGGCCGCTCGCGAAACGTGGGCGGTCTATGAGCGGATCGCTGGCGATCAGGGGGGGCCGGCCAGCAGCGCTGCCGCGATGTCGTCGGCTACCAGACGGTGACCTTCCTCCGTCAGGTGGAAGTCGTAGCGCCAGAACAGCTGTCGATCTGCGTGAGCGCGCAGGGCCGGCAGCAGATCATGGCACCACAGCCCTTCCGCCCGGCAGAAGGCCAGCAGGGCATCCTGCGCCCGCGTCGAATCCAGGTATTCGCCCTCCTCCAGGCCGACGATCTGGGGCGGGCCGGGCTGGCCGGGCACCTGCCCCTTGCGCGGCATGATCACGATCAGCAGCTGCCGGCCATCCGCCTCGACGGCGTCCCGTAGCAGCCGCAGCGCAGCGAAGGTGTAGGCCATATCCTGCTCGTCCTGTAGCGTGTAGCTCTCCTTGAAGATCGCCATCGCATTGTTGCGAATCAGCGACTCCCCGGCGGTGGTGAGGTCGTCGCACATATCCACCAGTGCCGGATCGCTGCCGCCGCAGACGGGCCGGGCAGCCTGCGATGGATTCAGGGCGGCAGCCTCCGCCGGGCGGCGGGCTTCCAGCGCCTGACAGGCCCGCGAGTAGACGTTCTGCCGCAGAAACGCGGGCAGCATCAAGCCGCGCCGCGCCCCGCTTTCGCGCACGGCGATCGGGATGCTGCGCCCATTCTGCACCTGCCACTCGGTCCAGCGGTCAAAGTCGATGCGCTCCCGCACGGCGACGGGCTGCCCGGCGGAATCCAGGATCACCCGCCCTCCGGCGTACAGACGGGCTGTATGGGTGAAGTCGTTGCCGACATAGAAGACCACCGCCACGATCTGCGGGTCAAAGCGCTCGCGGTAGGTCAGGTAGGCCAGATAGTAAACCACCGACTCGTAGCTGCCCATGCCGGCGTTGATCACGCGGTACGGTTCGCCGGTTGCCCGCCGCAGATCATCCTCCAGCAAAACGCTCATGTTCGCATCAGCGCTGACCTGGGTGCCCTCCACAAAGGAATCGCCCAGCAGCAGGATGCGCGGGGCCGGGCAGCCGGGGTCGGTGCAGGGCACGGTGCTGTCCCCGCGGACGATGAAGCCGTTCGAATCGGTGCGGAAGCGGTGGCTGAACTCGCGCCCCTGCGCGGGCGACACGGTGTACTCGAAATCCGGGCGGCGGGCGTAGCCCAGCACCGGATGGTTGACCACCAGCATATCGTCCGCGGACGGCAGCGGGTGCAGGGCGCGCAGCGTCAGTTCCATCAGCGACGCGGCCAGCGCCAGCCCGAAGCCAGCCGCCGCCAGGCCCGCCGCGCCGCGTCGCAGCCGGTCGGCGGAGGAGGCGGCCCCGGCGATCAACAGGCCCGCGCCCGCCGCCAGCGCCAGGGCAACGATCAGCAGGTAGGGCAGGCTGTAGCGCCCCAGCAGCAGCGCCCCGCAGCCGGGGCCGGAGGTATGCGCCAGGCGGCTCAGAGCGGCGGCCAGAATCGTCGCGCCGGCGCCGAGAGTCAGCCAGTTCCAGAGGGTCAAAGGCCGCTTCATGGTCGCTCCTGCGGGGAAGGCAGCATCCGGACAGTGTGGCACGATCCGGGCGCGGCAGCAAGATCGGGAGCGCAGGGGTGGTTCCACTCCCGCCGTTCGGATACAATTCACTATCATGAGCGACGCCGTCCACTGGCTGCTCGGCAGCCTGACCGATCTACCGCCCGCCCCGGACGCACCGGCGGAGCCGGACGCGCCGCCGGAGAGCGAGCCTCCAGGGCGTGCGCCGCATTCCCCATCGCTGGGCGGCCCGCCGGGGCTGTTCAGCGGCGATGAGCCGGCGCTGGGCATCGAGCGTCTCCTGGCGGAGGCGCTGCGCGGGCTGGAAAGCCCGATCGCCCGTCAGCAGGCAGTGAGGACGCTGGCCCGCCTGGGCGATGCCGCAGTGCCAGCCCTGCTTGAACGGATCCACGACGACGACCGCGAGGTGCGCCGATCCGCGGCGTGGACACTGGCCCGCCTGCGCGACCGGCGCGGGGCAGCCAACCTGGATCGCGCCGCGGGCTGGACATACCCGTACACGCAGGCGCCGCTGGACGCGGCGGGGCTGGAGAAACTGCTCGATGCGCTGGCGCACGGCAGCCGGGCCAGCCGGATGGCCGCCGCTGCCGCTTTGGGGCGCCTGCGCGAGGCCCGGGCCCTGCCCGACCTGCTGGAGGCGCTCAACGATGACTATGCCCTGGCCCGCGTCGCAGCCATCCGCGCGCTGGGCCAGATCGGCGACCCCGCCGCCGCGCCTCACCTGCAGGACCCGCTGGACGATCCCGACCCGCTGATCCGCCGCGCCGCCGCCGCCGCGCTGGAGGCGCTCGCCGGCCCACCGGGCGACACCTGAGGACGCCGTGCATCCCGACCTGCTGCGCCTGATCGACTCGCTGGACGACCCTGCGCCCGCCGCGCGCGCGGCCGCCGCCGAGGCCATCGGCCAGTGGGAGGCAGCAAACCCGCCGGCAGAGGGAATCGAGCATGCCCTGCCCCTGCTGGCCGCCGCCCTGCGGGAAGACCCGGCCCGCGAGGTGCGCTGGTCGGCGGCCTACGCCCTGGGCGCGCTGGGCCGCCCGCTCGCCGTGCCGGCGCTGGTCGATGCCTGCCAGCAGGCAGACGGCGACAGCGGGCTGCGGCTGGTGATCGTCAAGGCGCTGGGCAAGATCGGCGATGCCCGCGCCGCGCCGCTTCTGCTGGATATTCACCATACCGCTACCAGCGCCTGCCTGCGAGCCGCCAGCGCCCGCGCTCTGGCCCGCCTGCGGCCCGATGCGGAGACCCTGGCCCTGCTGCACGGCTACCTGAGCGCGGACTTCGCCGCGGTAAAAGCCGCCGACACGGCGCGGCGCACCGTGGACGAGCGCAGCCTGCCCGGCCTGCTGGCAGTCATCGGGCTGCCAGCCGGGCCGTCGCTGGCGCTGCACTGGGCAGCGGTGAACGCGCTGGCGGAGATCGGCGCGCCGGCCGTCCCCGGCCTGCTGACCATCCTGAGCACCAGCCCGGACAGCGGCGTGCGCTGGGCGGCAGGCGAGGCGCTGGGCTATATCGGCACACCAGCGGTGCCGGGGCTGGGGGATCTGCTGGCCCACCCCCGGGCTGAGGTGCGGCTGATCGCCGCCTACGCCCTGGTGTTCTGCGGCGATGCGCGCACCCTGCCCGGCCTGCTGGCCGCCGTCGAGGACGCTGATCCCCTGGTCGGCCTCATGGCGCTCAAGGCGGTGCGGCGCATCGGGGGGCCGGAGACGGCAGCGGTGGTGCGCGGGGCGCGCCTCCCGGCGGAGGCGGCCCGCGCCTGGGCGCTGGCCGGGCTGGAACAGAAGGGGCGATGAGCGAGGACCTGGCGGCCCTGCTGGACGATCTGCACGAGCCGGGCCCGCGCGGACAGGCCGCCCTGGATGGGCTGCGAGCGACCTGGGCCATCTCGCCGGGGCGGCTGCTGAGCGCCCTGCAAGACAGTCGCTATGTGCTGCGGGCCCGCGCCGCCGACGCCCTGCGGCTGATCGGCGACCCGGCAGCCGTGCCGGCGCTGCTGGCCGCGCTGTCTGATGCGGTGGACATGGTGCGCGGG
>DAOTXW010000085.1:0-71147 GCA_034435035.1 Anaerolineae bacterium | reverse complement strand
GCCCCGCCCCGGGATGCGCGCGATCAGGCAGGGGCGGCCCGGGTCGCGGGCGATCAGGGTGGAATCGATCCCGGCGTCACCCAGCAGCGACCGGATGTACAGGATGCAGTCCGACTCATTGCCCGGCGGGTTGGTAGTGTCGAACCGGATCAGCGTCTGCAGCAGTTCAGCCGGGCGGGTGTAGATCGGGGCAGCGGCGGTCATGGCAGAAGTTTCCTTGAGGTAAGCCAGGGCGCATACTCAGCCGAAGCGCAGCAAAGCCCGGTAGATAGCCTCCGCGCCGAAGTCGAGCGCCTGCACCGGGACGCGCTCATCGGCGGCGTGGGCGGTGCTGACCAGGTCCAGACCGGGCGGCAGCTTCAGCGGCACAAACCCGTAGGTCTGGATGCCCAGGCGGGCAAAGAACCGGGCGTCGGTGACACCCGTAAGCAGCAGCGGCATCGGCACGCCGGCGGGATCGATCTCGCGCAGAATGCCAGCCAGCGTATCAAACAATCCCATGTCGGGAGCCGGCGGGCCGGGATCATGGCGCAGCACCTCCAGCTCGACATCGGGGCCGAGCAGGGCGCGCAGCTCCGCCAGCAAATCCGCCGGGCCGAAGCCGGGCAGCAGCCGCCCATCCAGCTCGACCGTCACCTCGGCGGGAATGACGTTCACCTTGTCCCCGCCGCGCACGATGTTCGGGCTGACGGAATGGCGCAGCAGCGGGCGGAAGATGCGTGCCTGCGCCCCCAGTCCATCCAGCACCCGGTCGGTGAGCGCCGGGTTCAGCAGGCCGGAAAGCACCGTGCCCGCCGGGAAACCCAGACTGCGCGCCAGGGTATTGACCATATCACGCACCACCGGCGTGATATGCACGGGCAGGCGCTGCCGGTCCAGCTGCGCCAGCATGACGCCCAGCCGGGCCATCGCCCCGCCCTGGATCGGCATCGAGCCATGCCCACCCGGGCCGTGGAGTGTGGCCCGCATCCAGCAGATCTGCTTCTCGGCGACCATGATCGGGTAGAACGTGCGGCCCCGGATCGCCAGGCTGAAGCCGCCAAACTCGCCCAGGGCATAACGCACCCCGTCAAACAGGCCGGGGTGCTCCGCCGTCAGATAGGCTGCCCCATAGTCGCTGCCGGCCTCCTCGTCGGCCAGCACGCACAGGATCACATCGCCGGGCAGATCGGCCCCTTCGGCATGTGCGCGCAGGAAGGCCGCCAGCATCATCGCCACCGGCCCTTTCATATCCAGCGCACCGCGCCCCCACAGCACCCCATCGTGAATCTCGCCCTCGAACGGCGGATGCGTCCACTGCTGGCCCGCGGTCGTCACGACATCCACGTGTCCCTGCAGCAGCAGCGGCGGCGCGTCGCCGCGCCCCCTGAGGCGCGCGATCAGGTTGGGGCGGCTGTCCGTGCGGCCAATCGTCATAGAGGGGATGCCCGCCCGGTCGAGCAGGTCGCGGATGTAGCCGATGCAGGCGGCCTCGTCGCCGGGGGGATTGACCGTCTCGAATCGGATCAGCTGCTGCGCGATGTCAGCCACGTGCGGCACAACCGGCAAGGTGGTCATGGCAGGAACACTCCAGCGCAACGATCAGTCAGCGGCAGCCGGAGCCGCGGCGCGGGTTGTGATCTCCGGCGCGGCGCGGAACAGCCCCCACACGATCGGGATGACCAGCACGTTGATGCCCGCCAGCAGCAGGAACACCGCCACAAACGGGATATTGTCGGTCAGGCTGGTGGCGACGCCCTCGCCGATGGCCGTGCCCACGTTGGAAAGCGCCATCATGATGGCGAACATGGAGGCAGCGATACGGGCATCAGCCAGATCCATCGCCAGCGCCACAAAGACCGTATCCTGAAAGCCCCAGGCCATCCCCCACAGGATGCCCAGGGCCACCACCATGTTCAGGCCAGGGGCCAGCCCGATCAGCGCCGCCAGCAGGGTGATGGCGATCAGCGCGCCGTAGGCGCTGGGCCGCCGCCCGATGCGGTCGATGAACAGCCCACCGCCCAGCGCCCCGATCACAGCGCCCAGCCCGCGCAGCGCCCCGTAGGTGCCGATCAACCCATCGGGCGCCGCGAAGCTCTGGCTCATATGATAGGTGATCAGGCCGTTCACCCCGTAGGCAGCCAGCGAATAGAACACCGCATACAGGGCGAAGATCAGGAAGCGCGGGCGGCCCAGCTCGCGGAAGGCCGACCAGCGGAACGCGCGCGCCGGGTCCATCTGCGGCGCTTCGCGCGTCCGCAGCACGATCAGCATGGGCAGGATCATCCCCACCGCCATGATGACGAAGATCGCCGTGAAGCCGCCCTGCTGCTGGGCTACCATGCCGAACACGAGCGACATGACGATCAGGCCCAGCGCCCGCCCGCCGGTCATCACCCCCTGCACGATCCCGTGCTCCTCATGGGGCGTCACGTCGATGGCGTATCCGTCGGTGGTGGAATCGAACAGCGTGATGCTGAAGGAGGCCAGCACCACCAGCACCGCGTACAGCATGAAGGTGCGATCGGGCCGGACGAAGCCCACCGCCGCAAAGCAGAGGGCTGCCAGCATCAGGCCCAGGATGATGTACGGCTTGCGATGCCCCAGCCCGAACAGACTGACGCGGTCGCTCAGGATGCCGATGAAGATCTTGAGGATAAATGGCACCAGCAGGATGCTGCTGAGCGCGCCGATCACGTCGGGATCGATCCCCAGCCCGCCCAGATAGGGTTTCTGGAAGTTGGAGAAATAGGCCAGCCCCCAGCCCTGGACAAAATACAGCAGGCCGAACATGAACAGACGGAAGCGGGATGAGGGCGGCATCAGCGTCATCCTTCCGGTGCGGAGAGTTCTGGCTATTATCGATCGACTGCCGGCAGATGCAAACCGGGCCACAGACAGACAGGGGGCAGGTCGATAGGCGACCGGCCCCCTGCGCAAAGCCCTCCGCGTAAGCCGCGCTACGGCGACGAAGGCGTGCTGGTTGGCTCGTCGCAGGCGATGCCGTTTTCATTCTTGTCCAGACGCAGACCTTCAGTCACGCCGAGGGCGGTACACTTGTCCAGGCAGATCTGCGCTTCCGCTGCGGAGGCGAACTGCTGGCAGCGGGTGCGCTCAGCCGCGCAGTCACAGTCCGCGCCGGGCGTGACTTTGTCGGCCTCGAAATCGGGCGTCCCGGTCGGCAGCGCCGGATCGACGGTTGGCGTGGCAGGCAGGGTCGGGGTCTGAGCCGGCAGGGTCGCTGCCAGCAGGGGCGTGCTGGCCGGCAGGGTGGGGGTCGCAGCGCCGGTTGGCGTCGGCTCCGGGGCGCCAGCCAGGGCGCCTCCTCGCAGAACCGAGAAGCCGGCAAAGCCGATCAGCAGGCAGCCGCACAGCATCAGCGTCCCCGATGCCGCGATGATGGTATTCCTGCCGGAAGGGCCCGAATCCCACAGATTGTTGAGAAAAGCCATGTGCCATCCTTCGCAGGTCTGGGTGTCAACCGCGCCCATAATACCCCGCCCGCCGCAAATCCGAAAGGGTGCCGGTAGCGCCATCGCGCCGCGTCATGCTACAATCCAGCCACCTCAGCGGAGAGCAAGGCTCAGCACATGGCCGCACAACCATACCAGACTCTCGACTCGCGGGTGATCTGGAGCAGCCCGTGGTACAGCCTGCGCGAAGACCGCGTCCGCTTCCCCGATGGCAGCATCGGGCTGTATACGGTGGTCGATAAGCGTGAGGCGGTGTGGATCGTTCCCATGACGGCTGCCGGCCAGCTGGTGCTGATCCGCAACTACCGCTATACGACCGATGAGTGGCTGTGGGAAGTGCCCGCCGGCGGCATCGAACCGGGCGTGCCCGCGGAAGAAATGGCCCGCCGCGAGCTGGCCGAGGAAGTGGGCGGTCAGGCCGCCAGCCTGGCCAAGATCGCCTCGTTCTATACCATGCCCGGCATCGGCAATGAGCGCGCCCATATCTTCCTGGCACGCGGCGTGACGCTCGGTGAGCCGCATCACGAGCCAAGCGAGGTGATGGAGCGCCATCTGCTGCCGGTGAATGTGGTGCTGGAAATGGTCACCGGCGGGGCGCTGCAAGACGGCCCCAGTGCGCTGGCGATCCTGCTGTGCGCACCTTACCTGCAGGGTTACGGGAGTGAAGCGGGTAGCTGAAATGGATACGTCATGCTGCGTGCCGTGATCTTTGATATGGATGACACCCTGATCGACTGGAGCCGGCGCGAGCTGGACTGGCTTTCCCACGTCCGCGCCTGCCTCCAGCCGATCCATGATCACCTGCTTGTTGCCGGCCACCCCATCCCGGAGCTGGAATCAGTCGCCCAGGTCTATTACGATCAGGGGCACCGGGCATGGGAAGCAGCGTCGCCACCCGACTGGTGCTCTCCCCGCCATTTGGACATCCTGCGCGGCACCCTGCAGGCGCTCAACGTGAAAACCGAGACGATCGATCTGGAGCAGCTTCAGAAGCTGTACGGCTGGCATGCGGTACCGGGCGTCCAGCCGTTTCAGGACACGCGCGAGGTGCTGGAGGCGCTGCGGGAGGCCGGCATCCGCATCGGGCTGGTCACCAACGCTGACATGCCGATGTGGATGCGCGATGCTGAGCTGCGTGCGCTCGGCCTGCTGGAGTACATCGACGTCGGGCTGACCGCCGGCGACGTGGGGCACCTCAAGCCGCATCCTGCCCCTTTTCGCGCAGCGCTCGACCGCCTGAAAGTAACCGCTGACGAGGCAGTTTTTGTGGGCGATCGCCTGCAGGATGATGTGGCGGGCGCGCAGGGGGTCGGGATGCGAGCGGTGTGGGTGCGGCGCCCCGGCGCCGCCTTTCCCTCCACCGGCGACAGCGATCGCCTGCCCCGGCCCAATGCCACCATCGACCGGCTGGCCGATCTGCTCATCACCCTGGATATCTGGTTCCCCGGCTGGCGGAGCAATCATGAAGCTGCACGCGATTCTGTTTGACCTCGGCGGCACGCTGCTGCACTATCACGACCCCCTGTCCGACGACCTGCAGCGCCCATTCCGCCGCATCACGCAGGTGGGCATCCGGCGGCTGCTGGAGGCGCTGGCCCATGGCGGCGTCAGCCTGCCGCCGCCCGAGACGCTGAACGAGGCGATCGACCGACACATTGGCCAGGAAGTGCGCGCGGCAACGAGCGACCTGCGCGGCGGCAGTATCGAGAGGCCGATCCGGGCCGCGCTGGCTGAACTGGGGATCCCTCTGGACGAGGCGGCCTGGGAGCCGCTGCGCCCCCACTTCTACGCCGCCATCGATTCCATCGTCAGCCCGCGCGTGGGGGCTGCCGCAACGCTCGCCACCCTCCGCGAGCAGGGTTTTGCCCTGGGGCTGATCTCCAACACTTACTGGGCTGCCGACCTGCACGACCGTCATCTGGCCGAGCACGATCTGCTGGATCTGCTGCCGGTGCGCGTGTACTCATCCGACTGGCCGCATGCTAAACCCCACCCGTCGATCTTCGCAGCCGCGCTGGAGCGCCTCAAGGTGCCTGCCGCCGCCGCCGTCTATGTGGGCGACCGGCCGGATGTGGATGTCGGCGGGGCGCAGGCCGCCGGGATGCGCGGAATCCTGATCCGCTCGCCGCATGAGCACACCCCACCGGGCGCGATCCTCCCCGACGCGGTGGTCGATGAGCTGCCCGATCTGATCCCGGCGCTGGCCCGGCTGGGGGCTGGCCGATGAGCAGCCCGATCCCGGTCGCGTATGTCTTTCACGGCCCGGATGAGCCAGGACTGCGCGAAGGGCTGGCCGAGTTCTGCGCCCGCGTCACCGGACCTGATCCCGGTCTGGCGGCACTCAACACCACGCGGCTGGATGGGGCCAGCATCGCAGCCGGGGACATCCAGATGGCCGCGGCGGCGCTGCCGTTCCTGGCTGAGGCGCGCCTGGTGCTGGTCGAGAACCTCACCGACTCGGCAGGCGGGCGGACCGTGGTGGAAGCCCTGCCCGATCTGATCGCCGGGCTGCCGGGCTGGGCGCGGGTGGTCTTTGTGGAAACCGGCGCGGGCGACAGCGGACAGGACTCCGACGCCGCCCGCCGTCGCAAAAGCGCCCGCCGCGCCGCCCTCAAGAAGCTGATCGCGCTTGTGGAGCACGACCCGCGGGGGCGCATCGTCGAGTTCGCCGCGCCGCAGGATATGCGGCGCTGGCTGGCGCAGCGCGCGGCCCGTCACCAGGCCCGGATCGAGTCCGGCGCGGCGCAGGCGCTGGCCGAGCGGATCGGCGAGGATTTCACCCTGGCCGATACGGAGCTGGCTAAGCTGGCGGCCTATGCCGCTGCGCGCCCGATCAGCGCCGGAGATGTGGAGAAGCTCACCCCGTTCACGCCGGAAGCCAGCATCTTCCGCATGGTCGATGCGCTGGGGGAGCGCAACGGCCCGGAGGCGCTGCGCCTGCTGCGCCAGCTGCTGGACGCGGGCGATGAGCCGCTGCGCGTCTTCGGGATGATCGTGCGGCAGTACCGGCTGCTGATCCTGATGCGCGAGCATCTGGACGGGGGCGGGACGCCCGGCGGAGCCGCAGCCGCGCTGGAGGTGCAGGACTTCGTCGCCCGCAAGCTGGCGAGCCAGGCCCGCCGCTACAGCCTCGAACAGCTCGAACGCATCTATCGCTACCTGCTGGAGACCGACCTGGCCATGAAAGGCGGCCTGGCCGAACGCGACGCCCCCGGCAGAGCGGTGGACCGGCTGAATCCAACCTATGCGCTGGAGGAGCTGGTAGTGCGGCTGGGGGCGCGAAGCTGAGAAGCCGGCTGGAGAATCAGCGAGAGCCGGGGTCGGCGTACCCGGCTCTCTTTCAAAAGGAGGAGAAGAAGAGATTTTCGCCCTTCATAGATTAGAATACGCTAATGCAGCCCGGTGAGCCTGCCGTCGTTCATACGCTTACCCTACGCATACCCTACGCTCTGCGCCGGAGCCGGCGTTCCGTACCCCGCTGTCAGCCGGTTGACAGGAAACTGTCACCCAATTGACGGTTATTCCGCAACTTATGGGTTTATACTGCGTAGTGGATGGTGAGGTGGGCCCATGAGCCGCCTCACAGGGTGCAGGACGGGCGTCAGGCCCGGGCGGTGGCATCCACACCGCTATCACCGTTAAGCGGGTGAAATGTGGAAACCGATCAGGAATTGGTCACCCGGCTAATGCAGGGCGACCAGCAGGCCTTCGAGGAACTGGTGGAGCGCCACCAGCGACCCGTATTCAACCTGACCTATCGCATGCTGGGCGAGCCGCGTGAGGCGGAGGATGCCGCGCAGGAGGCATTCTTGCGAGCTTACCAGCATATCGATCGCTACGACGCCGAGCGCCCGTTCAAAACGTGGCTGCTCTCGATCGCATCCAACTACTGTATCGACCGGCTGCGCAAGCGGCGGCTGGTGTGGCTGTCTCTGGACGAGCCGCTCCCTCCACACCCGGCGCTCAACAGCAGAGCAGTCGGCCCTGAACAATCGGCTATCGATGCCGAGCGCAATACGCTGGTACATGCGCTGCTGAGTCAGCTGGCGCCGGATTACCGGGCAGCCGTGATCCTGCGCTACTGGTATGATATGTCTTACGCTGAAATTGCGGAGATGCTGGAAACTACCGAAAGCGCCATCAAGTCCCGCCTGTTCCGCGCGCGGCAGATGCTGGCCGAAGAAGCGCGGGCCGGGCAGCTCACCGGGGTGGCTGTGGCGATGGAGGGAGCCTGAACATGGCCCATGATGCCTATCAACTGCTGATCAGTCTCTCCCTCGATGGTGAACTGGCCGATGATCAGCAGGAGCTGCTGTACGAACACATGCAGGCGTGTGCGGCCTGCGCTGATATGTGGAGCCGCATGAACGCCCTGGATCGGCTGCTGATGGCTCAGCCGCAAGTAGCCCCGCGTGCCGACTTCACGGCCCGCGTGATGGCTCGCGCCCAGGTCCGGGAAGCACGACGCCATCCCCGGCCGTGGATGATCGCGCTGCTGGTCGGGCTGTCGGCGCTGGCGTCGATCAGCCTGCTTACCCCCATCCTGCTCCTGTCGCTGGGGATCTACCGGATCGTCATGGTCTGGCCGTGGGTCGGCGTGGCGCTGGGCGCCGCCAGCGAGGTCTTTGCGCGGCTGGTGACCACAGCCACCTACCTGACGAACGCGCTGATCGACTGGTTCACCTACCTGCTGACCGATCCCGCCGCTCTGGCGGTGATCATCGTTGCCCTGATGGTGGCATCGACGTATATCGGCCTGCGCGAAGGGCTGCGCGCGCCCGCGATGGCGGAGGCCACCCGGTCAGCCTGATCCGGCTGCGCTGCCGAACGTGATATCTCCGGGGGCAGACTGCGGCCTGCCCCCGCATCGTTTTGCCCCGCGTTGAAACCGCCCCGGCTAAGCGTTACACTACAGCCGTGCCTGCCCGTCCCAAAGGACTGTCTGTGAGCCTCAGACCGCTGATCCTGGTCACCAATGACGATGGCATCCTGTCGCCCGGGCTGTCGGCCGCCGCCGCTGCGCTCGATCCACTGGGCGACCTGCTGATCGTCGCCCCCCGCATGCAGCAGTCCGGCGCGGGGCGCAGCATGCCGCATCATCATGACGGGCGGCTGTTCGAGGCGACTGTCCAGCGCGATGGACGCACCTGGCCGGCCTATGCCGCTCATGCTTCCCCTGCACAGGCCGTCCAGCACGCGCTGCTGGAGCTGGCTGATCGTCCGGTGGCGCTGGCCGTGTCAGGGATCAACAACGGCGAGAATGTCGGGCTGGGCGTGACCATCTCCGGCACCGTCGGGGCCGCCCTGGAGGCTGCCGCCCACGGCGTCCCGGCGCTGGCCGTCTCGCTCCAGGTCGATGTGTCTCTGCACCTGGCGTATGACGAGGGGGTGGACTTCAGCGCCGCGATGTATTTCACCGCGCTGTTCGCGGAGCGCCTGCTCAGCACCCGCCTGCCCGACGACGTGGATGTGCTCAAGATCGACGTGCCGGCAGCAGCGCGGCCCGGCTCACCCTGGCGCGCTACCCGGCTGGAGCGCCGCCCGTACTTCATTCCCACCCCGCCGCAGCGCGCTGTGCTGGGGGATGAAGGGCGCATCGGCTACCGGATGAGCGGCGGCCCGGCCAGCGACGACGAGACGGATGTCGGCGCGCTGCTGGAGGGCATCACCTCCGTGACCCCCCTCAGCCTGGATATGACCTCGCGGATGAGCCTGAAAGATCTGCCGCCCCTGCTGGATCCGGACCGCTAAGGAGACCGCCTGCATGACTGCACAACCTGCCAGCCGGGCCATCCTGATCACTGGCGCCTCCACCGGCATCGGGCTGTCCTGCGCGCTGCGTCTGGACAGCCTGGGCTGCCGCGTTTTTGCCACCGTGCGCTCGGCGGCGGACGCCGATTCTCTGCGTGCCCGCGCCTCTGAACGCCTGACCCCGCTGCTGATGGACGTCACCGAGGGGCGCTCGATCGAGCAGACGCGCGAGATCATCGCTGCGGCCGTGGGCGATCACGGGCTGAGCGGGCTGGTCAACAATGCCGGAGTGGCCGTCGCCGGGCCGCTGGAGTTTGTGCCGCTGGACGCCCTGCGCCGGCAGATCGAGATCAACGTGGTGGGCCAGGTGGCCGTCATGCAGGCGATGATGCCGCTGCTGCGGCAGGGCCGCGGACGGATCGTCTATGTAGGGTCGATCGGCGGGCGCAGCGCGATCCCGTTCTACGGCCCGTACTGCGCCTCCAAGTTTGCGCTGGAGGCGATCGCCGACGCGCAGCGCGTCGAGCTGCGCCCCTGGGGGATGCATGTGGCGATCATCGAGCCTGGCTCCATCGCCACCCCGATCTGGCAGAAGTCGCTGGGCAAAGCGGAGGACAGCCTGCGGGGCTACCCGCTGCAGGCGCACGAGCTGTACGGGCCGGCGATGGCGGCGATGGTGGATGTCTCGCTGGAACTGGGGGCGCGGGGCGTGCCTGCCGAGCGGGTCGCTGATGCGGTGGTCCATGCCCTGACCGCCCGCCGTCCGCGCAGCCGCTACGTGATCGGCCCCGATGCGCGGCTGCGCCTGCTGCTGGAAGCTCTGCCCACCCCCCTGCGCGACTGGCTGATCGGCCGGGCCATCAGCGGGCGATGAGGGAGTGCCTGAAGGAGGAAACCAATAAGGGATACTCCCTGAACGTGCCGGGAGCATCCCTCTTTATCAGCCTGAGGCTGCGTCGGCGCAGCGCTGCGTGCCTTACTGATACTTCTCCCACCAGCGCTCTGCGGGGTCGGTGATCCAGTGCTCGGGCATCGGGTGCCTGCCTGGCACAACCGGAGGCTCCTGGACTTCGTCTCCAAACGGCTCGCCGCGCATCACCTTTTCAGCTAGATCGGCTCGCTCTGCCCTGAGTAAATACATTGCATAAGGCTTGATCGGTCGCGGCTCAAGGCGATAAGCCTCGAACCAGTAGCGGCCCGCTTCTTCATCATAATCTTGTGTATCCAGAAGCAGAGCAAGATTCGATAGCATGATACGGCGCTGGCGTTGTACTTCGGCGCTTGTCTGGTAAGTCGGATTGGCCAGGAAAAATCTCAGCATCTCCATAGCGACCCGTTCGTCGTCTTTTCTGGTAGCCCCTGTTGACTTGGCCAAGATATCTGCAACTCCGCGTAAGGGCATATACCAGTGATCTGCGCCTTCCCCCGCATCACAGTGAAGAACTGCTATTGCCTTGGCATTTTCGGCACTGCGGATAGCATCGCACATATAGAGGGCCCGCGTAACTAATGACCGATCAGCAGGATCATTGCGCACCATTGCCATCAATGCTTCCCAATCTTCCTGTGATGGCTCTTGCTCTGTAAGCACCGCAAACCGTATTCGGAGCATGATCCTTTGCTCCAGCCTGTCCTCGGGCTCGCAGTTGCGCTCTACTGTGTCAAAGAGTTCCGGTGCTCTTGGATAGAGATCTGTGACTTCCTTATCAATGATGAAATCCAGATAGTTAAAGGCAGTCACGCAGCGACCTGGCTCCAGTTGAAGCGCTAGCTCATACAGTGCGGATGCAAGTCTGATATTGGAGTGCTTCTCTGCCATCACAGCAGCATTGCCGACGTGCATGGCTGATGAGGGGCCAAAGTGCTGCCGGTTGTCCATCACAAAAGCGTAGAGGTCCAAGCAGGCTCTGAGTGTCCGCTCCGGATCTCCTGTCTCATCAGCCCTCTCCACAGCGATGGACAATTGCAACAGCTGCTCATCAAGGCGCTTATTGGGCCTCAGTTCCAGAAGATCTTCATATGGCGACGAGGGCCTTGGTGGGGATTCCTGGCGGCCTCCCAAGCTATCAATGATTCCTTGCGCCCGGCTCCTGACACTAGCGTCAGGGTCAAGTGTTGCCAGGCGTCGTAAGATGTCAAGCACTCCAGAAGCCGCGCCAGGGTTATCCCGTATGTAGTTTTCAGCTTCGGCGAGTGCGAAATATCTTGTCATTGGGTTAGCATTTTTCAGGCCATTCAATAGCATTGTGGGAATACTGACTGTGCGCTGGCGAAAGATGAACTCACCATTGTCGCTACCCACTACAGGGCCAAATGCCGGGATCTGAGCCGATCCTGTAATCTCCGTGATCCTGGCCCTGAGGTAGGCCCCCAGGCTGGTAAACGTAAGCATTCCCGTGCTTGGATCGTCAGCTACATTCTGGGTCAGCGCATCTATCAAGATCTTAGTCATTGACTGATAATCGTTGACTGCCTTATCTCCTGCCGCCAGCACCTGATGCGCGCCTCTGAGCAAATATCCCTCAATAGAAGGCTCCACTGACCTTGTGCCAACACCCAGTGCCGCTGTACTAAAGCAGGTATCGAAGATGAAAGCAATATGCTTGGCTCCGATGAAATTACGTGTGCCGACGATTTCATTTGTGAGATTGAGTGCCGTGAAGGGGTTATCAGGAACGGTATCTACAGCAGCAAGATAGCCAATGTCATTGCCCTGCAGATCTGGGCGCATATAGCCGTGGCACGCAAAATAGATGAGAACGCGATCATCAGGGGCTACCGCCTGCTGGAGTTCAAACAGTTTGTTCAGAATGGCTTGCTTGGTTGCATCATGTCCTAGCAGTAGGTGGGAACTGAACTCATATGGCGGATCTGAGATCACCTTCGCAAGTGCAAGGGCATCTGCTTCAGCAGAATACAGTGGCCTAAGCCTGGCATCTCCATAATCATTGATTGCAACCAGAAGGGCGTGAGAGCCTGTATAGGTGGATTGGAACGCCATCAAAAGCCTCCCGGGAGAAGATCCTGCAAGGATCCGAATCGGCGGCGATCTTAAACTGTATATACCATGGGAAAACAGTTACCGTCAACAGGCTCACTTCCCGGAAGCCGCCCCCCGCAGCCGATCCGCCAGCAGCGTGTAGCGCTGCGAGACCGTCTCGTTCTTCACCGCCATCGCGATCGCCTTCTGCGACCCCACCAGCACCACGATCCGCCGGGCGCGGGTGATAGCCGTGTACAGCAGGTTGCGCTGCAGCAGCAGATAGTGCTGCGCCACGATCGGCATCACCACAACCGGATACTCGCTGCCCTGCGACCGGTGCACGCTGATCGCATAGGCATGCAGCAGATCGCCCGCTTCCGCCCAATCGTAAGTCACCACCCGGTCATCGTAGACCACCGCCAGGGTCTGCTCCACCAGATCGAACGACCGGATGCGGCCCACGTCCCCGTTGAAGACCTCTTTGTCGTAGTTGTTGCGGGTCTGCAGCACCTTATCGCCCACCCGGAACAGCCGCCCGCCCAGCACGCGCTCCAGCGGCCGGCCGGGCGGGTTCAGCGCCTGCTGCAGCCGCTGGTTGAGCGCCGCCACGCCAGCCGGGCCGCGGTACATCGGGGCCAGCACCTGAACATCCTCCAGAGGGTTGACCCCGAAGCGGCGCGGCAGCCGGTTCTGCACCACATCGACGACCATCTCGGCGGCCCGCTCCGGCTCGTCGCCCACGTTGAACAGGAAGAAATCGTCCGAGCCCTCCGGGAACACCGGCAGCACGCCGCGGTTGACGCGGTGCGCGTTGGCGATGATGGTGCTGTCCTGCGCCTGGCGGAAGATCACGTCGAGCCGCGTCACCGGGAACAGGCCGCTGGCGATCAGGTCGCGCAGCACGTCGCCCGCGCCGACGCTGGGCAGCTGGTCTACATCGCCTACCAGCAGCAGGTGGGAGCGGGGATCGACGGCCCGCAGCAGCGCATAGGCCAGCACCGCGTCCAGCATCGACGCCTCGTCCACGATCACCATATCAGCCGGCAGCGGGTTTTCCTCGTGGAAGGCGAAGCCCTGCGCCGGTGAATAGCCCAGCAGGCGGTGGAGGGTGCGGGCCGGCTGGCCCGTCGCCTCGCTGAGCCGCTTGGCGGCCCGCCCGGTCGGCGAGGCCAGCGCAAACGAGCAGCCCCCGGCCTGCAGGGCCGCGATCAGCGCGCGCAGGGCCGTGGTCTTGCCCGTCCCCGGCCCGCCCGTGAGGATGCTGACTTTGTGGGCCAGCGCCGCGCCGACCGCTGCCTGCTGGCGGGCCGAAAGCTCAACGGCCGGCCCGGCGCTGATGCGCGCCATCAGCGAGCCGAATGGGGTCTGCTGCAGCGGCTCCAGGTAGGAGCCGGGCGCATCGGCCAGCTGCTTCAGGCAGCGGGCGATGCCCACTTCAGCATGGTAGTATGGCAGCAGATAGATGGCCGTCTCCTCGCCGCCGGGGATTGGCTCCCGCCGGACCAGCCCGGCCGCCGCGGCCCGCTCGATGGCGGCCGCCGCCTCCGCTTCCGACACGTCGAGCAGCCCGGCCGCGGCGCCAGCCAGCTCGCCAGCAGGCACGAAGACGTGGCCCTCATCCAGCGCCTGGCCCAGCGCGTAGACCACCCCGGCCTCCAGCCGACGTGGATGGTCGGGAGGCAGGCCCAGGCTGCGCGCGATCTGGTCGGCCGTCCGGAAGCCTATGCCGTAGATGTCGCGGGCCAGCTGGTAGGGATCGCTTTCCACCTGGCGGATCGCATCGTCGCCGTAGGTCTTGAAGATCTTGACCGCCAGCCCGGTGGAGACGCCGTGACTCTGCAGAAACAGCATCACCTGCTTGATCTGCTGCTGCTCCGCCCAGGCCGCGGTGATCAGCTGCACCCGCCGCCGCCCGACGCCATCCACTTCATACAGACGTCCGGGGTCCCGGTCAAGCACCTCCAGCGTATCAGCGCCGAAATGATCGACGATGCGGCTGGCGATGCCGGGGCCGATGCCCTTGATCAGCCCGGAGCCGAGATAGCGGCGGATCCCCTCGATGGTGGCGGGGGCGATGCGGGTGACCTGCTGGGCGCGGAACTGCCGCCCATAGCTGGCGTGGGTCTGCCAGATGCCTTCCAGGCGCACGCTCTCGCCGGGCACCAGGTCGGGCAGGTTGCCGACGACGGTCACCAGCCCATCCTCGCCCCGCCCGCTCCAGAAGCCCAGCGGGGTCGTGGGCGCCAGGCGGATCACGCTGTAGCCATCTTCCGGGCTGTAGTACGTGATCCGCTCAACAGCCCCTTCCAGCGTTTCGAGCGTCATGGCCGGCGGCCCGTCATCAGGGCGTAGGTGTGGGACTCGGCGTCCGCGTCGGCGGCAGCGTGGCCGTCAGGGTCGGCGTGCGCGTCACGGTCGGCGTCCGGGTCGGCGTCGGCGTGCGCGTCGGGGTCGGCGTCCGGGTCGGCGTGCTGGTCGGGAGGGGCGTGCTGGTCGGCGTTGCGGTGAATGTCGGCGTGTAGCTCAGCACCAGCTCCGCCTGGCGCGCCTCATACAGGGCGGCCAGACGATCACGGGCTTCCCCGGCGAAGGGGTAGCCGAAGGATTGGTCGAAGAACAGCACCCATTCCATCTCCAGGATCGCCAGCCGGGTCTCACCGGTCGCCTCATAGATCAGCGCCAGCAGGTAGTGCCCGCTGCCGGTATCCGCGATGGAGAGCGATGCCTGCGCGTCGGACAGGGCCGCCGGGTACTCGCCGCGCTCGTAGTAGGCGCGGCCCCGCGCCAGCAGCACCTGCGCCTGCTGATCGGGGGAGAGGCCAGCGCCGAGGGCCGCCGCCGCCGCATCGATCGCTTCGCGGTAGCTGCCATTCTGCACCAGCGCCTGCACGTAGAAGATCTCGACCTCCGCGTTCGACAGCCCGGCGCGCCGCACGGCCTCCAGATCTTCAAGGGCCCGTTCATACTCGCCCAGCGCGGAGCCGGTGATCGCGCGCCCGTAGCGCGCATCGGCGCGGCCCGGATCAATGGACAGTGCGCGGTCGTAGTCGGTATAAGCCTGCTGCACCTGACCGCGTTCCAGCAGGAAGTCTCCGCGAGCGACCAGCGCCTCCACGGACTGATCGTTGAGCTGCAGAGCCCGGGCATACGCCTGCAGGGCATCTTCTGGCCGCCCGGCTGCCTCGTAGGTGCGGGCGAGCAGAGTCCAGCCCGCCACGCTGGAGGGATTAACCTGGTCAAGCAGATCTTCCAGCAGCACCATCGCCGAGCTGTTCAGGCCCAGCGCGATCCGCCCGCGGGCCAGCAGCAGCGTCGCTTCCTCGGAGCCGGGATCAATGTAATACGCCAGATTGCCCACCGCGGTAGCGTCGGCTGGCCGGTTGGCCGCCAGGTAAGCCTGGCCTTCCAGCACCAGCAGGTTGAGATCGTAGGGGCCAACCACTGCTTTGGCCTGCTGGACGAGCTGCAGCGCCGCATCCGGGTTGCCCTGCGCCAGGTAGCCTTCGGCCAGCGTCTGAACCGGCAGCAGCAGCCCGGGATCAAGCTCCCGCGCGCGTTCGCTGGCCTGCCGGGACTGCTCCAGGCGGCCCTGGCGGGCATGCACGTAACCCAGCGCGGCATGCAGCGGGGCGAAGGCCGGATCGCGCTCCAGGCCGGCATCGATCACCGCCCGGGCCGCTTCCAGATCGCCCAGATAGGCCAGCGACATCCCTTCAAAGAAATACGTGTCAACGGGCACATCGCCGCCGGCCTCGCGCACCTGCCCGGCCAGGCTGGCAGCTTCCTCAAAATGGCCGGCATGAAAAGCCTCGCCCGCAGCGGTCAGCCGCGGCAGAGACGGGTGCGGGGTCGCGATATAGGGCGGGGTGGCCGTGATGCCGAAGCGCCGATCGCCGCGCGGCGCGTCGCCGGCAGGCAGCACCGGGCCAGTGTCATACGCCACGCCCGTGGCCGTCGGCGTGCGCGTCGGTTTCGGCGTGACCGTGGCGGTCGGTTCAACCGTGATCGTCGGCGTGGGGCGGCTGGCCTCCTCCCGGGCTGCGCGGGTGCGCCGGATGTAGCCCGACAGGTTGGAGACGAGCACCACAGTCAGGAACACGATGACCAGGCTCCCGACGATGGCCGCCACCAGCGGGTTGATCGCCAGCCGGCGCACCGGCGCCGGGCGATCCGGGGTGTACCAGTCCACCTCCAGCCGGGATCGATCGCGTTCGCGCTCCAGTTCGCGCAGCATCTCGCCAGCCTCACGCTGAGCATACGCGATCACCTCCGGGCTGATCAGCGGCACACCATCAGCGACCGACGCCACCGGGAACACCACTTTCTCGCGGCGGCGGCGCGTCAGCGGGGCGGCTGCTGCGGGCGCAGGAGCGGCCTCCCGGTAGCCGGCTTCACCGGGGGCGGCTGCCTCCTCGGCGGCTGCCTCAGGCTCAGCCGGCGGCGCCGGAGCGGCGGGTGGAGCTTTCTCGTCCGCAAACGCCTCCGCCGCCGGCGCTGCTTCCTGCGGCGACATCTGCGGGGCAGACACCCCCAGAGCGGCCAGGCCGCGCAGGGCAAATTCATTGTTCGGATTAATCGCCAGCACCTGGCGCAGGCAGTGAATGCGCTGCTCAGGCGCCTCAAGGACGCTGCTCAGCCACAGCCAGGCCATCTCGCTGCGCGGATCCTGCTGGACCGCCTGCGCCAGACAGCGCCGGGCTTCTTCCGTCTGGCCGGCACGCGCCGCCGCAATGCCGCGTTGAAGGAGATCATCCGGGGATGCGTTTGTCATAACCTCACCCGCCAGTCACAAAACATGCGGTGATTGTACACCCACCCCGCCCCGGACTAAAAGCCGGCGCTATCGTGCAGTCCGGCCATCAGGCAGTGTGGCGCCTGCCAGCGACGCGGCCATCTGCAGCTGCTCCAGGCTGACGCGGGCATTTTGCAGACTGGCCCCGGTGAGATCCGCCCCGGTGAGGTCCGCCTCCTCCAGATTCGCCTCGAACAGGATCGCCTCCACCAGGCTGGCGCCGCTTAGATTAGCCCCCTGGAGATCGGCATTCCGAAGATTGGCCCCCTGAAGCTGCGTCCCTGCCAGGTTGGCCCAGCTCAGGATGGCGCGGGTCAGCGTGGCGGCCGTCAGATTGGCCTCTGACAGCTCGGCTCCCAGCAGCATCGCGCCGGTGAGGTTGACCCCGCGCAGGATGGCGCGGTACAGATTAGCGCCTTCCAGGCTGGCATCTTCCAGATTGGCGCGGGCCAGCCAGAGCGGACCGGGGCGGTTCAGCAGATCGTACAGCTCGTAGCGGCTGAATTCCATCGCGGATCACTCCTCTCTGATCAGACAGGCAACTGGCAGCCCGTATTGTAGCAGAGGCTGCGCCGCAGGGCGGGAGTCCGGCCCGGCGCCGGGTGGCACAGCCAGACGCCGATTCGCTATACTCCCCGTAGTATCTTTTCCGTGGAGACTGCACCGCCCTATGCTGACCCTGACCGATACCGCCCGCGCCCGGCTCGTCGCGGCTATGAAGGCCAGCAGTCTGGAAGGGTATGCCGTCCGGCTGCGCATCCTGGGCCGCGGCCTGGAGGGGTTCCGGTACGATTTTCGCTCCGTGCGTCCTGACGATCGCACACCGGAGGATCGCGTCGTGGAGACGCCGGATTTCCCCGTGTATATTGATCCGGATACAGCAGCCTGCCTGGAGGGTTCGGTGATTGACCTGAAAGAAGGGCGGCTGCGGATCGACAATCCCAACCCCCTGTGGACCAGCGACCTGCAGCGGGAAGTCGCCGAGGTCATCGAACGCCAGATCAACCCCGGCGCCGGGACGCACGGAGGGCAGATCAGTCTCTTCGACGTGCGCGACGATGTGGCTTACATCACGATGAGCGGCGGCTGCCAGGGCTGCAGCATGGCTCGCCAGACTCTGCAGCAGGGCGTGGAGCGCCTGATCCGGGAGGCCGTCCCGGCCATCCGGCAGGTGGTCGATATGACGGAGCACGCCGCCGGCCTATCCCCCTACTACCGTGATGCCGTCGGCCAGTCCCCGCTCGCTCAGCCGCCCGCCGGATAACCTCACAGGAGCCGCCTGATGCTGACCATTACCGATGCCGCCCGCCAGAAGCTGATCGAACTCCGCGAATCCAAGGGACAGCACGGGCTGGCCCTGCGCCTGTCCATCGTGGGGCGCGGTAACGAGGATTTCCGCTATCAGCTGCGGTTTGTCGATCCCGCCAGCCAGCAGGAAGGCGACATCGCCTTTGACCCCGGCGACCTGCCGATGCTGATCGACGCCGCCAGCGCGGCCAATCTGCAGGGCACCGTGATCGATTTCAGCGGCCTCGGCCAGGGCGGCCTGCGGATCGATAATCCCAACCCGGTCTGGCCCGACGCGACCGCCCGCCGGATCGCTGAGGTCATCGAGCGGCACATCAACCCCGGCGTGCGCTCGCACGGGGGCAATGTCACGCTGGTAGACTACCGGGACGGAGTCGCCAGCATCAGCATGAGCGGCGGCTGCCAGGGCTGCGGGATGGCCGCCGTGACGTTGAAGATGGGCGTAGAGCGCATGATCTGCGAGGCCGTCCCGGAAGTCCGCGAGGTTGTGGACATCACGGAGCACGCAGCTGGGAGCAACCCGTTCTACCGCACACCAGCGGACGGTCAGTCATCGCCGCTGGCGGGCCAGGGCTAACCGCCGCGCCTGTCTTCATCCTCCGTGGTATACCAGGCTGGCACGGCCTCGTCGCCCGGATGGGTTGTGTGATGTCGGCGCCAGTACCAGAACCCCGCCGCTGCCGCCAGCGCAAAGACAGCCAGCAGCCCTGCCGATACCGCCGGATCCTGCTGCAGACGCTGCATGAAAAGAGGCGGCGCGGGCGGTATCAGATCGGGGACGGCGCCGCGGGCCGTGGTGAAGCGCCAGCGCGGGCTGCTGGAGCGTCCGCCCTGACGGTTGACCGCCTCCACCCGCCATGTATAGGTGAGCGCGGGATCGAGCGGCCCGACGGCCAGCATGGGCTGGCCCACGACCTGCCCTGCCCACGGCGGATCGTTCGCGACCCCGAAATACACAGCATACACCAGCGGATCACAGGGATCGGGCAGCGGCCCCCACGACAGGACGGCATCCAGAGGCGCATCGCCGCTGCCGTCGGCGGGCGATGGGCTGTGAGGCACCGCCGGCGCAGCCGCCGGGGCTGACGGGTCGTAGCGCAGGACGGACAGCTGGCCTGCGCCCCCCGCGTAGAGCCGGTCTGACCCGGCCAGCACCGATCCGGCAAAGCCGCGCCAGGCGGCTGCCTCCTGCAGCCCGTCCGGCCCGCGCTGGAACACTCGCACACCGCACACGCCGTCCGCGACGGCAACCGCCTCGCCAACAAAAGCCGCCGCGAGCGCCTCCCCCGGCGTATCGGCGGACGGCCCCGGCTGCGGGCTGGCCGGGTCGCCCAGATCGAAAAGCTGCACCCCATCCGCCCCCAGCGACAGCGCGAGCTGCTCGCCGCGGGCATCCAGCGATACGTTCAGCGCGGCGCTCCCCACAGAGGGCGTCACCGAGACCAGATGCGGCGGCATACCCGGCGCGTCGATCTCCAGCGCATCGATCCCTCCCTCCCAGCTCACCAGCAGCCGCGAATCGTCCAGCGGGAGCAGATCGTAGACAAAGCGGCCCGCCGGGGAGGTGTAGGTAAACAGGGGAGCCGGGCGGGAGCGATCGGACGCATCGGCGACCAGCAGCCCGCCGCGGTGCAGCGCCGCATAGATCCGGGAGCCGATCAGCGCCGCGCGATCGACCTGATCGACCGCCAGGTGCCCCACCTGACGCAGCGCGCCCCCCTCCTGGCTGACGATCGACAGGCCGTTTTCCATGCTGACCAGCAGCAGGCCATCGGGAGCGCGATCCAGATGGCGCGCGGGGGCCGTCAGCGGCAGCGCCCCCAGCCAGACCGGGGCGTAGGGGTCGCGGACATCCCAGGCAGTCAGCGACTGGCCTGCTGCCAGCAGAGTCTCCCCGTCGAGGATGACGGAATGCACCGGCTCATCGAAGAAGACCGTCCGCCGCGCCGGGGCATCCAGCGGAATCAGCCCCAGCCCGCCCGCTCCGTAGGCCCCATACAGCGTGCGCCCGCTGAGCGCCACCTCGGCGGCCTCGCCGTCCGCCGCCAGATCGACCGAGCCTTCCCACGCCACCCCGCCTTCCAGGTCCGCGATGTCGTAGAAGCGCAGCCGGTCGCCGGGGCTGAAGGCAGCCAGCAGCGGACCGGAAAACAGCCCGCGAGCCGCCAGCGCCGGCAGCGTGCCCTGGGCGATCACGGCGGGCCGGGCCGGGTCGCCCACCCGCAGAGAGCTGATCGTCTCATCTGCCAGCCCATACAGCCGCCCGTCCGGGCCGGGGATCAGGTCGGTTGGGCGGCGGGTGGGCAGCGTCCCGGCCCGCACAATCCCGCCGGAAGGGTCAGCCCGATCGATCACCGCCAGCGACCCATCATCCAGCGCCAGATAGGCGTACCTTCCGCGCAGCGTCACCGCACGGGCTGGCGCGGGGGCCGCTACCCGTGCCACCGGCAGCAGGTATCGGCGATCGAAGATCGACAGCCCGCCCGCATCCGCCGCGTAGAGATAGTCCGCGTCCAGGGCCACGCCGGACGCCGGGCCGTATGTCTCGGCCCGGGCGGCCAGAGCCGGCCCGTCTGCGCCGGCGAGGTCATAGAGCGCGACGCCCGCCGATCCCAGCGCGGCAGCCGCAGCCGTCCCCTCGACGGCCAGCCCGGTCACCGGCAGCGAGGGCGAGCTGCCACCCCGCATCGCCAGCCCGCCGCCTGCGATATCCACCAGCGACCAGCCCTCGCGCCCCCCCGCCAGCAGCCGGATGCCATCGGCAGCCAGCACGGCCGCATCGCTGACGGGTCGATAGCCGCCGCCCGGCAGGAGTGCTCCCCCCTCGCTGATCGCGTAACGGCGCAGGCCGTCCGATCCTGCCGCCAGCCAGACGATATCCCCCGGCGCCGGGATCGCCCGATAGGCGCCGCCGGTGGAAGCGCTGCTGTCGAACTCCAGCGGGGCATCCGGCGCAGCCGCTGACAGCACCAGCAGGTCGGGTCCTGTGCCGCCGCCGGCGATCAGCACGCGGTCGTCGCTGGCGGTCATACGCGTGATGTCATCCAGCCCGTGGTAGGTGCGCAGGGGAATCGGCTCGGCGGTGGCCCGTACATCAAAGATCCGGACGTGGCTGCCCGACGCCGCATAGAGGTAGACCTCGCTGAGGGCGATGCGATGGGCAGGGACTTCGACCTGCGCCAGCCGCGCCAGACGATCGGGGCGGCTGATATCGACCACGCTGATCGAATCACCGCTGGCCACGTAGGCGCGCTTGCCGGCGATGGTGACGGCCAGAGCGCCCTGCGCTGCTGGCGTTTCCTCGCCCTCGCCTGCTGCACGCAGCGGGTCGAGCGTCAGCACGCCGACCAGCGCCGGCGCCAGCGGGCGGATGATGTCAAACGCCAGCAGGCCGGCTTCCCCGGCCGCGATGTACAGGGCATCCCCCCGGCGGACCAGATCGAGCGCCGGGCCAGGCAGCGCCCGCGTCGCCGCGACAGCTTCCTGGCCAGGCTCCCCCACCTCGATCATCGCCAGGCCCTCATCCCCGAGCGCGACATAGAGCGTGCTGCCTGCCTGCAGCAGCGCCAGCGCCTCCCCGCCCAGCGGGATGCGGCGGGTGAGCTGCGGCGCGCTCAGGTTATCAACGTTAATGACGGCCACCCCCTCGTCGCCCAGCGCCGCAAAGACCCGTCCGGGCGGATCGCTCAGAGTCAGTCCCCGGGGAGTCCCGGGCAGCGGCAGCCGGCTGAGTTCGCGCGGACGGGTCGGGGACGATACATCGACGATGCGCAGCCCGTCGGGGCCGGCCACATAGGCCAGCCCATCGGCCCCCTGCACCGCGCTGGCAGGGTGGTCGGCTTCACCGTAGACCTGCACCGGGCGATCGGGGGCCGCCAGCCAGAGGATCTTCAGCCCATCCCGGCCATCGGCAATATACAGGTAGCCGTCCTGCGCGAGGATCTGCCGGGCATCCTTCAGCCCGGCAAACTGCCCGACTTCCCCCGCGCCGGGCATCGGATCGATCAGCCGCACCTGGCCGCGGATGCCCACCGCCAGCAGCAGCCCGACCGGGGCGACCGCATCGGCTGGCGCGCTGCCCGGCAGCATCCCCAGCAGGGCCGGGCCGCCGGGCGCAGCCATATCGATCACCTGCACACCGGCCTCGCCGGCCGCCACGTACAGGCGGGTGCCATCCGGCGCAAACGCAGCGTCCAGCGCCCGCCCCGGCAGCGGGATGGCGTGATCCGCTGCGGCCCGTCCCTGTCCATCCAGCCGAAGCAGGCGCACCCCGGCCTCGCGCGCGGCCACCGCCGCCCAGCCCCCCCCGGCAGCCAGCGACTGGCCCCCGCCGGGGGTGAAACTCAGCGGCGGCGGGATGCCTCCGGAACTGTCATACGGCAGCGCCAGCAGCCCCTGCTCGGTGAGGGCCAGCAGCAGCGGCGGCGCCGCCGCCAGATCAAGGATGAGCCCGTGCCCGGCATCGGCCCTGGCCACAGCGATCATGGGAGTCACCGAGGGATCGAGGCGCACCAGCGAGGATCCCTCGGCAGCGATCACCGATCCGTCGGCGAGCGTCACCGCGGCCGTGATCGGGCCGCCGGTGCGGTCGATCAGCGTCAGGCGCTCCGCGGCGGGAGATTCCGGCTGTCCGTGTGCCGGCGGCGCGAGGAGCAGCATCCCCGCCAGCGCCAGCGCAGCCGCCGCGATGAGCGCCGGGCGATGGGGGCTCATGGCAGCAGCCTGTACTGGCGGATGGCGTCGGCCAGGCCGCGGGCAAACACGCGGTTGCCTTCCGCGTTCCAGTGAATATCGACCGGAAAGTAAATGGGGCCGGCAGCCCGATCCGCCGCAGCGCGGAAGCTTTCCGTCATGTCCACGCAGACCTGCCCGCGCTCGCTCAGATAGCGGCACACGAAACGGAAGCCCTGCCTTTCGTTCTGGACGCTCTCCGCGATGGACTGATCGCACACCGGGAGCAGCTCTTCAGCATAGACCGATTCCTTGGACGGCAGGGTCACAAACAGGATGCGCACCCCGATCTCATCGGCCAGCGCGATGGCACGGTCGAGGCGTTCCGCGATCAGCGGCTGCAGCGCGGCGTCGTAGCTCGCCAGCGGCAGACACTTGGGCGCAAGCCCGTAGGCCAGCTGCGGGCGGTCGCGCCCGGCCGCAGGCGAGGGCGGCCCCGCGAACAGCCCGGCGATCTGGTAAGCCGGCGAGTCGCGCAGGAACTCGTGGGCGGTGAAGGTCAGCGGCGACCGGCGCGGCCACAGCTCCCAGCGCTGCATGATGCTGACATCGCGCTCCTGTTCGGCATCGTCGCGCAGATCGTTGGCGAAGATCGCGTAGATCACCAGCTCGTGATCGCCCCGGCGCACCGCGCGGTCGAGCACCAGGTTGTACTGCCACATCTGGTAGCCGATGATGCCGTAGTTGGCGACTTCAACCCCCAGCTCGCGGCTCAGCACAGCCGACCAGGTCTGCGCATCGGGCACGGCCAGCGCCGCCAGAAAGCTGTCGCCGATCCCGACCACCGCGGCCGCCGAGACATCACCGGGGTTGCGGAAGCCGTTGACATCGGTCGAGATCCGCGTCACCTGACCCTCAGGCCAGCGCAGATCCAGCCCGGTCACGTCCGGGCGGTCGCTGTAGCTCAGGACGGGGTCGCGCCGATGCAGCCCGGGCCACAGACGATGCATCAGGAGGTACGAATCGCGGCGCACCACCAGCGCATACAGCAGCGAGAAGGCCGTGAACGCGGCGAACACAGCCGCGCCGGAAAGCGCCAGGTTGGCGGCCAGTGTGCGTTGAGCCCCGGGCCCGCGCCCGGCGAAGATCAGGACGGCCGCGGCAGCGATCAGCAGCAGCGCCGCCCCGGTCAGCACCGAGGTATAGCCCCGCCCGATGCCGAAAAACCGCGTTTCGCGCAGGGTGCGCTGCAGGAGGTACCAGACTTCGAGGAAGCCGTAGACTGTCAGGCTGAGCAGGAGGGGGCGGCGCTGCAGCCAGCGCAGCGGGCGCATCAGCCGGTCGATCAGCCGGGCAGGCGGCCGCCAGGCCAGCGCCGCCAGCGCAGCCGGGATCGCGCAGTAGGCCACCAGCAGCAGAAAATAGCGAAGCGTGTAACGCCCCAGGATCGCCGTGCCGCTGCTGCTGGTGCGCATCAGGAAGGCAGGGGCCGGGAGCACCCAGGCCGCGAAAAGGACGGCTATCAGGAGGCGAAAACGCCCCATTGGCTCTCCCTCCAGGCAGCTTTCCCGAGTCATCAGCCCTGACGAGTCTACCACAGGTGTGACCGCCGGGAACGCCATTGTCGTCTGGCCGTTCATCGGTCAAAATCAGCGGCAGTCGGCGCTTGCCGCCGTCCTGACTGCCGCCCGGGGGAGTGATCGGTGCCCACGCTCAAAGTCAATGACCTGCAGATGTACTATACCGAGACCGGCGACGGCCCGCCGCTGGTCGCTCTGCATGCGGCGACGGCGGAGGGCCTGCTGATGAGCTGGCTGGCCGCCTCACTGGAGGATGATGGCTTCAACGTCATCACGCCAGACATGCGAGGCCACGGCCAGACCCCCAACCCCGCCGGCGACCTCCACCTGCACCGGCTGGTCGAGGATCTGATCGAGTTCCTGTACCAGCTCGGCCGAACCCCTGTGCACGGCGTCGGCTACAGCATGGGAGGCGGAGTGCTGCTGTACGCCGCCCGCCGCCAGCCCGACCTGTTCCGATCCCTGGCGCTGCTGGGAACCAACTACCACGCTCCGACCCAGGAACGCATCCGCCAGGCGGTGGGGCTGCCCCTCGACCAGTGGACGGAGGACATGCGGGCCGTCTTTGATCCGGAGACGGGCGTTGTCGTGGGCTGGGATGCCCCCGTGGAGACGTTCAGCCGCGTGCCCGTGCCGACCCTGATCATGTGCGCCGACCGCGACGAGTTCAACGACGTGGAGGACAGCCTGGCCCTGTACCGGGCCATGCCCGGCGCCGAGCTGCTCGTGGTGCCGGCAACTAACCATCTGGGCCTGGTGCGCCATCCCCACGTGCATGCTGCGCTGCAGAGCTTCTACATCCGCGTCCGGCGCTAGCATACGCTCCGGCAGGGTAGCCCACCACCACGATTGCGCCGCAAAACCCGGTAATGTATACTGGCCGCGGCAAGCATCTCGACTTGACAGATGGGGCAGCGCCACAGACATGGCAGATCAAGACGCATACCAAGCCGCAATGAGGGAGGCCGCCAATGCGGCCTGGGACCGCGATTGGCAGCGCGCCATCGAACAGTATCAGCGTGCCGCCAATCTGGTCCCCGACGATTCGCAGGCGCTGGCCGGGCTCGCCCTGAGCCTGATGGAGGCCGGGCATTATCAGGATGCGATCGCTGCGTATCAGCGGGTCAGCCAGCTGGTGCCAAGCGATCCGCTGCCGTATGAGAAGACTGCCGAGATTCTGGAGACTCTGGGGGAGATCGCGGAGTCAGCCAAGAAGCACGCCGCCGTTGCGGAGATCTACTTCGCCCGCAAGGATGTGGAACGGGCGGTGCCACACTGGCAGCAGGCTGTCTACCTGGACCCCGACCTGCCGCAGCCTCATATGCGGCTGGCCGTCATCTACGAGCGAGATAAGGCTACGGTACAGCAGGCGATCTACGAATACCTGGAACTGGCACGCCTGCTGCAGAGCTACGGGCAGCCGCAGAAAGCCGAACAGGCCCTCCAGCGCGCGCGCCATCTCGATCCGCTGAACGCCGACATCCGTAATGCACTCGATGACCTCCGCCGTAACAAGCCGCTGCAGCGCCCCGCCGATGCGCCACTGGCGTCCTCCCGCGCTGTGGAAGCGGCGGAAGCTGAGTTCCTGCCGCCGGGCGAGGCAGTCGAGGCGGAAACCGAGCATCTTCGCAGCCCGGTGGATGAGGCAGCCCGTCACGCGATGGGCCTGCTGGCCGATATGATCTGGGCCGGGCAGGTCCCCACGGCAGCCCAGGGCCCCCTCATGCAGGCTATGGATCTGCACCAGCTCGGCGACGCGGCCGGCGCCATCCAGGCCTACAGCCGGGCCTTCAGCGCCGGCCTGGACACCCCGGCGCTGCGTCTGAACCTGGGGCTGCTCTACCAGCACACCCACAGCAACCGTGACGCCATCAACCTGCTCAGTCAGGTCAGCGGCGACCCGGACTACGCGCTGGCAGCCAACCTGGGCATCGGCCTCGCGTACCTGGATGAAGACGACGCCCACCGGGCCGCAGCCCACCTGGTGCGAGCCCTTCAGGCCGCCGATCGCGCCGTCAATCTTCACTTCGATGCGGGCGGCTACGAACGCTTGCTCGGCAGCCTGTCTGAGCAGAGCCGCGACCATCTGGCCGAGATGTGCCGCGCCCTGGTGCTGGCCCTCAACGACCAGAACTGGCGCAAGCGGCTGACCGATGCACTGTCCGGCTACGCTGCGCAGGGCAATGAATCCTACGTCTCTGATCTGATGGAGCTCCTGATTGAGGGAGGACGCCCTGAGATCGCCCAGATCATGGAGCGCGTCGAGATGTTCATGACCCGCAACCTGCTGCGGCTGGCCATGGACGAAGCCCATTACGCTCTGGAGCGTTCACCGGATTATCTGCCGGCTCACCGGCAGCTGGCCGCCATTTTGATCCGCGAAGGGCGGACACAGGAAGCGGCCAGCAAGCTCAACCTGGTCGCCAATGCCTACCTGCTGCGCGGCAATGCCGACAAGGCTGCCGACCTGTTCACCGAGGTGATCCAGCTGTGGCCAGCCGATCTGGCCGCCCGCGAGCGGGTCATCGATATGCTCAAGAGCCAGGGACGGGTGAACGACGTGCTGCGTCAGTACGTCGAAATGGGCGATCTGTTCTATCGCCTGCGGGCCGAGCCGGACCGCGCCATTGCCATCTATAACGAGGCGCTGGAGTACGGCGAAAAGCACAATGCCGACCCGGGGCCGCAGGTCGCCCTGCTCAAGGCGCTGGCTGACATTGAATCGCAGCGGCTGAACTGGCGCGAGGCGCTTGGCTATTATGACCGGATCATGGCTCTGGCCCCGGACGATCAGGAGTCGGCCCTGGCGCTGGTTGATCTCAACTTTCAGTTGGGGCAGCCGGAGCGTGCGATTCGGACGCTGGACGCCTACATGCGCTACTGTGTGACCAGCGGCCACACCGAGCGCATTGTGACCACCCTGGAGCAGCAGGTTCGCCGCCACCCTGACCAGCCGGCTCTGCGCCAGCGGCTGTCCGATGTCTATCGCCAGCAGAAGCGCATCCCTGAGGCGATCGCCCAGCTCGATGCACTGGGGGAGATGTATCTGGAAGCGGGGAGCAAGGCTGATGCGATCGAGGTCATCCGCCGTATCGTCGCGATGAACCCGCCTGATGTGCAGAGCTACCGCCAGCTGCTGGAACAGTTGGAGCGACCTGCATAGCACCGGTTTTCCACGAACCGGGACGCTGCGCCACGGAGTGTCCGACCCCGGTCTGAGGGGCAATCAGTGGGTTTACAAGAAATCCTGTGGGCAATCCAGAACCTGCCCCGCAGCTGGCAGAACATCCTCGATGTTCTGCTGGTGGCGCTGGTGTTCTTCCTGATCCTGCAGCTGGTGCGTGGGACGCGCGCCGCCACGCTGCTGCGCGGGATCGGGATCATGCTGGTGCTGGTCTGGTCGCTGTCTTTTCTGCTCAACCTCCAGGCGTTCTCCTGGCTTCTGAGCCGGACGCTCACCGCCCTGGCCGTCGCGCTGCCTGTGATCTTCCAGGAAGAGCTGCGGCGCTGGCTGGACAGGCTGGGCCGCGTGCTGCCACTGCCGGGCGAACTGCGGACTCTTCAGGTAGGGCAAAACCCGCTGATCGAAGAGATCAGCGACGCCGTCCGCTATCTCTCGCGCCGGCGGCACGGGGCCCTGATCGTGCTGGAGCGCGAGACCGGACTGCAGGAATATATTGAGTCCGGAGTGGCGCTGGATGCGCTGGTTTCCAGCGAGCTGCTGCAGACGACTTTCTTCCCCAACACAGCGCTGCATGACGGCGCGGCGATCATCCGGGGGGCGCGGTTGATCGCGGGCGCCTGCACCCTGCCCATCTCGTCGGCCCGCCATCTGCCCGACCGGCAGATGGGCCTGCGCCATCGCGCGGCGCTGGGCATCACCGAGATCAGTGACGCGATCGCCGTTGTGGTCTCCGAAGAAACCGGGCGCATCGCGGTGGTGGTCGGCGGACGCTTCATCCGCAATATCGACGCCGAACGGCTGGCGATGATCCTGGCCGAGTACCTCCAGCCGCGACATTCCTCACGGCTCGCTGCCTGGCTGGACAGTCTGCGGGGCGCTGCCTGAGCCACCGGCCGCGCCGTCGTTGCAAGCAGCAGGCCAGCAGGGTATGCTCTTCTGCCTGCGAGACTCCCTGCGGAGGGCTGTGTGGCGGCTGAAGCACCCCCTGCTCCGGCGGGCTTACGCCGTGCGGCCAGCGCGCATCTGATGGTGCTGGCCCTGTTTGCAGCGGCATCTGTTGTTTTCACCTACCCCTTGATCCTGCAGATGAGCACGGCCACGCTGGGTGTCGGCGACTCGCGCCTGCAGATGTGGGCGGCATGGTGGCGCAAGATCACCCTGCTGGAAGGGCTGGATTACCGCATCCTGTCGCTGTCGCAGGCTCCATTCACCACCGACAACCTGAAGTGGTTCTTCCGCCCGGGCTTCACGCTGGCCCTGGCGCTGATCGCCATCCCTTTCGGCGAGGTGTTCGCCTACAACCTGTCCATCATCGCCGGCCTGGCGCTGTCTGGCTATGTCACCTACCGGCTGCTGAACCCCTTCATGCGCCGCCGGGCGGCGGCTGTCGTGGGCGGGCTGATCTTCGCTTTTTCCGCCTATGCGTACTCTCACGCGCTGGCTCACGCCGGGCTGACTCAGCAGTGGGTCCTGCCGCTGTTCGTGATGGCGCTGTTCAGCCTGCAGCGGCGGCAGAGCCTGCCTGCCGCGGCCGGGCTGGGCGTTGCCTTCGTGCTGGCGCTGGACGTGCAGGGCTACTATGGATACTTCGTGACGATCCTGGCGCTGCTGTTTGCCGCCACGGAGGCTGCTGCGCAGCACCGGCGCGGCGGCTGGCGGGCTGTCTTCAACCGGCAGCGCATCCTGTTGTATGCCGCGGCGGCGCTGATCGGCCTGCTGATCTACCTGCCGGTGCTGATCCCGGCCCTCCGCGCCTATATCGAAGGGCCGGCCAGCCCGCTGCGCTCCCCCCGCGCGCTGGTGCGTGACGATCACTGGTTCTTCTGGCTGTCCAGCCGCCCCTGGAGTTTCCTGCTGCCGCCGGCTTATCACCCGGCGTTGGGAGGCGCCTCGCAGGCCATCACCCGCTGGCTGGACAGCCTGCCCTACCCGGACTTCACCTCACCGGGCCTGTCGGCAGCTTACCCGGACCTGCCATCGAACTGGTTCTGGCACACCTCCTTCGATCAGTATCTGCCGATCGCCTATACCGCCCTGGCGCTGGGCGGCATCGGGTTCGCCCGGTGGCGGCACGGCGCTCTGCCGGCGCCCCCCTCAGGCGAGGAGCCGGCGCGGCGCGAACTGCTGGCGCGCTATGCTGCCATCCTGTTGATCACTGCCTTCCTGTTCAGCCTGCCGCCTTATCTGCCGGTCGGCGCGGCGCTGCGCCCGCTGGCGGAACCGCTGCACGGGATCAACCTGCCCACGCTGTCCTGGCTCACACTGACCCTGACCCCCCCGCTGCGCAGTGTGGGGAACTTCGTGACGCTGATGGTGCTGGCGCTGGCCATCCTGGGCGCGCTGGGGCTGGATGCGCTGCTGGCAGCGCAACGCCGACCCGCCGGCCGCGCCGCCCTGCTGGCCAGTATCATCGCCCTGCTCAGCTTCGAATACGCCCACCCTCTGGAAGTGAAGCCGATCGAGGACGCAACAGCCTACCGCTGGCTGGCCGACCGTCCGCCGGGCACGATTGTGCAGGTGTACCCTTACGGCGGCCGGCGCTATGGCTTCTTCCAGACCGTGCACCAGCAGCCGACCATCGACAGCATGCACGAGGATCCGCTCAAAGACAACATCTACCAGATCGAGCGGGTCGTCATCAGCAGCCCGGATCGCCCCGGCGCCGCTGAGCGTCTGGCGGCGCTGGGCGCCCGCTACGTGGTGATGGCAGAAGATCGCATCACCACGCCGCCGGGCTATGCCCTGCGGCTGGAGACGCCCGCCACACAGGTCTTCGAGGTGCTGGCTGAGCCTGCCCCGTTAGTGGTGCTGTATACTCTATGCTGCGATCTCTGGCAGAGCGATGCCGCGTGGGGCTGGCAGGGCGAGTCGTTCCGCATCATCATCTGGAACCCACTCAATGAGGAGGCCCGGATCACCGTGCAGCTCCAGATCGCGGGCGATCCCGCAGGGGCACAACTGGCGGCCTTCCGCAGCCTGACCCCCATGCCGGAGAGTCTGCCCTGGTCCGGGACGCTGATCCCCAACCCGCTGTATCTGCCTGACTACGCGCCGGAGGGCGCCCCGGCTGCGCGGGCGGCAGGCGGCCTGGCCTTCCCCGACCTGGCCATCCGGCCCGGCGAGACACTCCTCGATCTGCGCTGGGAACGCCCGGGGCGCGGGGGCTATCCCCGGGTAACAGCCATCCGATTCGAGCGGACTGCGCCGACCCTTCCGTGAGGGGTGGCGCTCCGGCGGATTCAGGCTAAGATCGACGCATGCTGCGAGCATTGTTGAACTGGCTGCGAGATAACCTGATCTCCATGGGCCTGGCGATCCTGCTGGCGCTCACGGTGTGGATCGTCGCCAGCCTGGAAGAGAACCCACCGGAGGAGAATGATCTATCGACTCCCGTCCAGATCGACGTGGTGGGGCTGGAGCCGGGGCTGGTGATCACCAACGCCTATACCGATACCACCCGCGTCCGTCTCCGAGCCCAGCGCGCCACGTGGCGCTCGCTTTCTCCTGAGGACATCGTAGTCACCGCGGACCTGAGCGGGCTGGGGCCGGGCGCGCATCAGGTTGAGCTGAACTTCCAGATCGAGGCGCAGGCCATCCTGGTGGCCGCCAACCCCCGCCATATCCGCATCGAGCTGGAGGAAAGCTACACCCGCGAGATGCCGGTGCAGCTGCATCTGCAGGGCCAGCCGGCGATCGGCTACAGCGCCGCCGCGCCCCAGTTGACGCCCACGATGGCCAGCATCGAGGGGCCGCGCTCGCAGGTCGATCTGGTCAGCGAGGTACGCGCCAGCGGCCCCATCGAAGGGCTGCGCGAGACGCTGCGGCGCGACCTGGCCCTCACGGCGCTGGACAGCCGGGGCAACGTGGTCGAGGGGGTGACGGTCAACCCGGCCACCGTCAGCGTGGTGGTGCCGATCAGCCAGGAGGCCGGCTACCGGGACATCGCCATCCTGGTGCGCACCGTGGGCAGGCCAGCGCCGGGGTACTACATGACCGGCATCGTGACCACCCCGCAGCGCATCACCGTGCAGGGCGACCCCGCTACGATCAACGCCATGCAGCCCTACGCGGAAACTGAAACCATCGACCTGACCAACCTGACCGACGATCTGATCCAGGAGGTGGCGCTTGACCTGCCGCCGGGGATCACCCCGGTCGAAGCACAGAGCGTAGAGGTGCTGATCTCCATCGCCGCGCAGCTCAGCAGCCGCACGGTGCTGGATGTCCCGGTGCAGGCCATCGGCCTCGACCGGGGCCTGAGCGCGACCTTCTCCCCCGCCACCATCGATGTCATCCTGTCCGGGCCGCTGGCTGTCCTGGACAACCTGAACCCGGTGAATGACATCCTGGTAACAGCCGATCTGTCCGATCGCAGCCCCGGCGTGTATCAGGTCACGCCTGAAGTGCAGGTCGTACAGAGCGATGTGCTGGTGGAATCGGTGCTCCCGCTGGTCCTGGAGGCGACCGTGGTCACCGGAAGCTCACAACAGGAAGGCGACTGATACACGCATGACGGCCCTGCCGCTGGTGGCCCTGGTCGGGCGGCCCAATGTGGGCAAGTCCACGCTGTTCAACCGCATCGTCGGGCGGCGGCTGGCGATCGTCCATGAACGGCCCGGCACCACCCGCGACCGGCAGCATGCTGAAGCCGAATGGCGCGGGATCACCTTCACCCTGGTCGATACCGGCGGGCTGGAGACGTTCAGCACGCTGGCAGGCGGCGCGGCGCCGCTGGCCGAAGACTCGGCCCAGTTTGTGGCCGAGATGCGCAGCCAGGTGGAGGTCGCCATCGCTGATGCCGATGTGATCCTCCTGGTGGTCGATCTGACGACCGGCGTCACAGCCGCCGATCAGGAGGTGGCCGATCTGCTGCGCCGGGCGCATAAGCCGGTGCTGCTGGTGGCCAGCAAAGGCGATAACGCTGCCCGCCGCGCCGAGGCAGCTGATTTTTACAGCCTGGGGATGGGAGAGGTCTACGCGGTATCCGGGCTGCATGGCTCAGGGGTGGGCGACCTGCTCGATGCCGTGGTCGAGGCCCTGCCGCCCCAGCCACCCGCCAGCGACGAAGACAGCGATGCGCTCAAGATCGCAATCCTGGGGCGGCCCAACGTCGGCAAGTCGTCGCTGGCCAACCGCCTGATCGGCCGGGAGCGCCTGATTGTCAGCCCGGTGGCCGGCACCACCCGCGATGCGATCGACACTACCATCACCTGGCAGGGCGAGACCATCATCCTGATCGACACGGCGGGCATCCGGCGGCGCGGGCGGATCGAGCACGGCGCTCCCGAGCAGTACAGCGTGCTGCGGGCGCTCAAGGCGATGCGGCGCGCCCACGTTGTGCTGCTGCTGATCGATGCCATCGAAGGCATCACTGCCCAGGATGCGCATATTGCCGGTTTTATCATCGAGGAGATGAAAAGCTGCGCGGTGCTGGTGAACAAGTGGGACGCAATCGAGAAGGACTCCTACACCATGAACCGCTACGCCGACGAAGTGCGCGAGGCGCTCAAGTTCATGTCTTACGTGCCGGTGGAGTTCATCTCAGCGCTGACGGGCCAGCGTGTCGAGCGCCTCATCCCACTGGCAAAATCCATCCATGAGGAGCGCTTCTTCCGCATCCCGACCTCCGAGGTCAACCGCCTGGTGCGCGAGGCGGTCTCCCAGCAGGCTCCCCCGATCAAGGCCGGCAAGCGGCTGAAGATCCGCTACGCCAGCCAGGTCGCCGTCGATCCGCCCCGATTTCTGTTCCACGTCAATGACGTGGAACTGGTGCATTTCTCCTACCAGCGCTACCTGGAGAACCGGATCCGGGCCGTCTACCCTTTCACCGGCACGCCCATCGAGATGGCGTTCCGCCCGTCCAGCGAACGCGAGCGCGGACGGGCATGATAACCCGCCTCAGGGGGCCATCACTTTGACCAGCGCCGCTGCCCCGGTCAGCCCCACATCGTCTTTCAGCTCCGCCATGACCAGCGGGGTCTTTTCCCAGTAAAGCGGATGCATGGCGTATTCACGCACAGCCTGCTTCATAGGGTCAAAGAGCAGCGGCCCCAGCCGGGTCACGCCACCGCCAAAGACGAACCTATCCGGGTGCAGGATCATCATCAGAGAGGCCACCGCCATGCCCAGGTAGCGCCCGGCATCGGTGATGAGAGACAGCGCCAGCGGGTCGCCGGCCTGCGCCGCCTCTCCAACCATCTTGGCGGTGACGCGGCTGAGGTCGCCGCCAGCCCGTTCGTGCAGGCTGCTCTCTTCGCCCGCTTCCAGCCGCCGCCGCGCAATCCGCTCGATGCCGCTGCCGGCTGCCACGGCTTCCAGGTGGCCGCGGTGGCCGCAGCCGCACATCGGCCCATCGGGCGCAACGACCATGTGCCCCACCTCACCCCCCTGACCTCGCCCGCTGAAGGGGCGGCCGTCGATGATGATGCCGCTGCCCACCCCCGTACTGACCGTGATGTAGATCAGGGTCGGCGCCCCGCGGCCAGCTCCACGCTGATGTTCGGCCAGCCCCGCCAGGTCCGCATCATTGCCGATGTAGACCGGCGCGTTCAGCGCATCGGCCAGCATCTGCCGGATCGGCATATTTTTGAAGGGCAGGTGGGGAGCGGCGATCAGCACTCCGGCAGCCGAATCAACCGGGCCGGGCAGCGCCACGCCGATCCCGGACAGATCGCCCGGCGTACCGGGGAGCACCTGCCGGATCGTTTCCACCAGCCGGTCAAAGACGGCATCGACGCCTTCGTCGCTGTGCGTCTCCTGCTTCGCCCGTTCCAGCAGATTCAGGTCGTCGTCGAAGCGAGCAGCCCGCAGCAGCGTCCCGCCCACATCCACGCCGATGATGCTCTTCATAATCCGGTTTCTCCCTGCGCGACGAATCGGTGCAGATGGCAGTATAACACAGGGAGATGACAGGCCAGAAACTTCCCGCTGACAGCCGGAGCCGTGTGGTATAATCGCTGCCGTTCTTCCATCCGTCCTCGCCTCAGGAGTAGCAGGTATGAGCTATCAGCATATTCAGGTGCCGGCCGCCGGCGAGCGCGTCACCCTGCGCAACGGCGTGCTCCAGGTGCCGGATCATCCGATCCTGGCCTTCATCGAGGGCGACGGGATCGGCTACGACATCATGACGGCCTCCCGCCGCGTCTGGGATGCTGCCGTGGAGAAGGCTTACGGAGGCAGGCGCCGCATCGCGTGGATGGAGATCTACGCTGGCGAAAAGGCAGCCAGCCTGTACGATGGCAACTATATGCCCGAAGAGACGTTCGATGCGCTGCGCGAGTTCGCCATCGGGATCAAGGGCCCCCTCACGACCCCGGTCGGCGGCGGGTTCCGCAGCCTGAACGTCACGCTGCGCCAGGTGCTCGACCTGTATGCCTGCATCCGCCCGGTGCGCTGGTACCGCGGGGTGCCCAGCCCGCTCCGTCACCCGGAAGATGTGAATGTCGTCATCTTCCGCGAGAACACCGAGGATGTCTACGCCGGGATCGAGTACGAGGCCGGCTCGCCGGAGAATGCGAAGGTCGCCCGCTTCCTGCGCGAAGAGATGGGCGCACAGTTCTTTGAGGGCGCCGGGATCGGCATCAAGCCGATCAGCGCCTTCGGCACCAAGCGGCTGGTCCGCATGGCCATCCAGTACGCCATCGACCGCCAGCGCCGGAGCGTCACGCTGGTGCACAAGGGCAACATCCAGAAGTTCACCGAGGGCGCATTCCGTAAGTGGGGCTACGAGGTCGCAGCGCAGGAGTTCGGCGAGGTCACGATCACGGAGGAGGAACTGTTCGACAGGTACGGCGGCCAGCAGCCCGAGGGTAAGATCGTGATCAAGGATCGCATTGCTGATATCATGTTCCAGATGATGCTGCTGCGCCCGGCCGAGTTCGAGGTGATCGCCACGCCAAACCTGAACGGGGACTACCTCTCGGACGCCATCGCCGCGGAAGTCGGCGGGGTGGGCATCGCGCCGGGCGCCAATGTGGGCGACACCGTCGCGCTGTTCGAAGCGACGCACGGCACCGCGCCCAAGTACACCAACCTGGATAAAGTGAATCCCGGATCGTTGCTGTTCTCCGGGGTGATGATGCTAGAATACATGCGCTGGTGGGAAGCTGCCGAGATGATCACCCGCGCCTATGAGAAGACGATTGACCAGAAGATCGTCACGTATGACTTCGCACGGCAGATGGAAGGCGCGGTCGAGGTGCCGACCTCGAAGTTCGCCTCGGCCATCATCGAGAATATGTAAGGCTGCCGGCCGGCGCCCCCTTGCCGGGCGCCGCCAGGGGAGGTGAGGGTGTATGTCCACTCACTCAGGCCAGGATGATCGCTCGCAGGCGGACCTGCTGAACGATCTACGCTACGGTACGCCGCAGGCGCAGGAAGAGGCGCTGGCGCGGCTGGCCGCCGTCGGAGAAGCTGAAGCACTGGACGCGGTGATCGAATACCTGCACGAGCAGCCTCCTGGCACCTGCGGGGCCGGCCTGGATGCGCTGCGCGTGCTGGCCGGCAAATATGTGCCCTTTGACCGGTATGGGCTGGCAGAAGTGCTGATCCCCTTCCTGACCTCAGAGGACTGGAGCCAGCGTCTGAGCGCCGCCCGTCTGCTGGGGACCTACCCCAATGAGATGGCAACCGACGCGCTGCGGACGCTGGTGGAGGAGGCCCGGGATCACATCGCCGCCGAAAGCAACCGCCTGTCTCCTTCGCGCATGGTTGCAGAGCGCACGCTGGCCGAGTCGATCATGGCGCTGGCGTCGTGCGGCCGGCTGATGGCGCTGCCGGATATCCTCTCCCTGCTGGACGAACGGACGCTGCGGCCGCTGGCCACGCGCGCACTGGGCGTGATCGGCTCTGACACCGACCGGCCCCGCCTGGAGGACCTGGCCGAGGATGACGACTTCCGCGTGCGCGATGCGGCTCAGTGGGCGCTCGGCCTGATGGACGAACGGGCCGAGCAGTTCACCCGGCCGCCGGATCAGATCCCGGAGCCTCCGCCTGATCGGCTGACTCCTCTGTACTGGGCGCATCGCCTGCTGGAGGCCAGCGATGACGATCTGCTGCAATTTCTGGTGGTGCGGGTCGCCATCGAACATCTGCTGTTGGACAATCTGCTCGGCGAAGGGCGCCTGCCAGAGAGCTGCGTGATCGTGGCGCGCACCTATGAAGGAGATTCTCCCCCCGACTTCCGCGGGCCGGTCGGCGAGGCCGCCGGGGTATGGCGCTACACCTTCCAGGGGCCGACGATCGAGCCGCTGGAGGCCCCGCCCGCGGGCCTGCCGCTGCTCCCACGGCCGGGCCTCAGCGCCGGGCGCGTCGCCCGCATCCTGATCAGCTATCCCGACAGCCTGCCAGAACGGGGCGATGGGCTGGTCAGCTTTGACTGCCTGTTCGAGCCGATGAACGGGCGAGGGTGGATCTACCGCATCGCACGCCACGCAGGCGAATACACGTTCCGCCAGGTGCGCAGCACATGGTCCACGTAGCAGGCGATCCGCCGGCTGGCAGCCTGCTGCTGCGGCTGAAAGTGCTATCGCCTGCTCCCCCCCGATCAAGATATAATCGATGGTAACGGTCGGCTATTTAAACCGCATCCATATCCGCCTGTGATTCTACGCCTCTGATCACTGTTGAAGAAGGGAACTACGGCATGACCACGCTTGTTGACACCATCCGCGAGGGCCTTCGTTACCGCGGGCGTGAAGGACAGCTCGCCTGGGCCGGACACCGGCTGGCGGGGCTGGGGACGTTGCTGTTCTTCATCACCCACGTCATCGATACGTCATGGGTATACTTCTGGCCCCGCGGCTATGGCCATGCGATCGCCATCTACCGGTCGCTGCCCTTCCAGATCGGCGAGCTGCTGCTGATGCTGGCGGTGATCTACCACGGCCTGAACGGCCTGCGGATCACCATCATGGATGCCAGGCCCAGCCTGTGGAAGTACCAGCGCGCCTTCACTCTGGCCGTTTTTGCCCTGACCGCTCTGCTGTATGCTCCCGCCTTCGTCACCATGGGCAGCCACGCGCTGGAAAATCTGTATGGCATCCGCCTGTTCTGAAAGGAGACCCCGACATGCTGAGTGGACAGGCCGCCCCCCCGAAGGGCAACCGGTTTGAAAGCGCCGCATGGCGCTATATGCGCGGCTCTGGCATCCTTCTCATCCCGCTGGCGTTCATCCACCTGGGGATCATGCACCTGATTAACAGCGTCTACTCGATCGACTATCACTGGGTGATTGAGAAGCGCTGGGCCTTCCTGGGCTGGCGCATTTACGATGCGTTCCTGCTGTGGTTTGCCGGGCTGCATGGCTTTAATGGCCTGCGTTATGTGATCAACGATTACGTCCATCATGCGGCGCTCAAGCGCGCCCTGCAGGTCGCCGGGGTGATCGTGATGATCTTCGTGCTGGTCGTCGGCAGCGTGGCGCTCATCGGCGCGCCGCTGCAGCCGCTGGAGGAGATCGAGCGCTCCGGCGAGGGGGCCCGCCTGCTGGCCCTGTTCTTCTAGGCAAAGGCACGCCTGAACATCTACAACAGCGAGGGAAGTGATACGATGCAGGTACACCAGTTTGACGCAGTGATCGTCGGGGCGGGCGGCGCCGGCCTGATGGCCGCGCTGTATGCCTCACGGAGCGTCAAGACCGCTGTCATCAGCAAGCTGTATCCCACCCGCTCCCACACCGGAGCCGCGCAGGGTGGCATCGGAGCTGCACTGGGCAACGAGGAAGAGGATCACTGGGAATGGCACGCCTTTGATACGGTTAAGGGATCGGACTACCTGGCCGATCAGGATGCCGTGGACGTGCTGGCCCGCGAAGCCGTGGACATGGTCTACGAGCTGGAGCATCTCGGCCTGCCGTTCGACCGCACCGCGGAGGGCAAGATCTCTCAGCGCCGGTTCGGGGGCCACACCGCCAACCACGGTGAGCGCGCGGTGCGCCGTGCCTGCCATGCCGCCGACCGCACGGGTCACATGATCCTGCAGACGCTCTACCAGCAGTGCATCAAGAACCAGGTCAATTTCTTTGATGAGTTCCATGTCGTCGATCTGCTGCTGAACAACGGACGCACCGCCGGCGTGGTGGCGGTCGAGATCGCCACCGGCGAGCTGCACGTGTTTCATGCCAAGGCGGTGATGTTCGCCACCGGCGGCTGGGGCAAGGTGTGGTCAATCACCAGCAACGCCTATACCCTGACCGGCGACGGCAATGCCATCTGCCTGCGGCGCGGCATCCCGCAGGAAGATATGGAGTTCTTCCAGTTCCACCCGACGGGCATCTACCGGCTTGGCATCCTGATCACCGAGGGCGTGCGCGGCGAAGGCGGCATTCTGCTCAATGGCCGGGGCGAGCGCTTCATGGCCAAATACGCCCCGACCATCAAGGACCTGGCCAGCCGCGATGTCGTCTCCCGTGCCATCTACCTGGAAATCCGCGACGGCAACGGGATCAATGAGCAGGATTACGTCCACCTGGACGTGACGCCGGATACGGTCAACAAATATCTCGAGGCTGACGGCGAAACCCGCCGCGTGGACCGGCACTACATCGAAAGCAAGGTCCCGGACATCCTCGACTTCTGCCGCACCTACCTGGGGATCGACCCGCTCGATGAGCCGATCCCGATCCAGCCGACGGCTCACTATGCGATGGGCGGTATCCCCACCAATGTCAACGCTGAGGTGGTGATCGATCCGCAGAATACCGTCCTGCCCGGACTGTACGCCGCCGGCGAGTGCGCCTGCGTTTCTGTACACGGGGCTAACCGGCTGGGCACCAACTCGCTGGTCGATCTGGTCGTCTTTGGCCGCCGCGCCGGGGTGCAGATGGGTGAGTTCTGCCGGCAGGCCGACTTCACCCCCCTGCCCGCTAACCCCACGGCGGCTGTTGAAGCCGAGCTGGAACGCCTGCGCACTGCCAGCGGCGGCACCCGCGTCGCCGAGCTGCGCAAAGAGATGCAGAAGACCATGATGGATTTCGTCGGCGTCTTCCGCGAGGCCAGCGGCATCCAGACCGCTATCGACCGCGTGCGGGAGCTCAAGGCCCGCTACCATAACGACATCCAGATCGACGATCGGGGCCGTATTTTCAACCACGATCTGCTCGAGGCGTGGGAACTGGGGTGTTTGCTGGACCTGGCGGAGGTCACCGCTGTGGCAGCGCTGAACCGCACCGAGAGCCGCGGCGGCCACTCCCGCGAGGACTACCCCAGGCGCGACGATGATGAGTGGCTGAAACACTCCCTGGTCACCCGCCAGCCGGATGGCTCGCTGGCTATCGAGTACAAACCGGTCGTCATCCTCAAGTATCAACCAAAGGAGCGCGTCTACTGATGCAAGTCCAACTCCGCGTCCGGCGCTATAACCCCGAAACGGATCGGAAGCCCTACTGGGCTGAGTACACGCTGGAGGATGTCCAGCGCACCGACCGTGTCCTTGATCTGCTGCACCATGTGAAGTGGTACATCGACGGCACACTGTCCCTGCGGCGATCCTGCGCCCACGGCATCTGCGGCTCGGATGCCATGCGCATCAACGGCGCCAATGCGCTGGCCTGCAAGGTGCTGGTCAAAGACCTGGTCAGGGGCGAGGCCGGCAGGATCCAGGTTGAGCCGATCCTCGGCCTGCCCGTGATCAAAGATCTGATCGTCGATATGGGGCCGTTCTTCGAACACTACCGGTCGGTGATGCCGTACTTCGTCAACCATGATGAGACGCCAGCCGCGGAACGCCTTCAGAGCCCGGAGGCCCGCGCCATCTTTGACGAAGGCACCAAGTGCATCCTGTGCGCGGCCTGCACCACATCCTGCCCCTCCTTCTGGGCAAACGGCACCTACGTGGGGCCGGCTGCCATCGTACAGGCGCACCGCTTCATCTTCGATGATCGCGATCAGGCGGGCGATCAGCGGCTGGCCGTGCTGAGCGAGGAAAACGGCGTGTGGCGCTGCCGCACGATCTTCAACTGCACCTCAGCCTGCCCGCGCGAGATCCCGGTGACGCAGCTGATCGCCGAGGTCAAGAATGCGATGGCCGGGCGTCATTGACCCCCTCCACCTGCTGCGGCCAGACAGGGGGGCGAAAGCCTCCCTGTCTGATTCTATGCAACTTCAGCCGGAGACGTGCGTATCTATTGGCAGCGCAGGAGACTATTCAAGGAGCTGTTGAGAAATGTCTGGTAATGGAAAGACCCCGCCCATCCCTGAAAACGAGCGCCCGCAGGCTGATCAGGTCGATGTCGCCGCCGAGTTTGCCGAAGTGGGCCGCAAGCTGCGTGATGCGATCAACGCAGCCTGGCACAGCGAGGAGCGTCACAGGCTGGAGAAGGACATCCGCGAGGGCCTGAGCCGCCTCACGGATGAACTGAATGACGCCGCCAAGAACGTCCGCTCGTCAGAGGCAGGCAAGAAGGTTGAAACAGGCGCCAAGCAGGTCGTAGAAGACCTGGAGAGCGGCAAGGTCTCCGAGGAGCTGCGCAAGGGGCTGGTCACGGCGCTCAAGAGCCTGAGTGAAGCCCTCGACCGCATGGCGAACTCCTTCACGCCGCACGACGAGGCCCCCAAGAAGTAGCAGCCGCCTGAACGGCTGATCGCTTCACCCCTCACCCGGCCTGCGCAGCGCAGGCCGGGGCCGGTTTTTCTGTCCGGCAGGCGCTCAGCTGCGCCAGAAGCGGGCCAGCCACACGCTGCCTGTCATGGGCCGCACCACAGCTCCCTCGCCCACACGCCAGCCACACACCCAGACGATCCCGTCCCCGGAGACGAGCAGCGGCAGCCGGCTGCGCCACCGCGCCGGGATGCGGGCGTTGATCATGAAATCGGCCACTTTCTGCGATCCGCCGACACCCTGCGGGCGAAAGCGGTCGCCGGGGCGGCGCGTCCTCAGGATCAGCGGCGGCGCGGCGGCTGCCCCGTCCAGCACCGCGCACCACGGATCAGCCAGCAGCGCCTTCCAGGCGGGGCCCTGACGCGGGCCGTCATAGCCGGCCAGGCTGAAACGCCAGCTCGACCCCGGCAGCGGAAGATCGACCGGCCCCGGGATCGGCATGGCCGTGCCCGGCTCCAGCAGCGGCCAATCGGGCGGCGGCTCATCCTCCCCGGCAGATAGAATGAGCCGGTCGTAATCCACGCGCAGCGACAGCCCGGCTGGCAGCGTCGCCTCTGCGCCTGCTTCGCCGATCCGGGCTACGCGCACAGCCCCCTCGACCGGCTCAAAGCTGACATCCCGCAGCTCCGGACGCAGCCGGTAGACTGCCCGGCGGATCAGCGCCCGCTGGAGCGCCAGCGGCAGCGCCCGCCAGCCCGCCCGGTCAAGAGACACCTGCGCCGCCGAATCGGCAAGCGCCACCTGCTGCCAGGCGGCCTCCACCTGAGCCTCCAGCACCGCATAATCAGCGGCCAGCACCGCGGCAGTGCGCCCGAGCCGCTCACGCAGCCCCGGGATGAGCGACTCCAGCAGCGGAAGCGCCTCATGCCGCAGACGATTGCGGAAGTAGGTGAGGTCCACATTGGTGGAATCGAGGCGGGGACTCAGGCCGTGCGCGGCGCAGTAGGATTCGAGCGCCGCCCGCGGCACATCGAGCAGCGGGCGGATCAGCATCAGAGCGCTGCCCTCCGGGCGGACAGCGGGCAGGAGGTGATAGGCGGACAGCGGGGTGACCGGCAGCATGCCGCGCAGCCCGGCCAGCCCCGATCCACGCAGCAGGTGCATCAGCACCGTCTCGGCCTGATCGTCGGCATGATGCCCCACAGCGATGAAGCGCATCCCGGCGGCGCGGGCGGCATCGGCCAGGGCGGTGTAGCGTGCCCGGCGGGCCGCCTCCTCGGTGGAAAGCCGCGCCTGCCGGGCCAGCCCTGGCACATCAACATGCACAACCCGGCAGGGGATATTCCACGCTGCCGCCGTGTCGGCCACGAACGCGGCGTCAGCGTCCGCTTCCGCACCTCGCAGCCCGTGATGCACATGCACGGCCAGCAGACGCAGCGGCGGCTCCCCACAGCGGGCCAGCAGATGCAGCAGCGCCAGCGAATCGGCTCCGCCCGACACGCCAACCACCACCGCGCCCGCTGCGTCCAGGCCGGGCACAGCCCGCAGCGCACGTTCACAGCGGCTCGATACATCCATCGGCTGCATTATAGCACCGGTCGAGCGCTTGGAGCCGCTTGCCAGAGCATGCTAGAATAGAGTTCAACACTGACCGCAGGGAGAAATGGAAGCGCATTGTCGCAGGTTGCCGAGATCCAGACTGTTGACCTGGCCCGTGAAATCATTGATGTGATTGCCGACAAAAAGGGTGAGGATGTCGTCCTGCTCGACATCCGGGGACGCACGCTGATCGCCGACTATTTCGTGATCTGCAGCGGCACCAGCGAGCGGCAGCTCAAGGCCATCGTGGAAGGCATCACCGAGGAGATCAAGAAGCGGCACCGCGTCCCGGCCCGCTACGTGGAGGGCGACGCACAGTCCGGCTGGGTTCTGATCGACTACGGCGATATCATCGTGCACGCCTTCTCCCCCGAAACCCGCGCCTACTACGATCTCGAAGGATTCTGGAAAGACGCGATCGTGCTGCTGAAGATGCAGTAAACACAGGAGGCGGGCCCGCAGCAGCCCGCCTCCCTGATCTATCCCCGGTCATAGGAAGCCTAGTGCGGCTCAAACACCCAGCGATCGCTGTCACGCGTCCACTCGACCAGCTCAGAAGGCGCGAACCACAGCCCGATCTCGCGCTCAGCAGAAGCGGCGCCATCTGACCCGTGCACCAGGTTCTGCCCCACATCCATGCCGAAGTCGCCGCGAATCGTCCCCGGCGCTGAGTCGACCGGCCTGGTCTTACCCATCATATCGCGCACCTTCTGGATCGCGTCCGTGCCTTCCCAGACCATCGCCACCACCGGCGACGAGGTGATGAATGCCACCAGCGTCCCGAAGAAGGGGCGCTCACGGTGCTCGCCGTAGTGCTCCTCGGCCAGCTCGCGGCTGACCTGCATGAACTTCATGCCGATCAGCTTCAGGCCGCGGCGCTCGAAGCGCGAGATGATCTCGCCCACCAGCCCCCGCTGGACGCCATCCGGCTTTACCAGCACCAGAGTCCGCTCCAACGAATCCCTCCCTGTGAACAGCCGGCCCCCGCCGGGGCGCAGAGTCAGCGCGTCAGGCCAACGGGCGCTAATGGTAGCGTGTTTGCCCGGACGATCCAAGATCAGGCCGCCGGCCCGCCGCAGCTAGGTGATGAACTCGCGGGCGGCGGCATGCTGCTGCCAGGCTTCACTGTCCAGGATGTCCTGGATGGCGTCGAAGCAGTGGTGAATCTCCTCATCGCTGTTATAGAAGTGCGGCGAGATGCGGATGCCGGCCCCGGCCCGGTAGTCGATCAGGATGTCGCGGGCGATCAGCTCCCGGGAGATCTCGTAGCTGTGCGGCGGATTGACCGTCACGGTGCCGCCCCGGCGCTGCGGATCGCGCGGGGTGTTCACCTCCCAGCCCGCCGCATCCGCCAGATCGAGCATGAGGGCCGTCTGCCGCATGGACTTGCGGCGGATCGCCTCCACCCCCACCTGCGCGATGATCTCGATGCCGGGCTGGACAGCATACAGGTTGGGGACCGCGGGCGTGCCGTTCAGCAGGCGGAAGGCATCCTCGCGCAGGTCGATTTCATCCACCTCAAAGGCGAAGGGGCGCTTGTGGGCCATCCAGCCGGTCAGGCGCGGGCGCAGCGTCCTGAGATAGTCCGGACGGGCGTACAGGAAGATGCCGCCGGGGCCGCCGCACATCCACTTCAGCACGCCGCCCAGGTAGAAATCCACATTCAGATCGGTGACGTTGAAGGGCACGATGCCCCCGGCATGGAACCCATCCAGGATGACGATCGCGCCGGCGCGATGCGCCTTCTCGATGATCGGCTCCACCTCCACGATGTAGGCGCTGCGGAACAGCACATGGCTGACCATCACCAGCAGGGTGCGCTCGTCGATGGCGTCCACGATCCGCTCCGCCGGGATGCTGATCCCGCCGTCCTCGCTGGGCACCATCTCGACCTGCATGTGCGGGGGCAGCATCCCGCGCAGATTGTAGTAGTCCGAGGGGAAGATGCCGGCCTCGATCACCACTTTGTTGCGGGGGCTGTCGTAGTCGAAGCAGGACAGCAGGATCGCCTGCGCGATCGCGATGTTCTGGTGCATGGATACCGTGGCAGGCGGCGCGCCGATGATCGCCCCGATCTTATCGCCCACCGCCACGTTCAGATCCCACCAGCCTTCACCCCATGAGCGAATGCCGCGGGTGGCCCACATGTCCGCGTACTCATGCAGCCGGTCATAGACGGCACGCGGCATGGCCCCCAGCGAGTTGTTAACCAGGTAATTAGTGTGCTGCAGGATAGGAAACTCGTCACGCCAGCCCAGCAGGGGATCGGTTGTGCTCATGACAGCCTCCAGAGGTGAGGAATAGGACAGGGACGCCGCAAACCGCCGGCGGGTCAGTCAGGTGGAAAGCTGAAGGGTGGCCACTGCCCCGGCGATGCTATCTACCGCGGCATCGACCTCGTCCGCCGTGGTAAACCGCCCGACCGACAGCCTCAGTGTCCCCATGGCATAGTCCAGCGGGACGGCCATCGCCTCCAGCACGGGGGACACCGTGACCGAATCGGCATGGCAGGCCGCCCCGGCAGACGCGGCCACCCGATCGCCGATGGCCGCCAGCAGGGCGTTGGCCTGCACCTGCCGGAAAGAGATGCTCAACGTGTTGGGCAGGCTGTGATCCGGGTCGCCGTTGCGGCGCACGTCGCCCGCCCGGCTGCACAGGCCCTCCCACAGGCGGTCGCGCAGGGCCGCCGCCTGTGCGGCGCTGTCCGGCAGATCGCGCCGGGCAAGATCGGCAGCGCACCCCAGCCCCACAATGTACGGGACATTCTCCGTCCCGGCGCGGCGACCGCCTTCGTGCCCGGCGCCGTGCAGCAGGCGCGGGAGATCAAGCCCCGCCCGGATGTACAGCGCCCCGATGCCCTTCGGCGCGTACAGCTTGTGCCCCGCCACCGTCAGGAAATCCACGCCCAGCTCGCGGACGTCAACCGGGATCTTGCCCACCGCCTGCGCAGCGTCCGTGTGCACCGGCACGCCGTAGCGATGCGCAATCGCGGCGATCTCAGACACTGGCTGGAGCGTGCCGACTTCGTTGTTCGCCAGCATGACCGAGATCAGAATCGTGCCGGGCGTGATGGCCCGCTCCACATCCCGGGGATCGACCCGACCGCGCCCGTCCACCGGCAGCACCGTAATATCGTATCCGTGGCCAGCCAGGTAAGCGCACGGCTGCAGCACCGCGGGGTGTTCGACCGCAGTGGTGATGATATGCTGGCTCATGATATGGCTGCGGTGCGCCTCGGCGGCGCCCTTGATCACCATGTTGTTGGATTCTGTCCCGCCCCCGGTGAACAGGATCTCGCCGGGATCGCAGCCCAGCAGGGCCGCCAGCTGCGCCCGCCCCCGTTCGACGGCCTCGCGCGCCTGGTGCCCATAGGCGTGCGCGCTGGAAGGATTGCCGTAGCGCTCCCGCAGGTAGGGCAGCATGGCCTCCACCACCTCCGGCGCAACCGGCGTGGTGGCGTTGTAATCCAGGTAGATCGGGTCAGCCATCAGCGCCATCCTCAGCCGGCCAGCCGAAAGGTCATGGCCACGCGCCCGGCCAGGATCTGATCGCCATCGTGCAGCACATGCGCCGCCCCCGGCGCGAGCTGCTCCTCATTCAGGAACGTCCCATTCATGCTGCCCAGGTCTTCGATGTAAAAGGCGTTCCCCTCCCGGAATACGCGGCAGTGCCGCCGGGAAGCGGTGCGTGCATCCTCCAGCCCCAGCGTCCACAGATCGACATCCGGCACGCTGGTATCGCGCGGGTGGCTGCGCCCGATCACGGTCTCCTGAAGCGTGAGCGGCACCCGGTGGCCGTTGAACAGCACCAGCTCGTACTGTGGCATCGCGACGGTGCGATCCTCAGCAGAGATCTGCATCGGCTTGAGGCTGGTGGTCGTCGCGGGCAGGTCCAGATCGGCCAGGGCTGCCGGCTGGCGCCCGGTGATGCGCTCGATGCGCTGGACTATCTCCCCGGCGGAGGCGGGGCGGTTCTCCGGTTTGAGCGCCATCATATCCATGACCAGATCGGCCACCGGCTCGCTGACCCCGGTGATGGGGTCGAGCTTGCCGGAGATGATGCGCGAGGCCACCGTGCCGAACTCGCGCGCCTTCACCGGCAGGGAAGCAGTCAGCATCTCGTATAGCACCACGCCCAGCGCGTAGATGTCGGCGCGATGATCCACGCCGTGCGCCTCCAGGATCTGCTCCGGGGGCGCGTAGTACAGGGTGCCGGCGAAGTGCGACGAGGCCGTCAACGTTTCATGCCCCTGCCCCTTGGCGATCCCGAAGTCGATGATCTTCGCCTGGTTGGCGGGGGTGATCATGATGTTCTGGGATTTGATGTCGCGGTGAACGATGCCCTGGCGGTGAATATCAGCCAGCCCCAGCGCCACCTGTCGGGCGATGGCCAGCGCGGTCGGCTCATCCAGCGGGCCACGGGTATCGACAATATCGGCCAGGGTATGGCCTTCAACGAACTCTGCGACGATATAGCTGATGGCGATGTTATCCTGAGGATCCCACTCCTGCAGACCCCAGTCGTACAGCTTGATGATATGCGGGTTGTTCAGGGACTGGAGCAGCTGGATCTCGCGCTGAAAGCGCCCCATGAACTTGTCATTGACCAGGTGGTTGTGAACCACCTTGACGATCACCATCTGCCCGGTCTGCGAATCGCGCCCCAGGTAGACGGTGGCCGCACCGCCAGCCCCCAGGCGGTCATAGATGCGGTAGCGATCTTTGAGGACGTGACCGATCATGCGAATAGACTCTCCATCAAGCCGAATGCCTGGCCGCGACAGCAGAGGACGACCCCCTATCCCCTGCCTCCCGCTTAGAGTGTATCACACCTGCTCCCATCAGGGGGTTGCCGGGCGGGTATCTTTCAGACCGGGGGGAGGGGCAGGCCCCATCATGCGCCCCCGCGCCCACTGTCCTGAAAGGCGCCCGATCGCCAGGCGGGGGCATTTGAAGCCTGCCGCCGCCTGTGCTTTAATGGAGCCGGGCACTGATACATCAGGAGGACAGCTATGGCTTACCCGATCCGCCGCGCCGCGGTGATCGGATCCGGCACGATGGGCGGAGCCATCGCGGCGCTGCTGGCCAATGCCGGCGTGCCGGTCGATCTGCTGGACATTACGCCTGATACGCTGACGCCGGACGAGCAGGCACGCGGGCTGTCACTGACCGATGCCGAGGTCCGAAACCGGATCGTCCAGCGCGGCTGGGAGGCGGTGCTGCGATCCCGCCCGCCCGCGCTGGCCGACCCCGATCGCGCCAGCCTGGTGCGCCCCGGCAACCTGGAGGATGACTTCGACCGGCTGCGCGAGGCGGACTGGATCCTTGAGGCGGTGGTCGAGCGGCTGGACATCAAGCAGGGGCTGATGGCACGTCTGGACGCGGTGCGCGGGCCGCAGACCATCGTCTCCACCAACACCTCCGGCATCCCGATCCGGGCGATCGCCGGGGGATGCAGCCCGGCGCTGCGACAGCACTTCCTCGGCACCCATTTCTTCAACCCGCCGCGCTATCTCAAGCTCGTCGAGGTGATCCCGGGGCCGGAGACGCTGCCGGAAGTGCTGAGCGCGATGGCCCGCTTCGCCGCGGACACCCTGGAGAAGGGGGTCGTCATCTGCAAGGACACGCCCAATTTCATCGCCAACCGCTTCCTGTCCATCGCCGGTTCTTACGAGGTGATCTACGCCCTGGAGCACGGCTACACGGTCGAGGAGATCGATCTGCTGGCCGGGCCGCTGATCGGCAGGCCGCGCAGCGGAGTCTTCCGCCTCCTCGACCTGATCGGGCTGGATGTGATGGCGCATGTCAACAGCAACCTGTACGAGGCCATCCCGCACGATGAGGCCCGCCATCTGCTCAGGCATGCCGGGCTGACCCGCCTCATGGATACGCTGGTGCAAAACGGCTGGCTGGGGAACAAAGCGGGGCAGGGCTTCTACCGGATGGTCACCCGCGACGGCGAGCGCGAGTTCTGGGCGCTGGATCTGCAGGCGCTGGACTATGCCCCACCGCGCACGCCCCACTTTGAATCCGCGGAGCAGGCCAGCACGATCACCCCGACCACAGCACGCATCCAGGCGCTGATCAGCGGGCAGGACCGGGGCGCCCAGTTCGTCCGCGCCGCCACGTTCCATCGTTTCAGCTATGCGGCCCGGTGTATCCCGGAGATCGCCGATCTGCCGGTGAGCATCGACCGGGCGATCCGCTGGGGCTTCGCCGAGGAGCTGGGCCCGTTCGAGCTGTGGGACGCGCTGGGCGTGGCCGCCACTGCCGCGGCGATGGAGTCGGCGGGCTACCCGGTCCCGGCCTGGGTACACCGGATGCTGGGGGCAGGTTTTTCGTCGTTCTACCGCAGCGAGGGCGAGACGCCAGCGGCCTGCTATAACCCGGAAGCGGGCCAGTACGTCCCGATATAGGAGAGTCTACCGGCTGACGCCTGCCCGGCGGTCAGCCTTCAAAGACGATCCGCCCATCGCAGATGGTCAGCACGGGCCGCACCGCGCCGATATTCTCCGCCGGCACGGTGAACAGATTGTCGGACAGCAGAACGAGATCGGCCAGCATCCCGGCCCGGAGCTGCCCCTTCTCATGCTCCTGAAACTCGGCATAGGCTGCCTCCCGGGTGTAGGCGGTCAGCGCCCGCACCCGCGACTGGCGATGCTCCACGCCGCCGGGATGCCAGGGCCGGCGGTTCACGGCAGCATGCATCCCCGCCAGCGGGTTGTGATCGACCACCGGCCAATCGCTGCCGAAGACCAGCCGCGCCCCGGCCCGGCGCAGCCATTCCCAGGCGAAGCTGTGATCCCAGCGGGCCTGCCCCACCCGCGACGGCCACACATCCAGCCCGCTGGCCGTCATGGGCGCGTGCAGCGGCTGCATCGAGGCGATCACGCCCAGCCCGGCGAAACGCGGCAGGTCGTCCGGGTGCACCAGCTCGATGTGCTCAACACGGTGCCGGCTGTCCCGGATGCCGTTCACCCGCTGCGCCTCGGCGTAGCCGTCCAGCGTGCGGCGGACGGCGCCATCCCCGACGGCATGCACGATGATCTGCAGCCCGCGCCGGTCCGCCTCGATCGCCAGCATGGTGAAATGCTCCGGGCTGAAGTTGGCGCCGCCATAGTTGTACGGCTCGCCGGCATAGGGTTCCAGCAGCAGAGCCGTATAGGATTCGACCACGCCATCCATGAACAGCTTGACGCTCCCGGCCCGCACCAGGTCGCCGGAGGCCATCTCGCGCATGGCGACGGCCTCGCTCAGGGCGTCTGGATCGGTGGACGGGGTTACGGTGAACGGGACATAGACCCGCAGAGTCAGCTCGCCCAGATCCTCCAGCGCGGAATACATGGACAGCTGCTCCGCGTCGCCATCCATATTGTGCACGCTGGTGATTCCATGGGCAGCGGCCTGCGCCAGCCCCTGGCGCAGCAGGGCACGCCGTCGGGATGCATCCGGCGGCGGGATCAGGGCCATCACCGGATCATAGGCGCCGGACTCGCGCAGTTCGCCGCTGGCCTGCCCATCTGGCCCGATCAAGACTTCGCTGTTGCGCGGCGTATCGGCCCCCTGCAGCAGGCCGGCGCGTTCCAGCGCCGCGGTATTGGCCCAGGCCGAATGGGTATCATAGGCAAACACAATGACCGGGCGATCGGGCAGCGCCGCATCCAGGAGCATCCGGGCGCTGTCGGTTGGCAGGATCCCGTAGTTCAGCCCGCGCCCGACAACCCACTCCCGCTCTGCGGTTGCAGCCGCGCGCAGCGCAGCCGAAACTTCCTCCAGGCTGGTCAGCCCGCCAAGCTGCGCGTCGGCCAGCTCCAGCGAACCCATCTGCAGATGATAGTGGCTGTCGATGATACCGGGCATCAGGGTGCACCCCTGCCCGTCGATCACGCGCGTGCCGGGGCCGCGCCACTTATTGGCTTCCGCATCCTCGCCGACCCAGGCGATACGGTTGCCGCTGATGGCCACTGCGTCGGCATGCGGGTTGTCCGGATCAGCGGTGAAGACAGCCGAATGGATAATGAGCAGGTCAGCGATCTGGGGCATGCGGGAAGACCCTCCGGTGCACTTTACGCAGGCAGGGGAAGTCTACTACAATTGTGGCCCGCCGTCGTAATCGCCGCTGGAGGAGCCGATCATCATGGCCGACACTACCACCCTATCCCCGATGCAGCGCAGTCTGCCGCGGACCGCCTACCTGTCGCCCGAGCATTATCAACGCGAACGCGAGGCCCTTTTCTGGCGCGAGTGGTTCTACGTGGGCCGCGCCGAAGCCCTGTCACAGCCCGGCGATTATCTGCTGGCCGATGTGGCCGGGGAGAGCATTATCGTCACCCGCACCCGGCAGGGCGACCTGCGCGCCCACTTTAACGTGTGCCGCCACCGCGGCAGCCGTCTGGTGCTCGACGATGCCCCGCCGGTCCCGGGGGAGGCCCTGGCCGCCGTTGGGCGCTTCAAAGGGGTCATCCAGTGCCCCTACCACGCCTGGTGTTACGAACTCAGCGGCGAAGTCCGCAACGCCCCCTACCTGAGTGAGGCCGAGGGTTTCAACGAAGCGGACTTCGCCCTTTTCCCGGTCTCAGTGGCGACATGGGGCGGTTTCATCTTCGTCAACCTGACACCCGCGGCCGCGCAGACCCGCTCGCTGGAAGCGCAGCTGGGCCCGGTCCCTGATCGGCTGCGCCGCTACCCGCTGGCTGACCTGCGTGTGGCTCGCCGGCTGGTATACGAAGTGGCTGCTAACTGGAAAGTGATCGCAGAGAATTACAACGAATGCTACCACTGCGGGCCGGTGCATCCCGAGCTGTGCCGCATCGTGCCCGACTTCAAGAAGCAGGGCGGCTCCTCTCTGGACTGGGAGGAGGGCATCCCTCACGCTGACGGAATGGTGACTTTCACTTTCAGCGGCACTACCGACCGCGCCCCATTCCCCGGCCTTTCCGACACAGAGAAGGTACGCCACAAGGGCGAGCTGATCTACCCCAACCTGATGCTGAGCCTTTCCTGCGACCATGTGGCAGCATTCATGCTGCTGCCGCAGGAGCCAGGCCATACCCGCGTGGTTTGCGATTTTCTGTTCCACCCCGACGAAATCCGCAAGGCCGCCTTCGATCCCGCCGATGCGGTGGACTTCTGGGATTTGGTCAATCGTCAGGATTGGGCAATCTGCCAATCTGTCCAGCAGGGGATGGGATCACACCGGTTCGCTCATGGCTACTATGCGCCGATGGAGGACCTGAGCCTGGATATCCGCCGCTACCTGGAAGCGCGGCTGGGGCCGGGCTGGCAAAGCGAATAACCGGCAGGGTGGTTGCAGCCTCCCGGCCGGCGCACTATAGTCTACACGATTCTCTTTCCCGCTGCGTGCTGCTGGCAGCGGGGGCTTTTTGCGGAGGGCCGGCCCCGGATGGGTCAATTCCTGCACGGTATCTGGAGCGGGGTGAAGCGCTTCGCTGTCTGGGTGATGCAGACTCCGCAGCGCCGCCGCAGCGCGCTGGTAGCGGCGCTGCTGCTGGCCGCTGTCTACGCCACTTTTCGCGCCGTCGGGGTGGCGCAGGACATGGCCAGCCCGCGCAGCCGCACCTTCCTGACGTGGTTCACCGGCAGCCCCGAGGAGCGTGCCGGCCTGGTTACCGCGCAGCGGGCGGTCTGCCCCGGAGCGCCTTTCATCCTGCCGGCCGATGGCTATATTGGCCTGCTGTACGGCGACCCGCGCGGCCCCTATTCCGAGGGGCGCCGCCACCAGGGCATCGACATCTTCAGCCTGGGTGAACCGGGCACCACCCCCGTCTACGCGGCATACGATGGCTACGTGTCCCGGCTGGATGAATGGACCAGCGCACTGATCCAGCGTGTGCCCGACGATCCGCTGCACCCGGGCCGGCAGATATGGCTGTACTACACACACATGGCCCCCGCCGGCGGCCAGACCGACTTCATCGAGGACGCCTTCCCGCGCGGCGCGCGCGAGGTCTTCGTCCGGCAGGGGACGCGTCTCGGCTACACAGGCGATTTCAACGGGGCTGGCAGCGCCATCAGCACGCATCTGCATTTTTCGATCGTGGTCGATGATGGCAGCGGCAGCTTCGCCAACGAGCTGATCTTCGACAATACGATCGATCCCTCGCGGTACCTGGGGATGCCAGTCAACTATGCCTGCGCCCCGGATGTACCCTCCTGCAGCCCGAATCCCCTGTGCGGGGAGGCGCTGCTCAGCGCCGCCGGCGGCTGACCTCTGGCCGATCCCGCAAACTCCTCACAGTGCCCTCATCCTATCTACACACGGGCAGGCTATCCTGCAGGCAGACTTCGGTTACCTACAGGAGTGTGTTGAGATGAAAGCGATCAGGATCATCATGGTAATCGGGATAGTGGTCGTGCTGGCGCTCATGCTGAGCATCGGGACGGCGGCGGCAGCCCGAGGCGGCCCCGGCGGCCCCGGTATGCCGGGCGGTACACCGGGACAGGGGCAGTCCAATGGCCCTGGCCCCGGCGACGGCCCTGGCTACGTGGATGAGGATGGCGATGGACTGTGCGATCGCATCCCGCAGGGCGGCGGGCAGGGGTCAGGTATGAGGGCAGGATTTGCCAAACAGTCAGGCCGCTCCGGCGGGGTCAAGTTCGTGGATGCCAATAACAGCGGCGTCTGCGACTATCTGGAGTAGCCATCTCTGCGCATCCCGGACGGCGGGCGCAGCCAGCGGAGCGGCGCCCGCCGCGGCATTGAGGTCCTGCCCGGCGCCTATCAGCGCCGCAGGGTGGCGATCAGGCGGGCGGGCTGCAGCAGCAGGTCCAGCGCATCCTCAATCGACGCCGCCACCACATCGGCGGCGCGCAGCGCCTCGATGGAGAGTCCTTCGCGGCCCAGCACAGCGATCCCCAGGCTGGCGGTTTGCAGCATCAGCGCATCGTTGCTGCCATTGCCGACCGCCGCGCAGTGCTGCCGGTCCAGGTCTCCCACCAGGCGCGCTTTCTGCTCGCGTTCGGAACCGGCACGCAGCCGGTGAGCGGTGAGCCCCAGCCGCGCATCAATGGCAGCCTGCCCGCCATGCGTGTCGGCGGTGATCAGGTGGATGTCCACCTGCTGGCGCAGGCGAGCCAGACGCTCCACCGCCCCCTCGATCAGGCTGCCGTCGGTAGCCAGCGTGCCGTTCACATCCAACACCACGTGCCTGATCAGCAGCTGACCGCGCCCGGGGATAGTCACCTCAATCGGCATCGATTCCTCCTGTCAGCACAGCGGCGAACGCACTCAGATCGGCCGACGGGTAGATGACAGGCATCCCCGGCACAGGCTCCCGGCATACCAAGCGGCCGATCGCCGGATCGACTCCTGCCAGCCAGGCCAGATACGCCCACGTGATCCCCTCCAGCCCGATCTGACTCAGCGCCTCCGGGCCGATGACCCGGACCGTGAGCCCGGCGACCTCCAGCATGCCCTCGATCAGGCTGGCAGGCAGGGTTGGCGCAACGATCGCCGCAGGCATCCATGCGCCCATCCCGGCCAGTGCCCCGGCCTGCCACGCCGGGCAGCGCCGTCCGACCTGCCGCGGCAGATCGGTGAGAAAACTTTCCATTTGCTCGTGTAACGGGCACGGCTGGCCGGCCAGCCGTGCCAGCGCCCGGATCACCCGCCAGCGCCCCTCCCGCCACGCAGCCAGCGACTCATCCCCGCCCAGATCGAGATCCGCCCAGTAGCTGGACCAGTCGGCGCTCACCTGCCGGTACGCCGCCTGCCAGGCTTCGACCGGGCCGCCCTGCTCAGCGGCCAGCGCCTCAGCCCAGGCAATCGGCTGGCAGGCCGCCAGCGCCGCCCGGTCGATCACGACATCGCTGTGAATGAGGAGCTGCACCGGCTCATACCCCGCCGATGACCTGCAGGTCCCGGCTGAACGTCGTCAGCGACTTCGCGCCGTCGGCTGTGATGACCAGGTTATCCTCGATCCGCACCCCCAGCTCGCCCTGCAGATAGATGCCCGGCTCAACGGTGAAGGTCATTCCCTCGGCCAGCGGCAGATCATTGCCTTCCCGCATGTACGGGCCTTCATGCCCCTCCAGGCCGATGCCATGGCCGACCCGGTGGGTGAAATACGCGCCGAAGCCTGCCTGCTCGATCACCTGACGGGCAGCCCGATCTACTTCCTGGCAGGGGATGCCCGGCCCGGCGGCGGCCCGCCCCGCCGCATTCGCCGCTTTGACCGCTTCGTACACTTCGCGCTGGCGGGGCGACGGCGGCTGGCCAAACACAAACGTGCGTGTCAGGTCAGAGATGTACCCGTCGAAGGAGGTGCCAAAGTCAAACAGGATCACATCCCCGGGCGACAGCCGGCGATCGGTGGGCGTCCCGTGCGGCAGCGCCGCATTCGGCCCCGTCAGCACGATCGGCTCGAACGGCAGCGCACCACCGCCGCGCTCCAGCTGCGCGATGGTGATCCGGCTGGCTATCTCGCGCTCCGTCATACCCGGTTGAAGGGACCCCAGCACGGCGTGCAGCGCATCCTCGGTGATGGCGATGGCCCGGCGCATCGCAGCGACTTCCTCCGGGCTCTTGGACAGACGCAGGGCATCCATCACCGGGCCAGCGTCCTCCATGAAGGCCGCCGGCACGTGCCGCTGCACCAGCCTGAGCTCCAGAACGCGCATCCGCAGGTACTCGACGGCGATGCGCTGGATCTCCGGCAGCGCCATCATGGCCTGCTGGAATGCCGCCGCCGGCCCGTCGGCATCGGAATACGCAAACACGCTCAGCGGATACAGCCCGGCCCCCTGAACACGCGGCAGCTCCAGCGCGGGCAGCGCGAACGCTGGCTGCCCGCTGGCGGGAACAAAGAGGGTGGTGGGCCGTTCCATCAGGTGGAAGTCCAGCCCGGTCAGGTAGCGCAGGTTGGCTCCGGGGATCAGCGCGGCGCAGTCGATCCCGCGGGCGGACAGTTCAGCCTGAAGCCGCTGCAGACGCTGATCAAATTGTGGCACGGTATCCTCCCGCAGGGTGCAGAATTGACGCCGCCCGGCTGCCGATCGGCCGGGCGGTGGAAGGACATTCAGGCAGTTCCCCCCGATCGGATCAGCGGCGGCGAGGTTTGGGGCGGGTCACGGCTGTGATATCGTCCTGGCTTTCCGGAACCCCGGTCAGCATCGCCCCCACAACGCGGACCACAAGCCGCAGCCTGCCGAACTCGACACGATCGCCGCTGCGCAGCCGGTACTTCTGGCCCGGCTGCAGATAGACTCCGTTGATCCAGGTCCCATTGGTACTGTCCAGATCGATGAGGCAAAGCCCTTCATCGGTTGGCAGCAGGATGGCATGCCGGCGCGATACGCCATATATCTGCGCCCCATAAGGCTCCAGATCAAGGTCAGGGATGATGTTGGCATTCGGGTCCGAGCGCCCGACCACTGCCACATCATGCACGTCCACGCCGATCACTTTAGTATCCGGCACGATGATCTGGAAGATCACACGCCAGGGCTGCACATCGGTGCCGAGCTTGGGGAGCATCCGAAGGCGCCGGGTATCCGGTTCAGTGGAGTCTTCAGACCCGGCTGTATTCTCATGTGCGGGGTCACTGTCTCCCCCGCGCGGCACCGATACGGTGGCATCAACTGGCACATCATCCAGCGGCGTGGTTGACTTATCGGCTTCCTGCGCCGAAAGCTGTTCTGTTTCCACATCCGGATCAGGCGGGGGGGCACTCTCATCAACCGGCATCATGCTGCTTCTCCAAACCAATGCTCTGTCGAGCCACTCAATCCATCCGGCCACATCCGATCAGCGCCGCGGGCGCTCCACCCCCGGCATCATCGACTGATCAGCCCGATACCTCCCGGGACAGCATTCAGCCGCCACTATACCATAACCGACAGGGAATTGGCAGATAGAAAACGGGACTCCGGTCTCCTCTCCGCCGCCGCCCTGCCTGTTGGCACGCCGATCACGTCGCCGCGGAGCCAGCCGGCACGGCTTCCCGCTGCGCCTCCGCCGGGATGGCCTGATGATCGGGCAGGATCGTCTCCGCGAGACGCACCGAGCGGACCGAGTACATACTGACGGCTGCCAGCAGCCCCAGCAGCCCGGCGATCAGAAACATCACCGACATGCCGGCGCCGGGGCCGGTTCCCACCACCGGGCCCAGCAGCGCGCTCAGCCCGCCGCCGGGCTGCATGGCCGGCTCAAACACGTAGTCGGCCAGCGGGCCGGCCACCAGCATCGCCGCCGGGGCGGTGATCTGGGCGATCCAGCGCCGGGTGGCAAAGACGCGCCCCTGCAGGTCCGGCGGGACCTTGGACTGCCAGATCGCCTGATTCGATCCGTTGATGATCGGGATGAAGAAGGAGGAGAAGAACGACCCGGCTATCCACAGCGGCAGCCCGCGCCCCAGGCCCATGACAACGGTTCCCAGCAGGGATTCCAGGGCCATGCCCCCCAGCACCCCGCCTACTCTGCGCCGGGGGCCTCCCCAGAGGCTCAGCAGCAGGCCGCCCGCCAGCCCGCCAACTCCGGCAGCCATCTGGACAGTCGCCAGCGTGGGCGCACTGGTATCTGTACGGGCCAGGATCATGGGCGTCATGACGGTGAAAGCGAAAGTCGCCGTCAGGTTCAGCATGAAGAAGGTCATCTGCAGGCCCAGCAGCGAGGGGCGATCCAGAATGTAGCGGAAGCCGTACACGATCTCACGCAGCAGGCTGCCCTGCCCCGCTGCCCCCTCGGCGGTGGCCTGCGGCTGCGGGATGTGCACCGCCAGCACCGCCGCGACGGCCACGATGAAGGTGATGATGTCGATCGTCATGATCAGATTCAGGCCGCGCCCGATTCCGAACATCCCCAGCAGAAGCCCCGCCAGCAGCGGCGAGATGATGCCCGATGCCGCGTCGGCGATCGCCATCATGCCGCTGGCGCGGGCGTACTGCTCCCTGTCGAGCATCATCGTCACGGCCGCCGAGTAGGCCGGAAACTGGAATGACTCGAAGGCGCTGGCAAACGCGCCGGCAGCGATGATGTGCCACATCTGCAGGCTGCCGGTGGCAAACAGCCACAGCAGGGCGATGGTGGAGGATCCGGCCGCCAGGTCGCTGATCGCCATCACCAGCTTGCGGTTCCAGCGATCGACCAGCGCCCCGGCGATCGGGCTGAGGATCACCCCCGGCCCGAAGGAAGCCAGCGCCCACAGCGCCAGCGGAGTCGCCCTGCCGGTCGCCTCCCAGGCCCATATCCCCAGCGCAAAGCGCGTCATCCCGGTGCCCAGCAGGGAGATCACCTGCCCGAACCAGATGATGGCATATCCCAGCATGCCGCGCGGCGTGTGTGGCTTCATAGGCGCCTTTCCGGAGTGCGCGCTCTATGCTAACTGGAGCCAGCCATCCCTGCAAATAGTCAGGGGCGCATTGCCGACCGGCGCCGACAGGCGGCAAGCGGTCTATCATCCTCATTCCCCTCAGCCTGAAGGGACTCCACCCAACACCGGACATCCGGCAGCCAGGGCGGGCAGATACTTCCCGGGGCTGAAACGTTGTATAATCATGGACGTATAAACTGGCACAGCAATTGACCGGGACTTTTTAGAAAGGGGACGCCATGAGTAAGTTCATCAGCTTTTTGACGGGTATTCTCAGCGGCGCACTGGTCGGCGCAGTAGCGGCTATCCTGATGACGCCTGCTTCGGGAGATGAACTCCGCAATAACCTGCGGGGGCGCGCTGACGACCTGATGGCCGACCTGAAGGCCGCAGTGGCCAGCGAGCGTCGGCGGCTGGAAGCTGAGCTTGAGTCCCTCAAGCGAGGGGATCTACAGCTTTCCTGATTGTCATCCTCACAGATCCGCAGTGACGGCGGGGCCGCTGGCAGCCCTGCCTTTTTTCTCGCCAGGGGATATATGCCGACCAGCTGGGGATTAGTCGGGCACGAATGGGCTGTACAGCTGCTGGTGGACCGGCTGGCAGCGGGACGGTCGCGCCATGCTTACCTGATCACCGGCCCCCAGAGCATCGGGAAAGCTACGCTGGCTGTGCGGCTGGCTCAGGCGATGGTCTGCCAGGAGCCGGACCCGCCATGCGGGGCCTGCCGCGCCTGCACCCTGATCGGGCGGGGCCAGCACCCCGATCTCCATTACCTGGAACCGCAGGACGGCTGGATCCGGATCGAAGCCATCCGCGACCTGCAGGCCATGCTCCCGCTGCGCCCGATGGAAGCCCCGGTCCGCATCGCCCTCATCAACGGGCTGGACTACGCCAGAGAGCAGGCGATGGACGCCCTCCTGAAGACGCTGGAGGAGCCGCCGTCTACCAGCCGCCTGATCCTGACAGCCAGCCTTGCGGAGAGCCTGCTGCCGACTATAGTTTCGCGCTGTCAGGTCATCGCATTGCGCCCGGTGCCGGACGCTCCGATCGCAGAGGCCCTGATGGCCCAGCTCGGCCTCCCCCGGCAGGAAGCCGACGCCCTGGCCCGGCTTTCCGGCGGGCGCCCCGGCTGGGCATTCAACGCCGCATCGGACAGCAGCCTGCTGGCCCGCCATACTCAGGCCATTGACTGGCTGCTGGCCGCGCTGACCGGCGGACGTCACGCACGCTTCGCCCTGGCCGATGAGCTGGCCCGTCAGGATGATGTGCAGACCGTCCTGGAAATCTGGCAGGCCTGGTGGCGAGATGTCATGCTGGTGGCGACTGGCTGCCGGGTTACCCCTGTCCACATCGACCGTCTGGACGAGCTCCAGCCTGTCGCTGAGCGTGCAGGGTCAGCCGCAGCCTGCCGGGCGCTGGCCGCTCTCAGCGAGACGCAGCAGTATCTCCGGCGCTCTGTCAACACGCGGCTGGCGCTGGAAGTGATGCTGCTGGAGATGCCTTACCTGTAAACCTCAGGGTTGGACGGTGAAGCTCCACGCCGGCATCCACGGGGTCGCGCCGTCGTCCAGGATAGCCCGCACCCGCCAGTAGAAGGTCCCCGGCGGCAGGGGCGCCCCCGGCGTGAAGCTCACGCCCTGCGTCGTCTGCCGGATCAGCAGCGGCTCCGCAAAATCCACGCTGTCATCCACCTCCAGCTCGTAGGACACAGCGCCTGATACGCTTTCCCATTTGAAGGTGGGGGTAGTATCGGCAGTCGTCACGCCGCTGGCGGGCTGCTTGAGGATCGTCACCAGCAGGGCAAAGGGCACCGACCACGGCCCGGCGTTGCCGTCCGCCAGAGCGCGCACCCGCCAGAAGTACTGGCCGTAGTCCAGCGGCGACTCTTCGGGGATACGCAGCTTGTTGCCAGACGAAACACCTGCGAACACCAGATCGGTGAATTCAGCCGTGTTCGCTATCTGGATCTCGTAACTGCTCGCCCCGGCCACCCGCCCCCACTTCAGCTTGGGTGTGCGCTGGGCCGTCCAGGTGCCGCTGGTCGGCTTAACCGGGGCCGCTGCGGCCAGCGGCGTGGGCGTGAGCGTTGGGGTGGGTGTCTCCGTCGGTGTGGGAGTGTCTGTGGGCGGCAGGGTACTGGTGGGCACCGGCGTCAGCGTAGGGGATGGTGTATGGCTGGGAGTGGGCGTCACGCCTGCGCCACCCGGCACCAGCGAGAGATCCACATCGTAGACCATCAGGCGAGGAGCCGCCCCATCCAGATACACCACCAGCGGATTGCCATCCACCCGGCGAACCACGTCCGGGCTGCGTCCAACGCCGCCAGCGACTGCCGTCTCGATCACGGTGCTGGCGCAGCCCGGATCGAGGCAGCGCAGCAGCTTGAGCATGTTGCCTTCCGGCGCCACCTGCCGGTAAGCGATAAATGGCGCCCCATCATAAAGGATGGTGACGCTGCCTTCGTAAAACTCCCCGCTGTCATCCAGCACACGCTCGGTGCGCGAGGAGCAGGTGGCATCGTGGCAGTCCATCAGGTGCAGCGCCGCGTTGATCCGGTCGCGGTAGATGATCACCGGGGTGCCATCGGGCCGCAGCGCGATGCCGTGCGGGCTGAACGATTCGGATGGATCATAGTCGAGGGTCAGGCGCGTACCGCCGGCACAGCCGGCATCCGCGCAGTCGAACACCCGCAGCACTTCGCTGCTCAGCTTCCAGTAGGCGATCAACGGCTCGCCGTCCAGCCCGACCAGGATCGACGGGGCGCGGCCGGTATCCGGGCTGTCATCCAGCACCCGGATAGCTCCGCTGCTGCAGGCCGCATCCGCGCAGTCGTAGGCATTCAGGTCCAGACCGACGCTGTTCCAGTAGGCGACGATCGGGCGGCCGTCCAGCCGCAGCGCCAGCGAGGTGGCCAGCCCGTAGAAGCCGGTGTTGTAGTCGATGATGCGGCGCTCGCCCGAAGCGCAGCCGGGATCGTGGCAGTCGTAGATCTCCAGATCGTCATCGACGCGGTCAAAATGCACGATGATCGGCCTGCCGTCGGGCCGCACCTGGATCGCCGGGTACATGCCGCTGAAGTCGTCGGACACCAGGACGCGCCGGTGCGCCGCACTGCAGTCCGGCGTCGTGCAGCGCAGCAGCACCAGATCGCGGGCCGCGGCGCGGTCATCATGGTAGACGATCAGCGGCAGCCCATCCGCCCCGATCGCCGCCGCCGGCGTCACGTCGCCGTCATCGTCGGCCACCCTGTCATCGACCGGGCGGATCGTCCCCCAGGCAGCCGCCGCTGCCGGACCGCTTGCGCAGGATTCGCGGACCATCGGGTGGGTATCGTCGCAGTCGGTACGCGGGCAGGCGCCGCCATCGCCAGGCAGCCCGTCGCGGTCATTGTCAATGCAGGCATCAGGCCCGCAGGCCGTCCCGTCGATGAATGGGCAGCCAGACAGCACCTCACGGCAGGCAGGCTCGCCGGGCAGCTGCCAGATCGTCTGCTCGGTCGTGATTCCGATGCCCGCCGGTCGCTCAGCGCCGCCCCGGCAGTCAGCATCCCGGGCGATCTCGATCATCTCCGGGTCGTAGTACCGGTGCAGTGAGCCGTTGGTGCCAAACGCATCGAAGTGCAGGATCGCCATCACCGTGGAGTCGGCAGCGGCTTTCAGGAACTCGTTTCGCATTTCCTGTACGATCTGGGCGCGCCGCGGATCGCCTTCATCCGGCCTGTCAAACATGCCGAAGGTGCCGTACTCAACAAAGACAACCGGTTTGTTGAAGCGCAGGGCCTTCTCGCGCAGCCGCTCAGAATGCGCGCTGTTCTTGGCATAGTAATAGTAGGCCCCGTTACCGGAGACGGTGTAGCTGGTCACCGCAAACCCATCCAGGTCGGCGAAGCGGGCGCCGGCCTGCTCCATAGTTTTGAAAAAGCGGTGGGTGACCCCGTTGGTCGCGTTGAATGCCGGGGAGAGCGTCCGCAGGTTCGGAATATCGTCGGTCTGAGCCAGCACGGCGTTCATGTACGCCGCCACGCCCACCGCATCGCCGGCCCAGGTTTCGAGGTCAGGCTCGTTGGGACCCATCAGCGCCCAGAACTCGCCCGGCACGAGCGGCGCCAGATCATGCAGAAAGGCGGCATAGACGGACGGGTCACTGAACTCGCAGGTAGCCCCGGCGCAGATGCGCAGGATGGGCGTCAGCCCGCGGGCCAGCGCCCGGTTCATCCCTTCCGCAGCGCGCAGCAGGTCCGAGGGGTGGTAGGCGATCTCCAGCGACCATCCCATGCCCAGGCGCTGTGCGCGCAGGTAATCGGCAGAGGGCTGGCGCACCGGGTAGGCGAAGTTCACGCCCGACAGGTCGCAGATAGCCGCGCAGACGGGGGCCTGCCGGGGCGGAGACTGAGGCGCTGCCAGGGCCGGGTGCGGGGCAGGCTGCCGGCTCGCTGCCCCCTGACGCAGCGAGCGCGCGCCCAGCGGCACAAGAACCATCAGGGCCACCGCCGCGCTCAGCAGCAGCGGGGCAGAGCGCGAACGCAATGGGCTATTGCGCAGGCTCAACGATCAGCTCCCAGTAGGCCGTCACGCTGCTGATCTCAAACACGATCTCACAGCCAAGCGACCGGTAGATGGCCTGATAGCGCCCGGGCGCGCTGGCCAGGATCACCGGACGTTCCAGACATGGACCTCGCACGACAATCGGCGTCACCATGCTGAAGGGACTCTCAGTCTCTAATATTAGCCGATATTCGCCTTCAGGCAATTGCACCCGATCCGTGGCAGTGGGGCCGTCGCCGCTGAAGCCGGCAGGAGGGCTGAGCGCCCCGGCCCGGGTGGCCGTCTCCACCACCAGCTGCCAGCTTCCCCCGCCGCTGATCGCAAACTGCACGCGGCAGCCGGTTGACCGGTAGGTGGCGCTCCCCGCGAAGGGGCCTTCGGTCTCGAACAGGGTGTAGGCGCCACAGTCGCCCTCCAGCACCACGGGAGTCACCACGCTGGCCGCTGCGTCGGTCTGAAAGAACACGCGGTAGAGGCCGGGCGGCAGATCAACCGGATCGGTCACGCCGCTGGTCTGGCTGCTCTGCTGTGCCACCACAGCCGGGGGCAGCTCAGTGGGTTCCTCCTCAGGGATGAAGGTGGCCGTCGGGCCGGCTGGCGTGGCGGAGGGGATCAGGGTGGCAGTGGGCAGCGGCGCCCCGGTCGGCTCCGGCGAGCCAGCGGATTCGGCGAGGGCTGCGGTCGCCGGAGGGAGGGTCGCCGTCAGCGGCAGGCGGGTGGGGATCGGCGGCGGGACGGGCGCAGCAGCCGTATCCGGTGGAAGTGTCTCCCGCAGCCGGAGCAGCCCCGCCGCCCCGGCTGCCAGCGCGGCGATGGCAGCTCCCACTATGATGATGCCGGCCAGGACTCCCCGGCGGCCAGACAGGGGATCAGCCTGATGACGCATCAGCCCAGGTCAGTTCAGGTAGTCGCGAAGCTGCCGGCTGCGCGTCGGGTGGCGCAGCTTGCGCAGCGCTTTGGCTTCGATCTGCCGGATGCGCTCACGGGTGACGCCGAAATGCCGCCCGACCTCCTCCAGCGTATGATCCTGCCCGTCCTTCAACCCGAACCGCATCTCCAGCACCTCACGTTCACGGTCGCTGAGCACAGACAGCACGCCCTGAACCTGCTCCTTGAGCAGCTCCCCGTCCGCCTTCTCTACGGGGCCGGGTATCTTGTCATCCTCGATGAAGTCGCCCAACAGGCTGGAGTCCTCCTGCCCGACAGGCATATCCAGCGACATCGGATCCTGGGAGATGCGCAGGATGCGGCGCACCTTGGCGGCGGCCCGCCGCAGCTTACGGTTCAGGTTCGGATCGAGCCGCTGCCCACTGCGCAGCGCTTCCCGGATCTCCTCGGCGTCGTCGCCTTCCAGCAGATCCATCTCCACTGCGATCTCCTCGGCGGTCGGGTCGCGCCCCAGCTCCTGGGTGAGCTGGCGCTGGATGCGCATCAGCCGGTTGATCGTCTCGACCATATGTACCGGGATGCGGATCGTGCGCGATTGGTCCGCGATCGCGCGGCTGATCGCCTGGCGGATCCACCAGGTGGCATACGTGCTGAACTTGAAGCCTTTGGTGTGGTCGAACTTTTCCACCGCGCGCAGCAGGCCGATGTTGCCTTCCTGGATCAGATCGAGAAAGTTGATGCCACGCCCCATGTACTTCTTGGCCACGCTCACCACCAGCCGCAGGTTGGCGTGAGTCAGCGCCCGGCTGGCATCCTCAGCATAGACATCGACCTCCGCGAACTTGTCCTCGATCACATGCGTGTCGATTCCGGCCACCCAGCCAGCGAAGGTATCGGCATCTGGCAGGCCATTGCCGCTGGCATACTCCAGCAGGCGGGCTTGCAGCGGCGGCGGCATCAAATAGAGTATCTGGAACACGGTGAACAGGCGGCGGGCCGCGTGCGCCCACTCCTCATCGCGCCCCCATTCACGCAAATTCAGGTACCGGTGCAGGTAGGAGGGCAGCTGGCGGTTGAGCGCGTGGCGCATCCGGTCGGTCTCAAGAAGCAGTTCGGCCAGGTTGGGGGGATCGACGGAGAACTCCCCGGCCAGCAGGACGGCATCGCTCCAGGCAGCCTGCAACCAGTCATACAGCACCCGCAGGGCCTCAGCCGGATCAATCGCCTCCTGGCTGCGGGCCAGATGCTGGTAGACTTCGTCCACGTTGTGCTTGGCAGCGATCTGCGCCGACAGCCAGATCTCCTGATCGGAGTCCAGCAGCCGCACCTGCCCGATCTCCTTGAGGTACATCCGCACCGGATCGTTGGAGAGTTCCGGCTCGGTCAGGCCCGGTAGAAGATGCTCGAAGTTCTCATCTTCCAGGATATCGAGATCTTCCTCGTCAGGCTCCAGATCGCCGGCGAGGTCTTCTTCGAGATCCGCCTCGATCTCCAGCTCCTCATCCGCCTCATCAGACGGGATGATCTCAACGCCCATCTGCTGCAGCTGATCGAACAGCTCCCGGGCTTCCAGGCCGTTTGGCTCCTCCAGGGCAGCCGCGATCTCCGACTCGTCCAGCCGCTTCTCACGGCGGGCCTTTTCGAGCAGGGCCTGGATCGGATCCATCGAGGGGTCGGCGGGTTGGGTCTTGGCCATAGATGCTCGCATCAATTCCTCTGGCGCGGCTGAGCGCGCCGGAGCCAGGGCTGCACCCGTCCGGCTGGGCTAACGAGCTGAACGTGGCTCCACTCGTCTCGACCGATCATCACCGGCTGCACCGATCAGGCCCGCAGGCGAGCCGCCCGGCTGTCGCGGCCCTGACCGGCAGGCGCCCCCTTGAGGCGCCGCGCCTGATCCATGGCATTCCGGGCCGCCGTCAGAACCCTGATAGTGTCCCCATATTCCTGAACTGTCAAGACGCTGCCGCCGTCATCCAGATCGCCGATCAGGTAATGCAGCTGCTGCAGATGTTCCTCCAGCCGCTTCCGCCTCAGATCGAGCAGGCCCTGGATCGCCTCGTCGCTGATCCGATCATCGGTGACGCCGGCATCCGGCGGAGTCGCGTCGCGCATCAGCGCATGCAGCGGCTGCGCCAGCCACCCTTCTACCCGCTCGCGCAAGACGCCATCCAGCCCTTCCAGCAGATATTCGACCGGCTCCACCTCCGGGTGAGACAGCGCCTCCTCCCAGGCCAGGTAAATAGCCCGGTGTTCCGGGTGGGCGAAGTCGCTGGCGGTCACGTAGCCCGCCAGCGCATACAGGGTCGGCCAGGACTGCACCGACGCCAGCGACCGGTTGGCCGCGAGCAGCTGCTCCGGCTCCAGGTGCTGCGCCAGCAGCCGGTTGGCCTGGTAGATCAGCATCGGGTACTGGATCAGCGCGGCCAGGCAGAACGCCTCGCGCCTCAGCGTTGGCGTAGCCAGCGCCGCCCGGTCAAACTCCAGGATCCCGGCAGGCGGCTCTCCGCCGGGAGGGGCGTTCCGGCTGCCGCTTCGCCGCGCCGGCTGCGCCCGCTCCAAGAAGAGCGCCCGCTCCTCCACCCTGAGCAGCCGCGCCAGCCGCTGCCGGTAGTGGTTGCGTTCTACCGGGTCCGCCACATCCTCGATCAGCGGCACGATCTGCTGCGCCACCCGCGACTTCACTTTGGGATCGTCAAGGTCCAGCCCGGCGGTCGCCGACCGGATCACATACTCGACGACCGGCAGGGCTTCGCCCACAATCACGGGCCACTGCTCAGGAGTCTCACGGATCACATCATCGGGGTCGCGCCCTTCGGGCAGGGCCGCCACCCGGATGTCGAAGCCCAGCCGCCCCTCGTAGCGCACCATGCCCTGCGCATCGAACTCGGTGGTCAGCCTGGCATGGTGATCGCGTTCCGCCGCGTCGAAGTCCCACTGCCCCTGCTCGGTGACCTGCTCGGCTGCCGACCGGGAGACGCGCTCCATCACCTCGCGCCCGCGCTGGGTCGCCATCTGCCCCGCCGTGTCGGGATCCAGCGCCAGGATCAGGCGGGTGGCGTAGCGGGCCAGCAGGCGCAGCTGCGGCTCGGTGAGCGCTGTGCCCATCTGGGCGACCACGTTGGTGTATCCGGCCTGATGGGCCTGGATCACATCCATGTACCCTTCAACAATGACTGCCGTCTCCGACTCCCGGATCGAGCGGCGGGCCAGGTCCAGCCCGAACAGCAGCCCGCCTTTGTCGAACATCTCGCTCTGGGGAGAGTTAATGTACTTGGGGACGGCATCTTTGGCCAGCCCGCGCGCGCCGAAGCCGGCAACGTGCCCGCGGCTGTCGCGGATCGGGATCACCAGCCGGTCGCGGAAGCGGTCATAGACGCCGCCATCATCCCGCACCACCACCAGGCCGGCCTGCACCAGCTCGTCACGCCGGTAGCCCTGCTCCTGCAGCACGTTGAGGGTCACATCCCAGCCCTCCGGCGCATAGCCGATCTCGAAGCGCCTGAGCGTCTCCTGGCGCAGCCCGCGCTGTTCGACATAGCGGCGGGCGGCCTGTCCGCCGCGGCTCTCCAGCAGCTGCTCGTGGAAGAACCGGGCCGCCTCCGCCAGCAGGCTCCGCAGCCGCTGATGCGCCTCTGCCGATTGGGCCTGCTGTGGCGTGCGTTCCTCCAGCTGCACGCCGGCCCGCTGCGCCAGCATCCGGAGCGCCTCAGGGAAGTCCACCCCCTCCTTCTTCATCACGAACGAGAAGATGTCCCCGCCCTCGCCGCAGGCGCCGAAGCAGCGCCAGTTCTGCGATTCGGGGAAGACGACAAAAGACGGCGTCCGCTCCTGGTGGAACGGGCACAGCGCCTTATAGTTACGGCCCGTCTTGCGCAGCTGGGTGTACTGTCCCACCAGCTCCACAATGTCTATGCGGGACTTGATTTCGTCTGTGACACTCATCGACTTGTACGATGCCATTCGGCTGAGCCTGTGCGTAACGACGGGATCGTTGAGTGCAGGCGGAAACAGGGGCACGCCATCCCCCAGACCCCGGATGGCAGTGATGCGATTATACTCCCGGGCCCATCACCCGCAAGTCACCCGGAGGCTGCCCAATCGCTCGCTAGCCTTCCAGGATCGCCATATTGGCGAAGCTGGCCATCAGCCGCTTCAGGCCCGATTCTTCAAAGACCACGCTGACCTCTTCGTCGTTGCCCAGCGGGCGGCTTTCGATCACGATCCCTTCGCCAAAACGCGGGTGAGCGACCCGCTGCCCGGCGCGATAGCGCGCCCCGACGGCAGAGCGTCCCTCTCCCGGCCCGTCCACACGCGGCGGCCGGCTGCCCCAGGTGGTCGCCTGGCGGTAGCCCATCCCGATACTGGCGCCGCGGGCCCGCAAGGTGAGGCTGGCGGGGATGTCATCCAGAAAGCGCGAGGGGAGATTAAGGCTGCTCTCTCCCCACTGGCTGCGTCGATAGGCATAGACCACAAACAGCCGCCGACGGGCGCGGGTCATGCCCACATACATCAGGCGGCGCTCCTCGGCCATCTCCTCCGGATCCTCCAGCGAGCGCGAGTGCGGCAGCACCCCTTCCTCAACGCCGATCAGGAACACCACATCAAACTCCAGCCCTTTGGCTGCGTGCAGAGTCAGCAGGGTGGGAGCATTGGCGCCTTCGGCCAGATCGTCTACCTCGGAGATCAGCGCCACTTCTTCCAGGAACGTTTCCAGCGGAATCTCCTCATACTCACTGGCCACATTGAGCAGCTCGCGGAGGTTCTCCACCCGCTCCTGCCCCTGCGCTGTCCCATCGTCAAGGTACTGAAGGTAGCCGGTCTCATCCAGGACCTGGCGCAGCAGCCCGCCCAGCTGGACGCTCTGACGCGCCGCCCGCCAGCCTTCCAGCAGTGCGGCAAACCCGGCCAGCCCGCTGCGCGCCCTGCCGGTGAACGGGCCGATCTCCGGCGCAGCCGCCAGCCGGCCCAGCGCCGCGCCGGGAGACAGCCCCTGGCTCTCCGCCCATGCCTGGAGGGCAGCGATCGTCCTGTCGCCCAGGCCGCGCGGCGGCATGTTGATCACCCGCAGCAGGCTCACCGTATCATCCGGGTTATGCACCAGCCGCAGATAGGCGATCACATCCTTGATCTCCTTGCGGCCGTAGAAGCGCGTCGCGCCGACCAGCTTGTATGGCAGGCCGGCCCGTATAAAGACATCTTCCAGCACGCGAGACTGCGCGTTGGTGCGGTACATCACCGCGCAGCCGCCGGGCTCTACCTCCCGCGCAGCGACCAGCCCGGCGATGGTATCCACGACGAACTGCGCCTCATCGCGCTCGTCAAATGCCTCGTACAGCACGATCTCCGGGCCGCCTGCCTGCTCGGTGAACAACTTCTTGGGCGTGCGCTGTGTGTTACGGTCGATGACCGCCCGCGAGGCATCCAGGATCACCTGAGTGGAGCGGTAGTTCTGCTCCAGCACCACCACATACAGGCCGGGATAGTCGGCGCGCAGGCGCTGCACGTTGCGGTAGTCGGCCCCGCGCCAGCGATAGATCGACTGATCCTCATCGCCCACGCAGAACAGGTTATCGCGCCCACCCGACAGCAGCCGCACCAGGGCATACTGCGCCGCATTGGTGTCCTGGAACTCATCCACCAGCACATGATCGAGGGTGTTCTGGTAGCGCAGCAGCACTTCACGGCGCTCCCGTAACAGCGTCACCACATGCATCAGCAGATCGTCGAAATCCACCGCGTTAGCGAGGACCAGCCGCTCCTGGTAGCGAACGTAGGCTCGCGACACGATCTCGTCGTAGTAGGACTCGGGCCGGAAGCTCTCCGGGGCGATGAGGTCGTTCTTGAGCGCGGAGACCCGGGCCAGCACACGGTCGGGCGGGTAGCGCTTCTCGTCCAGGTTGAGGGCCTCGACGATCACCTGCTTCATGACGGCACGCTGGTCGGCGGTGTCATAGATCACGTAATCGGGCGAAAACGGCAGCAGCCCTGCGCCTGCCTCGCGGCGCAGCAGGCGCGCGCAGATCGCGTGGAAGGTCCCCAGGGTGAAGCCCTTGAGTTCGCTGCCCAGCAGGTGCTCCAGCCGGGTGCGCATCTCGCGTGCGGCCTTGTTCGTGAAGGTAACCGCCATCAGCCGCCATGTCGGCACACCGCGCTCCTGAACCAGCCAGGCGGCGCGGCGCGTGAGCACCCGCGTCTTGCCGCTGCCCGGCCCGGCCAGTACCAGCACCGGCCCATCTGGCGCGGTGACGGCCTGGCGCTGCGCGTCGTTCAGCCCCTCGAGAATATCCACGGTTGGCTCCCTACCCGGTGTGGTGTCTGCGCCTCTGGCGGCAGGCGCCGATTCTAACACGGGCGCCCGCCCTGCGCGACGACAGGCCCCGGCAGGGTTGCTATTTCTCAAACCGTTGTCTACACTATTAGCCGCTGACAAGGCCGCTATCACCGGGGGCGGCAAGCCGCTCCCCGGTCCTGAGAGGGATCATGACTGTCCACACTGCCCAACGCGTGGCCGGGGTGCGCTTTACCCACATCGGTAAGCTGTACCACTTCGACGCCAGTGCGTTCCCCGCCCTCAAGACCGGCGACTACGTGATCGTGGAGACGGCGCGTGGCCGCCAGCTGGGCCAGATCGCTGCCTTCGTGGATCCGGAGCGCGCCGCCCAGCAGGCCCCCGGTCTCAAGCCGATCAAGGGCCCGGCCTCGGCCCGCGATATGATGATGAATAAGCTGTATGAAGCCAAAGAAGTGGAGGCGCTCATCATCTGCCGCGAGGCTGCCAGCCGCTACCCGGAGCTGGCAGCCGCCAAGTGGATCAAAGCCGATTACAACTACGACGGCAGCCTGCTGGTTTTCCTGTTCACTTCCGAGGACCCGCTCAATACCAACCGGCTGCGCCGCCATCTGGAGCGCGAGTTCCACGCCCGCATTGAGATCCGGCGCGTGGGGGCGCGCGACGCGGCCAAGATGCTCGGCGAGTACGGGGCCTGCGGCGCGCCGCGCTGCTGCGCCACCCACCTGACCGAGTTCAGCCCGATCTCGATCAAGATGGCCAAGGCGCAGGGCATCTCGCTCAACCCGTCCGAGATCACTGGCATGTGTGGGCGGCTGCGCTGCTGTCTGGTATACGAATATGAGCAGTATCTGGAAGCCAAAAAGCATCTGCCCAAGATCGGCAAGATGATCGGTACTCCGCACGGCCCCGGCAAGGTGATCGCACTCAACCCGCTGGCGGATATGGCCACCGTGATCGTCGAGGATACCCGCTACGAGCTGCACCGCGACCAGCTGATCCCGCTGGATCAGCTGCAGGCGCTCAAGGATCGCGCCGCGCAGGGCTGCACGCGCGAAGGTACAGGCCTCTGCGACTGCGGGGCGCGCTACCGCGGGGCCGCCCCCGGAGCGGAATCAGCCCGGCCAGCGGACGATCAGCCGCCCGGCGCGCGCAGGGCGGGAGAGGCGTCTGCCCGACCGCCTCAGCCTCAGCGGCCCCGCCCACCGCAGGAGCCGCCACCTGCTTCCGGCCAACCTGGCG
>DAOTXW010000084.1:0-3315 GCA_034435035.1 Anaerolineae bacterium | reverse complement strand
GCCAGCAGCAGGGCGGCCAGAGCGGCGCAGGGGGCGAACATCCGGCGGGCGGGGATCGGCAAGGCGGCCCTCACTCCCCGGCGGGCAGGGGCGCTTCCTCCCGCGCCGGGGCCGGGGCGGGAGCCGCCCGCCGCAGCGCCCGCTCGCGCAGATGGCTGTGCGCGGCCAGCGCGCCCATCCAGAAGAAAAACAGCCAGTGCCCGGACGAGGCCCGCACCGTGTACGCCTGGTGCCGCGCGAACTCCTCCGGCGTCAGGCGGGCCAGCACCACGCCGAAGTTGTAGGTCTGGAGCACCGCCTCGCCGTCCACCACCGCCGGGAAGCCGCCCCGGTTAAGCGCCAGCATGCTAACCAGGAAGTTGATCACCGCGTAGGCCAGCAGCGCCGCGCCGACTCCCTTGCCCCACTCCGGGGCGTGGCGGGGGATGGCCGCCCAGCGGTCTCCGACCGCCGTGATGTCGAAGAGGCGGCGCGTGCCGATCCACAGCAGCGGACTCCACACGACGCACAGGGCGACGTTCAGCGGCGCGGCCAGCGCCAGCAGCGGCGAGCCAGGGAAAAAGGTGGCGATGTGGACGGCCAGGCTCAGCGTGAAGCCAAGCCCCGCCAGCAGGACGATGGCGCTCATCGAGCAGCCTCCGGCGATCAGAGTGGGCGCGGCGGCAGGGCGCCTCCGAGGGGATAACCGCGCCGCGCAGAGGATACCCGCGCCGGGCGCGGGCGGCAAGGCCGGGGAGGCGCTGCCTCGCAGCGCCCGGCGGGCGTTGCGACGGCGCCCCCGCCGGTATATACTGTGGCAGCGACGTTCGCTGACCGCAGATCGACCGGATCGGGGGAGGTTTACTGTATGTTCGCACGCCGTTGGAGTCTACCCTCAGCGGGGAAGCGGCTGCTGCCCGTCCTGCTGGCGGCGGCCGTCCTGGCGCTGATCCCGCTGGCGGCCCGGGCCGAGGCCGCGCTCTCGCCCGCCGCGCAGGACGTGACGGGCCGGACGCTGCTGCCGCTGAATCTGCGCCCGGAGCCAGGCACCGCTCGCCCGCCGCTGACCGTCATCCCGGCCGGCACGACGATCCCGATCAGCGGGCGCAATGCCGCGGCCACCTGGCTGGCGACCGCCTACGCGGGCAAGTCGGGCTGGGTCTATGCGCCCTACGTCGCCCTTTCCAGCGGCACGGTGCGCGATCTGCCGGTGGTGGCGCAGCCGGCGGCGGCCCCGCCGCCCACCGCCGCGCCCGCCGCGCCGGCCTACACGGCCCACCTGAGCGGGGTGGGGCCGCACCTCAAGACCCTCTACCAGCGCGGGCAGGGGCTGGGCAATAACCCCCGCGCCTTCACCCGCGTGGGTGACTGCGAGATGGCGTTCACGACCTTCCTGCACGACTACGACGGCGGGAGCTACAGCCTGGGCAGCTACACCTACCTCAGCCCGGTGATCGGCCACTTCGCCGGGTCGTTCGCCCATCTGGGGCAGGTCGCCAACGCGGGCATGTCCTCGTCGGCCATCTTCCAGGATTACTGGTCGGACCCGGCGCTGTGCCTGCCCGGCGAGACGCCGCTGGCCTGCGAGTACCGCACCCACCGCCCCAGCGTCGCGCTGATCATGCTGCGCACCATCGACCGCAATGCCATCGCCAGCGGGCAGTACCGCGCCGAGGTGACCCAGGCGGTGCAGATGTCGCTGGATCGGGGCGTGATCCCCGTGCTGTCCACCATCCCGTACTGGGGGCCGACTAACCCCGACGTGACGGTGATGAATGACATCGTGCGGCAGATCGCCGCCGGATACAGCGTGCCGCTGTGGGACTACTGGCAAACCTCCGAGGCGCTGCCGGGCCGCGGCGTCACCGGCGACTACCACATCGCCGACCCGGCCTACACCCGCGCCTATTTCTTCGACGCCGACGCGCTGCAGATGGCCGTGACCCGGCGCAACCTGGAGGCGCTGGAGGTGCTGCACGCGATCCTGACTCAGGTGATCCAGGGTTAGCCGGGCTGCGCCCTGACCCGTCTCCAGCCGGAGACGTGGAAGGCCGTATGCGGGCGGTGCGCGATCGGCGCCCCACCTGCATGCGGCCTTCGCGGGTATTCCTGCCTGCCCTGACTGCTGCGGGAGTGTGATGGTGCGTTCGGGTAAGCTGATCCCTGTCCTGTCCGGGCTGCTGGCGCTGCTGGCGGGCTGTTCCGCCGCCGCGCCGGTTGTGACTCCCCTGCCGACCGCCGCGCCGCCGCCGCCGACCGCGACGCTCGCCGCCCCGGCGGCTGAGGAGCCGGCGAGCGATCCGCCGCCCGCCCTGACCCTCCGCACGGCCCCGGTCGTGCCGGAAGTCCCGGCCCGCATGCGCGAAGTCTATGCGCAGGGCGTGGCGGGCGGGCGCAACCCCGGCGTGTTCACCCGCGTCGGCGACTGCATGAGCGCCTCGCCGGATTACCTGTTTCCGTATGCCGCGGGCCGCTACGATCTGGGCGGCTACGGCGAGCTTCAGCCGGTCATCGATCACTTCAACGCCGAGATCGTGCGCGAGGTGGACGGCCAGCCCGTGACCTCGTTCGCCAACCCCAGCCTGGCGGTCTCGTGCGGGTTCAACAGCGCCGGGCCGATCGACCCGATCTGGGCCGACCCGGACTTCTGCCAGCCCGGCGAGTCGTCGCTGACCTGCGAACTGCGCGTCTCCCGCGCGGCCTTCGTGCTGATCATGCTGGGCACGCACGATATGCACTTCCCGCAGGAGCGCTTCAAGGGCTACCTGACGCAGATGGTGGAGGAGACGATCGCCGCCGGCGCCGTGCCGATCCTGATCACCTTCCCGCCGCGCTCGGATGCGCTGGAGAAGACCGAGGCGTACAACGGCGTGGTGGTCGAGGTAGCCGCCGAGCAGGGGGCGCCGCTGGCGAACCTGTGGCTGGCCCTGCACGATCAGCCCAACTACGGCGTGCAGCCCGACCATCCCACCGCGCTGAGCCTGCCCGCCGACGGCTGCGCGACCTGCTTCAGCGAGGAGAATCTGCGGGCCGGGGCGACCCTGCAGAACTGGGTGGCCCTGATGGCCCTGCAGGCCGTCTGGACGGGCGTGACGCCGTAGGCGAGCTGCCGATGCTGAGAAGTGGAGGAGATTTGCGACCCATGACCGTCAAGACCATCCCCGCCGGCGCGGCGCTGGCGATCCTGCTGACCGTGATCACCGGCTGCGCGCCCGCCGCGCCCGCTCCGGAGGCCACCGGGGAGCCGGCTGCCGCCGCCACGCTCACGCCCACCCACACCCCCACGCCGACCGACACGCCGCCGCCTACGCGCACGCCGCGCCCGGCGGCCACGCG
>DAOTXW010000083.1:0-5955 GCA_034435035.1 Anaerolineae bacterium | reverse complement strand
GGCCGAGGCCGCCGCCGCCGCCGAACAGGCCGCCCGCGCCGCCGCGGCCCAGCGGGCGCAGGTGGCGCTCAGCGTCCGCGCGGCGCTGGGCACGATCGGGACGGTCTTCGCCACCGCCGCGGTCTTTGCCACCCTGTTCACCTGGTGGACGCCCAACACCTTCCTGCCCGCCGACTCGGCGGGGCAGCTGGCGGTGGCCCTGGCCACCCAGTCCGGCCCCGGCCCGGTGACCTTTCTGCCCACCCTGACGCCGATCGGCACGGCCATCCCGCCCAGCTTCAACCGGGTGGGCATCGTCAGCGGCCACCGGGGGATCAACCCGACCAGCGGGCTGCCCGATCCGGGCGCGGTATGCGCCGACGGCCTGACCGAGCAGGAGGTCGTCGAGGCGGTGGCGCTGCAGACCGCGGATCTGCTGCGCGGGCACGGCTACGAGGTGGACGTGCTGGACGAGTTCGACCCGCGCCTGCAGGGCTACACGGCCCAGGCGGTCGTCAGCATCCACGCGGATTCCTGCGAATACATCAACGATGTGGCCACCGGCTTCAAGGTCGCCAGCTTCGCCGAATCGACCGTGCCGGAGCAGGATGCGCGGCTGGTGTCCTGCCTGATCGCCCGCTACGGCGAGACGACCGGCATGGGCTTCCACCCCAGCGTGACCTTCGACATGACGCTCTACCACAACTTCGGGGAACTCCAGCCCGGCACGCCGGGCGCGATCCTGGAAGTCGGGTTCCTCTACCTCGACCGCGACTATCTGACGGATCATCCGGATGTGGTGGCGCTGGGCGTCGCCCGCGGCGTGCTGTGCTTCCTGCGCGGCGAGCCTATCGACCTGTCGGCCACCCCTGAGCAGGCCGGGCCGACTCCGGCGGCCACGCCCAGCCGCGTCCCGTGATCCGGTTTTCTCACAGGAGTGCGCTCATGCCCGCTGATAAGGAGATCGTGGTCTACAAGCGCAGCACCTACTGCCCGTACCAGGGCCGCGCCGAGCGGGTCTTCGATCGCTACGCCGTCCCCCATCGTGACATCGTGATCGATGAGGACCCGCAGGCGGCGCAGCGCGTGGTGGACTGGACGGGGTTCCGCTCCGTGCCGACCATCATCGTGGCCCGGCCCGGCGAAGACCTGCCGCTGGAGGAGCCGGCCCCGCTGCCGCGCGGCGACAGCCCGCGCGGGATCGACCGCGGCACGATGATCACCGAGGCCAGCGAGGAGCAGCTGATCGCCTGGCTGACGCGCCACGGCTTCATCGAGGGGTAGGCGGGCCGGTTGTCCCGGCCCGGTGAGGGCCTCCCTGCTCTGTGCTTGTTCACACCCCGCTGCGGGCCTATAATCCCCCGCCGAATGGAGGTGCCATGAACCGACTGCAGAACAAGGCCGCGATCGTGACCGGGGCGAGCCGGGGCATCGGGCGGGCTATCGCGCTGGGCTTTGCCGCGGAGGGCGCCCGGGTCGTGCTGGCCGCCCGCACCGGCACTCAACTGGAGGAGACGGCCGCCGCTATTCGCGCGGCAGGCGGCGAGGCCCTGGCGGTGGTGACCGACGTGACCGACGAGCCCTCGGTGCAGGCGATGGTCGCGGCGGCGCTGGCCGCCTATGGCCGGATCGATATCCTGGTCAACAATGCCGGCGGCGGGATGTGGCGGCACGTCTGGCGCACCTCGCTGGAGACGTGGGACTGGCTGATCGGCGTCAACCTGCGCGGACCCTTCCTGTGCACCAAGCATGTCTGGAAACCGATGCTGGATCAGGGCGGCGGGGCCATCGTCAACATCGGCTCCACCTCCGGCTCGCGGGCCTACCCGCTGATGGCGGCCTACAGCGCCAGCAAGTGGGGGCTGGTGGGCCTCACCAAAGCCTGCGCCGCCGAGGGACGGGCCGACAACATCCGGGTGAATATCATCAACCCCGGCAAGGTCGCCACCGGCTTCCGTAATACCGCTCTGGACAGGGAACCGATCCTGGAGGCCGAGGACTGCGTGGGCGCAGCCATCTTCCTGGCTTCGGACGATGCGCTGCACATCCACGGGCAGGTGCTGGAGCTGGAACGCGCCGCGGAGGACCCGGTCACCCGGCGGCGGCGCGCCCGCCGCGAGACTGGCAGCGATGACCGCTGACCGCCGGCCCGCTCCCGCGCTGCTGATCGCCCGGACCCTGGCGGGCTGCGCCGCCGCGGCGCCGGACGGCCCTTGCCGTCCGCGCCGTGATGCGTTCCAATTGGCGGCCATCCTGCGACGGCGGGCTGCCCACGCCGCCCGCCGCCGATCTGAGAGGCCGCCATGCGTCTGTCCGTCCGACTTTCTGCGCTGATCGCGATCGCCTTGAGCGCTCTGCTGGCCGCCTGCGGCGGCGGGAGCGCCCCCGGCTCCTCCGGGCAGCCGGCTCCCGCCCCGGCGGTGGCTGAGCGCCTGCCCCGCGAGCGTTCCCTCAGCGCCGCCGATCTGTCGCCCGATCAGGCGAGCGACATCTGCGCGGAGTTCCCCGCCCCCTCGGATGCGCCCTTCGCGCCCGGCGCGGGCAGTCCGCTGGCCATCCTGCCCGGCGAGCATATGCTGGGCCGCTCCGATGCGCCCGTGACTATCATCCTGTACCATGAGCTGTCCTGCGATGACTGCCCGGAGATCGTCGCCGCGCTGGAGGGGCTGGTCGAGGCCGATCCGGAGGTGCGGGTCGTGTACCGCCATTACGCGGTAGGCGAAGACGGGCGGATCGCTGCCGAACTGACCGAGTCCGCCTATGAACAGGGCGGCGAGGCGGCCTTCTGGCAGATGGTGGACATCCTGGAGGCGGAACAGACGCGCTGGAAGGGCGCCGAACCTGATACCCTGCGCGATCTGTTCGAGGGCTACGCGGAGGATGCCGGGCTGGATGCCGCGCAGGTCCGCCGCGATCTGGCAGAGGAAACCTACCGGGCGCGGGTGGAGTTTTCGGCGGCCAGCGCCCGGCAGGTGGGCGTGCCGGCCTCGCCGGCGCTGTTCGTCAACGACCTGCTGATCCAGCAGCCGCCGCTGACCGTCGAGGAGATGGCGCTGATGGCGACCGTGGTGCGCGTCCGCGCCCGCTACGCAGTGCCGCCGCCGCAGGTCATCGACCCGGAGCGCGACTATGCCGCCTGGATCCTCACGGAAAAGGGCACCATCGCGGTGGACCTGTTCGCCGATCTGGCCCCGGAGACGGTCAACAACTTCGCCTATCTGGCCTGCAGCGGCTATTACGACGGCCTGACCTTTCACCGGGTGGTGCCGGGGTTTGTGGCGCAGGCCGGCGACCCGACCGGCACGGGCATCGGCGGGCCGGGCTACACCATCGCCGACGAGTTCGCGGGCAGCGCCCTGCGCTTCGACCGCGAGGGCTGGCTGAGCATGGCCCACACCAGCGCCCCGAACTCGGCGGGCGGGCAGTTCTTCATCACGCTCGGCCCGGCGGATCACCTGAACGGAGCGTTCACGATCTTCGGGCAGGTGGTGGAAGGGATGGCGGTGGCGCACGCGCTCTCGCCGCGCGATCCGGCCTCGGCGGCGGCGCCCGGCGATGCCATCGAGACGATCCTGGTGCGCGAGGTCAGGCCGTAGCGGGGCGGGCGCCGCGAGGAGGGGGAGGGGGTTCAGGCTGGCGTCAGGCGGTCGGCTCGTCAGGGGGAAACAGGGGCTCGATCTGGGCGATCAGGCCGGGCAGGTCTTCATGCACCGTCTGCCAGACAACGTCCAGCCGGATGTCGAAGTACTCGTGAACCAGCCGATTGCGCATCCCGACCATGGCGGCCAGTCAATGCCCGGGTGCGCGGCCCGGGTCTCCTCATCCATCAGCCGCGCCGCCTCGCCGATCACCTGGAGTTCGCGGATGGTAGCGCTCTGGGCCATTTCGTTCTGATGGAACTGTGCGAAGTCCATCCCGGCCACAAAGCGCATGACCTTGCGCGCCGCGACCAGCATATCCAACAGCAGCGCCCTACTCCTGGGCATAGATCACCACGCTGGAGTCCAGGATGGCCCGGCGTCGGATATAGTTGGGGCTGTCCTCAAGCGCCTGGCGGTCGATGAGATCGACCGGCAGCCCGAAGATCGCGGCGAGCTCGCTTTCCATCGCATCCAGGTCCTTGAAGGTATAGCGGAAGGCGGGATCGAACTCGGCCAGCACATCGATATCGCTGGCGGGGCCGAAGTCATCGCGCAGCGCGGAGCCGAACAGCGCCAGCCTCCGGATATGGCGGCGGCGGCAGAAGGCGGCGAGGTCATCAAGCGAGGCAGCGATCTGGCCGATCATGCCCCGAGTATAGCACAGGGGTCGGTCAGGGGGGCAGGCCGACCTCACCCCCACCCGGCCGCTGAACCCCCTCCGGGTCTTCGACCCCCTTGCAAGGGGGAGGCCCCTCCGGGCGGGGAGGGGATTCACGGCCCGGTCAGTATGCCAGCACCTGCCGCCACAGGGCATCCAGCACGTGCAGCACCAGCAGGTTGCGGACCGTGTGCCCGTACTTGAGCGTATCGGGCGTGAAGCTGGTGGGATCGCCCGTGGCCGGGACGGATGGATGCACGCCGTCCTCCCAGCTGATGCCGTGGTTGGGCAGGTCCCAGATCGCCCCGTAGAAGTCCATCCACGGCACGTCGTAGGCCACCGCCGTGGTGATGATCACCTGGTTGTAGGGCTGCACGTCCACCATCGCGTTGTAGGGGATCGTGCTGAGCACCGGGATCACGCCGTAGTCCAGAGAGGTCTGGACAATCTGGCGCAGGTTGCCCTCATAGACCGCCGGGTCGGTCAGGCTGAGCGCGTCATTGGTGCCGATCAGGATGATGGCCGCGGCGGGCCTGACCGTGCTGTATTCGCAGGCCAGCGGCGTCAGGCCGGGGCACACCTCGGCCACGCGGGCCGGGTCGAGCACGCCGGCGCTCGACCAGCCCCACACCGCCGCCGCCGACCGGTTGTTGAACGCATTGCCCCCCCGCACCGCCGCCGCCGAGAAGTAGTTGATGACCGGCTGCAGGTAGGCGTAGTCGCCCAGCGCGTAGACGCCGTCGCCGATGGGGTTCAGGAAGGCCGGCACATCGGTGATGCTGTCGCCCACTTTGGTGAAGACATCCGCCCGGTTGCCCTTCGCCTGCCCGTCGAGGAAGATCTCGCGGGAATGGTAGCTGATGTTGTGGATGAACGGGGTGAACGGCGTTTCGGCGGGGGCGGCGCCGGCGGCGGGGACGCCGACGCGGATCTGCAGGCCCAGCGGCGTGCCGAAAAGCGTGCCGTCGGGGGCCTGAAGCCGCCACCAGCCGCTGTAGGTCCCGTTCTGCGCCGGCGCGGCCAGGCTGAGCTGGATGTCGGCGGTCGCCCCGCTGGCGGCGGCGGGGATGGCTGCCGATCCGGCGGCGGTCAGATCGCCGGCCACGAAGGCCAGCGCGGTCCCTGCCGGCCAGGGGCAGGTGCCGGTGTTCTGCACGCGCCAGGTCTTCTGCAGGGCTTCGCCGGCGCTCACGACCGCCCCATCCGCCAGGGTGATATCGGCCAGGTAGGTCGCGTCGAGCGTGCAGCCCGCGTCGGTGAGGGCCGCGTACAGGCTCTGCGCGGCGGGCGGGGTGAGCGTCTGGACGATCACCTGCAGGCGCAGCGTGGGGCCGAACAGCGCACCATCCGGGGCGAGCAGCCGCCACGCGCCGACATACGTCCCCGGCGCGGACGGCGCGGTGAAGTTGACGCTCACCGCCGCGCTGGCCCCGGCGGGCGCGGCCTCGACGGGCGCGCCCTGCCCGATCCCCTGCTCGAAGTCGGGCAGGAAGGCCAGCGTCACGCCCTCCCAGGCGCAGCCGCCGTCGTTGCGCAGCGTCCAGGTGCGGAAGACCGGCCCCTCCGGCGGCACGACGATCACCGCGTCGCCCGGCTCGCCGTCCAGGGCGGCGGCGTAGGCGCAGGCCGTGGATTCGGCTGCCGAGCCCGGCGTCGGGGTCGGGCCGGCGTCCGGGG
>DAOTXW010000082.1:0-91424 GCA_034435035.1 Anaerolineae bacterium | reverse complement strand
ACGCAGGCGTCCCGCTCTAGAGCGGGCCGCTGCGATCCGGTCATTGAGAGGCTACGAGCCGCGAATCTTCTTCCCTTGAAGAGCCGCGCCGAACAGAGGGGCGAAAATGCAGATGTCGATCAGGCCCGCCACAAGCGGGACCAGGCCAACGACTGCCAGGATAATGCCGCCGGTCCCCTGAACGACAACCAGCCCCACTGCGATGAGCACTATCCCCGCCACAATGCGGATCAGCCGACCAGCCGTGCTTGCCATAAACTTTGCGAAGCCCATTTTGACACGCTCCTTATGGTTTGATGATGCCCATTGGATGCTGTCTGGCAGGCGTATATTTCGCCATCGATGGGTGATAGTGACAGATGTCACTGAATCCGGGGTGAGGAGTGTCGCGCATCCTGTCGGTGACGCTGCTGCAACCCCATTGGCCCGGGTGGGTCGTTGCCACCGGTATTGGGGAATTGAGTTCGGGAGGGTGGCCGACTGTGCTGGCTGAACGGTTTCGTTACAACTCAGCCTTGATCGCCGCTGCCAATTCCCGCGTGATGCCTGGCACAGCCGCGATCTCCTCTTCTGTTGCCTCACGCAGCCCGGCCAGCGAGCCAAAGGTCTTCAACAGTGCGCGGCGGCGGGCCGGGCCAATGCCCGGGATCGCCTCCAGGCGGGAAGCCATCCCCATGCGGGTGCGGCGCTCACGATGATGGGTGATGGCAAAGCGATGCGCTTCGTCGCGTATGCGCTGCACTAAGTACAACCCCTGCGAGCGACGGGGCAGCAGCACAGGCTGGCTCTGACCCGGCAGAAACAGCTCCTCCTGCTGCTTTGCCAGGCTCACAGCGGGGACCTGTCCCGCCAGCCCGTATTTCTCCAGCACCTCGACTGCCACGCTCAGTTGTCCTTTGCCGCCATCCACAATCAGCAGATCTGGAAGCAGCGCCCAGGTTGGATCATTCTTCTGAAACGGGCGGTTCTCATCCGGGACCTGAACCTCCTGCCAGCGCCGGAAGCGCCGATCAAGCGCTTCCCGCATGGATGCATAATCATCCGGGCGGCCCACGACGGTTCGGATATTGAATCGGCGGTATTCGCTCTTGCGAGCAACACCCTGTACAAAGACCACCCTGCTGGCTGAGATAGCTGTCCCCTGTGTATTGCTGATGTCGAAACACTCAATGCGGCTGGGAGGCTCCTTGAGATTCAGAGCCTTCTGCAGCTCAATGAGCGCAGTTTCCTGCCGCAGCGTATCTGCTTGCCACTGCGCCCGCAGCATGGCCAGACATTCAGCCGCATTGTCGGTGGCCATGCGAACGAGATCGCGCTTCTGGCCGCGGCGCGGCACTTTCAGAGCCACCTTGTTGCCGCGGCGGCTGCCCAGCCACTGCTCAATGACCTGTGCCTCTTCCACTTCGTGTGGCAGCAGGACCTCCGGCGGGATTTCCGCAGCCCGATCATAAAACTGTTTGATGAACTGCCCCGCGATGCTCTCAACGTCTTCCTCGGCAGTCCCCTCCAGCACGTAGTGTTCGCGGCCGATGATCTTTCCCTGGCGGATGAAGAATATCTGCACAACGGCCTCACTGCCCTCCCGGGCAAAAGCGATCACATCCTGATCAATGTCCAGAGGCGAGACCACTTTCTGCCGTTGTACGATCTGCTCGATAGCCAGGATCTGATCTCGTAAACGGGCGGCCTCTTCATATTCCAGACGCTCGGATGCTGCCTGCATATGGGTCCGTTTGTCCTCAAGAACGCCATCTGAGCGCCCTTGCAGGAAGTCCATCAACTGCTGGATGGTCTGCCGATAGCCCGCCTGATCGACTGCGCCGATGCAGGGTCCGTTGCACAGCTTGATGTCGTAGTACAGGCAAGCCCGCTCGTCCATGCCTGTGATCTGCCGATCGCAGGTGAGATAAGGGAAGGCACGCCGTAGGACATCCAGAGTCTGGTAGACCGCAGATGCGCTGGTATACGGCCCAAAATAGTGCGACCCATCGCGCTCCATACGGCGTGTCACGGTGACTTTAGGAAAGGCGTCGCCCCAGTGAACCTTGATATAAGGGTAGCGTTTGTCGTCCTTCAAGCGGATGTTGTAATGAGGCTTATGCGCCTTGATCAGGTTGATCTCGGTGAGCAGCGCCTCGATCTCTGAATCAACAACGATGATCTCAATATCCGCAACATGCTCAACCAGACGAACGGTCTTGTCGTAATGTGGGCCATCGAGAGTGCGTTGATGGAAGTATGAGCGCACCCGGTTGCGCAGGTTCACGGCTTTGCCGATATAAATCACCTGCCCGCGCTCATCCTTCATGAGGTAAACGCCAGGCCGGGTGGGGAGATTCTGAAGAATCCCCCGGATATGTGGGGATATCGCTAGCATGTTTTTAGATAAGGAACCAGGCCTGCTGGCCATCAATGTGGAGGGTCGGGTTGTGATGGGTTTCGCCATCTTCTGCCGTCAAGTCGACCCCCATCGCGGTCAACTGGGAATACCAGTTATCCCATCCCGGCTGGTCACCGTTCTGGAATGCTTCGAAGGCGCGCTCGAACCACGGCGCAAAATTGCCCCAGGCATCGCCGGGCGTGAAATCCGCGATATACCATTGATCATCGGCAGTAGTGGGGGTCAGAGTCCCCAACCATGATCCGCCGATATAGATATGCCAGGTCTTATCCAGTGCGCTCATGTATGGTGCCCCCGATCGTCTGGGTAGATACTGGACAGGATTCTACCTTAACCCTTCCTGAGGTTCTAGCCTGACCCATTTTGAGCAGCCGGCGCTGTCTTGACAAAGCCCAACCGGGTCGCTACTGTCGTGGTTCGAATTGCACGGGACAGGGGAGGTTATTGGTGAGTAACGGACAGGCGTCCGGGCCCATTCTGCAGACCCGGGATCTGACCAAGGTGTACGCAGGAGGGGCCCTGGCAGTTGATCGGCTGAGTATGGCGGTAGCAGCGGGGACGATTTATGCGCTGCTCGGCCCTAACGGGGCAGGCAAGACCACCACGCTTTCCATACTGACAACGCTGATCCGGCCAACACGAGGAACAGCCAGTGTGGCCGGCTATGACGTAGTGCAGCAACCGCACGAGGTCCGTCAACTCATCGGTGTCACCTTTCAGGAAGTTGCGCTTGATGGCGACCTAACCGGCCGCGAAGTCATGGACTACCACGGACGGCTGTATGGAATGCCTGCCCCTGAGCGCGCCGCCCAGATCGGGAAGCTGCTGGCGCTGGTTGAGCTGGATGAGGCCGCCCATAAACCCGTCAAACACTATTCCGGAGGCATGAAGCGGCGCCTTGAATTGGCGCGGGGCCTGCTTTCCCGCCCGAAGATCTTGTTCCTGGATGAGCCTACTCAGGGGCTGGATCCGCAGAACCGGGCTAGTGTATGGGAGCATCTTCGGACGCTGCGCACCAGTGGTGAGGTGACGATCCTGCTGACCACCCACTATATGGAAGAGGCCGAAGCGCTGGCCGATACGGTTGGCATCATGGATCATGGCCGGCTGATTGTGGAAGGAGCGCCGCAGGCCCTGGCAGCCGAGATCGGCGGCGATGTGATCCACCTGATCGGGCGCGGCAACGATAGGGCGTTCGTGCAGGCAGCCGGGGAGATGGAGTTCGTCAGCAACGTTATAGGGTTGGAGAATGAGGTGGAGGTAGCGGTCGACCGCGGGCACCGGCGTCTGCCATCTCTGCTTGAAGCTGCCGGGCATGCCGGGTTTACGGTCGAGGAGGTGTCGATCAAGTCGCCCGGGTTGGGCGACGTCTTTCTGAAGTATACCGGCCGCGCGCTCCGGGATCGCTGAGTGCCGGCAGGGGGGATCTATGGTCAACGCTGTCTTCACATTATGGCACAAACATATGGTGAAGTTCCTGCGCAGCGGCGAAGCCGCGCTAGGGATGCTGCTGGAGCCGATTCTGTGGCTGGTTCTCTTCGGGGTGGGCATGCAGAACCTGCTGCGCGGGATCGGGGCGCTAGCCGGAGGTACGGCTGCTCTTGCCGGGGGTTATCTCGGCTTCATGGCACCGGGGATTATCACGCTGAGCGCGCTTGCCGGAGCCATCGCCGGAGGCGCCGTGCTGCTCGATGAGCGGCTGCGGGGCATCATCCGGGAATATCTGACAGCCCCAATCCCGCGCAGCAGCATTCTGCTGGGCAGCGCCCTGAGCACAGTGACGCGCGGGCTGCTGCAGGCAGCCGTGATTACCGGTGTCGGTCTGCTGCTTGGCGCACGGCCCACGGCCAACCCGCTCCACTGGCTCGCGGCAGCAGGCATGCTGGTTTTGTTCACTCTCGGGGTGGCCGGGCTGGCGCTGGCAGTGGCGGCACGGGTTCGCAGTACGCTGGGTTATCACGGCTTGATCGCCCTGAATCTGCCCCTGCTGTTTGCCAGCAGTGCGCTCTACCCGTTAGGGTTGATGCCCGGCTGGGTGCGCGCTATTGCATTGGCGAACCCCGCCACCTACACCATCGACGCACTCCGGCAGTTGCTGTATGGAATCCGGTATGATGGGCAGATCGAAACAACCGTAGCGCTGGCAGTCTGCGCGACTTTCGCAGCGGGCGGGCTGGGTTTCGCGGTTCTGTCTTTCAACAGCAGTGTGCGGGCGCGCGGCGGCGCTGTGTAGCCCGCCCTAGCGACGATGGCTTTGCGCGCCGGGCCGGCGAGACCGGCCGGTCTGAGCGGCTCGCTGCCGCTGCATTCGCGCTGCGCGTTCAATGGGATCGAGATAGCGATTCTCACCCTTCTGGCGAGATTGCCGCGCTGCCAGGTAGCCATCAATCTGCTGGTTGAGCACTATGGCGTCTTTGACCACAAACATGAGGCTGTTGCTATCCGCTGTGAACATGAAGCGATGCCAGAGGCGTTTGAGCAGTGCCGGGGTGAAGGGCCGGGGCAGTGAGTTCAGGTCGATAATGGTGCAGGTGCTGCCCGCGAAATCTTCGGCCAGTGCCCGCTCTGTTCCCCGCAGCTGGTCGGCAGGATACTGCAGGCCAAATTGGGCGAGGCGAATCTGCCGGATTCGTCCGTAGGAGATATCAACCGGGATCAAACCGGCCTTGACCCGCAGGGTCTTCGCTTGCGCCTCGACATAGCTGGTCTGCGCAATTAGAATCATAAAGCCATACAGAAGGGTGCTGGCGCCCAGCACCAGATAGAGCAGCGTCCGGTTGCTCCAGATGCGCTCCAGCATCTCGCGGTTGCCCCCGGTCAGGATTTCCCTGTTGCCCAGCCAGCCAAGCCCCAGCAAGACCGCACACAGCACGATGGTGAAGAAGGGTGCGGTGCGCAGCCGCTGCCCCAGCTGATGGTAGATCAACAAGCGATGGCGCTTAACGGACCGACGCCTCCTGGTCATAGTCTCCTATCCAGTGATTGGCACAGTGAACGAAAACGTCGTTCCCTTACCTTTCTCGCTGACAACATCCATACTCCCACCCTGAAGCTCGACCAGATTCTTGGCAATTGTCAGGCCGAGGCCCGAACCGGGCTGCTCCCGAACATACTCTTCTTCCGCCCGCCAGAACTTGGTGAATAGCTTGGCTAATTCATCTTTGCTCATACCCACGCCAGTATCGGTCACCCTGCAGCGCACTGCATTTCCCTCTACCGCTGCCTGTAGGGTCAGGGTCCCGCCATTGGGCGTGTACTTGTAGGCATTGCTGATCAAATTGGTTAGCACCTGTGCCAGCCGGCGTGGGTCTCCGTGCACACCGGGCAGATCGTCAGGTATTTCCACCACCATCTGGTGCTGCCGCCGCTCGATCTCCGTTTTCATGGCGGGAAGCACTTCGTTCATCACTACGGAACGTAAATCAACTCCATCGACTATCTCGAGCTTCAGCGCCCCACTCTCCAGACGCGAGATATCGCTCAAATCGCTCACCAGCACCGTCATGCGATCGACATTGCTGCGGATGATATTAAGGTAGTTCTGCTGCTGCGGGCTGAGCTCGCCAACCATACCAATCATATCAGTGTACCCCTTGATGGAGGTCATTGGAACCCGCAGTTCATGGGTCATGACTGACACAAACTCATTCTTGGTCTGGTTGGCGCGCTTGACGGCTTCATAGAGCTGCGCGTTCTCGATAGCGATGGCCGCGTGATCGGAAAGGCGGTTGACGAAGGCAAAGGATTCCGGGGCAAAAGGCTTCCCATCCATCCGGTCAAGGCCGATCACCCCAATGATCCTGCCCTCGCGTTGAATGGGAACGGTCAGGGTGTCCTCGCGCTTCCCGATGGGCGGGCTGCCATCCTCCAACATATGGGTGACGGCAGCAGGAGCCTGCCCATGCTCGGCCACGATTCGCGTGGTGCCCTGCTCCAGGTCAATCAATCCAATGGCGCCGTTGTGCGCCCCGGTGACACGCATGGCCCATTCCAGCGTCAGGTCCATCACGCGGGCAAAGTCCAGTGTCTGGTTGAGCTGCTGATCAATCTCCTGCATCCGCGAGAGCTCCTGGATGCGGGTATCCAGTGCAGCATCGGTGCGTGTGAAGAGGCGGGCGTTCTCGATTGCCATGGCCGCCTGGGTGGCAAAGGCGGACAGCATCTCGAGGTCGCTTTCGCTGAAGGCACCGGTGCGGATCCGATTGTCCACATAGATGACGCCAATCACGTGGCCACGGGTTTTGAGCGGCACACACTGGATCGAGCGCAGCTGATGGGTAACTACGCTGGCTTTAGCTGAGAACCGTGGGTCAGCGGATGCGTTGGTGGTGACGACCTGCTCACCTGTTTCCGCCACCAGTTGGATCACACTACGGCTGATAGCGAAGTCGTCTTCTTCAAGATTCTGCTGCTCCATGTTGCGCGCAGCACGGATTTCCAGCTCGCCCAGGTCATCCAAGAGCATCAAAAAACCACGCTCAGCCCCGGTCAGCTCAATAATGGCATCCATAACCTGAGTGAGCACTTCGTTGATCTGCAAAGAGGATCCCAGGGCGCGGCTCACTTCGTAAAGCGCTGCCAGTCGGCGGCGCTGATCGTCGGCCGCGTAGTCATCGGAGATAGCGCTTAAGAGTTGGCTCAAATCCTCCAGGCGGCTGACCCAATAGTCATGCTCGATCTGCCCAGCTCTCAGTTGGGTCCTCAGCAGTTCAACAGTTTGAAGCGCGCTGGCTAATCCAGCAGAGAAAGTCCCTCTATTTTGTTGAGCCGGTGAGTCAGCCATTCGCTTATCCCTCGCCTTCCCTTCCGGGCCGCGTAGTTCTGGAACGCCTGGTACTAGAACACCTGGTGCTAATTGTATGCGGATTGACGGGCACGTGCGAAAGTGAATACTCCGACATCGGAGCCGTGCCGCCCTGGTTGGATGTGATATGGACAAAAACTATACAAACCGCTATGATAATAGGATAATGCTTTGTATTGAGGGTTATTGAGCAATGCCTGCTGCCGACACCGCCCCAATCTATAACCTGAAAGCTGTTGTCCGGGAAACTGGCCTGAAACCAGATACCCTGCGCGCATGGGAGCGGCGTTACGGTATTCCCGAGCCGGTTCGAACCTCCGGCGGGCACCGCCTTTATTCACAGCGCGATATTGAGGTGCTCAAATGGCTGATTGCGCGCCAGGATGAGGGGATGAGCATCAGCCGTGCTGTCGATCTGTGGTACCGCCTTGACTCCGCCGGCAAAGACCCGCTCCAGATGGCTGAATATGTCCTTTCCAAGACGACTGGCAGTGCCGCTATCCTGTCCAGCGGCGAATCCCTGGCGGACATTCGCAATGCCTGGATCGAAGCTTGTGCGGCTTTTGAGGGTCAGCGGGCTGAGGCGCTTATGGCCGAGGCTTTTGCGCTGTACCCACCCGAAACAGTGTGTTTTGAAGTGCTCCAGAAAGGGCTGGCCGAGATCGGTACAGGTTGGTATGAAGGTCGATACACCGTACAGCAGGAGCATTTTGCCTCTGCACTGGCGATCCGTCGTTTGGAGACCCTTGTGGCGGCCGCGCCTGTGCCCCACAGGCCCGGCCGCATTCTGATCGCTTGCCCGGCAGAAGAGGATCATATCTTTAGCCCGCTGCTGCTGAACCTGCTGCTGCGCCGACAGGGCTATGACGTGGTCTACCTGGGTGCGAATGTCCCGACAGAGCGCCTGGAGGATACTGTGGCAGCAGCTCAGCCTGCGCTGGTCATCATGACAGCGCAGCAACTGCATACCGCCGATAACCTGCTTCAGGCTGCCCGCGTGCTACAGCGGCTGCGTGTTCCCCTGGGCTTTGGCGGGTTAGTTTTCAACATCATCCCCGGGCTCAGTGACCGCATACCGGCGCATTTTCTAGGCGAGCGCTTAGACGAGGCCCTGCCACGGATTGAACATCTGCTGCGCGCACGGTACTCAACCTTCCGGGAGGAGCCTCTGAAGGCAGATCATGCCGCGGCGCTGGCTCACTTCCGTGAGCGGCAGGCGATGGTCGATGCCCAGGTCTGGGCGCAGATGGAGCACAGCGGGATTATCCATGACAACCTCAGCCTAGCCAACCTGCACTTTGGGCGCAATATAGCGGCGGCTCTAGCACTGGGAAGCATCGATTTCCTGAGCACGGACATTGAATGGGTTCACGGCCTGCTGGCTAACCTGCGCATCCCCTCCGTGCTTCTGAATGATTACCTCAAGGCGTATCACGAGGCCGCTCGCCAGAATCTGGACGAGCGCGGCGCGCTGATCGTAAACTGGCTGGCTCAGGTTGTATCAGATTAGAGGCCGTTTTCCAGTAGTGGCATTGTCAGGAGTGTTGAAAGATGCGTGTGATCATAACGGGCGGCACAGGTTTTCTTGGACGGATGCTGTCAGCCGATCTGGTGCGCGATGGGCATGAAGTGATTGCGCTCAGCCGCAGCCCGGAGAGATATACAGGCCGCCTGCCGGGCGGGACCTCTCTGGTAGCCTGGGATGGGCATACCGGCCGCGGCTGGGAACATCTGATTGACGGGAGCACCGCGCTGGTCAACCTGGCCGGAGCTTCCATCAGTGGCGATGGGTTCTTCCCTTCGCGGTGGTCCGATGGGCAGCGGAAAGTCATTCGCGAAAGCCGCATCGCAGCAGGACAGGCCGTGGTCAAAGCCATTGAGGCGGCTGGCGCCCGGCCTTTCGTAGTTGTCCAGTCTTCTGCTGTGGGCTACTACGGCTTCAGTGGGGATGAGATTGTCACTGAGGAAGCGCCGCCCGGCAGTGATTTCATGGCCAGTGTCTGCGTTGATTGGGAAAACTCAACGGCTGCGCTCGATTCGATGGGCGTGCGCCGCCCTGTTATCCGTACTGGCCTGCCCCTTCACCCACAGGAGGGAGTCATGGCCCGGCTGCTGCTGCCTTTTCGCCTGTTTGCGGGAGGCCCTATGGGGGACGGCAAACAATGGTATCCGTGGATTCACATTCAGGATTTCGTCCGGGCAGTTCGCTGGCTCATGGATGAAAAGCCCGCCAGCGGCCCCTATAATCTAAGTGCTCCCAATCCGGTGACCAACCGAGAGCTCGCTCGGCTGCTGGGCAGGGTAATGGGGCGCCCTTCCTTCATGCCGGTTCCCGGCTTTGCGATGAAGCTGGCATTCGGAGAAGTGGCCGATCTTGTCCTGCGGGGGCAGCGTGTGGTGCCCGAAAGGCTTCAGCAGGCAGGTTTTCGGTTTGAATTCCCGGAAGCCGAGCCTGCTCTGAGGGCACTCCTGAAGAAATGATGAGCCCGGACATTCCGCAGCCCGACGACGATGGGAATGTGTATCAACTCTGGCAGTCTTTGCTGATCCATAGGGAGGTCCAATGACTTGGCATAAAGCCATCACCGAAAACCAGCTGCCGGCAGGAGCCAAGCAAGTTGTGAAAGCAGGGACGCAGAGCGTCCTCCTCATCAATCACTGCGGCAAAATTCATGCCGTATCCCCGAGCTGCCCCCACTGGGGGCTGCCCCTTGAGCCCGGCCGCCTGACCGACGACTGTGGCCTGATCTGCCCCTGGCACCGCAGTGCGTTCGATCTGGAAAGCGGCGATGTGAAGGCCTGGGCTCCCTGGCCGCCCGGGTTGGGGCGGGTGCTGGGTGCGACATCGCGCCGCAAGGTGCTTCCCACCTACGCGACTCGGGTTGAGGACGGGTTCATCTGGGTTCTGTTTAACGATTCGACGCCCACAGAATAATCTTTCCCGTTCGCCCTATGCCTCCTCTGATATGGTGGCTGCGCCGCGATCTGCGCTTGCGTGATAACCAGGCGCTGACGTCGGCCATCTCTCTGGCCGATTCTCATGTCTACCCGGTATTCATCCTTGATCCGGCTCTACTGGGATCTGACTATGCTTCCAGCCGGCGCACTGCCTTCCTGTTTGGCGCCCTGCGCGAGCTGGACGCTGACCTGCGCCAGCTCGGCAGCCGGTTGATCGTGCGGCAGGGCCGTCCGGAGCAGGCCCTGGCCGATCTGTGCGCCGATACCGGGGCGGATGGCGTCATCGCCGAAGAGGATGTCTCCCCTTACGCTCGCGCCCGCGATTCCCGGGTGGCTGTCCGGGTGCCACTCCAGCTTGTGGCCGGGCTGACCGTGCACAGAAGTGGCGACGTGGTCAGGCAGAATGGCGATGCCTATACGGTCTATACACCTTACCGGCAGGCATGGCGCTCACGACCGCTGCCCGGGCAGGCTGATCTGCTGCCTGCGCCTGAGCGGATCGACACGCCGCTGGACGTGGCCAGTGTCCCGCTGCCCGATCAGCCGCATCTGGACAGGGAATGCCCGTTTGTGCCCGGCGAGCAGGAGGCGCAACGCCGGCTGCAGGCGTTCTGTGCCCGGGAGATTTACCGGTATGCAGATGATCGGAATCGGATGGATATGGCAGGCACTTCAGGGCTGTCCCCTTACCTGCGCTTTGGCCAGATCTCTGCGCGGCAGACATTCGTCAGCGGGCTGGCCGCTGCGGCGGCCGCTCAGACTGACCGGGCGCGCCGGGGGGTTGAGGCATGGCTGGACGAGCTGATCTGGCGGGAGTTCTACAAAGATATTCTGCATCACTTTCCCAGAGTCAGGCGGGAAAGTTTCCGGTTGCCGCTGAGGGACATCCGCTGGGCCAATGACCGCGAGGAGTTCGCAGCTTGGTGCCGGGGACGCACCGGCTACCCGATCGTGGATGCTGCGATGCGGCAACTGGCCCGGACCGGCTGGATGCATAACCGCGCGCGTATGATTGTGGCTTCCTTTCTGACCAAGGATCTTCTTATTGACTGGCGATGGGGTGAGCGCTGGTTTATGCAGCAGCTCGTCGATGGCGATCCGGCAGCGAATAATGGGGGCTGGCAATGGTCAGCGGGAACAGGTACTGATGCGGCACCCTACTTCCGGGTGTTCAACCCCACTCTGCAGGGGATGAAGTTCGATCCATCCGGCAGCTATATCCGGCGCTGGGTGGCAGAATTGGAAACGGTGCCTGAGGTATTCATCCATACCCCATGGACGATGCCCCCAGAGATTCAACAGGCCGCAGGCTGTCGGATCGGGCAGGATTACCCCGCCCCAATGATCGACCATCGCTGGGCGCGACAACGCGCCCTAAATGCCTACAGGGCTGCTGGTGAATCGCGGCAGCTTGCTGAAAGCGAGCACCAATAGGAGCCCGGGAGAAGGCTGACCTTTCCGCAAGTGCCAGATCAACCGGCGGCTAGAGGTTGGAAACAGAGCAGAATGCTGAGAGACCTTCCCTTGCCGACCTGGCGCAGGCAAGGCGCAGAGCTAGCACGCGATAGGAGTGTATATTGTTGACCAATCGCCGCCTTATCACCATTGTGTTGATTGTGTTTGTTGACCTGTTAGGCTTCAGTTTAATCCTGCCCCTGCTGCCGTTCTATGCCCAGACTTACGGGGCCAGCGACATCTTGGTCGGGCTGCTTGTCGCTTCCTATGCCGCGGCCCAGCTGGTGGGAGCGCCGCTGCTGGGCCGTCTTTCTGATCGTTACGGACGTCGGCCAGTGCTGCTGGCCAGCATTCTGGGGACATTTATCGGATTCGTCTTGCTTGGCGTTGCGCGCACTCTGTGGCTGCTGTTTGTCAGCCGCATCCTGGATGGGCTCACTGGTGGCAACATTTCAGTGGCGCGTGCTTATATCAGTGATGTGACCGGCGAGAAGGATCGGGCACGGGGCCTGGGTATGATCGGCGCTGCTTTCGGCCTGGGCTTCATCATCGGCCCGGCTGCAGGCGGCCTGTTGAGCGGGCTTGGCGCAACCCTGGGAGAATGGGGGCGGTTTGGCCTGCCTGCCCTGTCAGCGGCCGCATTGGCTCTGGCCAACCTGATCGCAGTGTTCTTTATCCTGCCGGAGTCGCTGACGGCAGACTCGCGGCAGAAGAACGCTGCAGCGCCGCGGGCGCCGCTCACCCTGCAGGCACTGGCCAGGGCGCTCAACCACCCTCGCGTGGGAGTTCTGCTGCAGTCGCAGTTTGTCTTCTATCTTGCATTTGCGATGTTCCAGACGATTTTTGCGCTCTATGCAGCGCGGCGGCTGGGCCTGGATGCGCGCCAGACAGCTTACATCCTGTCCTATGTGGGCATTCTGCTGGTGCTGGTTCAGGGGTTCCTGGTCGGACGACTGGCGGGCCGGTTCCGCGATACCCATTTGCTGGTGATATGTATCGGGATCATGGCTGTGTCGCTCCTGGGGTGGGCCTATGCCCCGAATGTCCCGGTGCTGCTGGGGGTGCTGATCCCGATCGCTGCATCGGGGGGGGTGTTCGGGACAGTGGCGATCAGCGCGCTGAGCAAGTCGGTGGCACCGGAGGAAGTGGGCGGCATGATGGGGATCGCCACTTCGCTGGAGAGCGTCACGAGAGTGATTGGTCCTTCGCTCGGCGGGCTGCTGCTGGATCGGCTGGGCGCTTCGGCGCCCGGCATTTTCGGCGCGCTCATCCTGACACTGCTGGTACCCTATGCCTGGCTTACCCTTGGCCGCCAGACCAGCCTGACTGCTGCCGAATCAGGCCCTGGCGAAGTGGAAGTGCTGCCATAGACAGGGCCGGTCATGGCTGATCAACCTGTTGCGGGATTTGCCCCCCTGTTAGTGTCCGGGTACTTTGGACCATCTCGGGGATCTGGTCGCTGGTATAGGTGCGCAGCCGGGGGTACTTGAGCGCAACCCAGAGGGTGAGTAGAACGGTCGCGATTCCACCGCTGACGATGGAAAATGATGTCCCAAAGACGGCGGCTGCCAGGCCCGCCTCCAACTCGCCGAGCTGAGGTCCGCCCATGAAGAACACCATATTCACACTGGTCATCCTGCCGCGCAGATGATCGGGGGTCAGCAACTGGCGCAGGCTGGCTCGGATGACCGTTGATATCGTGTCCGCTGCGCCGGTGAGCGCGAAGAAGAGATACGACAGTGCGAAGCTGGTGGACAGACCGAACAGAGCTGTTGCTACCCCATAAATCGCAACACTGCTCAGCAGAACAGCCCCCTGCTGACGGATATCCTCGCGCAGCGAAGCAGCCAGCCCGGCAATAACAGCGCCCAGCGACTGCGCGGTGCTGAGAATGCCATAGCCGACCGGCCCGACATGAAGGATATCGCTGGCGACCAGCGGCAGCATTGTGCGAGCCGATGAGAAGAATGTCGCGAAGAAGTCCAGGAGCATGGTGCTCCAGATCAGGCGGGAATGATATACAAAGTGGAGTCCCTCCATCATCGCCCGCCAGCTGAATCCAGAAACGTGCATGCGATCTGGCGTGCCGCGGTATCGGATTGCCGCCAGCGCCACCAGCACGGCGAAGAAAGAAAGCGCGTTGGCCAGGTAAACGGTGCCGATATTCAGTGAGCTGATCATGATACCAGCCAGCGCCGGCCCTACGATCGTGCCGATCTGCCACATCAGGGTATTGAGGCTCACAGCATTGGTGAGGTGCTCACGGGGCACCAGGTTGGGTACCAGCGATTGGCGCGCAGGGTTTTCAAAGGCGCCAGCTGCGGAGAGAGCTGCAGTAAGCAGGTAAATTGAAACCAGGCTTTCCCGCCCGTTGAGGGTGATCGTGGCCAGCAGGCTGGCCAGCACAGCAGCTGCACCGACGGTGAACATCAGCGCCTGGCGGCGGTCGTAGGTGTCGGCGACCATGCCGCCCAGCAGGGCAAACAGGATGATCGGGATGATGCGGACCAGCCCGAGCGCCCCCAGGCCGAGTGCCTCGGCACCCAGATCAAAAGTTCGCCCAAACAATGTGACGGAGTAGCTGGCGCCGCGGAGCAGTTCGTAGATGTGCCAGTTAACAGCGGTGATCTGCATCTGTGTGCCGATCATCGATATCAGTTGCCCGGCCCATAGCAAGCGGAAATCACGGTGCTGCAGGGCTACCAGGCGCGAGAGGCGATTCGTATCAGGAGTCATAGCGAACTGTGCAGAATAGACGCGAAGAAAATCACTGTAACATCGTGTAGAATTCCTGACAAGAGGATTGCAGCCGATGAATGCCAGCTGTCCGTATGTCATTTATAGGGATTAGAAATGATCGGGAAACGCCGATTGTGGATACGATGGGCCCCGGTGGGAATCGTCACAGCGCTGATAGGAGCCTTTGTATTGTGGGCCAGTACGCCGCTGGGGCCGATGCCTGAGGCGCTGGCAGCCCTGCAGTCAGACGCCACGGTGGAGGTTGTCTCCGGACGGGTGATGATCTTCCGGCCCAAGGGGATTAATCCGGATACGGGCCTCATCTTCTACCCTGGAGGTAGAGTGGACGCCCGATCTTATGCGCCGGCTGCCCGTGAGATAGCTGCCCATGGCTATCTGGTCGTCCTGCCACGTATGCCATTCAATCTGGCAGTGTTCGCCCCCGACCGGGCCAGCACGATCATTGACCAGTTCCCTGCTGTGGAACACTGGGCGGTCGGCGGACACTCCCTGGGCGGGGCAATGGCTGCACGGTATGCGCTGGAGCATGCCGGACGCGTCGAGGGGTTGGTGCTGTGGGCGTCATATCCGCCCTCTGGCGATGATCTCTCCGATCTGCCGCTGCAGGTGGTTTCCATATTTGGCTCGCGGGATAACGCGGCGCTGAGCGGCCGCATCCAGCAATCCCGGTTGCTGCTGCCCGATGATACCATCTGGGTGCCAGTTGAGGGAGGCAACCATGCTCAGTTTGGCTGGTATGGCCCCCAGCCCGGTGATAATGCCGCCGAGATCTCGCGGGCTGTGCAGCAGTCTCAGGCCGTTGAGGTGACAGTTGCGCTGCTGGCCGGGCTGGGCGAGGAGGGTCAATGAGGAAGCTGGCGCGCATCCTGCTGGCTGCATCAGGCATCTTGTGTGCTGGCGCTGCTGACCAGCTCGTTCTTGATGCCTGTAGCCCCCCTTGAAGGGATGAGTAGATCGTCAGTCAAGGAGCGATCTGTCGTATGCTCCCGGGCTGTTGTGACAGCCAGCAGGCCGGGATATAATCGCGGCCCACTCGAAATACTGCGTACGGGGCGAGGAGCTGCTGGTGGATACTTTTTTCAATATTGCGCTGATTGTTCTGTCCGTGGCGGTGATAGCTGCGATTCTGCTCCAGAGCCGCGGCGGCGGCCTGGGCGGGTTATTTGGTGGCGATGCGATAGGCGGACAGTACAAAACTCGCCGCGGGCTGGAAAAAACACTCTTTCAGATCACCGTCGGCCTGTCGGTGCTCTTCTTCCTGTTGGTGATCATCAACGTCTTCCTGTTGGGCTAAGCGCACTGCGTGCGAGTCCGTTGCCCTCGCATCTGGCAGGTTCTGCCTCGCAGCCTCTATGAGCGACAACGTATCTCTGGATCGATCTGACAGCGGGGTCCAGCCTGCAAGGGCCCCGCGCAAACGCGCCGGGAATCGCTGGCAGATTGTGATCCTTATCGTCGGTCTGATCCTGATCGCCGCCACCGTTGTTTTCATGCTTGCTCGGCGAAGAACAACCGGGCAAGCAAATTCTCTCCGAGAAATTAGCACCATCCAGGGCTCGGTCTTTACAGAAGCCGCCGTCGGGGAACCGCGCCTGATCAATCCGCTGCTGGCTGTTTCCCAGGCGGATCGCGACTTGGCCAGCCTTGTCTACAGCGGCCTGACACGGCTTGATGAGTTCGGGCAGCCTGTGCCGGATCTGGCTGAGGCCTGGGAAGTCAGCACGGATGGACTTACCTACAAGTTTCACCTGCGCTCCGGCGTCACATGGCACGATGGGCAGCCCTTCACTGCCAATGATGTAGCTTTCACCATGAGCGTGCTGCGAGATCCCGGCTTCCCGGGCCCCGAGGATCTCGGTAAGTTCTGGCAAACGGTTGAAACCTACGCCACCGACGATCTCACCGTTGAGTTTGTCCTGACGCAGCCTCTGGCCAGTTTTCCGGAATATGCGGGGATTGGGATACTGCCCGCCCACCTGCTGGCGGGGGTCAGGGCCGCTGACCTCCCGGCTGATGCGATCAACCTGCAGCCAATAGGAACGGGCCGCCTGTGGTGGGAATCCATGGAGACAGGCGGCCCGGCCACCGTGGTGACCCTGCACCCGGACGAGCACTTCTACGATGCAGCCCGCCGGGTCCCGATCGAGACGGTGCGCTTCCATTACTATGAAAACGCCGGAGATGCCTTCCGTGCCCTGGGTTCGGATGCACAGGCATACGGTGGGCTGAGCGTCGATCAGATAGCGGCGGCGCTCGCCAGCCCGGGGTTGAACATCTTTTCAGCTCGCCTGCCTGTTTACGCCGCAGTAGTCTTCAACCAGCAGAATCCGGCCAGGCCATTCTTTCAGGATGAGGATGTGCGGCAGGCCCTGCTGCTGGCGCTGGACCGTCCCCGCATGGTGAGCGAGACTCTGGACACACAGGCGATTCTGGCCAATTCAACGATCCTGCCCGGCACTTGGGCATATAACCCACTCCTGCCTGCTGTTTCACAGGATACTGCACGCGCTGCCCAACTGCTGGACGCGGCCGGCTGGACGCTGGAGGGGTCCACCCGTGCACGGGAAGGCGTTCAGCTGGCATTCACCCTGCTGGTCAGCGACGTGCCGACTGCGCGGGCACTGGGTGAATCGCTGCGCGATCAGTGGGGCCAGATCGGGGTGCAGGTTATGGTGGAGGTCCTTCCTCCTGAACAGCTGCTAACACGCCTGGAAGCGACCAGCGAGGAAGGCCCCAGACGTTTTGATGCCGCCCTGCTAGAATTCAGTCAGGGTAGGCTTGCCGATCCGGATCCTTATCCCTTCTGGCATTCATCACAGGCGGCGAATGGCCAGAATTATGGCGGATTCTCGGATCGGGATATCGATGAAGCCCTTGAGCTGGCCCGTCGCGATCCGAATGGCGTCCGGCGCGCCGAACTATACCGGAGCTTCCAGCAGTGGTTCATCGAGCGGGCGGCAGCGATTCTGCTGTATAATCCCGTCTATCATTATGCCGTGAGTTGCCAGATCGACGGCGTCCAGCTGCAGATCCTGACCGATCCGGCGGATCGCTTCCGAAACCTCCACGAATGGCGCATTCTCCCGCCGGATGCACTGCCTGCCTCCTGCCAGCCGTAGAATTGCCAGACGCATCGTCATAGGCTCGCTTCTGGTGCGGTACAATAATCAGCGTGCAAGATACCGCATCCTTCCGTAACCCTTCTCCGAAGGTCTGGCGCTGGCTGGCGATCGTGGTGCTGGCGCATCTGCTGCTGGCATCGGGATTTGCGTTGTTTGTGCCTCCTCTGGAAAAACTCGATGAGTTCATTCACTGGGATTATGTACGCTACCTAAGACGCACGGGCCATCTGCCAGATCAGCGGGATCCCTACATTCAGGCATTTCCGGCCGAGTTCCATCAACCTCCCCTTTACTACGTGCCAGCCGCACTGCTGACAGCCGGCATCCCTTTCAGCAATCCCCCCATGACATGGGAGCCGATCAACCACTTCGGGTTTGCGTTCATCCTCACCTCCATCCCTGATAATGCGAATGGGACTCTGCATGATCCCGCCAACCTGCGATTCCCCTGGCAGGGAGACTGGCGTTCTCTCTACATCTTACGCTTCTACTCGATCGCCATCAGCGCGGCAACGCTGGTGCCAATGTTCTGGCTGGCATGGGCAGTCTTCCAGGACGAATGGGCAGCGCTGGGGGCAACCGCCTGGCTGGCCTTCCGCCCGAGCGTGTTGTCCCTGAATTCCACCGTCAGCAATGATCCGCTGCTGCTGCTCGGTGGAACCGCCGTCCTTGCAGTCTGCGCGCTCCTGATCACAGGGGGGGTCACCTGGCGCCGCGCAGCTTTCCTGGGCGTGTTGCTGGGGCTTACCGCGCTGACCAAGTTCACCTGGCCGGCCACCGCAGCCGCGGTGCCGATAGCCTTTGCGCTGGCACCGGGGCTGCGCCAGACGTGGAAGCAACGTCTTGGCCAGATGACACTCTCCGGGGGGATTGCGCTGGTGCTGGCAGGCTGGTGGTTTGTGCGCAACAGCTTACTGTATGGCGACCTGATCGGGATCAGCTTGGGAGCACAGGCAACCCGCCCTGATCGGCCCGAGTTTTTGCCTCTGCGCGCAGCCCCGCCAACCTGGGAAGAGGCGGGTCGGGTTGCATGGGAGACTTTCCGACGCTACTGGGCGCATTATGGCGTTGTTGGAATGCCAGACTGGGTTAACCTCGGATTGGTGGGCCTCTCCATACTGCTGATCATCGGTCTGCTCTACCTGCTGGTATCGTCGCAGCGGGGCCGGGGGGTATACCAGCCCCGGGCCGCGGCCTTTGTGCTGCTGGTCACCCTATTTTACTTCTTACAGATCGGCGCCCTTTTCATGGTGAACGAGCATGGCGGGCAGGTGCGTTATGTGTATGCGGGCTTCGCGGCGATGTCGGTGGTATCGCACCTGGGGGTCCTTGGTCTGTGGTCGGCCCTCCGCTCAGCCAGGAAACTGGCGCGACCGTCGATGCAGCGCTCTCTGTCGGCGCTCGCACCGGCAGCGATCTTGCTGCCGCTGAGCCTCTACGGGCTGTTTGGCGTGCTGCGTCCTGCCTATGATCTCCCTCAGCGAGTTAGCGATGCAGCCGAACTGGCATCTCAATACACCAGCCCGGCAGACGTGCGCTGGCTGGATGGCCGCATCCGGCTGGTGGGGTTTGACATCGATCCGCTGCGGACACAACCGGGCGATATGCTATTCGTCACCCTGTGCTGGCAGAGCGGAGGACCTCTGGAAGAGGCGCTGCCCTATGCTATCCATGTTGTCGATCCGGCAGATGGCAAGATCGGCGAACGCAACACACATCCGGGGCTGGGTATGTATGCCACTCTTTACTGGCAGCCGGGCGAGGCGTTCTGCGATCGAGTGCGTGTGCCGCTGAGTGAGAGCGCCCCGACCCCCGCCACCTACCGCGTCCTGCTCAGCTATTTTAGAGAGGATACGCTGCAGAAGGTCCCCGCCATGTTGCCGGATGGGAGTGTCCAGGAGGTAATTACTCTGGGCGAGATCGGGGTGCTGCCTGTGCGCTGGCCTGAGGCTGGGGCGCCGGATTACCTGCTGGACGGCCAGGTCGGCATTGCCGAACTGAGTCTGCCGGAAGTGACCGCTGGTGGCGATCGGTTGACTGTGACCCTGACCTGGCAGCCCGTGATCGATATTACGCGCGACTACAAGACCTTTGTGCACGTAGTGGATAGCAGCGGGGCTGTGATCGCCCAATCGGATTCGCTTCCCCGTAATGGTCGATTCCCGACACGATTCTGGACAGCCGGTGCAGCTGTGCCCGATGTGTTAGCTGTCAGTCTGGCAGATGTGCCTCCCGGCACCTATGAGGTATGGCTGGGAATGTACGATAATGAGACGCTGCAGCGTCTTTCCGTGGAAGCTGTGAGAGGCCAGCGGATTGAAGACGATCGCATCTGGGTTGGTACGATAGAGGTGGCGCCCTGATGAGAATCATCGTCTATACCGGCAAAGGAGGAGTGGGAAAGACCAGTATTGCCGCGGCCACAGCCCTTCGCTGTGCCGAAATGGGTCACCGCACGCTGGTCGTCAGCACGGATACCGCCCATTCGCTGGGGGATTCGCTGCAGGCAGACCTGGGGCCGGAGCCAGTACATGTCACCGATCGGCTGGACGCCCAAGAGATCGACGTACACTATTCGATCCAGAAGTACTGGGGCGCTTTGCAGAGGATGGCTGTTGACATGTTCACCGGGCACGGGGTCGAGGATGTCATTGCAGAAGAAGTTGCTATCCTGCCGGGCCTGGAAGAAGGAGCCAGCCTGCTCTGGCTCGCCGAGTTCGCCGCCGGTGGTCGCTACGACGTGGTGGTTATTGATGCAGCCCCGACAGCCGAGACGCTGCGCCTGCTGACACTGCCGGATGCCGCCCGCTGGTGGATTCAGAAGCTTATCCCTCTGGGGCGTGCTGCTGCGCGCATTCTGGGACCGTTGTCCCGGCCGCTTGGCATCAATGCGCCCGATGTGGACACGGTGAATGCGGTGCAGCGTCTGTTCGATACTCTGGACGAGGTTCGGGCGATGCTGAGCGATCACACCACATCATCCATGCGGCTGGTTGTCAACGCTGAGCGGATGGTGATCAAGGAAACGCAGCGGACCTATACCTATCTGAATCTCTACGGCTACCCGGTAGACGCTGTGATCTGCAACCGACTGCTGCCGCAGGACATTCAGGATCCGCATTTTCAGGCATGGAAGGAGGCGCAGGCGGCGCACCTTGACCTCATTCACGAATGCTTCGATCCGCTGCCCCTGCTGACTGTCCCGCTGTTCGAACGCGAGCTGGGTGGGCTGTCCATGCTGCGGCAGCTTGGGCAGGAGATGTTCGGCGACCGCGATCCTGCTGAGCGCCTGTTCACCGGCACCACACAGATCCTTGAGCCTGATGAACGTGGGGGCTATGCATTGCGGATTCCCCTGCCGCTGGCGGACAAGAGTAAAGTTGACCTTTACCGGGCAGTAGATGAGCTGACGCTGAGTATTGGGTCCTATCGACGAAACATTGCTCTGCCGCGTGCCCTCTGGCCGCTCGAGATCGAGTCCGCCCGTATGAGGGAAGGGGTGCTAACCGTACACTTCATCCAGTCACGATCTGGAGAGGGATAGAAAGTCATATCCCCTCCGGATCGAAGCAGCTCCCGGGTAAATCATGATATTAGTGAATATAGCGACCGGCTGGCTGCGGTGCTATACTCTGCCCATCCTATCCGATGGAGCGCCCGGTGAATCCTGCATCCCAGCACTCTGATGTCCTTGATCCCAACGATGCCCATCCCAGCCCCGATTCCGAGGTGGTTGACGGTGAATGGGTCGAGGCTAGCCGCGGCACAAGCGGCGCCCTGATCGCTGTCGAAGATACAGGCTCGCCAAACCGGCTTTTTCAGCAAGCAGTGGCAACATTTATCGCCGGCATGGCGTTGAATACCCAGAGGGCTTATGCCAGCCGCCTGCAGGCATTCCTGAGCTGGCAGCGCAGGCAGGATCCCGCCCCCTTTGTCGCACATCTCAAGCAGTACGTTGGGTACCTGCGTGACAGCCGCGGACTCTCGCCTCGATCGGTCCAGGCGCATCTGAATACCATCAAGGGGATGCTGCGGACCGCCGCTGCGCTGGAGCCTTCTCTGGCTACCGGCCTGCCGCAGCTCGAGCTGGTCAAAGCACCTGTGGTGCGCGGGGAGGTGCATGGGCGGCGCCTGACCGCGCAGCAGGCAAAACGCCTGTTGGAGGCTCCCGGCACAGAGACAGCCAAAGGCGCCCGGGACACAGCCATCCTGGGCCTGCTGTTGACGCTGGGGTTGCGCCGTTCAGAGATCTGCAGCCTGACCTGGGGCCACCTGATAGACATGGATGGCCATCATGTGATTGCTAATCTCAAAGGCAAACATGGGCGCATCCGGACACTCAAGCTTCCTGCCTGGCTCTGGCGTGCCCTCTATCGCTGGGGGGAAGCGTCTGGCCTGGATGTCACCAACCCGGAAGAGCGGATTTTTGTCCCCATCACCAAAGATGGGCATGTGCTGACCCACCGGCGGGGGATTAGCCCTCATGCTATCTACAAGATGCTCAACTACTACACCGCGCGCAGTGGATTGCCCGCCGTCAAGCCGCATGACCTGCGCCGCACGGCAGCTCTGCTGGCTCGACGCGGCGGCGCCAGCATCGAGCAGGTTCAGCTGATGCTCGGGCATGCCAGCCCGCAGACCACGAGCAACTATATCGGCGAGTCGCTGGACCTTGACGACAATGCGGTTGATTACACCCCGCTGCGTCTGTAAGTGGGCGCTGAGCGGGAAGAGGGCGGCCATGCCTGTTGATCTGCAAACCAATGATGTGCTTGAGCTCAAGAAGCCCCATGCCTGCGGGGGGAATGCCTGGCAGATCTATCGGCTGGGGGCTGATATCGGTCTGCGCTGCACTGCATGTGGCCGATTGGTTATGCTGCCCCGCAGTAAGCTTGAACGCCGGATACGTCTGATCCAGCGCGATGGGGTGGCATTCAAACCGCAACGCGGCGGCCAATGAAATAGACAGACCCGGTGCTGAGCCGGGTCTGTCTGCCCTGTAGAGTGGGCCACCTTTCAATGCAGAGCACTGCAAAGACCTTGCTCGTACCTCATAGCAGGCCAATGATTAATAATTATTGCCTCGCTGTTGACTAAATAAACACTTTACTTTATATTATTAATGTCGCACACAATTCTAATGGTGAGCGGCCCTATGAATTTCTCGTGCAGCAAGGAATGAACATGTACCCAATGCCCGGACATTGCCCTGTTTGTGGGGAAACACTGAATGTCACGCGGCTGCACTGTGCAGCCTGCGACACAGCCATCGAAGGGCACTTCTCACTGGGCCGACTGTCGCGCCTTAATGCGGAGCAGATCAGCTTCGTCGAGACATTCCTGCGTTGCGAGGGGACGCTTAAACGGGTGGAGCGGGAGCTTGGCATCTCCTATCCTACAGTGCGAGCCCGGCTGGAAGAGGCGATCCGCGCCATGGGATTTGAGGTCGTGAGTGACTATGCCCGGCATCCAGGCCGTTTATCAGAAGCCGACCGCGGCCTGATCCTGGATCGACTGGGCCGCGGGGAGATCTCGTCAGAGGAAGCCCTCGCTCTGCTTCGCGGCGAGTAAAGGAGCTATAGCAATGCCAGTCAAACGTCTGGCTGTGGGATCGTCGCCTATCATTGAACTGCCGCATTGCAGCGGGGCGCTTGAGGTGCATGGCCATGCTTACGAGGAGCTCACGATAGAGGCCGCTGACCCGGAATTGACGGTCACTGCCAGTGAGGAGATGGTGCAGATTGCCCCCCTGGGTAGCAGTTGCACACTGGCTATTCCGGCGGGTGCTGCACTGCGCGCCGGACGCATCGAAGGCTCCGTGCGCCTCAAGAACCTCACGGGCCCTACGACCATTGAACATCTGGACGGTCACTGCGCGGCTCGGCGGATCGGGGCACTATCGGTTGGGTTCATTGAAGGCGAGGTACGCATTCGCGACAGTCAGGAGCCGCAGTCCTTCGGCCGCATTATGGGCCATTGCACGCTGCGAGATATCCTCGCGCCCATCACAGCGGAGCACATCGAGGGGCATTTTCTGGGCAGCAATATCCCTGCGGGAGCGCGCATCGACCGGATTGATGGCAATGTCACCATCCGTACCCACTTCGCCCCCGGCTCCGAGTCAGTCTTTGGGCAAATAGCGGGCAGCGTGGTGATCAGTGTCCCGGCCGATGCCAGCGTCCGCTTCATCATCGAATCGGAAAGCAGACTTCAGCTTGATCGCAATCTCCAGGCTGTGCGCGAGGGCACTGAGCGCGTGGTGGTCATCGGCGAAGGAGCGGCAGTGGTGCGGCTTTCCGCCAAAGGCGCCATTCGTATCAAGGGCTGGGGCTACTACCGTGAAGAGCGGGATTTCGATCGCAGCTTCGATGACTTCCATATGAAGATGGACGATGTCTTCACCCAGATCGATGCTCAACTGCAGGGCTTCGGGCCGGACCTCGACCTGCTGCCTGAGCATGTCCGTGGCCGGGTGTCCCGCAAACTGGGCGAAGCCCGGCGAAAGATGGAAAGCGCTCGCCGCCGGGTTCAGGATGCTGTAGAAAACGCTCAGCGCACCGTGGATGTGCCGTATGTCAGTCGGATGGACATTCCGCCGGCGCCCGGAATGCCTGGCGTCATGAAACGCATTGAGCCGGTCTCCGAGCAGGAGCGCATGCTGGTGCTGCAGATGCTGGAGCAGGGAAAGATCACCGTGCAGCAGGCACAGCAGCTGCTCAACGCGCTTGAAGGAGAGCCCTAGTCATGGCTGCGGCTCTGGTCAGGCGCTGCCGGGAAGAAGAGGGCGGAGGTGTTCTGCGCCCCACCGATCCGGCGCGTGATCTCTCCCAGATCGCGGAGTTGGTCGAGCTGTGCTTCGGCCCTCGCCTCGACAGCAACGGCCTGGCCGCCGTGCGCGAAATGAAGGCGATCGGTAGGCTGGGCCCCCTGATCTGGCTGATTGCGCTGCTGGATCCATCCGGTATGAGCCTGGGGCGCGGCTTTGTCTGGCGAGCCGATGGGCGCGTGATCGGCAACATCAGCCTGTACCCCTCCGGGGAGCATCCTCACCTTGGCCGTGGGTGGCTGATTGCAAACGTCGCTGTGCATCCCGACTATCGCCAGCGTGGCATCGCTCGTGCTCTGGTGACTGCTGCCATAGACCTGGCCGCCAGCCGGCGGTATCGCTGGCTGTCCCTTCAGGTTGAAGCCGATAACGAGCCGGCCTTTGCTCTGTACCGCCGCCTGGGTTTTCAGACTTACGAGACGCTTGACCAGTGGGAGGCGGAGTTCCCCCGGCTGGGGTCGTTGACGCCGCCGGAACCTCACTGGGGCATTCGCCGCCGCGTTCCTCACGAGTCGGCGGCGGAAGCCGATCTGATCCTGCAGAGAAGTCGCATCGGCGCAATGGCCTGGACACAGCCCATCAGCCTGGCCGACATTTATGATCGCCCGTTGGGCTATCTGTTGGGCGAACCGGCCCGCGAGCACTGGGCAATGCCCGATCCCGCTATCCGCGATCGGCTGGCTGGAGCCCTCTGGATCGAAAAAGGCTGGTGGCGCTCTCGATGGACTCTATTCCTTGACCCGCACCTGCACGCACCGGAAGCCCGGCAGGCGCTCCTGCTGCATGCGCTGACCCTGCCGGGGGCAGGTGACCGGATTATTCGGATTGAGGCCCTGGCCGCTGATCCACCGATCGCTGATATGTTATTGGCCTGCGGCTTTCGCCGGACGCGCACTTTGATCCAGATGCGTTACGAATTTGCCTGAGTCTGCCTGCGCCAGCCCGCCCGGGGGGATCATACCATGTCGACTGCCGAAGAGCGTTTGAAAATCCTGAATATGATTGCGGAAGGCAAGATCACGGCTGAGGAAGGGGCGCAGCTGCTTCAAGCACTGCGTGGGTCAGATCGGCGGCCCGGAGGGATTCCGTCGGCTGATTCGGATTTGCCACGAATCCTGCGCATCCGCGTCACAGACAGCCGAACCGGCAAAGTTAAAGCCAGCATCAACATCCCGGTAAGCCTGCTGCATGTTGCGATGCGGATTGGCGCGCGGTTTGCCCCCGATCTGGAAGGCATGGATTTCTCTGAGGTGATGGATATCATCAACCAGGGGGGGCGGGGGAAGATCATCGATGTGAATGATGAGGAAGGCACAGAGCGGGTCGAAATCTACGCTGAGTGAGCAGGCGCCTGCCGACTATTCTGCAGCGCGCAGCCCCGGCACGAGGGCTCGGAGCAAAATGCCGATCCCCAGCACCACCAATGCATTCAAAGCAATAACCACTGGTGCCCCAAACCAGTTGGCCAGCCCTCCTCCGAGCAGCGCGCCAAGCGGAAATGCGCCGAAGATGATCAGCGTATAGACGCCCATCACCCGCCCACGGATTCCATCCGGGATGTTTGACTGGATGAGCATATTGCACAGCGAAAGCTGCGGGATGAAAGTCACCCCCACGACGGTCAGGCTGATCAGGGCCAGCCAGTAGACGCCAGATGCGGCGAACAGCAGCAGCGACAGCGGAAACATGATATTGAAGATGCTGAGCACGCGGCCCCGGCCGGGCTTGCTGCTCAGATAGGCAACCATCAGAGCGCCAATGATCGATCCCAGGCCAATGGCTGTCCTGAGCATCCCAAACTCGATCTCACCTTTGCCCAGCACCTCCCGTGTGACGACCGGGATCAGCGTGTTGAAGGTGGACCCAAACAGGCCCATTGTCAGGGCCAGCGCCATGAGGGCCATGATCGTGCGGTTGTGCCAGACGAAGCGCAGTCCCTCGGTGATTTGGGCCAGCGCAGGCTGCGCTGGATCGCGGCGCGGTAGGGTCTGCAGGCGCATGATTAGCAAGCTGGCCAGGATGGCGAGGAAGGTGAGGCCGTTCACCGTAAACGCCCAGGCGGTGCCCAGCGTGGCCAGGATCAAGGCGCCAACAGCGGGTCCGGCGAAACGTGCCAGACTGAACATAGTCGAGTTGAGCGCGATCGCGTTGGACAGGTCTTCACGGCCTACCATTTCGATGACGAAGGATTGACGGGCTGGCGCATCAAAGGCAGTAGCCAGCCCCTGGATAGCCGTTGAAACCATGATATGCCAGATCTCGATCCTCCCGGCGAAAGTCAGACCGGCCAGCACAAACGCCGGGATCATCTGGAGGATCTGAGTAACCAGCAGGATGTTCCGGCGCGGGAAGCGGTCGATCACCACCCCTGCCCAGGGGCCGGCTACCCACACCGGCACCGCGGCCATGAACGCCACCTGCCCCAGCGCCAGCGCCGAGTCGGTCAGTGTGTAGACCAGCCATTCCTGGGCGACGGACTGTGCCCATACCCCCGTGATCGAGATCAGCAGCCCGAAGAAGTAAAGCCGGAAATTGCGATGCCGGAAAGCAGAAAAGGTGATCAGCCAGTGGTGGCGAGCGATCAGTTCATGCCAGCGGTCAACCTTCCCGGGCTGTTCCCCGGCGGCTAGCTCCTGCATGCTGCTTTGGCTCAAAAGGGGCACTGTGTCAACTCACGCCAGCCAGGATGAAGAATGGGGCAGATTGTAGCGCCCGCTTCCGAAGTCATGCAATACACCTGTCTGGCAGCCCCTGCCCCCTGGGATATAATGCCTGAGTTGTACTGGCTGAAGATGAAGAAATAGGCCTTGATGAGCTCTCGAAACCGTACTACAGCGATCCAGCGCGTACTCCTCACCACGTTGGCTGCTAACTGGCTGGTAGCTGTCGCCAAGCTGGCAGCTGGCCTGATGGCGGGATCGCTTGCCATGATTGCGGACGGCGTTCATTCCTCTATGGATGGGCTGTCTAATGTGCTGGGGCTGGTCAGCAATTCGCTGTCCTCGCGCCCGCCTGACGAGAAACATCCGTATGGTCACCGCCGCATCGAAACACTCGCGAGCATGGCGATTGGCGGCCTGCTGCTGCTAACTGCCTGGGAAATCGTCCAGAGCAGCGTCCAGCGGCTCACCGGCAACGATCTTCCGCGTGTGACGGCGCTCAACCTCATCATCATGGTGGTGACGATCAGCATCAACCTGGCGGTCACCTACTACGAACGGCAAGCAGGCCTGCGCCTGAACTCGGAACTGCTGCTGGCAGATGCAGAGCATACGCGCAGCGACGTGCTGGTCTCCTTCACTGTGCTGACCAGCCTGATTGCCGTTCGTCTGGGGGTGTCCTGGCTGGACCCCGCAGCCGCCCTGGTCGTGGTCTGTCTGATCGCACTGGTGGCATGGCGCATCGTCCAGCGATCGGCCGGCATTCTTGTGGATGAGGCGGCCCTTGATGCGCGCACAGTCAAAGCTGTTGTGGAGCCAATCGCCGGTATTGAACAGGTGCTCCGAGTAAGGAGCCGGGGGCCGGCCGATGAGATCCATGTCGATCTGGATCTCCAGATAGCGGGAGCGACCACGATCGACCGCACTCATGCGATCGCTCGCGAGGTACGGACCCGTCTGCGAAGCCGGTTTGACAACCTGCAGGATATCCAGGTCCACTTCATTCCGATCCAGGAAGCCAACCCGGCACTTTCTCTTATCGTGCGCGCCGAAGCGGATGCGCTGGGGCTGGGGGTGCACGAAATCACACCGACGCTGGGGTCAGGAACTCTGGGCCTTGAAATGCATGTCGAAGTGGAGCCTGATCAGTCCATCCGCGCGGCGCATGAGGTGGTCACCCGCTTTGAGCAGCGGCTTAAGTCAGTGATGCCCGGCCTCGGGCGGGTAGTCACGCATATTGAGCCGGCTCCGATCGACGAACACCGGTCGACCATCGGTCGGGAAGCGCACGATCTGGCGCGTGAGGCGCTGCAGATCGCCCAGACTCTCTATCCCACCAATACCTGGCATGATCTGGATATTCGCGGAGAGCCCGATGGCGGATATGCACTCAGCATGCACTGCCAGGTTGCCGGGGACATGCCGCTCGAGAAGGCGCATCACATCGCGGAAGCCGTGGAGACGCAGGTGCGGTCACAAATACCGGCGCTCCATCGCGTGACCATTCACACAGAACCCCGGGGTGCCGACTGACTTCCCTGCCCTCCCGGCTCATCATAGTGTTCCCGTCTGACCTGAATCCCGGCAAAGGCAGCAAAGGTCAGATCGATCTCGCCCAGGCCAAGCGCCTGACACACATGCTGGTGAATACGCCCATATCCATAGGGAATGGCTTCCTCCAGCTTCAGATCCAGCGACGAAGCGAGCGCCCTAATCCCTTCCATTGATCCCTCGATCTCCAGGAACCAACCATATGGCATCTCGTCCAGCATCGCCTGGACGGTGCGCCACGCGAATATCTCACGCCGTTTTTCGTAACGCCAGTAAGGGCGGTATCCCAACACATCCAGGACAGCGAGCAAGGCGTCAGCGTCATCGATGCCTACTTCGATCTCACGCTGGATTCGCACTTTTTCTCCGGCTCCGCTCCGTGGCTCTTTGAGGGTGAGCGTCTGCCGGCGCCCCTGGGCTGTGTCAATTTGACGCACCCGCAGCACCCTCTCATGCAGGCTCAGGCTGCGCCCGACGTCATCCAGCCGAATATTCAGCTCGTAATGGCGCCCTTGTGAAACTGCACCCAGGGCGAGCAAAGCCTGGCGCATGCCCTCCGGGTTGGTCAGCGGGAACTTGACCTCGATCTCCCTATGGTCTGGCATGGCGATCAGATGGCTCCCTTCAACTGCAACCTGCTGCAAGCCTCTGCGTAAAAGGTATCGTTGAGCATCATCTGTTCTAGGCGAGGTCCACCATGAATGAAAGCGATCGCGAGCCCGCGCTGACCGTTTCAGCCTCCCGGCAGGGCCACAATCATTGGATGCAGCGCAGCAATGATACCCTGAGCCGGCTCATCTGGGCCGGGATTCTTATCTATGCAGGGCTCGTTTTCCTGGCTGATAACGCACACCTGCTTCCCCGCGTGCCAGGCACCGACGTGTGGAGCTGGATCATGCTGGGTGCAGGTGGCCTGCTGCTGCTGGAGGGCGTCATCCGGGCGCTGTCCCCGGCCCATGCCAGGCCGTGGATTGGCTCCGTGATTCTGGGCCTGGTACTGCTCGGGATCGGCGCCGGTGCGATCTTTAATATATCGCTGTCTGCGTCGTGGTGGCCGGTCATCCTGATCCTGATCGGCGTCTCCATGCTGACCCGAAGCTTCGGGCGCTGAACCGCCGCAGCAGCCGGGCGGGGGAGAAAGGCTGCCCCTCGCCCGACCGTTTTTGCTTCCCTGGCGCCTATTCCGTGCAGCGAACGTATGCCTCGTCAATATAGTTGTCGTTGTTAGCGATCGGCCACAGGCGAAGATTATCGAAAAAGATGGTGGTCCGTGATCCGGTCGCTCTGAAGATGTAGCTGATCTTCACGTACCTGTCGTAGATCCCATCGGCGTAGCCAAAACCCCGGCTGACCAGCACCCCCTCGGCAAAGGCATTGGACCCGCCAGACTGATCGACGCGGATGAACCAGGTCGAGTTGGCGCGCTGGTCGGCTGTCTGCAGGTCCGATGTATAGCCTGTGCCGTTGGCGCTCCAGGATTGTACATACGCCCCGGTCTCGCAGACAGCGCCGGGCGTCGTATCGATCGTCTGGAATACCCCGGCCCGGCATGTGCGCCAGAAGCAGAACCACTGTTGCGCAGTCTCGCCCCGCCGGACCCGGTTGGCGATGTCCGTCGGCTTGTACTCCGGGCGGCCCATCATCAGGCCGGGCGGGTTGCCGCTTCCCTGGCGCGGCGCAGGGCATTTCTCTGGAGTGTAAGGCTGATCACAGTAGAAAGGCTCCCAGCCCTCGAACACATTGATCTCGCCGAAGACCACCGGCCGGGTACTACCTTCAAAGCCCGGGTTTGTGAAGCGATTCGGTGCATTGTCCGGGATCGTAACATCCGGCACGATGGGAGTTGGAGTAGGTGAGCCGGCAGGCGGCGGGCTGGCTGTGGCGGTCGCCGTTGGGGTGGCTGAAGGGCGAACGGTAGGAGTGATGACAGGTGCCGCGGTCGTTACGGCAGTGCCGGGTGGAGCAGTCGGCTGGCTGGTGGGAACGGTGGTTGGCGCAGTCGTGGGGCCGGCGGTGGGCTGCTGAGTTGGCGGGTTGCTATCCTGGCGGATTATCAGGGTCTGCCCGGGATAGATTATGTCCGGGTTCGAAAGCCCGCTGAGCAGGGCAATCTGCTGGTAGGTTGTGCCGTAGCGCAGCGCGATCTGGCTCAGCGTCTCTCCGCGCTGTACCACGTGGGTGACCGGCCCGGGTGCCTGAGTAGTTGAAGGTGCCGCCGGTGTCGTTGAGGCGGGCGCTTGTGTCGGAGCCTGGGTGGGCGGCGGGCTGCCAGAAGACAAGATGAGCACCTGCCCCACAAACAATACATTGGCGTTGCTCAAACCGTTGAGCCGCACCAGTGTATCCACCGTCGTGTTATTACGGCGGGCAATGCTGAATAGGGTATCACCGGCCTGGACGGTGTAGGTGCGGGCGCCGGAGGCGCTGCCGCCTGGCGCAGGCGTAGGTGCCGCCCCGGGCCCGCTGCCTGAGCCGCCTCTCTGGGGGATCACCAGCACCTGCCCCGCAAAGATCTGGGCCGGGTTGGTGATCCCATTGGCTGCTGCCAGCTGCTCAACAGTCAGGCCATACCGCAGCGCGATGCGAAACAGAGTTTCGCCTGGCTGCACCACATGCGTGGTTGTGCCCTGAGCCAGTAAAGGCACAGCAGCCGACAGCAACATCCCGACAACAGCCAGCATGATCAGCATACGCCGGAGAGTCATTGGGCCACGCTCCAAGACAGTTAGAACGCTGTTTCCATCATACTCCGGTGGGCAACCTCAGGGCAAACCTCCTGCGCAGGGGCAAGCTTTCTGTTTGAAGCCCGAGGTGAACAGCGTCAGGCAGCTCACTAGGGATACGGCCAGAGGCATTGGCTACCCTCTATCTTGCTGAGAGTCTGGCCTGCTGCTGCCGCGGCGGCTGTCTGCTGCTGTGACAGCCATGATGCCGATAAAGAGCAAAATGGCCACCCCATTTAGCAGCCCGCCCCATTGCCGCCCTCCAGGCCATAGGATCCCATCAGCGGAGATCCGCAGCAGCAGCGAGAGGTGCAGCAGCACCGGCGGCAGGTGGAACGCCGGCGTGTAGGAAACCGGCTGCTTAAGCAGCGCTGGCAGGATGATTGGCGCATGGCCGAACACCATCAGCATGATGAACCCGATCAGGACGGCGTGCAGCATGGCGTCATACAGCATCCCGGCGGCGGCTCCGCCTGCGTAGAGTGCCAGCCCGCCGCCGACGATCAGCCAGCCAAACCCACCCAGCAGGCAGAACGCGACGTAGCGAGGCAGCCCCCTGGTGCGAATAGTGCGGCGCGCAATATCGTAGGTGATGAGCCAGCATGCGAGCGCCACGTAAGCCCCGCCAATAATCCGCACCCCCGGAGCAAGGTCAAACAGGGTGAATGTAAGGCCCGCCGCCAGCCCGGCGATCACTGACCCCAGGAGCAGAGTGCTCCACCGTGTAATCCGCGCCAGCCGGGCTAGCTCCAGGCGCTCCCCCGCGATGGTAACGATCAGAAAAGCTACCCACCAGTGCACCACACGGTAAACCGGCCAGCCTGCCAGCCACAGGCCGTTGCCGATCGCCCACAGTAGCCCGCCCAGAGCCAGCAGAGCGCTGAAGGGGGCGCGGTACTGCAAGGCCAACACGGAGGACATCAGCCAGAAGGCCACGCTGCTCAGCGTGATCAGCAGAGCAGCCAGCTTCGGCTGGCCGGCTAGCAGAGCCACAGTCCCGGCTGCGCACAGGGCTGCCCCGATGTATACCCACGGCTTCTGCAGCGCCACTGCGCGCTCGATGCTGATCAGTGTGCCGAAGAACCCGGCAATCATCAGTGGACCATGCAGCGCGATCAGGTCAGCAGCGGGAATCCGCCAGCCGATGCGCGCCAGCCCGGCCCAGCCTCCCAGCACAAGCCCCAGGAGGGCGGCTGCCATAAGCGGCAGGCGAAACAGGCGAGTCCGGTCATGCATGGTGTGACTTCCTCACTGGGAACTGCCAAGAGGCTTGAGGCGCGGCCAGGCATGAATGGCAAATGCCAGCACGGCGAGCAGCTCTGCGGCGCGCCCGGTAGCCAGCGCCAGATCAGGATCAGGGAGCCACGAGGCTGAGCCTGCCAGCAGCACTCCAGAATTGAGCAGGGCAAACGCCAGCGCAACCAGCCCGACCCGGCGCCTATCCGTCTGCCAGCGCGGCAGAATCCAGTAAGCCGCCCCCACCGTGAGCTGGATCAGCCAGCCGATCAGCAGCATCTCTCTGTGCAGGGGCAGCAGGCGCCACAGGTCCGGCTCGATCGGGATTCCCTTGTTGCACAACAGCAGGGCGCCCACGGTGAAGCCTATGCCGAGATGCAGCAGGGCTGCACGGATGATCCAGATGCTCAGGCGCGGCATCAGCGCTCCCTCACCCGTGGCCACAGGGCGGCGACGGCCATCCATCCAGCGGCCATCTGCAGCAATGCCGACACCGCCAGCAGCCACCCTGCTTCATCCAATCCGGCTGCCTGCAGCGGCTCTGCAGCCGCGCGCAGCAGCAGACCCAGATTGAGCGCTGCGAAGATCATAACCCCCAGCCAGGTCGGTCCACGCGCGGCTTCTTTGGAATATCGCGGGAACATCCAGTAAGCCACACCGAGGATCAGCTGGGTGGCCCAGCCCACCATCAGCAGATGGAAGTAGACGGGAGTCAGGCCCGGGATGTGCGTCCCCGGTGCAGCCAGCAGTAACCCGGCCAGCAGCGCCGCGACAAGATAGACCAGCCCGGCACGAATATACCAGCGCACCAGCTTTGGCATGGCCATCATGGTCTTTCCGGCCCGACTGGCTGGTGGACGCCCGGCCGGCTGGGCCTTCATTCAGCAACGATACGTCGGCTGACGGTGAGATCATAATGCGGCCCGGCCCGAACAAATATGACGATCATCATACACTTACCCGCAATTAGGGGCTATGGTCTACCTGTACAAGTGCACAATCAGGTGCCTCTATCCATCAGGGAGGACCCATGAAGAAAACCGCTTACCTCCTCATTGGGCTGCTTCTGGCCGTGCTGATGGCTGCATGTACCACAGAGCCGGCAGCCACTCAGTCAGGCGCCTCCGGGCTTCCAACTGACGCAGCAGCGCTGGCCGCCGAGCGTGGATTGACCTCGGATGACGTCTATGCTGCGCTCAAGACCTACATGCCTACCGGGCAGACCGATCCTTACATTATGATTTCCTCCGGCGGTCAGTCCGGACAGGTGCTGGTGATCGGCGTGCCCTCAATGCGCATCCTGAAGGTGATCGGCGTGTTTACGCCGGAATCCTGGCAGGGTTACGGGTATGGCGGCTCGAGCGTGGAAGTGCTCAACGGCGGGAACGTCAACGGCGAGTCGGTTCTGTGGGGCGATACGCACCATCCGGCTATCTCTGAGACGGGTGGTGAGTACGATGGCGAGTTTGTTTTCATCAACGACAAGGCCAATGCGCGGCTGGCCGTGATCAGCCTCAGAGACTTTGAAACCAAACAGATCATCAAGAACCCCAATGCTATCAACGATCACGGTGGCACGTTTGTGACGCCCAACACCGAGTACGTGATCGAGGGTCCGCAGTATGCTGCGCCGATCGGCTGGGAGTACGCTCCGATGGAGAACTACGCTGAGGAGTACCGCGGCTTACTGACCCTGTGGGCGTTCGACCGGGTCAGCGGTCGCGTGGACGAATCCCGGTCGTTCCAGATCGAGCTGCCGCCCTACTGGCAGGATCTGTGCGATGCCGGCAAGGGCCCCAGTGAAGGCTGGCTGTTCTGCAACTCGTTCAACACCGAGATGGCTACCGGCATGGCCGAGATGGGCGATCCGCCCTTTGAGGCCGGTACGACCAAAAATGATACCGACTACCTGCACATCGTGAACTGGCGGGCAGCGGCCGAGGTCGTTGAGGCGGGCAAGGCAGAGGAAATCAACGGGATGGCAGTGATCCGGCTCGAGACGGCCATCGAGGAAGGACTGCTGTACTTCACCCCTGAGCCGAAGAGCCCACACGGCGCGGATGTAACCCCCGGCGGCGAGTATGTGGTGGTCGGCGGTAAGCTTGACCCGCACGTGACAGTGTACAGCTTCGAGAAGATCATGGCGGCGATTGAGTCGGGTGGCTTTGAAACCGATGCCTTTGGCGTGCCGGTTATCCCGCTGGATGACAGTATGGAAGCGCAGGTTGAGCTCGGCCTTGGCCCACTGCATACCGTATTCGGCCCCGATGGCTATGCCTATACCTCGTTATTCCTCGACTCAGCGGTAGCGCGCTGGACGCTCGGCGGTCCTTATGATGAGCTCAATGCTGATGAGCCGTGGTCACTCGTCCAGAAGCTGCCGGTTCACTACAACATCGGGCATATCGCTGCGGCAGAAGGCGATACGGCCTCCCCTGACGGGCAGTATGTGGTGGCGCTCAACAAGTGGAGCATCGACCGCTTCGCCAACATTGGCCCGCTGCTGCCGCAAAACTTCCAGCTTGTGGATACTTCGCGGCCCGGCGATCAGATGCGCCTGCTGTACGACATGCCCATCGGTATGGCGGAGCCTCACTATGCCCAGATCATCAGCGCCGATAAACTGGCCGCCTTCGAGGTCTACCCCGAGGTGGGCTGGAATCCGGAGACTATGAGCGCTGATCCGAATGCCGTCTCTACACCGGAAGAAGGGCGCATTGAGCGCAACGGCAACGAGGTTGAGATCTGGATGGCGGTCGTTCGTTCGCACTACACACCCGAGCGCATCGACGTGGAGGTCGGCGATCATGTGATCTGGCATCTGACCAACATCGAGCGCACCCGCGATGCGACGCACGGCTTCGCTCTCTCCGGCTACAACATCAACCTGAGCCTTGAGCCAGGGGAGACCCAGACGGTCGAGTTCGATGTAAAGTACCCGGGTACCTACACCTACTACTGCACGGAGTTCTGCTCCGCTCTACACCTGGAGATGCTCGGCTACTTCCTGGCCAGGCCCTGAGCCTGACGTCCGACCTGATTCCGCCGATCCTCTGCACCGGCCGCAGAGGATCGGCGGAAGAATGGAACACAGCCAGCTGGAGCCCTGTCAAAGATTGCGGGAAGGAATACTCCGATGAAGCTCCCAATCAGCCTTGACCCGGATGTCAAGGTCGTCCTGCCCGATGGCAGCGAGCGGCGGCTGATTGACTATCTGCTGCCGAGTGCCCTGCTGATGCTGGCGGCACTGCTGCTGATGGTCTCCATGTTTACGCCCTACTGGAGCATGACGATGCTCGCGCCGCAGTACCCCGATGGGCTGACGGTGAATGTGTACGTCAATCACCTGGATGGCGATGTAAGTGAGATCGACGCCCTTAACCACTACCTCGGGATGCCTCCCCTGGATGAGGGGGGCCAGCTGGAGCGTACCATCTCCGTCTATGCGCTGGTTATGATGGGGCTGCTGCTGATGGGCAGCGTCTTCATTCACAATCAGTGGGCGGGGATCCTGGCGATCCCTGTGCTGGCTTACCCGCTCGTTTTTCTGGCCGATCTGTGGTGGATCCTTTATCGGTATGGACACAGCATCGATCCTGAATCGGCGCTGGGTGGGGCCATTGAGCCTTTCACTCCGCCGCTCTTTGGCCGCGGGATGGTCGGGCAGTTTGCTACCCTCTCACGCCCCGGGATCGGATTGGCGCTGGTTGCGGCCTCGCTGCTCGTCGTCCTGATCGGCCTGTACCTGCACCGGGCTGCCTACAAGCCGATTGTTGATGCACGCAGGAAGCGCGCTGCAGAGGCGACCAGCCAGGAGGCATCTCCTGCATGAGCCGCGCCCGGCTGCTGGGGATCGGACTGCTATTGGCCGCTGTGCTGGCAGGGGCAGATGCTGCATGGGCCCAGTCCAGCAGCGCCCGCCTGATTGTATCCCCGGACGGCCCTTATATGAACCTGGAAACTGCGCTGGCCGACGCCCGGGATGGCGACGTGATCGAAGTGCGCGGCGGGACCTATGCGGGCCCGATCGTGGTGGATCGATCCGTGACGCTGGAGGGCATCGGCTGGCCTGTCATCGATGGAGGGAACCAGGGCACGGTAGTTACCCTGGTCGCGCCCGGCAGCGCGATTCGCGGTTTTGCTGTGCGCCGCAGCGGGGTGGAGCCTGATCAGGATCACGCCGGCATTACGCTGATGGCGGCAAACACCCGCGCAGAAAATAACCGCCTCTCCGAAGTGCTGTTCGGCATTTTTGTGGCACAGGCGGATCACGCGGTGGTGCGCGGCAATGAGGTCACCAGTAAGCAGGAATATGACACTGGCCGCAAGGGGGATGGCATCCGGCTGTGGTACAGCCAGTATGTAACAGTGGAGGACAACTACGTCCATGATGTGCGCGACGTGGTGGTCTGGTACTCATCTCATGTGGTCATCCGCCGCAATGTCATTGAGAATGGGCGCTACGGCATCCATCTGATGTACTGCGATCAGGCGCAGATTCAAGACAACCATGTCCTGAACAATTCGGTGGGTGTCTATGTGATGTACACCGATTCAACGACGCTGACCGGAAATACCATCACCGGGCAGCGCGGGCCAAGCGGCTACGCGATTGCCTTCAAGGATGCTGATAACGTCGATGTCGCCCACAACCTGCTTGTCGATAACCGCGTGGGCTTTTTCCTTGACGGCACGCCGTTCCGCCCGGATGCGGGCGGCTATGCGCGCTTCACAGACAACATTGTCGCCTTCAACGATGCCGGAGTGATGCTTCAGCCGGCAGTGCGCGGCAATGTTTTCTCCGATAACACATTCTGGGAGAATGTCGAACAGGTCAGCTTGCAGGGTGGCGGTGGCCAGGCCGAGTGGAATGCCTGGCAGAGCAACTTCTGGAGCGATTACACCGGCTTCGACGCCGACGGCGATGGCCTGGGGGATCTGCCCTACCGATCCGAGCGGCTGTTCGAAAGCCTGTATGATCGCGAGGCGCGGCTGCGGGCGTTGATCTACAGCCCGGCGGTGCAGGCAGTCGAATTCGCTGCTGCCGCCTTCCCGGTGGTCAGGCCGCTGCCCAAGCTGACCGACCCAACGCCCCGGATCGACCCTGCGCTGCCCCCGGCATCAGCGCTGCCACCTCAGCGGCCCTGGCAGATGATCGCCGCGGCGTTGAGCGTGCTGGCGCTGGGGCTGGGCAGTGGGCTGGCAGCGCTGATGCCGGGGCCGGCTTATCGCGCTTCGCACTCGATCACGCTGTTTAACAGGAATGGAATACGCCGCATGGAAAACTCAGCCCACGCACCCATGATCGCAGCCGAGAACGTCACCAAACGGTATGGCAGGGTGCAGGCGTTAGACGCCGTTTCCTTTGAGGCGCGCGGCGGCGAGGCGATCGCTCTGTGGGGGCCAAATGGCGCAGGCAAGACCACGCTGATCAAGGCGATGCTCGGCCTGATCGTCTTTGATGGCGCGATCACCATTGCCGGCAGGGACCCGCTGCGGCAGGGTAAGCAGGCCCGCAGCCTGATAGGATACGTGCCCCAGGAATCCGTGTTCTATGACTGGACGGTTCGGGATACGATGACGTTCTATGCCCGGCTGAAGAAAGCCGGCCCCGAACGCATCCCTGCTCTGCTGGAACGCCTTGGTCTGCTGGAACATGCGGCCAAGCCGGTGCCGGCACTCTCCGGAGGGTTGAAGCAGCGGCTGGCGCTTGGGGTCGCGCTGCTGTCTGATCCACCCGTGCTGCTGCTGGATGAGCCAACCGCCAGCCTTGACGCGGCGGCGCGGCGCGACTACCTCGGGCTGCTAGCAGATCTGCGCGCTGAAGGTAAGCTGGTCATCTTCGCCTCACATCGCTTTGAGGAACTGGAGGTGCTGGCTGACCGCGTGATCGTGCTGAAGCAGGGGCGCCTGGAAGACGTAGTCACGCCCTCAGAGTTGCGAGCGCGGCTGGCTCTGGATCTCGCGCTGCAGGTTCCGGAGCCGCAGCGCGCTGCGGCCCTGGCGCTGCTGGCAGCGCACGGCTTTGAGGCGCATTTCAACGGGCGCGGCACCATCGTCGCGCGGGTTTCCCATGAGACGAAAGTGCTTCTGCTCGAGGCTTTGGGCGCGGGGGGGATCAGAGTGCTGGACTTTGAATTGGAGCAGGCGACATGGAACTGACGCTCCTGTGGACGATTGCCCAGCGCGAACTGCGGGAAGCGCTGCGCAACAAGTGGTTGTGGTTCTATGCGGGCGGCTTTGCTGTGCTGGCCTACGCGCTTTCGCAGGCGGGCCTAGCGTCAGCGGGCTACGCCGGGCTGGGCGGCTTCGGGCGCACAGCGGCCAGCCTGGTCAATGCGCTGCTGTTGTTCGTACCCCTGATCGGCCTGAGTGTCGGCGCCGGGACTCTTGCTAACGACCGCGAGCGCGGCACGCTGATCTATCTGCTGGCTCAGCCTGTCAGCCGGGCCGAAATCTTCTTCGGTAAGGCGTTGGGAGCTTCCCTGGCGGTGATCGCGGCGCTGGGGCTGGGCTTTGGTCTGGCGGGCCTGGGGCTGGCCTCAGCAGGAGGCGGAAGCCCCGGTGTCTATCTGGGATTAGCTGGCTTCACCCTGCTGTTTGCGCTGGCTTCGCTGGGGCTGGGGTTTGTGATCAGCACCCTGACACGCAAAGGGTCAACTGCGTCGGGCGCGGCACTGGTGGTGTGGCTGGCGCTGGTCTTCCTCGGCGACCTGGGAACTATCGGCGCCACCCTCGCGCTGCGCCCCACGCCGGCGGTTCTGCTGGCGATGTTGCTGATCAATCCACTGCAGGTCTTCAAACTGTCTGCGATCTACAGCCTGCGGGCCACGCTGGATACGCTGGGCCCGGTCGGGCAGTACGCGACGTACCGCTTCGGTGAGGCGCTTCCGCTGCTGCTGATCGGCCTGCTGATCGCCTGGATTGTCGCCTCATTCGGCGGGGCGTTTGGCCTTTTCAACCGTCGAGGAGATGGATGATGAGCAAGAAATACTGGCTGGTGATCGGAGTGGCGGCAGCTGTGGCAGGCGTTCTTGCTGCTTGCAGCCAGCCAGGCGGCGATGTGCAGCCGCCGGAGATCGTCTACGGGCAGGATATGTGCGACGAATGCGGCATGCTGATCAGCGAGCCGAAGTTCGCCGCTGCTCTGGTGCTTGAGGACGGCACCCCGGTCAAGTTCGACGACCTGGGCGAACTGTTACACTATCAGAGTCGGCACCCGGACGCAGAAGTTAAGGCGTGGTTTGTACATGACTACCACACAGAGGCATGGGTGAACGCTGAGGCAGCCTATTTCGTTGTCGTAGAAGGCTTTGCCACGCCGATGGGCTTTGGCATCGCCGCATTTGAGGCGCAGGCGGACGCAGAAGCCTTCGCTGAGGAGCAGGGTGGAAGGGTGATGACCTTTGCCGAGCTGTTGGCCGATCCGCCCTCCGGGTATGGCATGGGGATGTAGAGTCTGCGGTCGCAGACAGCTGCCACCGTAGCCGCCGGGATACTTGATCAGAGTCTGCGAGGAGATACTATGAAGAACCGCTTATTCGTCATTCTGGCTGTTTCGTTGGCTGGCCTGGCATTGGCCGCATGCGCAAGCGCCCCGGCTGCGACACCGACACCGACTCCTGTGCCCACCCCGGCCGGCGATGCTGCGCATGGCGCCGAGCTGTTCGCGGGTACCTGCGTTGCCTGCCACGGGCCCGACGCCAAAGGCGTGGAAGGGCTGGGCAAGGATCTGACTACCAGTGAGTGGATCGGGCAGCAGAGCGATGAGGCGCTGGTGGAGTTTCTCAACACCGGACGTCCGGCAAGCGACGAGTTGAACACGACCGGCGTTGATATGCCCCCGAAGGGAGGCAACCCTGCGCTGACCGACGAAGACCTGCTGGATATCGTTGCTTACCTGCGGTCTGTCAACCAGTAGATTTCGTGAAGTGCGTTGCGATGGGGAGCCGCGAGCGCTCCCCATCCTCGCTTCCGTCGCAGCGGAGTGAATGCCATGGCTCTTTCAGATTCTCATGGCAGCCGGGCACGCGAAAATCGCTGCGACCCGGGCCTGACGGAAAGCGGCCTGCCGCTGCCCGATCCGTTCCCGGAATATATTGTCTGCCCGGAGTGTGGAGAGCCTGAGGTTGAAACGTGGTGTTATGAAACCCTCGTGTTCTGCCATGCATGCGGCGCGGCGATCCGGCATCGTCCGCCGGCCTGCTTTGGATCGGATCACTGCGCGGCGGATCACAAAGACCTGACCTGAGCATTCACTTGCATTCTGGTAATGTGGAGTGTAGGGGTTTGCGCTGCGAGACCCCTAGGTGCGTGCAAGCTGCTGCAGTCCTTCTTCGTCGAGCAGGACGATGAAACCGCCTCTCCGTGTTTTAACAAGGCCTTCAGCGCGGAAGCGCGACATGATCCGGATGGCGGTCTCGATGGTGGTGCCGGACATATCCGCCAGATCCTGCCGGGAGAGAGGCAGGGTAATCAGGATACCCTCTCGGTCGGGCTGCCCCGCCCGGTTGGCCAGTTTGAGCAGGATATGGGCCAGCCGCCGCTCAACACGCTCGCCGGCCAGGGCATTCATAGCCATGAACGACTGGAGGCGCGCGGCCAGCATCCGTATCAGACTCAAGGTGGCTTTCGGGTGTTCCAGCAGGAAGCTGATATACAACTCGCACGAAAAGCTGAGGGTTGCCACATCCGTCAGCGCCTGCGCCGACGCCGGCTGGTTGGCAAGGAAGATCGTGCCGCCGCCAAACGGCTCGCCGTCGGACAGGATTTCCGGTACCACTTCGCGCCCAGCCTGGTCGTGCAGAACGATCTTGACCTGCCCCTGGTGGATGAGCCAGATACGTGTGCAGGGGTCGCCCTGATGGAAGATCATTTCGCCGGCCCTGAAAGTGTCCGATCGACACTGCGCTGCCAGGTCAGCAAGATCCTCCGGTGACAGGGCACCAAACACTGGCAGCACACGCAGAAGGTCTGCTGCTTCGCCTGCTGGAGTCCATGAAGGCATGATCAGCACCGCTCAAGGTCCGTCATCACTGCGAGTATATCTGATCCACACATCATGGGCTATCACAGGCAGATGAGGCACCCGGAGCTTTCCACGCTCAGGAAGATCGGGCCGGGTGAGGAGCCAGCGCTGGAAGCGCGGTTTGACGAAGTCTGCCGGCGCTATTGCCAGCGAACGCCTTTTCTGATTCCACAACCGGCGCGATGCAGAACACAGAGACCGTCGGAATGGGGGAAGGCCTGAAAGCCGGGCAGACAAATTCAACAGGGCGGCTCTGGCTGCAAGCAAGGCAAAATCTCTCTTTCTCAATACTCCTGTGATACTCCGATAGTGGCAACCGCCCGCGATCCCCTGTAGACTTCCGTCAATCAGTCGGCCAACCGTTCGAAGCAGGGTCCATTTGAGGAACACCACATGCATACAGATGCCAGCCCGACCTCCAGCAAACAGGACGCGCTCGACTTTGTCGTGATCGGATCGGGGTTTGGAGGCAGTGTGTCGGCCATGCGGCTGGCAGAGAAAGGATATCGCGTTCTTGTGCTGGAACGCGGCAGGCGGTTTGAGGATGAAGACTTTGCCCGGACTAACTGGGATCTCAGGCGTTATCTGTGGCTGCCGCTGCTAGGCTGTTATGGCATCCAGCAGATGTCGCTACTGAATGGCGTAATGGTATTTCACGGTAGCGGAGTAGGTGGCGGCAGTCTGGTATACGCGAATGTGCTGGTGGAGCCGGATGATACGATCTTTGAGGCCCCTGCCTGGCGCGATCTGGCTGACTGGCGTACGGTCCTGCGGCCCCATTACAATACAGCGCGCCGGATGTTAGGCGCTGTACCCAACCCTACCCTGTGGCCGGCTGACCATGTGCTTCACGAAATCGCGCGAGATCTCGGCAGGGAGGCAAGCTTCCGCCCGACCACTGTCGGGGTATTCTTTGGCAAACCGGGCGAGGAAGGGAAAAGCGTGCCAGATCCCTATTTTGGCGGGCATGGCCCCAACCGTACCGGGTGTATTCAGTGCGGCGGCTGTATGGTAGGCTGTCGGCACAATGCCAAGAACACCTTGGTCAAGAACTATCTCTACTTTGCTGAGAAATGGGGGGCGGAAATCCGGGCGGAGTCTGAGGTGCAGGATATTCAGCCGCTAACCGGGTTGCAGCCAGATGGGGCGCGCTACCGGGTGATCTATACAAGCTCCACGCATCCCCGCCAAGCTGCAAAGGCGGTGCGGGCACGCCACGTGATCGTGTCAGCAGGGGCGCTGGGGACTCTGCGCCTGCTACTTCGCTGCCGCGAGCAAACCCGCTCGCTGCCCCATCTATCCAGCCGGCTGGGTGAGCAAGCGCGCACGAACAGCGAAGCGCTTCTGGGAGCTACTGCATGGGGGGACCGGCGAACAGATTACTCCAAGGGGGTCGCCATCACTTCAGTCTTTCGTGCCGATGAAAAGACCCATGTCGAACCAGTGCGGTATCCAGCCGGGTCCGGGTTCATGCGGATCATGGCAGTGCCGCTCATCGAAGCGGGGGGCAGCCTGCTGAGGCGTTGGGTGTACATGCTCGGCGCGATCCTGCGCCGCCCGGCGGCGTTTCTGCATACAAAGTTGCTGGCTCGCTGGCCTGAGCGCAGCACCATTCTGCTGGTGATGCAGACCGAAGACAATGTCATGCGTGTACGGTGGGGCCGCAACCTGTTCACGCTGCTGCGTCCAGGGCTGGTCTGTGAGCGCGACCGTGATCGGCCCATTGAAGCCGAGATCGATCTGGGCCACCACATCACGCGGGCTTTTGCCCGGCGCATCCGGGGGCTGCCTCAGGCAAACCTGATCGAGGGCCTGCTGAATATTCCAACAACTGCACATTTCATCGGTGGAGTGCCCATGGGACGCACTGCTGAGGAGGGCGTGGTTGGACCCAACTGCGAAGCGCATCACTATCCGGGGTTATTTGTGATTGATGGGTCGATTATCCCGGCTAACCCTGGCCTGAACCCGAGCCTGACTATAACGGCACTGGCGGAATACGCAATGAGCCTGATACCGCCCAAGCAGAAGGGGCCTGCGTACTCGGCCCTGGCTGCCAACGAACAGAGAACGGAGACTGTAAACATATCATGAGCCTGCTGACGGAAAGCGATCTGGCCGGGCTTTGCTTCCGGGCTTTCCCAGATCGGCGTCACCAGCGGATTGGCGCAATCACCACCTTGCCAAGCCGCCAGCACGAGATGGTGGCCTTTCGGCTGCGCTGGAGCACTCCTGGCGGGGAGATGGACGAGCCGCTGGTTGTCAGGCGCTATGTCAGCACTTTGAGCTGGTGGCGTGCAGAAGATCTGGGCAAGGCGCAGCGCGAAGCCACGATCACTTCATGGCTGTACAATCAGGGCTTCCCCGTCCCGGCTGTCTATGCCCGGGAGTTTGGCGCGCTTGGTGATGTCGTGCTGTTTTCGCGTATCCCGGGTGGCGACTGGTCAAAAAACACCAGCAGCGACTTTGCCGCGACTGTGCGCCCGCATGTTGTACGCTTTGCTCAGCTGCTGGCGTGGCTGCACAGTCTGGCTCCCCCTCATGAGGTGCTGGCAGTTACTCCATCCATCACACTGCCTATGGCGCTGGCGAATCTGATGGCGCTGGCAGTGCGCATCCAACTGCCAGAGCTGACTCACAGCGTTGAGCGCGTCACTGCTCAGGCATACCGTGCCCAGGAGACTGAGCGCGTACTGCTGCATGGTGATTACCACTTCTCGAATGTGCTGCTGTTCGAAGGGCGGATCAGCGGCATCGTGGACTGGGAATACTGTGCGCTGGGCGATCCGCGCTGGGATGTTGCCACGGCATACAGTCAGCTGGTTGACTTTGATGCTGCCGGGGCAGCAGACGAGTTCCTGTCTGCCTATTTGCATTTCAGCGGGCGGGAGTTCCACGGCGCGCCGCTGCATCTGATCGTTGCGCCCCTGCAGCAGTGGGCCATCGCGGAGTGGCTTGTGAAACAGGCCGCTGCGGGTCGTGCCCCGACCTTCGCCATGGCTCAGGAATTGATCGATCTGCGCGATGTGCATCGTCGTCGGGCACAGATGGCAGTGAACGGGCTGGAAGCATAAGCCCTAGCACCGCTGAGCTAACGCACAGCAGGGGTGCCTGCGCACCCCTGCCGTTTTAAACCACAGCATCCAAACTGACGAGAAGCAGCAGCTATTCTGGGTTGCGTTTAGCGAGTCCCCGGGCCATCTCAGAGAATGCCGCAAAGATATCGATAGGAACGGGGAAGATAATCGTGCTGTTCTTTTCAGCGGCGATCTCTGTCAACGTCTGCAGATAGCGCAGCTGCAGCGAGGTGGGCTGCTGCGCCATTGTCTCAGCTGCCTCACTGAGCTGCTGAGCCGCCTGATATTCGCCCTCAGCATGGATGATTTTGGCGCGCTTCTCACGTTCCGCCTCTGCCTGGCGGGCCATCGCACGTTGCATGGTTGCCGGCAACTCAACATCTTTGACTTCAACCTGGCTTACCTTCACTCCCCAGGGTTCGGTAGCCTGGTCGATGATCTGCGCCAGCTTGTCATTGATCCGTTCACGCTGTGACAGCAGTTCATCCAGATGCGCTTCCCCAATCACGCTGCGCAGGCTCGTCTGCGAAATCTGCCAAGTTGCCCGGCGGTAGTCTTCTACCTGCACGACGGACCGCTCAGGGTCAATGACACGGAAGTAGCAGACCGCGTTGACCTTGACGGTGACATTATCGCCGGTGATAGCTTCCTGCGTGGGAACATCCAGGGTGACAGTGCGCAGATCTACCTTGGTCATCCGATCAATCAGCGGGATGATAAGGAATAGGCCAGGGCCTTTCGCTCCGACGAGCCGACCCAGACGGAAAATTACGCCACGTTCGTATTCCTGAACGACGCGAATCGCTGAAGCGAGGAAACCTATGGCAACTACCGCGGCACTGATTACCAGGCATACTAATCCACCGAGTGCTTCTGGCATCGATATCCTCCTGAGAACCCGGACGATCCATCATACCGAATTATAATGAAATCCCTCCCCGAGTCCAGCCTATTAAATCCTTTTGGGGCGCCACGTTCCCGATCGTGTGGATGCACTCCAGGGTCAGTGTATATCTATCAGATTCCAATGCTATAGGCCACCGAACGCAGCGGGTTGATCATCTGTAAAGATTATGGCACAGAACAAGCAAAGTGGATATAGCATCCTCCGTCGCCCTGCATCTGCTTATCGCCTGCCCCTCGCTTGAGCAAACGCGCCGGATCGGACATACTACATATGCAGGCTGCAATCTGTGTTGTGTCCAGGAGCAAGCAACTATGGCTGCGATCGCTTCCAAGACGGACTGGATTGAGCAGGAACTGTCCCTGCTTAAAGAGCAGGGACTCTTCACCCATATCCGCACCATTGAGAGCCCCATGGACGGCTGGCTCACAGTCGATGGGCGGCGTGTGCTGAACTTCTGTGCTAACAATTATCTTGGGTTGGCCAATCACCCCCGGCTTCGGCAGGCCGCCAAAGACGCCATCGATTCCTATGGCATTGGCCCGGGTGCGGTGCGCACCATTGCTGGAACGATGACCCTGCACAGGCAGCTGGAGCAGCGTCTGGCCGAGTTCAAGGGGGTCGAGGCGGCGATCACCTTTCAAAGCGGCTTCAATGCCAATCTCGCTACCATCCCTGCTCTGGTGGGCAAGCAGGATGTGATCTTCTCCGATCGCCTGAACCATGCAAGTATCATTGATGGCTGCCGGTTGTCAGGCGCCCAGATTGTCGCCTATGAGCACAATGATCCGGCTGATCTGCGTCAGAAGATCGCCGAGACACCTCTGGAAGGGCGCGCGCTGATTGTCACCGATGGGGTATTCAGCATGGATGGCGACATCGCTCCGCTGCCTCAGATCTACGACGTAGCCGAGGAGGCCGGGATTCTGCTGATGGTGGACGATGCGCACGGGGAAGGGGTACTGGGGCGCGGCGGGCGCGGTATTGTAGATCACTTCGGGCTGCATGGGAAGGTCGATATCGAGGTCGGGACGCTTTCCAAGGCTTTTGGTGTTGTGGGAGGCCTGGTCGCCGGCAAGCAGGTGATCATCGACTGGCTGCGCCAGCGCGGCCGACCGTTCCTTTTCTCTTCGGCCATGACCGTGCCTGATGTGGCCGCCTGTCTGGCAGGGGTTGATCTGTTGGAAGCCAGCACCGAGCAGGTCGACCGCCTTTGGTCCAATGCGCGTATGCTGAAAGAGGGTATGCAACGCCTGGGATTCGATACAGGCCAGTCACAGACTCCGATCATCCCGCTGATGCTGGGTGAGGCGACGCTGGCGCAGCAGTTCAGCCGCCGCCTGTTCGAAGAAGGTGTATTCGCTATGGCGATTGGCTATCCGACTGTGCCAAAGGGCAAAGCGCGCATCCGGGTGATGAATACCGCCGCCCACACACCGCAGGATCTGGAGGCTGGCCTGGCAGCCTTTGAGAAGGTCGGCCGCGAGCTGGGCGTGATCTCCTAGCGTGCAGGCTAAACGATGAGGGCGCGGTTCATCTGAAACCGCGCCCTCATCGGGTGCTAGAATCCCAGGTAGTTGGCGGGATTGTCGGGAGTATGGTTCCAGCGCAGTTCAAAGTGCAGATGTGGGCCGCTGGAGTTGCCCGTCGAACCCACTGCTCCTACATAACCGCCGCGCGGCACCAGCTGCCCGCAGCCCACGCCGGTCGCGCTGAGGTGGGCATAATAGCTGGTCCACCCATTGCCGTGATCAAGCACCACCAGCACACCGTATCCCCAGTCAGCAGGCACCCAGCCCGAAAAGATCACCACGCCGGTATCGGCTGCCAGCACGGAAGTGCCCACTGGCATCGCCAGGTCTACGCCAGAATGCCCGGGATAGAATGGCTGCACAAAAGCTGCGCCGGGCAGCGGGCTGGCCCATGAGCCGGTTCCCCCGGATCCTGTGATGCCCGACGAGCACGAGCCTCCCATATTGGGCATGAAGGCACGTGACACCGTGCCGGTGACGGGATCGGCCACCTCGACGATGGGCGGCTTCCACATATCGGCGTTGATCTCGCTGATTCCTCCTGGCACTACGATCCGCATTCCCCATGGCGGCACAGTGCCGGGGGTGTAGCCATCCATCTCGTTGTACTCCGACTCGATGATCGTATTGACATCCACGCTGTACTTATCGGCGATCTGCTGCAGGGTAAGGTTCCCGTCCGACTTGTGCAGCACACCATCGACTGGCAGGATGGCCAGCTCCACGCCGGGCTGGAGCATATGCACATCACCCCGCAGCGTCTCGGCATTTGACCAGAATAGAGTGTTGCGGTCTAGGCCGAACCGCTCGGCAATCCCCATCAGGGTATCGCCCGGCTGCACTGTGTAGCTGCTGAGCTGATTGCGCGGGCGGTTGGGGATGGTTGTGAATGGCACGATCTCGCGGCTGAGAGGCGCAGCTGCCCCGCTGATGCCAGCTGTGCCAGCAGCCCCCCCTCCGGTAAGCAGGCTGGCCGTTCTATCAGCCGCGCCTGACGCCGCGCCGGCGCTGCCGGAAACTGCCAGCCGAATCGGCCCCAATGCCAGCAGCACCACTGCGACAGCCGCCACAGTCAGTGATATCAGCGTGAGATGCTGGTTGAAGAACTCCAGCACAGAGTCAGCTGCCTGCGCCAGGCCGGTGCGCGGCACAAAGGGCTCGTTGGTTGAGTTCATCAGCAGTGCTCGCTCCGCCGCAGCCAAACGGCCAGGCGCGGCACGTCCTGGCCGGTGCGGTCTCTATATGTCGATATGGCGACTCTAGCGCGGTGTGTCTGCCACGTCAAGCAATGAGTCTCCCTGTCTCCCTGACGAAACATGCGCCGGGAGCGAGGTGTTCGATCCCGGCGCATGAGTTCCTTCCTGATATCTGTCACTTATACCGCGGGAGCGGGCTGCGGCAGCGGCTCGCCCGCCGAGCCCCGGGTGCGGCCGGTCCAGTGGCGCCAGGCCAGTGTCCATACTGTTGAGAAGTAGGCGGTGATCGTCCCGCTGATCGCCAGAAGCACCGGCCACAGAAGACAGCACAGGGCCATCAGGATGCTCGGCAGCAGCAAGAGCAGCCCCAGGCCGATCTGAATACCGGTCTGGATCAGGAATAGCAGCACAGCTGGCCCCAGATTTCCTGTCAGTACTTCCCAGGCGCGGCGGTAGGATGCCCAGACGCCGGTGTTCTCGACTATACAGGCACGGTCGGCAAGCGCCTGCAACGCCGCCAGCGGCAGCGAGATCAAGATCGTGATGCACAGCAGCGCGCCCAGGCCGATCCACAGCCCGACTGACTGGTTGAATATCTCTTCCGGACTCATCCCAGTGGATGTTGCCATCCGGATGAGCGGGATGGCCAGTGGAATACTGATCAGCAGAAGCAGCACCCAGGGGATCGCGGTCACCAGCCCGATGCCGATCAGCCGCCATCCTCGTGCCCACCCCGCGCTCCATGCCTGGCCAAATGATGAGGCGGCGCCGCCGTCAATTTGATCCACCCCGGCAATCAACCCACCGGCAGCGATGCGCGCCACCACGCCCAGAGTCACAGCAATGACCAGCCCAACGCACAGCAGCGCCAGAATCACTGCAGTCCCCAACCCCATGAACTGCTGTAACTCCTGGCGGCTGAGCAAGCGCTCAAATTCCTCCAGGTCTGGCTGCTCAAAGGGCGTCTGCTCCGGCCCTTCTGGCTGCTCCGAGCGATCGAAGTCACCCTGGCCAAAGTTGTAGCCGCCGCCATTTCCTCCGCCCCCGCCACCGGAGCCCAGGGCAACTAGGATGCCCAGGAGAATCAGCCACTTGTTGTTCCAGACGATGTTCCATGCCCTGGATAAGACCTCGCCGTAATCCATTGCAACCTCACATTTCACAGCCGGTCGCCCGGCAGACTGTGCTGAGATTTCAGCACCGGAGACACTCTCCAGAATCAGTACGGCTGTGGGTAAGAGCGAGTTGCATCCCAATTATGGGGAGGGCAGGGACGGATCGGCCTCAGGTGCAGAGACCCAACTGCGCCAGGCCAGCGTCCAGAGGATGATGAAATAGGCACGCATAGTACCGTTGATAAGCCACAGAAGCGGTAGCCCCGCTGCGCAGATCACCGCCAGTCCACGGATCAGCCCTATGGCAGAGCCCAGCGCAGTCTGTGCTGCCAGCGTAAACCCCAGCAGGATCAGCGCAGAGCCGCTATTCGCTCGCGCTGCCCGCCAGCCCCGACGATATGATTCCAGTACTCCGCTGTCTTCCAGCATACAGGCACGGTCAGCCAGGTGCCGGAGCATTCCCAGCGCGACCGTGATGGCCATGAAGGGGCACAGGAGTATCACCGAGGCCAGCCCCAGCCCACTCAGCACCCGCCGCTGCAGGGCCTGAGGTCCCTCCATCAACTCTACAGCGCCCACACGGCTAACCACCGCAACGGCCAGCAGCACAACCACGATCGCGGCAACGGTTACCGGGATTGCTGGAATGGAGGCGATCACGATCAGTCTCCAGGCACGGCGCCAGGCCAGCGCGAGAGCCGCCCCGGCTGCTGGCTGGTTGCCTGTATCGGCCTCGCTGGCGGCGGCGATCAAGGCACCCCGTGCAAGGATAAGGATCAACCCGAGGATAATCAGCACAACAACTGCCGCCGCCGCCAGCCCCACCCAGCCAGGCGGGCCAAGCCGGTAGGCTTCTACCAGCAGCCAGCGGATCGCCCGCGCTACTCCGGGTTCAGAGGGGTCGAAGCCTGGTGGGAGTGGGAGCCGGCGTGTCACACCGGGCGGCAGCCGCCGCATGCCAAATGCCAGCAGGGGGCGCAGCAGCCCCTCTACCCCGCCCGCAATGGCGATTGCGATGCCCGGCGCCGCCAGTGGCTTGTACTTCCACAGAAGCTGTCCGGCTCTCTCAATGACCGCCCAGTTATCCATGCGCTCCCCTAATCCGCTGCGGCAGTCTTGATGTGTCGTGGCGAGCCAGGCGCCGGCGCAGCCTCATTCCCATTCGATGGTGGCAGGCGGCTTGCTGGTGATATCGTAAAGCACACGAACCACACCCGGGACCTCGTTGACGATGCGCGCACCAGCCCGGGCCAGCAGAGCATGAGGAAGACGGGCCCAATCGGCCGTCATAAAATCATCTGTCGTCACAGCCCGGAGCACCACCGTCTCACCGTAGATGCGCTGATCGCCCATCACCCCGACACTGCGCACTGGCAGAAGCACGGCAAAGGCCTGTGCAGTATCATTGCGGAGCATTCCGCTGCTCTGCAGCTCTTGCACAAAGATGGCATCTGCGGCGCGCAGCCGCTCCAGCCGCTCCCGGGTTACCTCACCCGGGCAGCGAACTGCCAGCCCGGGGCCGGGGAATGGCTGTCGCCAGACGATCTCCTCTGGCAGCCCCAGCGCCTCACCTACGCGGCGTACTTCGTCTTTGAACAGGTAGCGCAGCGGCTCGACCAGCTCGAACTGCATATCGGGTGGGAGACCTCCTACATTGTGATGCGCTTTGATGCGCTGCGCTGCGGGTCTGTCCTTTGCGGCCGACTCGATCACATCCGGATAGATAGTTCCCTGTGCCAGGAAGCGAATATCCCCGAAACGACGCGCCTCCTGCTCAAAGGTGCGGATAAACAGCTCGCCGATAACCAGCCGCTTGGCTTCCGGCTCGATCACCCCTGCCAGCGCATCCATGAACGCTTCGCCGGCGTAGACAACGCTCAGATTCAGCCCCAGGTATCGCTGAAAGGTGTCAACCACCTGACTGGCTTCGCCCTGGCGGAGTAGCCCATGATCGATGAAGATGCTGATCAACTGATCGCCCAGTGCCCGGTGAAGCAGCGCTGCTGCCACCGAGGAATCCACACCGCCGGAGAGCCCTAGCAATACACGATCCGGCCCTACCTGCTCGCGGATACGGGCCACGGCTTCATCAATAAATGTACTGGGGGTCCAGTCAGCCCGGCAGCCGCAAATGCGAATGGCAAAATTGGCCAGGATTTCTGTGCCGCGCTGCGTATGGGAGACTTCAGGATGAAACTGGATTCCGTACAATTGGCGGGATGCGTCTCCCATCGCTGCCACAGGCGAGTTGGCTGTGTGTGCCAGCGAGACAAAACCCGGGGGGGGCTGTTCGATGCGGTCGCCGTGGCTCATCCAGACGTCAAGCGTCGGGGGCAGGCCGTCCCAGAGAGCCGCCTCTTGCCTGACATTCAGCGCAGCAGGGCCATATTCACGATGCGCTGAGGCGGCGACCTTCCCACCCAGCGCATGGGTCAGTATCTGCATCCCATAGCAGATGCCTAATACGGGCACGCCCAATTCATGAACAGCAGGCGCCAGAGTGGGGGCGCCTGGCTCGTAGACGCTGGCCGGGCCGCCGGACAGGACAATGCCCCTGGGGTTGAGCCCGTGTATTACGCTGGTGGGGGCATCCCAGGGCAACAGCTCGCTGTATACCCCGGCCTCGCGGATGCGGCGGGCGATTAGCTGTGCCGTTTGTGACCCGTAATCAAGAACGATGATCGTGTCATGGGTCATTGGCCGGACATCCTGCGCAGCGTGATCTTTGCCTGACCAGCCTTGTCACTCGGCGAAGAGGATCTGGTCATCCTGCATTGCCTTTATGATCGCCAGTGACTCTATTCGCACGTTCAGGCCTGCCAGATGATCCCGCCCTCCTTCAAATGTCTTTTCGACTACAGAAGCCACCCCGATCAGCTCCGCCCCTGCCTGCCGCACGATGCGTGCGAGCGCAGCGATAGTTTTGCCGGAAGCAAGGAAATCATCCACGATGAGGATGCGATCGCCGCTGTTCAGGAACTCCGGGGACACCATCAGGAACACCTCGTCACCCTTGGTATGAGAGGGCGCTGTTTCCACATACACAGGCTCCATCATGGTGATCGGGCGGCGCTTACGCGCATAGACGATCGGCACACCCAGAGCCAGCCCCGCCATCAACGCGGGTCCGATTCCCGATACTTCCGCTGTGAGGATGCGGGTGATCCGTTCCTCAGCGAATCGGCGTGCAATCTCCCTGCCGATGGCTTCCATCAGGGACGGATCCATCTGATGATTAAGCAGGCTATCGATCTTGAGGATACCATTTCCGAGGTTCTTGCCCTCAGCACGAATGCGGGCCTTCAGCATGTCCACCGGCTGACCTCCTGAGGGGGAGACACGCGCCTATTGTAGCCCTCCAGGTGCCCTGCGCAAGGCTGCCAGCAAGTTCAGATAGCCAGAGGCCATGAGCCTGCGCTATACTGCCCTGCATGGTCCGCATAGGTATAGATGCCCGGCTGACGTACTATCGTCGCGGCGGGATCACCTCTTACATTGAAGAGCTGATCAGCGCTCTGCCGGCGCTCGATTCAACCAGCCGCTATGTGATCCTGCACAGCCGCAAAGACCGTCGCAACCTGGCGGCTGCTCCCAATCAGGGTCGGGTGTCCTGCTGGACTCCGGCTCATCATCCGCTTGAGCGATGGACGCTCGCCGTCGAAGTGCTGCCCCTGCAGCTGGATGTGCTGCACAGCCCGGATTTCATCCCCCCGATCGGGGGGCGTTACCGCTCCGTAATCACCATCCACGACCTGACTTTTATGCATTACCCGGAGTTCCTGACACCTGACAGCCGCCGCTACTACAACGGCCAGATCAATGCGGCGGTTTCCCGCGCTGATCATATCATGACCGACTCCGAGGCCACGCGGCAAGATGTACTTAACCTCCTGGGCGTGCCGCCCGACAAGGTGTCCACAGTGCTGCTGGGGGTCTGCGGGGGCCGCTTCCAGCCCGCGCCGGCAGAGGCGGTCGCCCGACTGCGTACTACCTATGGACTCCCCGCTGGCTATATCCTGTTTGTTGGCACCTTTGAGCCGCGCAAGAACTTATCCGGCCTGCTGCGGGCCTGCGCATCTCTGTGGGACCGCTTCCCGGATGCCCCTGCGCTGGTGATCGCCGGGCAGCGCGGATGGCTGGTCGATGACCTCAGTGATCTGCTGCGATCACCGACGGTGGCAACCCGTGTCATCTGGGCGGAGGATGTCCCACCTTCCGATCTCCCCGCACTTTATTCAGGTGCATCGGTGTTGTGCCTGCCATCTTTCTATGAGGGCTTTGGCCTGCCGCCGCTGGAGGCGATGGCCTGCGGCACGCCGGTCGTCGTGGCCGACCGCGCTTCCCTACCGGAAGTTGTCGGGGATGCTGGCGTGCTGGTCAATCCCGCGGATCCGGAGAGTATAGCCGACGGTCTCCTGCGGGTGCTGCTCGATGCGGCGCTGGCTGCCGACCTGCGGGACCGGGGGCTGCGCCGGGCAGCGACATTGACCTGGCAGGAGACCGCCCGGGGCGTGCTAACCGTCTATCGCCGGGTTATGGAGGCATAGCGGTGCGGCGGCGAGTCCTTTTTCTGACCCCCCAGCTTCCTTATCCCCCCCATCAGGGGACTGCCCTGCGCAACTATGGGTTGATCGCCGGGCTGGCCCGGCACGGTTACGATGTCTCGCTCATCTCCTTTGTGGAGCCAGGGCAGCCGTCGGTTGAGATGACTCCTCTGGCATCCCTTTGTCAGCATATCTTGACAGTCCCGGCGCCAGCCTGGACGAGCTTGCTGCGGCTGCGTGCGCTGCTTGGCGGGCAGGCTGATATGGCGCGCCGCCGCTGGTCGCCGGAATTCGCCTCGACTGTGCGTGAGCTTCTCGCCCACGAGACAGTGGATATTGTTCATGTTGAGGGTATCGAGATGGCGCCCTACCTTACAACGCTCCGGGCCGGAGCCCCGGGCGCGCTTTTGATCTACGATGCCCATAACGCCGAGTATGCGCTCCAGCGGCGCATTGCTGCGCAGGATATACAATCGCCCCGGCGCTGGCACGCTGCTGCTTATTCCCTGTTGCAGACGGCTTTGCTGCGCCGCTTTGAAACCGGGGTATGTCGGGCGGCGGGACAGATCATTGCCGTCTCTGAGGCTGACGCAGCAGCGCTGCGCCGGCTCCCCCACCGCACACCCATAGCAGCGATTCCCAACGCGATCGCCGTGAGCCACTACCGGCCGGAGTCTGTGATCGAGGCGGCCATTCTGCGCCCCTCCATCGTATTCACCGGGAAAATGGATTTTCGTCCCAACATCGATGCCGTGCTATGGTTCGCCAGCGAGGTGCTGCCGGCCATCGCCGCTGTCGTGCCGGATGTGCATTTCAGCATCGTCGGACAGAAGCCGCATCGTCGGCTGGATGCCCTGCGCAGCCGACCGAACATCACGCTGACCGGCTATGTGGATGACATCCGGCCCTATCTGCGAGCAGCGGATGTCTATGTTGCCCCTCTGCGGATGGGCAGCGGCACACGGTTCAAGCTGCTGGAGGCAATGGCCATGGGATGTGCTGTCGTCAGCACCTCTATTGGGGCGGAAGGACTGGAGGTGCGGCATGGCGAGCATCTGCTGCTGGCTGATTCAGCGGACGATCTGGCTGGTGCGGTAGCCGATCTCCTCCGCGATCCTGCCCGCCGGGTAGCGTTGGGTCAGCGCGCATCGATGCTTGTACGTGCCCGCTATGACTGGGATGGGATCGTCCCGCAGTTGCAAACGGTGTATGCAGAGCCAGATGCGGTGCTATGATGAACCGGGCGGCGACCTGCCGGGCTCTTACTTAAGCTCTGAGCCTGGGCGAACCGGTTTTACGGCCAGCGTGCGCTCACGTTTATAGGTAACCATGCCGGGCCGCCCGCCCTTGAGAGGGCGGACATAGCGGCGCTCGGTCAGGTCCACCTCGACCGTTGCATTACCACGCCCCGCTGAGTAGTACGCTGCCAGCCCGGCGGCCAGCGCAATCACCGTTTCAGGGATTGGCCGACCATCGTTCTTGATCAGGACATGGCTCCCCGGAATGCCGCGAGCATGCAGCCATAGATCCTGCGGGCTGGATTGGCGGGTAATAATTTCGTTGTTCTGCTCCGCATTGCGCCCGATCAGAAGCACATACCCGTCCGCAGTCGTCAGCCTTCGGATGCCGGGCTTTCCGCCGCGCGGCAGAGTGGTGCGGCTTCCCTGCCAGTAGCCCGATTCCTGCAGGGCCCGACGCACTGCATCGATCTCCGGCCAGTTCTCTGACAAATCCAGATCGGTTTGCAGTTGTTCCAGGTAGGCGATCTCTTTCTCCGCCGCCGCCTGGAGCTGCGGGACTTCCGCTGTCGCCCGTCTGGCCTTTTCATAACGATCGAAGTAGCGGCGAGCATTCTGAGCCGGGGTCAGCGCCGGGTCAAGCTCCACGATCAGGGTCGGCCCGTCCACCTCATATTGCGCCTCCAGCCGGGTCTGTCCCTGCTCCAGTACGGCGGCGTACGCAAATATGAGCTCGCCCTTCTTGCGAAGGGCCTCTATCTCGTCGGCCTGCCTCTCCTCACGCTTCAGGGCTGCCTCCTTTCTGCGCACGCGCTCCAGCGCTCCATGCAGCTGGCTGCGTACAGCGAGCTTGGCCGGCTCATATCCCTGCTCTCCGGCAGGTGCCCCAAAGTAGTCAGTCATCGCTGCGCTAATGCTGTCACGGGGCTCTACATCACTCAGGTGGCTCAGGTGATAGGCTGCAAAGGCGTGCAATCGGCCCTCAGGTGCGCGAGCCACGCAGGGTGACCATCGGCCGGCCGCAGCATTCGCCAGCAGGTTGTGCAGGGCTTCGCAGACCGGAGCGCCTGCAACGTCGAATGCGGACGCAGCCGGATCGCCGGTGGCCCGGTGAACAATCTCACGCGCGGACAGCGGGCTGATCCCACGCACGGCAGCTACCAGCACGCGCCAGACAGGCTGATCGGGCTGCCTGCGTAGCAGCGCTTCCAGACGCCCCGGGGTAAGCCGCTCCGGCTCAGGTTTATCCTGTGCTGGCGGCGGCACATACGGCTTGCCCGGCAGCATGACCCGGTAGCGATTTTGATCCGGCCCCACCCGCTTCAGACAGTCCAGGATGACCTCCTCAGCGACCAGCAGCACATTGCTCCGCCGATCCATTGTCTCGACGATCAGTCGCGTCTCACCCTGCTCGCTGGAGAAGTCGAGCCACAGCACGCGTTCGTGAGGAGGCTGGGAAACAGCTTCCAGATGAGCGCCTTCTACATATTTGCGCAGGAGTAAACCCAGCGCTGAGGGGCGCTCCACACCCCTGCGCAGCTTCTCGGTAACCAGGTGGCAGCGTGCTGCGCCCGGCGCAACGGTGGCCAGAAGGTAATGCCGTTTCCGCCCGGCATAGACCTCCATCCCGATCGTCTGCTGATCCACCTCGATGATGTCCTGCACCCGCCCACCGAGGATGGTCTCCCGGAGGTTATCGGCTACGGCTGCCGTTGTCAGCGCATCGACCAGCATGAGCATCCCTCCCGATCCCTGCTGTCAGGCAGGTTGTATCATACCCCCTGGCTCAGTACAATCCGAGCGCCAGATACGCAAGAGGCAACCTATGGAATCGATCGATCCAGTACCTATTGCGCTTGATACAGACCGACAGCAACAGGCACGTCGTTATGCGGTCGCCCGCCGCTGGCTGTCCCTGGCCGATCTGCTGATGGGGGGCGCCTACTTGATTCTCTGGCTGGCTGGCGGGCTGATCGCTCCGGCCCGGGATTTTGTGGCCAGCCTAACTACGGATCCGTGGTTGGCTGTGGCCGCCCATGCCGCCCTGCTTGGCATTCCATACCTGATAATCACCTTCCCGCTGGCCTTCATGAGTGGCTATGTCCTTCCTCATCGGTTTGGGCAGAGCACGCAGTCGCTGTCCGGGTGGCTAAGCGACCAGATCAAGGGCTTGGCTGTAGGTGGGACGCTGGGACTCATCGCCCTGGAGGCGATCTACTGGTTGCTGCGCGCTGCGCCTGGTCTGTGGTGGCTTTATGCTGCCGGGGTGATGCTGCTGTTCACAGTCGTCCTGTCGATCTTGGGGCCGGTGCTGATCGCCCCGCTGTTCTTTCGCTTCACACCTCTGGACGATGCCGATCTCTCTCAACGGCTGGTTTCGCTGGCAGCACGAGCGGGCGCCCATGTGAATGGGGTGTTCCGGTTTAATATGAGCCTGCGCACGCGCAGCGCCAATGCGGCTCTGATGGGCCTGGGAGCGACGCGCCGCATTGTCCTGGGCGACACACTGCTCGACCACTTTACCCCCGATGAAGTTGAGACCATACTGGCCCATGAGCTGGGGCACCATGTTCACCGCGATATCCCGCTTGGCATCACCGTGAACGCGTTGCTGACGCTGGGCGGTCTGGTTGCGGCCCATGTTGCGCTCTCGTTGGGCGCCGAACGGCTGGCCCTTGAGGGGATCGCGGATCCCGCTGGACTGCCGCTGCTGGCAGCGGTGACCGGAGGCATCGGTGTGATTACCCTGCCGCTCGGCAATGCTTACTCGCGTTGGCGGGAGCGTCTGGCTGATCGGTATGCACTGGAGTCCACTCATCTGCCGCTAGCGTTTGCCGACGCGATGACCCGCCTGGCCAACCAGAACCTGGCTGAAGTCGATCCGCCTGCCTGGGTAGTCTGGCTGCTGTATACCCATCCGCCGATTCGTGAGCGCGTCGCTGCAGCTCAGGCTTTTGCTGCGGGTTCCGGTTTGTTGCCTGGCTCATGAAAGGGTTGTTATAATCCAGATGGATTTCGCCCCGACACGCTGTGTGGGGCGTATTTTGTGATGGAGACCTGCGATGTTGGACAAGCTTGCGGGCATAGCCGCCCGCTACGAAGAACTGGAGCGCCTGATGGGCGATCCGGCTGTTGCCCGCGATTATGAGCGCGTGGCCGACTACGCTCAGGAGCGTAGCGAATTGCAGCCGCTGGCCGAGGGCTTCTACCGTTTCCGCACACTGACTGAGCAGATTGACGAAGCTGAGGCCCTGCTCTATGGAGCAGACGCCGATCTGCGGGATCTGGCTCGCGAGGAGCTGGATCGGCTGGTGCCGGAACGCGATGAACTGGCGGATCGTCTGCGTGTGATGCTGCTGCCTAAAGACCCGCGGGACGACAAAAACGTGATCATGGAGATCCGGGCAGGTGCAGGGGGAGATGAAGCCGGCATCTTCGCGGCGGATCTCTTCCGTATGTATACCCGCTACGCCGAGATCATGGGTTGGAAAGTGGAAGTCCTCGACAGCCACGAAACGGGCGTCGGTGGCTACAAAGAGATCGTCTTTGAGGTGCGCGGACAGGGAGCATTTTCGCGGCTGAAATATGAAAGCGGCGTACACCGTGTGCAGCGCGTCCCTGCCACGGAAAGCCAGGGGCGCATCCATACCAGTACGGCGACGGTCGCGGTGCTGGCCGAAGTGGACGAAGTGGATATCAAGATCGAGGAAAAGGATCTTGAGATTCAGTCCTACCGGGCTGGCGGTGCCGGTGGGCAGCATGTTCAGAAGAACGATACCGCTATCCGCATCACGCACAAGCCAACCGGAATGGTAGTCACCTGTCAGGATGAGCGGTCGAAGACGCAGAATCTGCTGCGTGCTATGTCAATCCTGCGAGCACGGCTCTACGACATGGAGCAGCAGCGCATCTTTGATGAACAGGACGCGGCGCGCCGCTCGATGGTTGGCAGCGGTGACCGCGCCGAAAAGATTCGCACCTACAACTACCCTCAGAATCGGGTTACCGACCACCGCATTAACCTGAGCACCTATAACCTGGTTTCCTTCATGAACGGCGAGATCGGCGAATTCATTGACGAGCTGGCCACCCGTGACCAAGCAGAGCGCCTGCAGGCTACAGCCTAGCGCTGCTGCCCATCACAAACGAGGGAGTCGTCTGGAAGCGGCTCCCTCTTCGATTCCTGCATTGCCGTGAATAATCTACTGGCGCACCCAGTTCATGGTGCAGGTTGGAGCCTCCCCGCCGGGGAAGGTGGTGGTTACTGTGTGCTGGAAGCCCGCCGCATTGAATATCAGTTCAATGTGGATCACGATATTGTCCACTCCCTGAGTAGTGGCTACCCAGGTGTTCACTCCCTTGCGCACCAGATCATAGATCTGGCTGCCGTTGTTGGTGATCAGCTTCCAGCGCAGCGTATTCGGATCAAAGAACACAAACTCCGAGACAATAGTGTCCGGGATGCAATCACAGGTGTAAGTGTCCAGCGTGACCCGGCAGCGGTCCCCGGTGTAGGTGCCGAATCCGGCAGCCTGCGCGGCTGCTTCAAACTCGCTGAGTGCCACCTGCAGGCCACTGGAGTCGCTGGCAGCGGGCTCTTCAGCAGGTTGCTGCGGGAGCGCCGCCGTTGGTGCCGCAGTGGCCGGAACGGGGAGAGTGACGATGGCTTCTGCGGTTGGCGAAGGGGCCAGATCGGTGCTGGTTGGCCGGGCGGTGCTGGATGGCGTCGCCATTGATTCGTTGGAGGGGCCGCTTGGCTGCGGCGATAGCTCCTCAGTGATCACGGTTGCCGCCTCTTCTTGAGGTGGCAGATCAGTAGCGGTGGGCTGTGAGCGCGGCGCGCAGCCCACCGCTGCTACGAGCAGCACAGGGAGTAACCGGCAGAGTTGGCTCAGTCGCATAGAGGTACTCCGTTAAGGTGGTATTGGGTATTATACTGGCTTACTACGCATACGCCTTCTGGTTGCAAAATGGCGCTCCCTGCACAACAATGCAGCCCATGACGATCTTTCTGCGCTTCCGGCTCACTGCCCTGCTGCTGGCTGCTGCAGCGCTGAATGCGTGTGTACCCGAAGAGGCCACGCCGGAGCTGGTTGATCCAACCGGCTTTGTGACATATGTGCATCCCTCCGGTGCATTCACGCTGGATCTGCCTCCAACCTGGGTGGTTAATGACACCTCCGACGAAACGGCACTGAATGTGGCGTTTTCTCCGCCTGACTCGCCGGCGCCGCTGGTCAACGTCTACCTGGTCAGTGCAGGGGTGCTGAGTGCTGTGGGGCCGGCGCCAACCACTTCACCTGACGGCCCTGATTCCGCATTGCCGAACCCGGACCTCGCCGCCCTGACTGAAGTTTATCGTTCAGCATTCTATGACTCGGGTGAGTTCACCTATAAAGAGATCGCACGCGAGCTTCAGCCGGATGGCAGCCTGCGCCTGATTTTTCTGATCGACTCTCCCCAGGGAACCAGCCAGCATAATGATTTCACTCAGGTTATTGGGCCCTACTTTGTGGCCCTGCGGGTACGGTTGGACAATGATCCGGCTCGAATGCGGGCGCTGAGCCGCATCGTGAATACTCTCCGCGTCAATGAGGCTGCTGGATGGGTGAGCCTGGTAGCCGCTGATGAAGGGGCCAGCCGCGATGTGGTCGGCTTTGCCAGCCTGAATACCTGGGCAGACCGCAACAACGGCTTCGTCGTTGCCGGACAGATCACCAATAATGCCTCGCTTGCTCTGGAGTTCATACGGATCAGCGCGAAGCTGTATGATGAGCAGGGGCGTCTGCTGGCTGAGCGCGATGATTTTGTGTCCTCCGATCTGGTGCTGCCGGGTGAATTTGCGCCCTTCTCGATCGTCTTCAGCGATGGGCTGCCGCCGGGCACTGCTCGCTATGACCTGTCTGCTTCCGCACGCTACGCGGACTATGCCGCCCGGACTTTCTACGGGGAGGAGAACTTCGCCATTACCTCCGATGCAGCATTCGATGAAAATGGACTTCTGGTTGTCAGTGGGCAAGTGCGCAACGATGGTCAGCAGGCGGCGGGCCTGGTGAAGGTGATCGTGACCATCTTTGATGATCAGCAGCGTGTGATTGCTACGGATACGACACTGGTTGACGTGCAGCGGCTGGCCCCCGGCGATGCTTCCACCTACGCAGTGACATTTGTTGAGCTGGGTGGAACACCCAATACATTTCTGGTGACAGCGCAGGGCATTCTTGAGGAGTAAGTGGTGGGGGGTAGGCTCAATCTGCGGGGGTTCCTAACCCCATGCCGTTTGCTGCGTGTGGCTTTGCTGGCTTCCGCAGCGCTGGTTGCCCTTCAACTGGTGCAGGTGGATCGGCACGTGATGACCACTGCGCCGCATCGTGGTGGGCTTGCTGCCCTGATCCTGCTTCAGGTGGCCCTGCTCGCTGCGCTGGCAGCCAGCTTTTGGCCACACCCTCGGATCGCGCAGGCCGCAGAGTGGGTGACCGATCGTCGTGCGCGGGTGTGGCTGGTGGCTTTCGCTGCCTTCGAGGCCCCGGTGCTGATCGGCCTGGCCGTGGACCGACATGCTCTGTATCCGGGCGGGTCTGAACTGACCGGCATGGCAGGCTTTGTGCTGGCAGCTGGCATTCTGCTGGCTGCGCGTCGATCCGCAGGTCCTGGTCTCCGGCAGCCCCCTGCACTGCTGCCCGCACACCCCCCCGATCGCTGGATCATGCTGAGTATTGCAACTCTCGGGCTACTGACGGGCAGCCTGATGTGGGCGTATGCGCCACCGCTGGCTTATGGTAACTTCGATTCGTACCGGCTCTTCTATGCCAGTGAAGGGCTGCTTGGCCGCCAGCCGCTTGACCTTGCCTGGTATACCTATCCCTACCCACTGGTAATCGCGGCCACCCGCCTGATCGCTGATAGCGTTGCCAGTATTGTGGTGCTGCAGCATCTGGTGCGGATAGCACTGGCCATAGCCGTATTCCGATCTCTGCGAGACACCCACTGGCTGGCGGCGGCGGCTTCCGGGCTGCTGATCGCCTTTTCACCCATCGGCGCTTATCAGGCACACGAGCTCCTGGATGCCAGCCTTTACAGCAGCGGGTTGGTGCTGCTCGCCTTGCTGACCCTGCGGACCGTAGAGCGTGAGCGCCCACCCTCCCGCTGGACTCTGATCAGCATTGGCATCCTATGCGGCTGGACGGCCATTCTGCGCCCACTGGGTGAAGCGCTGGTAGTGCCGTTGTCGGTGGCGGCGGGGCTCTGGTCACGCTCCTGGCGAACCCCTGCCTGGGTTGCTGTGGGGCTGGCCGGCGCCCTGGTCATCCTGGGGATCGGCCAGTGGCGGATCGATCGGCACATAATTCCCGGCACAGATGAAGAAGCCTTCTATGCATTTCCGACGATCTATCTGGGCTTATACGATCCGGGAAACGGCCCGGTCGCGCAGAGCTTTCAGGCGATGCTGGACTCGGGCGAGTGCGACTACACGCTGCCACCCGTGCGCTACGAAATTGCCCGGCACTGGCCGCACGACCTGCACAACTGCGCGCAGGCCTACAATGCAGCCCATGGCACGCGGCTCTCTACACGTGCCCTGTATCTGGAAAGCATCCGGGCGCGCCCTGTGCAGTATCTGCGTGTGCTGGCTGAGGAGAGTCGGCTTTTCCTGACGCACAGCGATACCGGGCCCCTGGAGATCGAGACCGGACGCTTTGAGCAGATGCCTTTCATGGTGCAGACCTTTTCGCCGGTTGACGGTTGCCAGGGTGAACACCCACTCTGGACAGACATCGTGGCGATTGACAGCTGGCTGGCCTATACCTGCACGTATCCGGTGTCTGCTGGCTCAATGGCCGCCGATCTGGTTCCGCGCCTGTACAACCCGGCACTTGATCTGGCCCAGCCTTACCGCTTACAGGGCCAGGCGGCCTGGGGTCGCTTCTGGGCAGCGGCGGCCCTGTTGGCTTTTGCGCTGTTGGAAGGGTCGCCGCGCCTGCGACCTCTGGTCGTTCTCTCCAGCCTGTTCATCCTTTATCATGCGGTGTTCAGCACTGCCGCTATGTTTCCTCAGCCCCGCTATGTCTATTTTGTGCTGCCGTTCTTCCTGATGCTGGTTGCGGTGATCGGGGTCACATTGTGGGAAGGCATCCGGGCGCTGCCATCGCGCGCCGGCAGAGCGGTTGCGGTGGGGCTGATCGCTGCGCTGCCCTTCCTGCCTGCGGCCGTTGAACCCTTATGGGTTGATACAGAGTGGACGGCCTGGTATTTCTCCAATGCGCAGCTTGAAGGCCGCCCGGCTCTGGTGCAGCAAACAGACGTTGTCACATTCGACTGGGGTGAAGGCGGGCCACTGCCCGGCGGCCCGGTCGATGGTTTCTCCGCACGCTGGGAGCGCACGGATCTGTTTGAGGAAGCCACCTACACCTTTGCGGTGCGCAGCGACGATGGCGCCCGGCTGTATCTCGACGGCGAGCTTATTTTCGATACATGGAGCCCCGGCTTCCACGACTGGGGCGGCGTCGATCGTGCGGTGACGGCCGGCCGCCACCACATACGGATCGAGTACTTCGAGGAAGCCGGTCCGGCCTCGATGCAGGCGGGTTACTATCGCAAGGAAACGCCGTAGTGCATCCCTGGAGTGTTGATCTGCCGCGCTCCGGATGTTTTCATCAAGCAGCCAGCCAGACTCAGAACAGCCCCCAGTCGCCTCCGGCGCCTTCTTCCATGTAGCTGGGATCCCACATCTCGCGGCCCATTTCAATCGTGGCTGGAGTCCCGGCTGCCTGTTCAGCGATGCGGCGTGTCTGCTCAAGGAGAGCCGGCCCATAGGGGCAGAAAGGCGTGGTCAGGATCATGGTGATATGAGTACTTTCCGGACTCACCTCAATCTTCCGCACCAGCCCTAGCTCAATGATGTTCAGCCCGATCTCCGGATCGACAACCTGGCGCAGGGCTTCGCGAATTTCAGCTTCCTTATTGGCGACATCAAGCGACATAACAAGACCCCCTGTTTCTGGATGGCTGGTCTCGGCCTCAACGGGTTTCAGCCAGTATACAGCACGTAGGTGCAGGCGGTGTCGCCTGCCAGCAGGCATGTGCGCCGTTCGACTTCGGCATCCAGCGCGGTGCGAATCAGCGCTGCGTCGATCTGGCAGAGCTCAGGATGCTGCTGCCCCACTAAATAGTAGGGGCAATGATATTCTACCAGCCGCAGACCATCCGGCCCTTGCTGCCATTGTGCCGTGACACCCTCACGAGTCAGCACAGCGATCAAGCGCTCCATGCGCTCCCCGGCTGTCAGGCTGGCGAACTCCTGCCGAATATCTGCCGCCATAGCCCCGGCCAGCGCCCCGATCAGGGCATCAACCCTGTCCAGCGGCAGCGATTGCTTGAGCTCGTCAAGCAGATGCCGCACCAGCAGGCTGTATTGCTGCGGGAACTGGCCCTTGCCGGCTTCCGTCAGCCGGAAGTGGTAAACCGGCCGCCCAATGGGCTGGCGCTTCTCCTCGACGGCCACCAGGCCTTCAGCCTGCAACCTGTTCAGGTGGTGGCGAACCGTTATATGGCTGATCCCTGCCACTGTGGCCAGATCGCTTACGGTGCAGCTTCCCGCCCGTCGGAGCGCCTGCATGATCGCCTGCCGTGTTGGGTGCATAGCTTACGGTACCTCTGTTTCACCCTCACAGTGTACACCTCCAGTATAACAGCCTGGCAGGCAGTCGTCAAAATATAACAGATAAAAATCATTATAATTGACTCAATTCGGGCTGCATGCTATAATCCGTGCGCCTCGCAGGCGGCTTGCTGGCACATGTGCGAGGTGGCTGATACCCGGCAACCGGACAACAGGTGGAGGCATAACTCAATGAGTGTGGCCCTAGAGGTACGCAACCTTCATGTGAATGTGGAGGGAAAACCCATCCTCAAGGGGGTGGATCTGGTGGTGAAGCAGGGCGAAGTTCATGCCCTGATGGGACCCAATGGCTCGGGCAAGAGCACCCTGGCATATACTTTGATGGGTCATCCGGATTATGAAGTGACCGCCGGCCAGATCATTTTCGATGGCGCCGATCTGTTGGAGATGGAGGCTGATCAACGCAGCCAGCTGGGTCTCTTCCTTGCATTTCAGTACCCTGTCGTGATCCCCGGCGTGACACTGGCCAACTTCCTGCGTCAGGCCCTGAATGCTCGGCGCAAAGCCCAGGATCCGGAAGATAAGGGCATGCCCATCCCGGAGTTCCGCCGGCTGCTCAAGGCCAAGATGGACATGCTCCAGATGGATCATGATTTTGCCGGGCGCTACCTCAATGAAGGGTTCTCCGGCGGCGAAAAGAAGCGTGCCGAAATTCTACAGATGGCCACCCTGGAGCCGCGCATCGCGGTGCTGGATGAGACAGACTCGGGCCTGGACATCGACGCCCTGCGGATTGTGTCGGATGGCGTCAACCGGTTGTATGGCCCCGACCTCGGCGTACTGGTGATTACACACTACCAGCGGATCCTGAACTACATCAAGCCCCAGTTTGTTCATATCATGCTGGACGGGCGCATCGTGGAGGCTGGCGGCCCTGAGCTTGCTCTTCACCTGGAAGAACATGGCTACGACTGGGTGCGTGAGAAGCTGGAATGAGCAGCCGGGGCCCTATTAACGTCAGGCAGCGTATTGCTGGGATAAAGGATCATCACAATGACCGACGACGCCAAACAGCTTGAGGGCCTCAAAGACAGCTACAAAGAGAAGTACGGCTTCCATGTGCCAGAGAACTATGTGTTCAAGGCGCGTAAGGGGCTTGATCGCCAGATTGTCGAAGAAATCTCATGGATGAAGGGCGAACCTGAGTGGATGCTCACGCTGCGCCTGAAAGCCCTGGAGCACTTCCAGAACCGACCTATGCCCAACTGGGGCGCGGATCTCAGCGGTATTGATTTCGATGACATTTACTACTTTGTGCGCGCCACCAGTCAGGGCGCAGCAAACTGGGATGAAGTGCCGCCAGAGATCAAGGAGACCTTTGATAAACTGGGCATCCCGGAGGCGGAGCGAAAGTTCCTGGCCGGCGCAGGGGCTCAGTACGAGTCTGAGGTAGTTTACCACAAGGTTCGGGAGGATCTGGAGCGTCAGGGGGTCATCTTCCTCAGTATGGATGATGGCCTGAAGCATCACCCGGACCTCGTGAAGCAGTACTTCAACACGGTGATTCCCTACAACGACAACAAGTTTGCCGCGCTCAATACGGCGGTATGGTCGGGCGGGTCGTTCATCTACGTGCCGAAGGGCGTGCATGTGGAGATGCCCCTTCAGGCTTACTTCCGGATCAATACCCAGAACATGGGGCAGTTCGAGCGCACCCTGATCATCGTTGACGAGGGCGCCTTTGTGCATTATGTGGAAGGCTGCACTGCTCCCATCTACTCCAGCGACAGCCTCCATAGTGCAGTTGTCGAGATCATTGTCAAGGCGGGCGGACGCTGCCGGTATACCACCATCCAGAACTGGTCCAACAATGTGTATAACCTGGTGACCAAGCGTGCCGTGGCATACCGTGATGCTACGATGGAATGGGTCGATGGCAATCTTGGCTCAAAGGTCACGATGAAGTACCCCGCGGTGTATTTGATGGAACCCGGGGCGCATGGCGAAGTGTTGAGCATTGCCTTTGCCGGAGCCGGGCAGATTCAGGATGCGGGCGGCAAAGTTGTGCACGTGGCCCCAAACACCACCAGCAAGATCACCAGCAAGTCGATCAGCAAGGATGGCGGCCAGGCCAGCTATCGCGGGCTGCTCAAAGTCTACGAGGGTGCTACCAACACCAAGAGCAACGTAGTCTGCGACGCACTCCTGCTGGATGACCGCAGCCGTTCGGATACTTATCCCTACATCGAGATCGATGAGCAGGAGGTGACGGTAGGCCATGAAGCATCCGTTAGCAAGGTTGGGGAGGATCAGCTCTTCTACCTGATGAGCCGCGGCCTCAGCGAGGAGCAGGCTAACGCGATGGTGGTCAATGGCTTCATTGAGCCGCTGGTCAAGGAGCTGCCGATGGAGTACGCACTGGAGTTGAACCGCCTGATCCAGCTCCAGATGGAAGGCTCTATCGGTTGATCCCCCTGATTATCGATCGGTAAATGGAGAGCAATGCTCGTGGCAAGACAAAACGCCTTGAAGGAAGCTGCCATTCCCCTGGACAGCGATGATGTGGCGGCTCTTTCGGATCGGATGGGCGAACCCGAATGGATGCGTAAAAAACGGTTGGAGGCGTGGCAGGCCGCCGAGGCGCTGCCGATACCTACCACCAGTGATGAAGCCTGGCGCCGTACGGATATCCGCTCCCTGAGCTGGGAAACTGCGATGCAGCTGCCTGGCGAAGGCGGCTCATTGGATGACGTGCCTGCCGAGCTGTATGCGCCCTTGATCGGCGAGAAACAGGGCGGGCTGCTGGTGTTCTCCAATGGCTATCTGGTTCGAGCTGAGCTATCCGACGCTCTGGCCAGCAAAGGGGTGATCTTCACGGATCTCGGCACTGCTGTGCATGAACATTCCGATCTGCTGCGCCGCTACCTGATGACCGAGGCGGTGCCGCACGATGAGGACAAGATCGCGGCGCTCAGCGCCGCTCTGTGGACACATGGTGTATTCCTCTATGTGCCCCGGGGCGTGGAGGCTGATCTGCCGCTGCACAGTGTTGAATATGCGCCAGCTCCTACAATGACTGGCACCCATATTCTGGTTGTGCTGGAGGAGGGGGCCACGGCTACCTATCTGCACGAGTGTGCTTCGCCGCAGTTGGAAGGTCAGGCCCTGCATCTGGGCGCTACCGAATTGCTGGTAGGCAAGAATGCTCACCTGCGATATGTCTCGCTTCAGAACTGGGGGGAGCATACGTACCGCTTCGGACACCAGCGCGGGCGGGTAGCCCAAAGTGGTCATCTAGACTGGGTGGTCGGGGAGATGGGGACGCGCTTGACCAAGGTCTTCCAGACCCTTGATCTGGATGGCGATGATTCGTTTGGCCGTATGTCGGGGCTTTACTTCACACACGGCCACCAGCACATCGACCTGGACACCCAGCAGAACCATCACGCCCTGCGGACAACCAGCGATCTGCTGTTCAAAGGGGCGCTGCGCGAAAACAGCCGCAGTGTCTGGCAGGGGATGATCGTGGTTGACCCGGGCGCCCAGCAAACGGACGGTTTCCAGGCGAATCGAAACCTGCTCCTCGACCGCAGGGCGCGGGCTGACAGCATCCCGGGCCTAGAGATCAAGGCGGATGATGTGCGATGCACCCATGCTGCAACGGTTGGCAAGGTGGACGAAACGGAGGTCTTCTACCTGATGTCGCGCGGCATCCCGCGGGTCGAAGCCATCAAGCTGATTGTGCAGGGCTTCTTCGATCCGGTAATGCAGCGCATCCCGTTCCAGGAAGTCCGGGAGAGGCTGAGCGCGGCTATTGAGGCCAAACTCGCATAAGTTAGTGAGTGCGCGGCGAAGTAGGCATACAGGCAGACCCGGCGGTATCATACTGGCCGGGTCTGCGCGTTTCCGGTAGGGTTGGACAGGTGCCATGGTCTCCCAGACCACGATCGATCTCTTGCTTGACCATTACGAGCATCCCCGGAATCGGGGCAGTCTGGGGCTACCTGCGCTGGCAGGAAGTGAGACCAACTCCGGATGCGGGGATGTGATGCAGATAACTGCCCGGCTGGATGCGGATGGCTGCATAGCTGCTATCCGTTTCGAAGGGCAAGGATGTACAATCAGCCAGGCAGCTGCGTCGCTCTTCACCGAAATGGCGCTGGGTCAGCGGCTGGACGCAGTGCTGGCACTGGACGAGGCGGCGCTGGCTTCCGCCCTCGGGTTGCAGGAAATGATCCAGCGGATCAACTGTGTGACGCTGGCACAGCGCGCGCTGCGGGTAGCGGCTCAGGTGGGCGGGGGAGCAGCGTGAGCAGGTTACCGCGCATTTCTCCACCTGTGCTGTGGGGAGGCCTGCTGGCGGCGCTCGCTTTGCTGTTCATGAGCCCGGCCTTGATCCCATCCCCCGGCAGGATACTGGGGGGTTTGGATGTCCATGGATTGTTCTTGCCCTGGTGGAGCGCTGCTCGCGAGTCAGTGCTGACAGGCCGTCTTCCTCTCTGGGATCCCAATCAGTTTGGTGGGTATCCTTTTCTCGCTAACCCGCAGGTGGCGTTTTTCTATCCCCCCACGTGGATAGCCCTGATCCTGCCGCCCCGGATTGGCATTAGCCTGTACGTAGTGTTTCATCTCTGGATCGCTGGTATGGGAATGCTGCTGCTCGTACGTGCGCTGAGCAGGAGCTGGGATGGGGCAGCCCTGGCGTCGGTCGCCTATGCATTCAGCGGCTTCACAGCGGCGCGCATCTTTGCAGGGCATATCGGCCTGCTGGCAACCAATGCCTGGGCGCCGTGGCTGCTTCTGGGCAGCGTGTGGAGCGTGCGCCGCGGCGATGGGCGATCAGCCGTGCTGGCAGGGTTGCCGCTGGGGCTGGCCATTCTGGCCGGGCATACTCCGTCCCTGATCTATCTGGGGATTGCCTGGGCCGCCATGGTGACGTATCTGGCGGCCACCACGCCGCGGGCAGCCGGGTCGGGCCGGGCGCCGATGCTTGTCCTGCGTCAGGCGGCCATCGCCGTGGCAGTTGGGCTGGCGCTGAGTGCGGTGCAGATGCTCCCCTTCCTCGAATTTGTCCGCGCCTCGTCGCGTACTGCCGCGCCGTCCCTTGAATTCGCCACCCAGTTCTCTCTCCCTCCAGCCCATTTGATCACCCTGCTTGTCCCGGAGTTCTTTGGAGAACCGGTCCGGGCGGGCTACTGGAGCGTACCAGCCTTTGAGGAGTTGACAATCTACGCCGGCGTGCTCCCTCTGCTCGCGCTGATTGCCGGGCTGCGCAGGCCGAGTCCTCTGACGGGACTCTACGTGGGGCTGAGCGGCTTGGGGATTCTTATTGCCCTGGGAGGCTACGGCTTCCTGTACAGTCTGCTGTACAGGCTGCTGCCCCCCTTTCAACTGGCGCGTGCGCCGGGTCGGGCGGCCTTTCTGTATGTCCTGGCCGCGAGCGCTCTGCTCGGCGAAGTGGTCGCTTCATGGGATCGGCCCGGCGGTGGCGGCCATAAGGCAGGTCAGCTGGTGCGCCGGGCAGGGATCGTCGCTGGCGTGGCATCTTTAGCCGGGCTAGCTGCCGCCGGGGCGATCTTCGTGCTTCAGCACCCCAGCGACACCGGCGGGCGACTCTGGCATCAGCTTGGCGGTTGGGCCATGGCGGCGCTCTTCCTGTTTGTGGGAGGTGAATTGTTGGGGCGCCTGGCTGCGGCCGAGCAGGGCGCGCGATCGAAACGTTTCGTGTTGGGTGGGCTGATCGCGCTCATGGTGATCGACCTGTGGAGCTTTGGCTTCAAACTGGTGCGCCAGCAGCCAGATTCGCCGGCTGCGCTATGGACGGAAGCAGCAGCCATTATCGGCGAGACGGGTTCCCGGGTACTTCCCTGGGGCGTGTCAATCTTTGAACAGAACGGCGCTGGCGAGGTCGGGCTGCAAAGCGTGTTTGGCTACAATGCCCTGGAGGTCGCAGCCAATCAGGCGTTCATGGCGTCCGTGCCGGATCCACGCTCCACTGCCTATGATATTCTGGGGGTCGCGTATGTGATCTCCGGTGGGCCGTTAGATGCTTTTGCCGTAGGTGATCACTCGCTGGAGCTGGTTGGCAGCAGCCCATCGGCCTGGGCTTACCGCAGGGAAAGGCCGCTCTCGATTGCCCGGCTGGCCTACGAGGTTGAGGTCATTCCAGACGCTGATGCTGCCAGGGCGCGCGTACACGAGCCTGGCTTCGACCCTGCTGCCACAGTGATCCTGAGCGATATACCTCCCTGCACGCCGGGCCCGGCACCTGCTGCCGTGCAGGGTGGCTCACGCGTTGTGGCGAGCGCGCCGGGCTACTGGCGTGTTGCGGTCATCAGCCCGGTGCCTTCTCTGCTGGTACTGGCCGAGACGGCCTACCCCGGATGGCGGGTTACCATCGATGGGGAAGCTGCACGGCCGCTAACGGCTTACACGGCCGTGCACGCCGTTTGTGTTCCGGCCGGAGAACACACCGTGGAATGGATCTACCGGCCTCTCACCTTTCCGATCGGAGGGGCGATCAGCATGGCTGCGCTTGTACTGGTTGGGTGGTCGGCCGCCCGGCGGAGAAGGCAGCCCGGTAGCAGCATCTGAGCGCCAGATCGCCTTGCTGCCAGCAGGGCGGCAAGGCTTCCGCTGGTTCATGATAGCGCCGTGGGCTTGCTCGTGAGGCCACCATCGGTCAGGAGTGGATGCTGGCAAAGAGCACTGGAAGGTGATTTGCCGCTGGCGCGTGGCGCGCGTCGCCGGCCGGCGTTCGAATCAGGTATACTCGAGCCAGAAGTGATTGCCGGGAAGGAAAGCGATGAGCAACTTTGAGACTCCTCTTGATATTCAGCGCATCCGCGCTGACTTCCCGATCCTGAATCAGGAGGTTCGGCCGGGCGTGCCGTTGGTGTACCTCGACAATGCCGCAACCTCCCAGAAGCCCGTATCGGTCATTGCCGCGATGGATGACTATTACCGCCGCTACAACGCTAATGTTCACCGCGGTATCCATCATCTCAGCGAGTTAGCGACAGAAGCGTATGAAGGGGCGCGCAAACGCATCGCACACTTCATCAATGCCGCCTCCAGCCGGGAGGTGATTTATACACGGGGCACCACCGAGAGTATCAATCTGGTGGCACAGACCTGGGGACGCGCTAATCTAAAACCCGGCGATGTGGTGCTGTCGACCGAGATGGAGCATCATGCCAATATCGTTCCCTGGCAGATGCTTGCTCGGCAGGTGGGATTTGAGCTGCGCTTCGTACCGGTTACAGATGAAGGCATGCTTGATATGGAAGCCTTCCGCCAGATGCTGGATGAGCGCGTCAGGTTGGTAACCGTGATGCATGTCTCCAACGTGCTGGGGACTGTCAACCCGGTACACGAGATCGTCAGCCTGGCGCACCGCGCGGGGGCGCTGGTGCTGGTCGATGCTGCCCAGAGCCTGCCGCATCTGGCTGTAGATGTTCAGGCGCTGGACTCGGATTTCTTTGCCTTCTCCGGCCATAAAATGGTTGGGCCGACCGGGATCGGCATACTCCACGGCAAGCGGGCGCTGCTCGAAGCCATGCCGCCTTTCCTTGGCGGCGGCGACATGATCCGCCGTGTTGAACTGAGCGGCGCGGAGTGGAACGACATCCCGTGGAAGTTTGAGGCGGGCACGCCCAGCATCGCGGAGGCAATCGGGCTGGGTGCGGCGGTTGATTATCTGAGCGCCATCGGCATGGAGGCCATCCACCAGCATGAGGCAGCCATCACGGCCTACACACTGGAGCGCCTGGCAGAGATGCCTGGCCTTCGCGTCCTGGGCCCTGCCGACCCCACGCTCAAGGGAGCAGTCGCGGCGATGGTGCTGGATGGTATTCATGCCCATGATGTCGCGGAAATCCTCAACCATGCCGGCGTAGCCGTCCGGGCCGGCCATCACTGCGCGATGCCGCTGCACCAGCGGTTCCAGGTCCCGGCATCTGCGCGGGCCAGCTTCTATCTTTATAACACCTTCGAAGAGGTTGATCGGCTGATCGAAGCGCTGTACCGGGTGAAGACCACTTTCAGGGCATGATCGCTGCCGCATTGATCAGCAGGGGGTTCAGTCAGATGGACGATCTGTATCGGGAGATGATCCTTGACCACTACCGGAACCCGCGTCGGAAGCATCTCGTCAGCCCGGCGGATATCGACTATGCTGAGGACAACCCGGTCTGCGGAGACCATCTGCATCTCACTATTCAACTGGATGATCAGCAGCGAGTCATAGACATTGGTTGGGAAGGTGAAGGCTGCGCGATCAGCCAGGCATCTGCTTCGATGCTTTATGAGAGTCTGGTGGGCAAGACGCTGGATGAAATACGCGCGGTAGATAAGGACACCGTGCTGGAAATGCTGGGCATCGAGCTTGGCCCAGTGCGATTGAAATGCGCGCTGCTCTCCCTGAAGGTGCTCAAGGCAGGCGCGTATGGCTTGCATGCCTGGCCCGGCGAAGATGAGGATTGACAGGATGCTGCACCACGATCAGGAGACTCCAGGCCGATGACAGACTTCAGGAAGGTAGCCCGGGCCAGTGAGATTCCCCCCGGAGGGCGCACCGTTGTGATGGTGGATAATCTGTTTCTGGCTCTCTTCAACGTAGACGGGGTGTTTTACTGTATTGAGGATGTCTGTACCCATGACGGAGGGCCGCTTGCCGAGGGGAGCCTTGAAGGCACTGAAATCGAGTGCCCCCGTCATGGTGCGCGATTCGATATCCGCACAGGCAGGGTGCTCAGTTTCCCTGCGGTCACCCCGGTCCCCTGGTTCGAGGTCAAAGTTGAGGGCGACGATCTGTATGTTGCCCTGACCTGATCAGGCTGGCCGGCGGCCACTTTCTGCCGGATCACTCACGGACAAACTGCTCGGCTCCCAGGGCGGCGATGCTTCCTCCAACCAGCATCGCCGCGGCGGCGCGCCCGCGCTCAGTCAGCAGGAAAGTTGAGGCAGGGAACTTCTTGTTGCTGTCGATCAGGCGGCGGCGTACCAGCTTCTGCACGGGCCCGGACTCGAGAGCCTGCGGCTCACCTTCTTGATGAGGGTGGAGGTAGTAAAACTTATGCCCATCAATGTCTCTGTGGGCTTTCAGAATACATCCTGCAGCGAGGGCGCGCAGGATGTCTTTTTCGGCGGATGTCAGACGCATAAGCAGGTAGTGGGAAGGTCAGATCACAGAGCGTGCCGTGCGTCCTGTCCTGTCAGCTCAGTCAGCCCAGCTCGTGAATGTACTTCTGAATATCGCGCTGGCTGATCTTGACGTAGCGGTCTCGGAGGATTTGGTCCATCTCTTCATCGGTCAGCCGGATGTGCAGGATCTCCAGCGCATTCTCCGGCGAAGCTCCGTAGGCCAGCTTTTTCCGGCCATTCTTCAATTCGAAGAGATACATATAGTGCGGGTTGCTGAAGCTGCTCATCGTCTTATGCCTTCGTCAGGGATTCCATACCTGCGGTCTGACGCTCCTGCTCTGCCTGCGTCAGGCCGCGGTTGATCTCGCTGTCGTATTTGCCAGCCAGCAGATCGCGGTAGAACTGGTAATCCACACCACGCACCTTCTCATCATCCGGGTAGCGGTGATAGTTTTCCTTGGACATCAGGCTCTTGCCTTCAGCGATCAGCTGATTGCCCAGTGCAGAGCCAGGGTATGGGGCATAGAAAGAGATGGATGGGAAGACCCGCTTCATCCGCTTGAGCATCCGCATCGTCTTGAAGGCGTCCTCGTGTGTTTCGCCAGGGATGCCCAGCATGATGTTTGACCAGAGTACAGGTGGCTTGCGGCCCTGAGCCTCGAACTCATCGCCCAGCCGGTTGATGAGATCAATGGCGAAGTTATTGTCTTCCTCCGTGCATTCCTTGTTTAGCAGCGCCAGCATCCGGTCGCTGCCTGTCTCAAACCCAATGGAGATGGTATCCCAGTTCGTCTCTCGCACCAGCGCCTCGAACAGCTCCGGCCACTGGCGAACTGTATCCGCGCGCCCGGCCGCCCAATAGGGCCACGGCTTATGCGCCATACGCGGATACTTGTCCAGCCATTCTTTTAGCCAGGATGGATTCTGGAAGAACATCGAGTCATGAATGACCACTGAGCCGATTGGACCATAAGTATCATCAAGGTAATTCAGCTCTTCAATCACCATCTCGACTGGCCGACGGCCCATATTTGGGATGTACGATGACTCGTTGCAGAATACACACTGCCATGGGCAGACCCGGCTGGTCAGGATGGTAACTACGGGGCCAGGCCCCCACCCGCACTCAGGCTCCAGAGGCCAGTTGAAGGTGCGAGCCAGCTTTTTGCTAGTGGGTTGCGGCCACAGAGTCCGGTCGATCATCGGCCATTCGGCCATGGATTTGGTCCCTACCCCCAGGATCACCCGGGGGAACGCTGAGGGGTCTCTCGCCAGATCGACGATCACCTGCTCGCCAGGGCCCTGGCAGATGTAGTCAAAATCGGCGATGGCCTCCATCTCATCCAGCGCCACGGTGGCATGCATTCCACCTGTCAGCACCACCCCATCAGGATTCACCTCTTTGAAGAGTCGGGCAGAACGGCAGGCAACCGGGAACGTGTAGCTGCGCACGTTCATCATCAGCATGTCGTAGCCCTTCAGGGCCTTCTTGACATCATTCCAGTTGGTGAAAGCCCTGGTCGAAAGCAGGTCGGTTTCAATGCCGTTCTGATGCAGAATGGTCCTGAGCAGGCCCAGCCCATGATCCTGCCACTGCTCATGCGGACCAGCCGGGTCGACCAGATCCCCCAGGTCTCCCAGATCCAGCCACAGGCGGCGAGGCTTCTCAAGGTTGGCGGCTTTGGATGGCCACAGAGTTCTCACTGGTTTCTCCAGTTACCATTATGGCAGAGAAGAGAAATGTGGGATGGCTGTCAGCAGGCAACCAGCCATCCCGCACAGGCAACATCCCTCGTTCAGGCTGTCACTGTCAAAGGTGCCTAGTGGCAGCTGCAGCCCCCGCTTCCATGATCGGCGCCTGCCTGCCCGCCGGTGCGAAAAGAGTGACCGCACCCACAGGTCGATACCGCGTTCGGGTTATCGATGCGGAACCCGCCGCCCATCAGGTTATCCACGTAGTCGATGCTGGCTCCCTGGATGTAAGGCAGGCTGACCGGATCGACAATCAGGCGGATGCCGCCGGTCTCCACAATCTGGTCGTTAGGCAACGGGTTGCCCTCAAAAGCCATGCCGTACTGCATCCCAGAGCAGCCTCCGCCGGCTACAAACACCCGCAGCCCATAGCCGGTAAGGTTCTTTTCGGCCATCAGGCCCCGGATCTTGTCGGCTGCCGCCGGGGTGACGAGAAGGATATCACTGTCGGTCTGGACCAGATTTGAGGCCGTGTCGCTCATGAGTGCGTTGACTCCTTGTCCCATGCTGCTACGCTGTCAGTTCCCGATATTGTAGCACTGGCCAGCGCTGCGGTCAATTATGCTGATGTTTATCTTCTTTACCGGCCACCCGTTGCCAACGGTCATCAGCTCCCAGTCTCTATAAGGTACGAACAGCTGTCGGCGCCTTCCGGTATAAAATCCAGGCGGCGAGGCACGGCGCCCAGAAGGTGGCTGATATAGCGAATATCCAGCAGGCATAGGTCCTGATGGTCAGACGCAATTCCAGTATAGGGACAGTTCCGCGTGTGCAGGACATAGCCCCTTGGATGAGGCTCCCATCGCGCTTCGTAGCCATGCTCGCTCAGGTGGGCGACTGCTCGTTCCAGTCTGCGCTCCAGCGGCTCATTGACCGGGCCTGGCTCCATGTCGGTGGCCATACGAGCCGCGAGTCCTTCGAAGAACACGTTGATCTGCGCGGGGGGCATCGTCTCTTTGAGGTGACTGATCATATGCCCGGTAAGGGTGCCGAGATTCTTGGGGAACGACTCGCGGGCGCGTTCCGTCAGCGTGTAGACATAGCGGGGGCGTCCAGGGGTTGCGCGATGACGTACTTCGGGCGCAGCCACGAGGTCTTCGCTGCGGAGTACATCCAGATGATGGCGAACAGTCACCGGCGTGAGATCGTCGAGGGCTCGGCTGAGCTCCTCGACCGTCGCCTCGCCCTGCTGGCGGAGATAGTCAAGGATCTTCTGACGTGTCTTCTGCATGAGGCACCCACCCTGCAGGCCAGCACAGCCTGCTAACCGGACAATCTGCTCCTGTTGCATTCTAGCGAGGCGGTGAATTATTGTCAAATCGACCTTTTTTATAGCGGTTTGTGATGACCGCGACCTACCTAATGAGAACGCCTCAAACATCACGCGGCAGCGGGTTTTAGTTTGACAGCGCTTGCAAAAGCTCCTATCATAACGACGATATACCGGTTTCTTACCTGTGAGCCGACATTTCCTGAGGAGATATGTGCAATGCAATCGGGCGCAAGCTTTCGCTTGATCGTTCGCCGCGGGCCTCAGCCGAACCAGCAGTTCGAGCTGACTCGTGATACCCTCACCATTGGGCGCGATATCACGAATGACATTGTCATTAATGACCCGGAGATCTCGCGCCATCATACGCGCCTGACTCGCACGTCTGCCGGGTACACAGTTGAGGATCTGCGCAGCACAAACGGGACATTTATCAACCGGCAGCGTATCACAGGCCCCTACCAGCTAAATAACGGCGACCTGATTGGCCTGGGCGAAACGGTCACTCTTGCCTTTGAGGTCTTTGGCACCAGTGATGTGGCCTCCACGATGGTGGGAGGAGGCCAGCGGCCTCAGGCAATGCCCAGCCGCCCACCAATGGCCTATGCCCCGGCAGCCCCTCCGACCCCTGAGGAGGAGGATTATCCTACAGACCGAAGCCGCTGGATCGTCATTGGCTGCGGGGTTCTGACTCTGGTATTTTGCTGCCTGCTGGTTGCTGCTGTGATCGTCATCGACCAGACTAATTCGTACTGCAGCCTGCCGTTGGCTGAGCAGTTCTTCTATTGCCCATAGTTTCCGGCAGGCTCACCGCCTCTATGAGACAAAACACGGGCTGTGCCTGTATCGGCACAGCCCGATCACTTTACAGCCAACACTGAAGCTGTCTACTGGCCCATGGCAGGACCCAGGAACGTGATGGCGATCGCGATACATGAGCACAGGCAGCACAGTACCAGGAGTGCGCCGCCGCCGTATACAATGATCTTCTGCGTGCTGGGGTCGGTGACACCCATGCTGGCCAGCTGGCTGCCCAGCGGCACATTAGACGGCGCGGTCGTCGACTTTGGCGCAGCAGCTTGCGGGGGCGCAGGAGCGACGGGACCTGCGGGGACATTCGCCGGGGCAGGTTTCTCCGCCTTAGCGGGTGGCGCCGTGGAGGCGGCCGCCGCTTTCTCAGGTTCCTTCGCCCGGGATACTTTGGGCGTCTTGACGGTTACCCAATCTCCGGGCTTCTTCTCAGGCTTCGACTCGCCGGCCTGTTCGTCCGGCGAGTCCCCCACAGGAGCGGATTTCGCTTCTTCTTCGGAACCCTCGGGGCTACTCAGATCATCCTTCATCTCATCAGAGAGCATCGGTCATCTCCACGGGTAAAATAATGGATGTGCCTCACTATACGCGGATCGCGCTGCGGCTGCAAATTGGCTGTGGCGGCTGCGCACGGGCGTTGGATATCCTGGAAGCGGCCTGTGCCGATGCATCGCTATCGGGGCGGCTGCATCTAATGGAGAGGGGACGCTTGATCCAGACTCCGTTGCAGAAGGGTTGAATGCGGTTAGAATCGCCCGCACCGGGTATCATCTACCTTATCTGCTCGACCAGCAGGAGATGACGATTGCAAATGACACGTGCGGCTGAGCAAGGCCGAAGAAACCGCTCAGCAGGTCGGCGCTCAGCAGCCCTGGCAGCCGCAGCGGTCGGCGCTGCGTTGCTTGTCGGCGCTGCCGGACTGATGCTGTCGATCGATACGGGCGCTTCTTCGGCCACACGAACTAATCTTTCACTCCAGGCCCTTGACGGGGGTACGATTCGGCTGGCAGATTATCGAGGGAAGACAGTCGCCCTCAATTTCTGGGCTACCTGGTGTCCACCCTGCCGCGCCGAGATGCCGGAGCTGAATCGCTACTTCCTCGATCATCGTGATCAGGGCTTTGTCCTGGTGGCCGTCAATACCGGCGAGACCCCTGAACTGGCCCGTGGCTTCATTCGGGAAAACGGCTTCACGTTTCCGGTCGCACTGGACCCCGACAGCCGCATCGCTGACCGCTTTGGCATCACGGGGCTGCCGGTCACGCTGATCATCGGCCCGGAGGGAGAGATCATCTACCGGCATACGGGCCTTATCACCCTCGACGTGCTGGATGCTCAGGTGCGCCCGCTGCTGGAAGGGTGACGTTCGGCGCCGAAACCGGCTGCCCCTGCCGCTACTTGCCCAGTCGGGCCACCTCTTCCTCCACCACGGATTCATCCAGTTTCTTGAACAGGGCAACTGGCTCACGCAGGGCCTGACCAGGCGGCAGAGCTTCTGGCGCCCATCGACCTGCCGCTCCGGTCGGATCGTAAATCAATGCCTCATGACTTCGCTGTGATTCTTGATAAGTCTCTATCCGCAGTTCGCCAAACAACTGCCCATCGAAGCCCAGCATCCCATGAAGTTGCTGGGCAGAAAATGGCAGAAACGGGGCCAGCAGCGTCTTCAGGTTAGTGATCGCCTGCAGCGCTGTATAGACCGTCGTGGCGGCGGCCTGCCGATCCTGCTTGATGACACCAAACCATGGCGCGCTGTCAAGGTAGACGTTCACTTCACGGGCTAGGCTCATGGCCTCTCCCAGTGCACGGCGGAGCTTGACCTCATCCAGGTAGCGCCCCACCGTTGTGAAGCCTGCTTCAATCCTCTCCAGCAGGATCTTATCTTCCGGTCGCAGTTCACCAGGATCCGGAACAACGCCGTCCCAGTTCTTGTACGCAAATTTCAGCACCCTGTTGACCAGATTTCCCCACCAGGCTACCAGCTCATTGTTGTTTCTGGCGACGAAATCATCCCAGGTGAAGTCGCTGTCGCTGGTCTCAGGCATTACGCTTGCCACGTAATAGCGGATCGCATCGGGATCGTAGCGCTCCAGGATATCCGGAAGCCACACGGCCCAGTTGCGGCTCTTGGAGAACTTATCTCCCTGCACATTCATGAACTCATTGGCTGGCACATCGTAAGGCAGAGTCAGCCTCTGATCCGGGTCAGCCGCATAGAGTCCGCTCACCCCCAGCAGCTCGGCTTGCCAGATCACAGTATGGAACGGAATATTATCCTTGCCGATGAAGTTGTAGATACGCGCCGCCGGGTTGTACCACCACTCGCGCCAGGCTTCTGGCTGACCAAGGTTGTGTGCCCACTCAACGCTGGCCGTGAAGTAGCCCATCACAGCCTCAAACCACACGTAGAGTTTCTTATCATCCCAGCCAGGGAGGGGCACCGGGATGCCCCAGTCGATGTCGCGCGTGATGGGGCGGCCGCGCAGGTCGTTTACCATGTTACGGGCAAAGTTGACGACATTAGGCCGCCAGTAATCCTTATCCGCCAGGTAGGCAGCCAACTCCTCACGGAACTGTGCCAGGTCAAGGAAATAGTGTTGCGTTTCGCGCACTACCGGTGTGGTGCCGGTGAGCTTACTACGCGGGTTCACCAGCTGCACCGCATCGAGCAGGTTCCCACAAGCATCACATTGATCCCCCCGCGCACCGGGCGTGTTGCAGAGGTAACAGGTACCTTCCACCAGTCGGTCAGGAAGAAACCGCCCGGCCTGCTCGTCGAACAGCAGGGCTTGCGTATCGAGGTAGAGCGCCTCGCGCTCCAGCAGCTTCAGGAAGAAGTCCTGAGCAATGCGGTGGTGGTTCTCGGTATCGGTATGCGTAAAAAGGTCATAGCTAATCCCCAGCATCCGCTGGGTCTCCAGGAAGCGCCGATGATATTTTTCGAAGACCTGACGCGGAGTGACGCCCTCTTTATCCGCGGTGACCAGGATCGGAGTGCCATGCGAATCCGAGCCAGAAACCATCAGGACGCGGCTGCCCTTGAGGCGGTGGTAGCGGGCAAAGACATCTGCTGGCAGGTAAGCGCCTGCCAGATGCCCGACATGCAGATCACCATTAGCGTAAGGCCAGGCGACAGAAACGTGAATGATCTCAGTCATGAGGTCTCTCCTATGAAGTCCAGATGATTGTACTGGGATGGCTGTTACCCACAAAAAACCGCCAGCGCGGAGGCTGGCGGCAGGATGCCTGTATACCGTGGATCGTGCTAGTCGAGCGGCCTACCAGCGCGAACAATGCTGCCAGGGGTTCCGCTCCCCTGCAGCCACGGCCTGCCAGGCATGGCCATATAACCGTGATAAGTCCTTTGTCCGCTTGCCAGCATACTTACCCTGCTGCTGTCGGGCACAGATAGAGCAGCGTTATTATATCACAATGCCACGTCTTCAGCCGCCCCACTGGTCGGGGTTCCAATCCTGCCCTGGGTGCTGGGTCACATGTGCATATACGTCCCGGTTCCTCAACGGTTGTTTGCCCTGTGCGCTTTGCTCCGTTCACTTTCCCAACCTGCACTGTATGAGGGTCGCCATATACGTCCTCTGCCAGACACTCCGTTTCAACTCCCGCCGATGCCGGCCACCCGCGTCTACCACCTCCGCGCCGTGCTGCCATTACGTGGGTTATGCGATCCGGTGTGCGCTCATAGCGCTCCATTCTGACCTGCTAGCCCACTTCCCACTCAATCAAGGCCTGGAGTATCACCTGCGCCGCTTCCCGCAAATAGTCCAGCGGTGCTCTGGTTGTGGCCGGTTATCTCATACTCCTTTTATCTGATCGTTTGCAGCTTTACAGAGAAGCCAGGATACTGCTTTCGCCAAACCAATTTATTCTGCACACTATGAGGCATGATCCAATAAATTGCCGGGTGGGCGGCAAAACCCTGTTCCGTTGGATTACTTGCAACGGAATGATGGTAGACTGGTCTTAGGAATCCCGGACCCGAGGTCAGTATGTCGCGTGCACTCAATCGTGTCTCCCGCCTCCAGCGCATTGAGGAGTCGCTGCTTGCCTCACCGCGGGGCTACACGTCGCGCGAGCTGGCAGCGCGGCTGGGTGTGGATCGCACGACGATATGGCGAGATCTGCACGAGCTTTCTGCAGAGGTCCCTATCCAGCAGGATGGAGACCGCTACTTCATCGACCGCCAGCACTACCTGTCCAACGTGCGTCTCAGCCAGGGCGAGTCCTTGATGCTGTATCTTGCCATGCGGCACATGATCCGGCGAACGACGCACCTCTCACCCCTGATGACCTCGGCCTTGGAGAAACTCTCCCTGGTCCTGCGCCATCCACTCGCCAGCCAGCTTGCCGAGGCCATCCACGCTGCCCAGGCCGACCATCCCCCTGACGCCGACCGGCTGCGCGTCTGGGAAACGCTCATCCGGGGTTGGCTGGAACAGCTCACCGTCCGAGTCGATCATCAGAAGTTCTCCAGTCCGCAGGCTAACACCTACGAAGTCCACCCCTACTTCTTTGAGCCGGCGCCGCTGAGCGAAGGGGTCTATCTCATCGCCTACAGCGCCTCGCACGGGAAGCTGCGGACTTTCAAGGTGGAGCGCATCCTGAGCGCCACCCTGACGACGGAGAGCTTCACCCGCCCGGCGGATATGGATCTGGATACGCTGCTGCGGCACGCCTGGGGCATCTGGTACGGCGAAGAGCCGGTCGAGGTGCGGCTGCGCTTTCGCCACCCGGCCGCACGCCGGGTGCAGGAGACTATCTGGCACCCGTTGCAGGAGGTCGAGACGCTGCCCGACGGCAGCATCGAATGGCGGCTGCGGGTGGCAGGGACACTGGAGCTGGTTCCCTGGATCCGGGGCTGGGGGCCAGATTGTGAAGTGCTTGCCCCGCCGGAGCTTCGGCAGCAGATTGCCGGGGAGTTGCGTCACGCTGCCGCCCAGTACACGGAGGAATGACCATGCTGAAGTACACCGGCCACCCGTTCGTTGACGTAGGTGTGGCGACGATTGTGGCGATGGCAGGCAAGGGGTCTCCAGAGGAGGTGACGGAGGAGGATCTGGATAGAGCGGCAAGCTACCTAGAAGACTTCCTCCTGCGCCCTACGGCCCTGCGCAGCTTTCTGTATACGCACGTCTACCCCAATGCCTATTTCGGCCAGCCAAAAGGGCACGATAACAAGAGGGGGAATGACGTTGCAAACAGATTGCATGGCTATAGGAGAACGGCCCGCGCCCAGGGCAACGCAGTTTGCGTCTTCTGCAGCAAGCCTGCAATCGAACGGGTGGCTCGCTCCAAAGTCCCCCTGCTCAATGCGGAAGAACTGGGGAACTTCAGCCCACAGGGAATAGCAGGATTACCAATTTGTGGCTATTGCTTGCTGGCGGTTCACATGATGCCCCTGGGCGCTATCCGGTGCGGCAATGGTAAGAGGCTCCTGATTATACAAGGGAACCTCCCGGCTGTAACCCAACAATTCGCTCACCGAGCATACAAGAAAAATACGGCGGCGCTCAGCTTAGCAAACCTTGAAGAGGGAGGTCTCCCTGATCACGTCTATCCCAAGACAAGGCTTGTCGAAGCACTTCTTGATTCACTAAGGGAGGGGGAAAGGCATAAGATTGACTCTCTCATTGCTTACTACTTCACTAACCATAACCAGTATCCACGGATTGGCATTTATGAGTTGCCGTCAAGCGTGATCCGTTTTCTGCGTGAAGCAGAAAGCGACTACTACGCTGAAAGACGCAAAGCATGGCATATGGCTATTGTGCATAGCTGGGAGGATGCACAGGAGGCATCGGCTGGTCGCAACAAACTCTTTGAAGATCTCTTCAATCTCCCTGCTAAGGCACTCAAGTTCTTCTACCAGTACATCTGGTCACTTCATAATTGGGAATTGGCCTCCCTGTTTCTCAGAAAGGTAATGAATATGGACCCAGATCGTCTACAGCTTCTCTATGAACTCGGCTCACGTTTTGCGGCATATACCCTTAAGCGCCACAGTTTCTACTTTGAGTTTGGCCGTGAGAGCATCTACGCTGCATGGAGGCGCAAGTTGCTGCGAGCCGCCGATGACTACGCACGCCAGTACGGGCAACTCCTGATCTCAGCAGACGAGTTCGTGCGGGCCTTCACGGCGCCACGCGGGGCAGAGTTCAACGACTGGAAGCTGGCACGGGATATCGTGATGCTCCGCATCATTGAAGAGCGCCTGAGTCGGGGGGATAAGCTCTCAGAGGAAGACGCGCTTATCCCTGAAGAGGAACAGCCGGAAACCACCGTCGCAGATGAAGTCTGACCTGGTTCATTTACCACAGAAGGAGCAACTACCATGGCCTTTATCACGGGTGTGCTGCTAATCGATGCGCCAGCATCGGCTCTGAACATGGGGCAGGGTGAGGAAACGAAAGCCCTGGTCAAGGCAATCCGCGCAGGGGTGCACGAATATCCTTACGCCTCCGCCCAGGCATTCCGCTTCTGGCTACGCCAGACGCTCGAGACCTACTATCCAGAATGGCAGGCTTCACCTATTTACACCGCTGTCGAGGGCAAGAAGCAGCAAGCCTATACAGAGGGAAATCCCATGACCTATTGGGATGACGACCTATTGGGCTACATGCGCGCTCAGAAGGAAGCCGAGGGAGGCACCTTAACTCGCGTGTCGCCGTTTCGCACGAGCACGCTTGTGTCGATCGCACCCGTCGAGATAACCGAGGATTTCGGTGTCATGGCGCGCCACGAAGGCAATCCGCTGTTGCACGGGCATGAGTTCTACCGGGCAACGCTCAAGGGCCTGTTCTCCCTCGACCTGAGAGCCGCTGGGACATTCAACTACGTCCGTCGCACTGGCCACCTCAATTTGGGGCCCACCCTGGCACAGCAGGCCGAGGCAGCCGGGCTGACACACCTGCACGCACAGAAGGCGTATCGCCTCCCGTTCGCACAGCGCCTTGCGCGCGTTCAGACCCTCCTCTATGCACTGGCTCGCCTTGAAGGGGGCGCTAGGCAGACACTACACTACACGGACGTCTCGCCAGCCTTTGTGATGGTGGCGGTCACACGCGGCGGCAACCATCCCTTCGGGCGCGTGATCACAGAGAAGAACGGGGAACCGATCATCCATGAGGAGGTGCTCAACCAACTCTCCGCTGCGCTACAAGATGAACTTGTGTCCGGCGTCTTTGTAGGGCACGCGCCGGGATTCATGGACTCTGCCGACGAGGTGCTGGCACAGTATGGCCTGAATGTCCTCCACCCGCGCGAGGCGCTTGATTCGCTGGCGGCTGAGATCGGACAGCACCCGGAGTGGTGGGAGTAATGGATACGGACGATCTGACTGCCCTGCGGGTGACGCTTGAAGGGCCAGTAACATCCTTTCGCTATCCCTTCTTCGCTCAGGGCGTCCATCCGACTCTAGAGCTGCCACCTCCGGCTACAGTCCACGGGCTGATATGTAGCGTAGCGGGCGACTGGATCGACAAGCCAGCAACAGTGTGCTTCGGCTACACGTTCACGCACCAGGGCAAGTTCGAGGATTATGAGCACCTGCACTTCTTTGGCGAGAAGCCAAAGATGAATCCCTTCGTGCGCCACCTGCTGTTTGAGCCGCGCCTGACGCTCTACCTGGACTATCCTGATCTGGACTCCCTGGACGCTGCTTTTCGCTCCCCTGCGTATACGCTGTGTCTTGGACGCTCGCAGGACTTGATGAATTGCACCGAGATCAAACGGGTGGAACTACAGGCGGCAGAGCAAGCCTACTTTGAGGGGACGCTGCTGCCTCCCAACCTCGCGCCATACGTGGATGGGGCTACCGTCATCATGACCCTGGCGCGTTTCGTGGATCATCACCGCGTTCCCTCGTGGGATCAGTACGCGCTGCTGCGCGGTCGAGCACGCTTCCCCACCGACGGCCTGCAGGCGGAGGGTGCTCCTCAGCAGGTGTGGGTCGATCCGGAGGTCCGCGAGTGGGCGCAGTATCCCGAACTGAGCCGGGGGGTGTGCTTCCACAGCTTCGTCGGGGAGGCGGTATGAACGTCCCCGTCTATCCCTGGCCGACGTGGATGGATGGCTTGCTCGCCAAGAGCCTCGACAAATCGGCGGGGCCAGAGCCGGAGTCGCTGGCGCTGCACACCTGGCTGGTGCTCTCCCGGCTGGGCGACCAGCACCGGCTGCGGCCCCGCCTGCCCGATCAACTGGGCGAGCCGCGCCTGTGGCACCGGATGTTCTGGGCGTGCTTCCTCCACGACTTCGGCAAGGCTGCCTCGGGCTTCCAGCAGGTGTTGCGCGGGGAGAGCCCGCGCTGGCCGCAGCGCCACGAAGTCCTGTCGCTGGCCTTCACGGACTGGCTTTTCCCGCCCGGACATGCGGATCGGGAGTGGATCGTCGCGGCGATTGCCGCCCACCACAAAGAGCCGTGCGAGCTGTACGAACGGTATCTCGCCGACACCGATGCGGCTGGCGATGCGCTGGCCGCGCTGGGCTACGAGATAGACGATCAGACGCTTGTGGCCCTCTGGCGCTGGCTGGATGCCTGTCCGCGCCCCTGGGCGGAGGCACTGGGCATGGAGGAGGCGGTCGAGTTCCCGCCGTTGCTCCCCCTGGACGAAGCGCGGCAGGTCTTCGGCGTGCCAGCGATCCGCCGGGCGCTGGACGAGTTTGACTCCCACGCCCTCGACCTGGAAGAGGCACGCCAGGTCGCAGGTGATGTCCTGGGGGGCATCCTGCTGCGCGGCCTGATCTTCACCGCCGACCACTCCGCCTCGGCGCACGCGGCCCACTTCCCGGACCTGCCGCTGAGCCGGGAGCGCGCCCTGGGAAGCCTATCGGAGGCGGACCTGCGCGATCACCAGCGCGACGCCGAGCGCGTGGGGCGCGGCTCGGCCATCCTGGTAGCCCCGACCGGCAGCGGCAAGACCGAAGCCGCCCTGCTGTGGGCTGCCCGCCAGGCAGCGCTGGATGCCCATCCTCCGCCGCGCCTGTTCTACGCGCTGCCCTACCAGGCCAGCATGAACGCCATGCACCAACGGCTGGCCGAGCACCACTTCCCGCAGGAGGTGGTCGGCCTCCAGCACGGGCGGGCGCTGCAAAGCCTGTACCACGATCTGTTGTCTGCCGACGATGCCACCCCTGCCGGGGCCGCCGAACAGGCGCGCCTCAAGCGCGAGTGGGCCGACCTCGGCTTCCATCCGGTGCGGGTCTTCAGCCCCTACCAGATGCTCAAGGCCGCCTACTCCCTCAAGGGCTTCGAGCAGTGGTTGACCGACTATCACGGCGGGCTGTTCATCTTCGATGAGATCCACGCCTACGAGCCGAAGCGCCTGGCGCTGATCGTCGAGCTGGTCGGCTGGCTGGCGCGCCACTTCGAGGCGCGGTTCCTGATCATGACCGCCACCCTGCCGCCGCCGGTCGGAGCAGTGATCAGAGAGGCGCTGCCCGGCTGTGACGAGATACGCGCCAGCGAGGCCGTTTTCCATGACTCACGGCGACACCTCCTTCACCTGCTGGATGGCGAGCTGCTCTCGGACGAGGGGCTCAGCGCCATCGCCGATCAGGTGGAGGCGGGGAAGTCCGTGCTGGTGTGTCTGAACACCGTGCAGCGGGCGATGGATGCGTATGGTCGCCTGTGTGAGCACCTGCCCGATGTCACCACCATTCTGGTTCATGGGCGCTTCAACGCCGAGGATCGCCAGCACAAAGAGGAGACCATCCAGAGATACACCGGTGTCCGCTCGACCGAGCGCCGCCCGACGCTCGTCGTCGCTACCCAGGTCGTCGAGGTCAGCCTGGACATCGACCTCGACACCCTGTACACCGACCCTGCCCCATTGGAGGCGCTGCTGCAACGCTTCGGGCGCGTCAACCGGGGCAGGCCGCCGGGCGGCCCGCTGGCCGACGTTCACGTCTTTCGCGAGCCTGCCGACGGCCAGCGCGTCTACCGGCCCGGCTTCGTCGCCGCCAGCCTGGAGGCACTGGAAAGCCTCGACGGCCAGGCAGTAGATGAGGCGCAGGTGCCTGAACTGCTCCGGCAGGTCTACGCCGGGGAGAACGGCGAGTGGTGGCGCGGGGAATACGACGCCGCTGCCTGCAACTTCTGCGACATCCTCGATGATATCCGCCCCTTCCGCTCGGCGGATGGCGCGCTCGCCGAGCAATTCTACCGGCTCTTCGACGGCATCGAGGTGCTGCCCTACGGCCTGGAAGAAGAGTTTCAGCGGCGGCGCAGGGAGCACGGATACATCGAGGCCAGCAGTCTGTTCGTGCCGATCAGCTATGGTCAGTACCAGTCCCTCTATCGGGCGCACCTCGCCTGGCCGGTCGGGGAGGACCGTCGGGGGCAGCCGCAGTATCACGTTGTGAACGCCGAGTATTCCTGGGAACTGGGCCTCGATCTGAAGAGGGCGCGGGAACGCGCCCGCGCTGAACAGTTTGAGACGGAAGACACCTGATGACCATGCTCGACTTGATGCAGGGCGTCGTGGTTCACCACCTGCGCTTCGAGGTGCGGTCGCGGGAGATGGGGGCGCTGGGCGCGCAGCCCGGATCGGCGCTGCGCGGCGCGCTGTACGGGGCGCTGGCTCGCCAGTACTGCCCCGACCGCCAGGCAGTGCACCTGCCCGGCCACAAATCCGCCTGTCCCGTCTGCCGCCTGCTGGCGACGGAAGACCCGTCCGGCGAGCGGGGCCAGGACGTGCCGCGTCCGGTGACTATCGAGCCGCCGCCCGGCGACCGCCCCCTCCGGGCCGGGGAGTCCTGGCGCTTCGGCCTGTCGCTGATCGGCACGGAAGCGGCGGCGGCCTTCCCGTTTATCATCCGGGCGGCGGAGGCGATGGGCGAAAGCGGGGTGGGGCCGGGCCGCGCCCGGTTCGACATTGTGGGTGTTGACACCTACAACCCGCTGGATGGGGCGTGCGAGGGCCTGCTGAATGGCCGTGTAGTCCGCCGACCACCCCTGCCGGTGACTGCCCAACAGGTCGCAGCGCGGGCGGCGGCACTGCCCGGCGACCGGATTGCGCTGGAGTTCCTCACACCGCTGCGGATCGGCGAGGACAAACACCTCGCTCACCGCCCCGACCTGGGGATTCTGCTGCGGCGGCTGATCGAGCGCTGCCAGGCGATAGCGACCTGCTTCGGCGGGTCGCCCCTGGCACGGGATCGCACCCGCTGGCGTGAAGTTGCCCTGCGGATGAGCGCCCTTGCCGCCGAGGCGCAGCTGACGCGCGATGCGACTCGCTGGCTGGACGTGGTCAGCGGGTCGCGGCGCACCGGACGTGTCTCACCGATTGGCGGGCTGGTGGGTGTGGCGGCCTGGCAGGGTAAGCTGGACGAGGCCATCCCCTGGTTGCTCTGGGGGCAAAGTCTGCATGTTGGTAAAAGTACCGTCAAGGGCAACGGTTGGTATCGGATTGTGGAGGACTAGAAATGCCTATCGTACAACACCTGGTCGCTGACACCTTCGGTTCGCACGTGGGGAAGTACAGCGAGCGTCTCAAGCTGACCAAGAAGGGCGAGACCCTGGCGGAAGCGCCGCTGATGCACCTGGAATCCGTGATCATCAGCAGCCGGGGCGTCAGCATCTCGGCGGATGCGCTGGCTGAGTGCTGCGAGCGGGGGATCCCGGTGCAGTTCGTGGACGATCGGGGTGATCCGTATGCCGCGATCTACTCGGCGGGGCTGACCGGGACTGTCCTCACACGGCGCGCGCAGATACTGGCCTACACGGATCGGCGCGCCTGCCACCTGGCAATTGCCTTCGCCACTGGGAAGATTCAGAACCAGTCGATCACCCTCAAGTACTTCGCCAAGAATCGGAAGGAGACCGCGCCGGAGGTCTTTCAGGAGCTATCGCTGTGCGCGGGCGAGGTGCTGGATCACCTGGCATGGCTGGATCGCCTCGAGGGAGAGTGCGTGGACGACATTCGGGGCGGGGTGCTGGCCGCCGAGGGCAACGCCGCCCGACACTACTGGGACGCTATCAGGTGGATCGTCCCGGAGCAGTACGGCTGGCCGGGGCGCGAGGGGCGCGGCGCGACCGACCCGATCAACGGGATGCTCAACTACGGCTACGGCATCCTCTACCAGCAGGTGCAGCGCGCGATTGTGCTGGCCGGGCTGGACCCTTACGCCGGGTTCATCCACACTGACCGCCCCGGCAAGCCCAGCCTGGTGCTTGACCTGATCGAGGAGTTCCGGCAGGTGGGGGTGGACCGGCTTGTCTTTGGGCTGGCGGCGCGGGATTTCTCTGTGGAGCAGCAGGAGGATGGGCTGCTGGCGCAGCAGACGCGGCGCGCGCTGGCTGGTAAAGTGCTGGCCCACCTGGACACTGAGATGCGCTACGAGGGTAAGCGCTTCCCGCTGCGAGCTATCATCCAGGGGCAGGCGCGCCACCTGGCGAGCTTCCTGCGCGGCGAGCGCGAAGCCTACATTCCCTACAAGGCGGAATGGTGACATGCAGCGCATCCTGGTGATCTACGATATCCCCAGCGACCGCCTGCGGTCCAAGGTGGCGGATATGTGCCTGGACTATGGGTTGGACCGTGTGCAGTTCAGCGCCTTTCTGGGGCGGTTGCGGCCCACTCACCAACAGGAGCTGATGCTGCGCATCGGGCGGCTGCTCAAGAAGGCCGAAGGCAATGTGCAGCTGATCCCCATTGGCGAGGCAGAGTGGGAAAAGCGCATCGAGGTGAGCCATGACCGAGAATGAGGGCGATCTGCTGACCGTGACCGATCTCAAGCAGTACACCTACTGCCCGCGCGTGACCTACTACGAACGCTGCCTGCCGGACTTCCGCCCGCGTACCCATAAGATGGACGAAGGGAAGCTGGCGCATGAGGAAGAGCAGAAGCGAGCCGCCCGGCGGAGGCTGCGCGGCTACGGTCTGGAACGGGGTGAGCGCCGCTTCGAGGTGGCGCTCACCTCGGCCCGGTTGAGGCTGCGTGGCAAGATCGACGAGGTTGTGGTTACGCCGGGGCCTCCCCGGGCGGTTTATCCTGTCGATTACAAGCTGGCCCGGCAGGCCAGTCCGCACTACCAGCTGCAGCTCGTGGCTTATGCGCTGATGCTCGAAGAGGCGTGGGGCTTGCCGGTGGAGCGTGGCTACATTTACCTGATCCCGGTGCGGCGGGTGGAGCCAGTGGCCGTGACTCCAGCGCTGCGCGCGGCCGTCTTCGAAACCCTGAAGTCGATCGAGGCGATCGTCGCCTTCGAGCGGATGCCATCCCCGCCTGCGCGACGCAGCCGTTGTGCGTCATGTGAGTTTCGCCGTGCCTGCAACGACCTCTGAGCAGGCTGCCGAAACTCCCCCCGGATTGGGTGCAAAAAAGGACTTGCGAAATAGGGGTTACTTGAACCGGGATTTTGTGGTACGATGGTCAACAGATGGCTGCACACAAGCCTCGTAGAGCGATTTTTTATGGCATGCAGGTCATTTATGACCTGTTTATGCTGCACAACGGGGTCGGTAGCAGCCTATTAAGACCCGACAGAGGGTATTGAAACCTCTCTTTTGGAGGCTATTATGGACTGGTCGGTACTGGAGTAGCAGCCTATTAAGACCCGACAGAGGGTATTGAAACCCATGTTATGCGCTGGAGACAGAAGCGATTCAAACGTAGAAGCCTATTAAGACCCGACAGAGGGTATTGAAACGTCTGAAATGCTCATGGGCGCACAGCCTCATAC